>JAZJZO010000003.1:116640-121194 GCA_040389765.1 Pseudomonadota bacterium | reverse complement strand
CCCGCTCCGCGCCAGCATCGACGAGCCTGCCACACGCCGCCTCGTCCATGTGGCCGCCGCCGGCGAAGGCCCAGACCGCCATGCCGGCCGCCCGCGCCGAGGTGACGCCGTTGACGCTGTCCTCGATGGCGACGCAGCGATCCGGCGCCACGCCCAGCGCCTCAGCGGCGTGCAGAAAGACGTCCGGGTGCGGCTTGGCCCGGGCGACAAGGTCGGCGGAATAGATGTGCGGGTCGAAGGCTTCCAGCAGACCGGTCAGCCGCAGCTTCTCACGCAGAAAGCCGGCGCCCGACGAGCTGGCCACGGCCTTGGGCAGGGCGAGCGTCGCCACCGCGGCGCCGCAGCCCGCCACCTCGGTCAGCCTGTCCTGGCAGGCGTCCCAGCGTTGCGTATGCGCGCGATGCAGGAAGTCGTCCGGCAGCGGGCGGCCGGTCAGGTCCAGGCTGTCCCTGGCCAGGGCCTCGCGGAAGGCCGAATCGTCGAGGCCGAGAAACCGGCGGCCGTATTCGGCGGGCTCATAGACCAGCCCGCACTCGGCGAGGATGGCGATCTCCACCTCGATGGCGAGAATCTCGGAGTCCACCAGGACTCCATCGCAGTCGAAGATCACGGCGTCGGGCTTGCGCATGAGGGACATAAGCAAAAGGCCTCCCGATGCGGAAGGCCTCTGGCAGTCACTTATGGTGTCGGTCTGTGGAACCGCAGGACTCCGCCGGGCCGTGCTTCGGGGGGAGGAATCAGGCCCGGCGGAGCTTCGCGGCGAGGATCACAGACCCACGACGCTCACGGCGCCGGACGTCACGGCGGCGAGGATCAGCGCCAGCGGCAGGACGGCGAGGGCCAGGCTGGCGAGGCTGCTGAACTGACTGACGGACTTGGTCGACATGGCTAAATTCCCTCATGATCTGTGTGGCCGCGGAAGTCCGCGTCCGGTGATCAGGGGTATAGGCAAGTCCTCGTCTCAACACCCGTTAAGTATGGTTCATGACTTCGATTTAAGCATGTGACAGGACTGTAAGGTGATTACATGGCTGTAATGGTTCTTAAGGTGGGGGACTGCTTCCGGCGATAGCCGGTAGCTGTCCCCGTCCGCGCCGGTTCGGGGACAGCTACGCTGCGCGAAGCAGTCCCCTGCCTAACCCCTACACCCTCTCTGTCGGCGTCACGAGGAAGTGGCCCCGCAACGCGGCGATCGGCGCGGCGCGCTGGTCCTGCCAGGCCTCCACATGGACATTGGCGATGCGGCGGCCGACCTTCTTGATCTCGGCCCGGGCGTAGGTGGTCAGGGGACGGCCCGAGCGCAGGTATTCGATCGACACATCGATCACCCGCGGCTGGCGCGCCTGGCCTTCCTTGACCAGCAGCTGGGCGAGCGCGGTCATCTCCATGAAGGCGCCCAGCACCCCGCCGTGGATGGCCGGCAGGACGGGGTTGCCGATCAGGTGCGTGCCGAAGGGCAGGATGGCGGTCATCTCGTCCCCGGCCAGCTCGATCCTCAGGCCGAGGAACCGGGCGTAGGGGATGCGCGCCAGCATGGCGTCGATGGTTTCGGCGGGATCGCTCATTTGGGCTTCCGATCCTTGAGATTGGCGCCGAAGCCCCGCCCGCCGCTGGAATCCAGCATGAAGGCCGCCTGGGCCGCCGCCACGGGATCGTCAGGGTCGTCGTCGTAGGCCACCGCCCGCACGAAGGCCACCGAGCGGGTCACCTTGTAACAGTGGGCCCTGGCGAAGATGTCCTTCCCCGGCTCGGCGGGCCGCATGTAGTCGATCCGCAGGTCCAGAGTGGCGATGGTCTTGAACTCGGTCAGACCCGTGTGCACCGCCTGGCCGCAGGCGTGGTCCAGCAGGGCCGTGACCACGCCGCCGGCGATTACCCCGGTGTCCGGGTCGCCGATCAGCTTCTCGTCATAGGGCACCCGCAGGGTCGCCCCGTCCTTGTCCAGCGAGATCGTCTCCATCTTCAGGGCGATAGCGTGGGGACTGCCCTGGTTCATGGCGTTGACGAAGTTGCGCATGGCGTCGAGATGATCACTCATGCGTCGGGTTTAGACTCCGCGCGTTGTCATATCCAGATGCTCGCGCGGGCGGAGGAGCCCGCCGGGTCGGACGGGACTGGACGCGGGCGACGTTTCGGGGCCGAATGGCGCCGATGGGGAGCGCGGATGGCCCGCAGAGCAGAACACGACTACCGGGCACTGGACGCCGGCGAGATCGTCCGGACCGTCGGAAAACTGGCCGACCGGATCGCCGAGCGGTTCCCCGGGTCGGGTCTGACCGGCGCGGCGCGGCAGCTGCTTGACACGGCCAGGGATACCGCCCGCCGCGCCCGCGCCCTGTCCCGCCCCTATCTGGGCCTGCGGACCCTGGTGCTGCTGGTAGCCGGCGGCGGTCTGGCGCTGCTGGATCTGATCTTCAAGGACTTTGACTGGACCGGCATCGCCGCCCGATCAAACGACCTGGCCCTGGCCGAGACCCTCGAATCCAGCGTCAATCTGATCATCCTGATGACCGCCGGCCTGTGGTTCCTGCTGACGCTGGAGGAGCGCTGGAAGCGGGCGCGGACCCAGACGGCCCTGCACGAGCTGCGGTCGTTCGCCCATGTGGTGGACATGCACCAGCTGACCAAGGACCCCACCTCGTTGCTGGGCGGCGGCCCGAAGACGCCGTCGTCACCGGAGCGGGCAATGACCCGCTTCCAGCTGACCCGCTATCTCGAATACTGCGCCGAGATGCTGGCCCTGACCGGCAAGCTGGCCGCCGTGTACGCCGGCGAAAGCCATGACCATGTGGTGATCGCCGCCGCCGGCGACGTCGAGGCCCTGTGCACCGACCTGGGCCGCAAGATCTGGCAGAAGATCACTATTTTGGGCGAACTGGCTGAGGGGTGAGCGCGCCTACCCGTTGAAGCCCTTCACCGCCTCGATGATCCGCGCCTGCACCGCCTCGTCCATGTAGGGGTGCATCGGCAGGGCCAGGACCTTCTCGGCCAGGGCCTCGGTGACCGGCAGGCCGCCGGCGCCGCGCGGGAAGGCCGCGTAGGGCTCCTGCACATGCATCGGCACCGGGTAGTAGACCGCCGTCGGCACGCCCTGGGTCTTCAGGTGAGCGGCCAGGCCGTCGCGGTTGGCGTGCTCGATGACATACTGGGCCCAGACCGACTGGCCGCCGGCGATCACCGTCGGCGTCGACAGGACCGAACCGGCCAGGCCGGCGGCGTAGCGGTCGGCCACGACCTGCCGCATGGCGATCTCTTCGGGGAAGATGGCCAGCTTCTCGATCAGGATGGCGGCCTGGAGGCTGTCCAGCCGCGAGTTCATGCCGATGCGGGCGTTGAGATACTTGGACTCGTGCTCGAACACCCGGCCGTTGAGGTCGGCGGCCACCGCCTTGCCGTGGACGCGGAAGCTGTCCATCAGGTCCCAGAGCGCCTGGTCCTTGCACAGCACCGCCCCGCCGTCGCCGTAGCAGCCCAGCGGCTTGGCCGGGAAGAAGCTGGTGGTGGTCACGTCAGCCCAGTGGATCGGGTGATGGCCGTTCAGGGTGCAGCCGAAGCCCTGGGCGCTGTCGCTGATCAGCTTCAGTCCGTGGCGGTCGCAGATGGCGCGCAGGGCCGGATAGTCCGCCGGCTGGCCGAACAGGTCCACGGCGATGACCACCGCGGGCTTGAGCCTGCCGTCGGCCTTCACCCCGGCGATCGCGGCCTCCAGCTTCGCCGGATCGAGGTTGAAGGTGTCGGGCAGCACATCGACGAACACCGGCGTCGCGCCGACCCAGGGCACGACTTCCGGTGTCGCGGTGAAGGTGAACGACGGACAGAAGACCGCGTCCCCCTCGCCGATCCCCCAGGCCATCAACGGCAGGGCGATGGCGTCGGTGCCGTTGGCGCAGCTGAGGGCCAGCGGCGCCTGGCCGAAGGCGGCCAGCTCGGCCTCGAACTGGCGGACCTCGGGACCCATGACGTAGCCGCCATGGTCGAGGACTTTGGCGATGGCCGCGTCGAGGCGACCGCGGATGCGGCGCTGCTGGGCGGCGAGGTCGATGAAGGCGATGCTCATGGGGCGGGCCTCTAACGGTCGGGGGGCGGAACGGCGACACAAACCCTGTAACCGGATGTTTCGTTTGCTAGTCTCTACGCATGCTGACCCACCTCCAAGCCCCCCGGCCAATCTCCGCGCAGGTCGACGACCGTCTCCGTCAAACCCTGATGAGCGACGAGTCGCTGGTGCACAAATTCACCGACGCCGCCGGCGACCTGGCGGTCAATCTGGTGGTCGGCGCCGTCATCCTGATGCTGACGCTCTGGGCCTCGGGATGGTTGGCGGGGCTGGTGCAGAGGGCCATGGGCCGGATCCACGGCCGCCACGCGCCGGACCTGACCCTGCAGACCTTCGTCGCCTCGATCGTGCGCTACGGCGTCCTGATCGTATACGGTGTAGGCGCATAGAGCAGGGACTGCTACTGAGGGGAGGTCGTAGAGTGGAACGTTCGGGGTGGTGTTGAAGCTGACGGTGTCGCGGTGGTAGCCGTATGAGAGGACGTTGAAGAGACGGAT
>JAZJZO010000003.1:0-116630 GCA_040389765.1 Pseudomonadota bacterium | reverse complement strand
GCAGCAGCTTGGCGTGCAGGCGACCTCCATCGTGGCGGTGCTGGGGGCCGCCTCGCTGGCGGTGGGCCTGGCCCTGCAGGGCGCGCTGTCCAACGTCGCCGCCGGGGTGATGATCCTGTTGTTCCGGCCCTATCGCGTGGGCGACACCATCGAGGTGGCCGGCCGCAAGGGGGTGGTGCGGGCGCTGGATCTGTTCACCACCGAAATGGCCACCGCCGACAACCTCAAGATCGTCATTCCCAACGGCAAGGTGTTCGGCGACGTCATCGTCAACCACAGCTTCCACGGCCAGCGTCGGGTCGACGCTGTCTTCCGCGTGCCGATCGCCGCTGACACAGGCGCGGTGATGGCCGGCCTGCTGGCGCGGGCGCGGGCCAATCCGCTGGTGCAGCAGGTCCCTGAACCGGTGGTCGAGATCACCGCCATGGGCGAGGCCTGGATCGAGGTGGCGGTCCATGCCTGGACCCGGCGCGAGGATCACCCCGCGGTGCTGGCCGACCTGCTGCTGGCCGCCCGCCTGATCGGAGCGGGCAAGGCGGACGACCTGCCACCCCTGCCCGCCGCGCCGGTCAGCCCAGAGCCTGGGCCAGGTCCGAAAGCAGGTCGTCGCAGTCTTCGATCCCGACCGAAAGCCTGATCAGGGTGTCGCTGATGCCGATCGCCGCCCGCTGCTCGGGCGGGATCGAGGCGTGGGTCATGATCGCCGGATGCTCGATCAGGCTTTCCACCCCGCCCAGGGACTCGGCCAGGGTGAACAGCTGCGTCCGCTCCAGCACCCGTTTGGCGCGGTCGAGGTCGCCGGCGATGTCCACCGAGATGATGCCGCCAAAGCCGTTCATCTGACGCTTCGCCAGCGCCTGCTGCGGATGGCTCTCCAGCCCGGGGTAGATCACCCGGGTGATGTCGTCCCGCGCCTCCAGCCATCTGGCGATGCGCAGCCCGCTCTCGCAGTGGCGCTGCATGCGCAGGGCCAGGGTCTTGAGGCCCCGCAGCGCCAGGAAGCTGTCGAACGGGCCGGACACCGCGCCGACGGCGTTCTGCAGGAAGCGCATCTGCTCTTCGATGGCCTTGTTCTCGCCGACCGCGACGACGCCGCCGACCATGTCCGAGTGGCCATTGAGGTATTTGGTCGTCGAGTGCAGCACCAGGTCGAAGCCGTGCTCCAGCGGCCGCTGGACGTAGGGACTGGCGAAGGTGTTGTCGGCGACGCTGATCAGGCCGTGCTTTTTGGCCACCGCCGCGGCCGCCGCCAGGTCCACCAGCCGCAGGGTCGGGTTGGTCGGGGTCTCGACCCAGATCATCTTCGTCTCGGGACGGATCGCCGCCTCGATGGCGCCCGGATCGGTCATGTCGACGAAGCTGAAAGTCAGGCCCGCCGAGCGGGTCCGCACCCGCTGCATCAGGCGATAGCTGCCGCCATAGAGGTCGTCCGAGGCGATCACATGCGCGCCGCTGTCGAGCAGCTCCAGCGTCGTCGACGCCGCCGCAAGGCCCGAGGCGAAGGCGAAGGCCGCCACACCGCTTTCCAGATCGGCCACGCAGCGCTCGAAGGCGAAGCGGGTCGGGTTGTGGCTGCGGGCGTATTCGAAGCCCTTGTGCACGCCCGGGCTCTCCTGGGCGTAGGTCGAGGTGTCGTAGATCGGAACCATCACCGCCCCGGTGGTCGGGTCATGGGCCTGGCCGCCGTGGATGGTGCGGGTGGCGAAGGCCAGGCGGTTTTTCAGCTGTTCAGTCATGGTCCAAACCGATTTCCCCAATCCGTCATGGCCCGACTCGTTCGGGCCACCCAAGCCCGCGGGCCTGTCCGGATGTGGCTGTGTTCATGGGTGGCCCGGACAAGCCGGGCCATGACGGAAAATAAGGGTGATCATGCGGTCCGGCGCAGGTGGTTGATGAGGTCCACGCGGGTAATCAGCCCCACCAGCTTGTCGCCGTTCATCACCACCGCGACCTGGTCAGCCTCGAAGATCGGCTTCAGTTCGTCCAGCGACTGGTGGACCTGCAGGGTGTGGACGTCGCGGGTCATGGCGGCGGAGACCTTGGCCCCGAACCGGTCGGCCCGGCCCTCGCGGGCGCCGACGGCGGCGAGGATGTCGCTCTCGTCGAGGATGCCCACCAGCTTGCCGTGGTCCATCACCGGCAGCTGGCTGATGTCGGCCGCCCGCATGCGGTTGTAGGCGGTCAGCAGACTGTCGTCCGGCCCAGTGGCGATCACCCCGCCCTCGGAGAAGTCACGGGCGATCAGGTCACGCAGGTCGCCGTATTTCGGCCGGTCCTCGAAGCCGTGGGCGGCGACCCACATGTCGTTGAACATCTTGGTCAGGTACTTGCCGCCGGTGTCGCAGACCAGGCTGACCACCCGCTGCGGCGTGGTCTGCTCGCGGCAGTAGCGCAGGGCCGCGGCCAGCAGGGTGCCGGAGGAGGAGCCGGCCAGGATGCCCTCCTTCTCCAGCAGCAGGCGCGCGGTCTCGACGCTTTCGCGGTCGGGAATGGCGTAGGCCTTGGAGACCAGGTCCATCTGGGCGTTGTCGGGGATGAAGTCCTCGCCGATGCCTTCGACGATCCAGCTGCCCGCGGCGCCATAGGTTCCGGTGTTGACGTAGTCGTAGAGGATCGAGCCGACCGGATCGGCGAGGATCATCTTCGTCTTGGGCGAGTGCTTTTTGAAGAAGCGGCCGAGGCCCGTCAGCGTGCCGCCCGAGCCGACGCCGACGACCACGGCGTCCACGTCGCCGCCCATCTGCTCGAGGATCTCCGGCCCGGTCGTCGTCTCATGGGCCAGCGGGTTGGTCGGATTCTCGAACTGGTTGACGAAGAACCCGCCGGTGGCCTGGGCGATCGTCTGGGCCATGTCCTGGTAGTATTCCGGGTGGCCCTTGCCGACGTCCGAGCGGGTGATGCGCACGTCCACCCCCATGGCCCGCAGGTGCAGGATCTTCTCCCGCGCCATCTTGTCGGGCACCACCAGGATCAGCTTGTAGCCTTTGACCGAGGCCACCTGGGCCAGGCCCAGGCCGGTGTTGCCGGCAGTCGCCTCGATGATGGTCCCGCCGGGCTTGAGGCGCCCGTCCGCCTCGGCCGCCTCGATCATCGAGCGGGCGATGCGATCCTTGATCGAGCCGCCGGGGTTCTGGTTTTCCAGCTTGAGGAACAGCCGGCACAGGCCGGTATCGATGTGGGTGACCTCGACCATCGGCGTGTCGCCGATCAGGTCCAGGGCCGAGCGGGCGGTCGTCGGAAGGGTCATGTAGTGCTGCCGCGAGGGAAGGGATAACCCCGACTTAGCGGGCTTTGGGGCATGACGGAAGCGGCCGTGCGTCTATTTCGGAACGGTCGTGCCCGTCAAAGCCGCCAACGCTCGAATGACCAAGGCCTCCAGATCGCCGCCCTCATAGGGGATGCCGCGCAGGCCGGCGCGCCGCGCCGCCTCCATGTCCGAGGGCTTGTCGCCGATCATCACCGCGTCGGCCGGCGCTACGTTGAAGTCGGTCAGGGCTTTGAGCAGCATGCCGGGGTTGGGCTTGCGGTCCGGATGGTCTGCCACGCGGTATCGGTCCTCGGCGGCGTCCTCGTGATGGGGGGCGAAGTAGATGGCGTCGATCCGGGCGCCCTCGGCCGCCAGTTGGACCAGCATCTCGGCGTGGAAGGCTTCCATGTCGGCCTCGGTGTAATAGCCCCGACCGATGCCCGACTGGTTGGTGGCGATCACCGCCAGAACGCCAGCCTCGTTGACCCGCTTCACCGCCGCCCTGGCGCCGGGGATCCATTCCAGTCTCGCGGGATCGTAGGCATAGCCGTGGTCGACGTTGAGGACGCCATCGCGATCAAAGATGACCATGCGGGGCCGCTGCGCGTTCGACATGCGTCTTCCATATCATCCGCTCATCGGGGAAAAGAAGCCGTGACCGCACCCGTCGAGATCCGCGCCCTCAATGACCAGCTGAAGCGCTGGTTGTTCGACCACGCCTTGCCCCTGTGGTGGGAAGTCGGTTTCGATCAGGCAAAGGGCGGCTGTTTCGAGAAGATCGGCCAGGACGGCAAGGCGCTCGAAGGCCCCCGCCGGGCGCGGGTGGTCGCGCGGCAGGCCTGGGTCTATGCCGAAGCCGGCAGGCTGGGCTGGACCGGCCCTTGGGAACAGGCGCGTGACCATGCGCTGGACGCCCTGACCACCACCTTCGCCCGCGGCGATGGCCTGTTCCGCATTCTGGCCGACGCCGACGGCGAGTCACTGGACGAGAGCGCCAATCCCTATGAGCAGGCCTTCGCCCTGTTGGCCCTTAGCGCCGCCGGGCGCGAGGCCGAGGCGATCCGCACCCGCGAGGCCCTGCTGGCCGGCGGCATCGTCCGCCACGACGGCGGCGTGCTCGACGACGGCCTGCTGCGGGCCAATCCGATGATGCATCTGTTCGAGGCGGTGCAGGCCTGGTCCGCCGTGGGCGCGGATCACGGCTGGCGGGCGCTGGCTGACCGCATCGCCCGGAGCGCCGTCGCCTATCTGATCGACCCGGACACCGGCGCCCTGATCGAGCTGGCCGATCCCGACTGGCGCCTGCTGCCCGACGCCGATGTCGAGCCCGGCCACCAGTTCGAATGGGGCTGGCTGCTGCTCTCGCACCTGGGCGAAAGCCTGCATGCCCGCCGGCTGATCGAGATCGGCGAAGCGAAGGGCGTCGAGCAGGGCGTGGCCATCTTCAGCCTGGACCGGACGCTGGCGCCCCGCGACCGTTCCGCCCGGCTGTGGTCGCAGACGGAACGTCTTCACGCCCATGCCGCCATCGGGAACTGGGACGGCGTCCTCAAGGGCGCGGCGGGCCTGCACCGCTACCTGGATGTCCCGGTGCAGGGCCTGTGGCGCGACCGGCTGCTGCCGGACGGGACCTTCGTCGACGAGCCGGCCCCCGGCAGCTCGCTCTACCACATCGTCAGCGCGGTCTCGGCGCTGGACGCCGCCTGCCGGAAATAGGCGGGGCCCTGTCAGGAAATCTGGGCGCCAGCGCCGGCCCGCTGGCTTGCGCCGGACGAGGCCCGCCTTTACCTGCACCCTTGACGGGGCGTCCGGCGACAGCGCGGGAGCCTCAAGACTTCTTAAGCCGCCCTTCCCTTGCGCCCGCGCGCCATCCCGTATCCCATGAGCCGATGACCGCCGACCTTTCGCCCGCACGACTGACGCATCTGCAGCGCCTCGAGGCCGAGAGCATCCACATCATGCGCGAGGTGGTCTCCGAGGCCGAGCGCCCGGTGATGCTCTATTCCATCGGCAAGGACAGCGCGGTGATGCTGCACCTGGCCGCCAAGGCCTTCTATCCCAGCAAACCGCCGTTCCCGCTGCTGCACGTGGACACCACCTGGAAGTTCCAGGCGATGTACGAGATGCGCGAGCGCATGGCCAAGGAGCTCGGTTTCGATCTCTTGGTCTACAAGAACCCGGACGCCGAGGCCCAGGGCATAAACCCCTTCGACCACGGCCCGGCCCACACCGACCTGTGGAAGACCGAGGGGCTCAAGCAGGCGCTGGACAAGTACGGCTTCGACGCGGCCTTCGGCGGCGCCCGCCGCGATGAGGAGAAGAGCCGCGCCAAGGAGCGCATCTTCTCCTTCCGCTCGGCCGAGCAGCGCTGGGATCCGAAGAACCAGCGGCCGGAGCTCTGGCGCCTCTACAACGCCCGCAAAAACAAGGGCGAGAGCATCCGGGTGTTCCCGATCTCCAACTGGACCGAGCTGGACATCTGGCAATACATCCACCTGGAGAACATCCCCATCGTGCCGCTGTACTTCTCCGGCGTGCGGCCGGTGGTCGAGCGCGACGGGACGCTGATCATGGTCGATGACGACCGGTTCCGGCTGAAGCCCGGCGAGACCCCGATGATGAAGTCGGTCCGCTTCCGCACCCTCGGCTGCTACCCGCTGACCGGCGCGGTGGAGAGCACCGCCTCGACACTGCCGGAGATCATCCAGGAGATGCTGCTGACCACCACCAGCGAGCGCCAGGGCCGGGTCATCGACCACGACCAGGCCGCCTCGATGGAGAAGAAGAAGCAAGAGGGGTATTTCTGATGCCCCTTATCCCGCTCATCCCGGCGAATGCCGGGACCCAGATCCAAAGCGCGGTCTGGCTGGCTATTCTCCCGTGTTCCGGCGTCGACCATTCCGCTCGCCATCTGGGTCCCGGCATTCGCCGGGATGATCGGATTGGGAAAGGGTCCTTCCAATGAGCGCGTACAAGCCCGCCGATCTCATCGAGACGGACATCGACGCCTACCTGCTGCAGCACCAGCACAAGTCCCTGCTGCGGTTCATCACCTGCGGCAGCGTCGACGACGGCAAGTCGACCCTGATCGGGCGGCTGCTCTATGAATCCAAGCAGATCTTCGACGACCAGCTCGAAGCGCTGCAGGGCGACAGCAAGCGCCACGGTACGCAGGGCGAGAAAATCGACTTCGCGCTGCTCGTTGACGGCCTGTCCGCGGAGCGCGAACAGGGTATTACCATCGACGTCGCCTATCGCTTCTTCTCCAGCGCCAGGCGCAAGTTCATCGTCGCCGACACGCCCGGCCACGAACAATATACGCGCAACATGGTGACCGGCGCGTCGACCGCCGACCTCGCCGTGCTGCTGGTCGATGCGCGCAAGGGCGTGCTGACGCAGACCAGGCGCCACTCCTACCTCGCGCAACTGGTCGGCATCCGCCGCTTCATCCTGGCGGTCAACAAGATGGACCTGGTCGATTACGACCAGGGCGCCTTCGACGCGATTAGCGCCGATTACCGCGCTTTTGCCGAGCAGATCGGCGTCGCCGAGTGGATCCCAATCCCGGTCTCGGGCCTCAACGGCGACAATATCATGAGCCGCAGCGAGGCCATGCCCTGGTATACCGGGCCGACCATCCTCGAGCAGCTCGACACCGTCCCGCTCGATACCCAAGCCGACGCGGAAAAGCCGCTGCGCATGCCGGTGCAGTGGGTCAACCGGCCGAACCAGAATTTCCGCGGGTTTTCGGGCCAGATCGCCTCGGGCCGGATGGGCCCGGGAACCGAGGTGCGCGTCCTCCCATCCGGGCGGACGACGCGGATCGAGCGGGTCGTTACGATGAATGGCGATCTCGAACAGGCGTCGGCGGGCGAATCGGTCACCGTCACCTTCGCCGATGAGGTCGATTGCTCGCGCGGCGACGTGATCGCTGCTGCTGGCGATCCGCCCGAAGCCTCCGACCAGTTCGAAGCGACCATCGTCTGGATGGCCGACGAGGAGCTGCTTCCCGGCCGCGGCTATTGGATGAAGATCGGGACGCAAACCGTCACCGCGATGGTCCAGCACCCGAAATATGAGATTAACGTCAACACGTTGGAGCATCTTGCGGCGCCCACGCTCGGGCTGAATGCGATCGGCGTCGCCGAGCTCGCGACCGACCGTGAGATCGTTTTCGAGCCCTATGCCGTCGAAGGATCGAGCGCGAACAAGGCGCTCGGCGGCTTCATCCTGATCGACAAGCTCACCAATGCGACGGTCGCATGCGGCATGCTCCACTTCGCCTTGCGGCGGGCGCTCAACATCCATCGCCAGCACCTCGACGTCAGTCGTGAGACCCACGCGCACCTGAAGGGTCAGAAGCCGGCGGTGCTGTGGTTCACCGGCCTGTCGGGCGCGGGCAAATCGACCATCGCCAACATCGTCGAAAAGAAGCTGGCGGCGCGCGGGCGCCATACTTTCCTGCTCGATGGCGACAACATCCGCCACGGGTTGAATCGCGACCTCGGCTTTACCGAGGCCGACCGCATCGAGAATATTCGCCGGGTCGGCGAAGTCGCGCGGCTCATGTCGGACGCCGGCCTGATCGTGCTGACCGCGTTCATCTCGCCGTTCCGGGCCGAGCGCGCGATGGTCCGGCGGATGATCCCCGAGGGCGAGTTCTTCGAGATCTTCGTCGATACGCCGCTGGCGGAAGCCGAGAAGCGCGACGTGAAGGGCCTCTACGCCAAGGCGCGCGCCGGCGAGCTCAAGAACTTCACCGGCATCGACAGCCCGTACGAGCCACCCGAGCAGGCCGAAATGCGGATCGACACCACCGAATTGACGGCCGAGGAAGCCGCGGACCGGATTGTCGAAGAGCTGCTGAAGCGGCGCTGACCGATACGGAGCTGCAACCAACGTGGCGTTGCGGCGGTTGTAGCGCGATGAAGTCCCTGACCCTCATCGCCGGCCTCCTGCTGGCCTCCGCCGCAGCGCCAGCCATCGCCGGCGACAAGGACATCCGCATCCGCGTCGGCGCGGGTGCGAAAGCTGAGCCCAAGTATGTCGGGTCCGATGATTATCAGATCGGCCCCCTCTGGGATTTCGACTTCGCTCGCGGCACCGACCCATTCCCTTTCGAGGCGCCGGACGACGCGTTCGGTTTCGCGCTGATTTCAAAGGACGGCTTTTCCGCCGGCCCGGCCGGCAAGTTGATGTGGAGGCGCACCGAGGAAGAGGTTGGAGCGCCCGTCGGCCGAGTGCCGACGACAATCGAGGTGGGTGGCTTCGTCCAATACCAGATTGGCAAATCGACCCGCGTAAGGGCCGATCTGCGTAAAGGACTTGGTGGCCACGGCGGAATCGTCGGATCGGCCGGTGCCGATAAGTTCTGGCGCGACGGCGACCGCTACATCTTCTCGATCGGCCCCCGCCTGCTGTTTTCCGACGAGCGCTACCAGCGCGCCTATTTCGGCGTAGGCCCTGCGGCGTCGCTCGCAGCGGGGTTGCCGGCTTACAGCCCGCGCGGCGGCATCCACGGCGTCGCGCTCGTCAGCGGCCTTTCCTACCAGTTCAATCCGCGCTTCGGCATGTTCGGGTTCGCCCGCTACGAGCGGTTGGTCGGCGATGCGGCCAGGTCGCCGATCGTGCGCGACTTCGGCTCCCGCGACCAGCTGTCGGCAGGGATCGGCCTCAACTACACTTTCACGATCAAGCGCTAGGCGCGCCCTCAGTCGCCGGCGCCGCCGTCCGGCGTGAAGTACTTGTCGTATTTGCCCTCTTCGCCCTTGTGCTCGTCGGCATCGGCAGGGCTGTCCTTCTTGCGGGTGATGTTCGGCCATTCCGCCGAGAAATTGGCGTTCAGCTCCAGCCACTTTTCCTGGCCGCTCTCGGTGTCGGGCAAGATCGCTTCGGCCGGGCATTCGGGCTCGCACACGCCGCAATCGATGCATTCGTTGGGATTGATGACCAGCATCACTTCACCCTCGTAGAAACAGTCCACGGGGCAAACCTCGACGCAATCCATATATTTGCATTTGATGCAGGCGTCGGTGACGACGTAGGTCATTGAAGCGGCTCCCTTCGCCTGGCCTCGCTATGTCGCCGGCTTCGGCTCGTCAATTCCCAGCTCCTCATAGCAGGCCCGCGCTTCGGCGGCGGGGCCGCGGCGCGTCGGCAGGGCGAGGACGCGCAGGATCCGCACGTCACCGCGCAACGGCAGGCCGATGACGCTGCCGACGCGCACTTCCTCGCTCGGCTTTTCGACTCTCTTGCCGCCGATCCTGACGTAGCCGCCGGCGATCAGCCCCTGCGCGAGCGTTCGGCTCTTCACCAGGCGAATGCAGTGAAGGTAGCGGTCGATCCTCACTTGCGCTTGAGTTTCTCCAGCTCGGCAAAGGCATGGGAAGGGGTCGAGCGCCGGTCGGGCCGCGTGCCGCGGCGGCCGCGCCAGCGCCATGCATCGCCGGCTCTGGCGAAACCGACTTCCACCATCAGCTTCGCCACCGTCTCTTCGCCAAGGCCGATCGAGGTCACCAGGGCCGCGTCGACCGGGTCTTCGCCGCCGGCAGAACGCACCTTGCGCGCATGGCTGGCAAGGCGGTCGGCAAGGTCGATGCGCAGCCATTGAGAGCCCAGTCGTCGGTAGGCGAGCCCGGCGCCATTGGGGTTCGCGCCGGCGGGAAGGGTCGCTGCGCCGGGCGCTGGAAGGGCAGGCATCGCCTGGCCGGAACGGACCGCAATCAATGCGCCGCGCAAATGTTGCGCCGCCGGCTTCAGCAGCTGCGGCATGAAGACGTCGAGCGGGCCGAGGCGCACGCCGAGCTTGTGCAGCGCCTGGCGGTCCACCTGTTCGAGATGCGCGATCGGGCCAAGCATCGCCTTGCGCGGGACCACGCCGCCGGCATCGGTCAGCATCGCTGCGAGCGCACGCACGCCCGGCGAGCTGGCGGGATCGGCGCCTGCCGCGGCCAGTCGTTGCAAAGGCTTCAAGTGGCGCTCGATCTGGCCATCTAGCCACCGTTCGAGGCGATCACGAAGCGCCCCGCGGCCGTGCGCGGACAAACGATCGAGCGCGCGCGCGGTCCGCAAGGCGGGTTCGAGCAAGGAGCGGCCCGGCGACAGCCGTGCGAGCACGTGCGTCTCCCAAGTCACCGCCAGCCCGCCACCGGGTTCGGTCGTCAGGGCAAAAGCCTGATCGGACGCCTCGGCCAGCGATTTAGCGCGCCGGTCGAGCTCCTCGCCCAGCCGCCGCTCCGCCGCGGCCAGGAGCAGCCTTTTGTCGGCGAGCCGGGCATTGGGGTCGACGCGGAACTCGAAGCCGGTGAGATGGCCGATCGGCTCGGGCCCGACGCTGACTTCACCATCGGCGGCGACGGTCACCGGCAGCGCGTCGGCGCCGCGCGCCCCGATGTCGCGCACCAGCACCGCGGTGCGGCGGTCGACGAAGCGCTGGGTGAGCCGCTCGTGCAGGGCGTCGGACAAGCGCGCTTCGACCTCGCGCGTCCGGTCGACCCACCTGGCCGGCTCCCTAAGCCAGTCGGAGCGGTGCGCGATATAGGCCCAGCTGCGAATGCCGGCGAGGCGGTCGGCGAGCGCTTCGATATCGCCCGACATATTGTCGAGCCGAGCGACCTCTGCCGCGAACCATTCGTGCGGAACATGCCCGCCCTCTTCGATGTAGTTGAACAAGCGGCGGACCATGCGTGCGTGGTGCATCGGGCCCACCTTGCGGAAATCGGGCAGGCCGCAGGCGGCCCACAGCCGGCGGGCCTGGATGCCCCGCTTGGCGGAGATGACCGGGTCCTGCGCGATCTGCTTGAGCACGGCGAGGTCGATCGCTTCGGGCGCCGAGCGCAGCACCGGATCGTCGCTCTTCTGCTCGAGGCTGGCGATCAGCCCGCGGACGTCGGTGAAATCGAGCTCGGCATTGCGCCAGTAGAGCGAATCGAGCGGCCGGAAGCGGTGCTCCTCGATGGCGCTGATTTCCTCCTCGCTGAACGACGCGCCTTCATCACCGCCGAGGCCCAAAGTGCCGAAGCTTCCGTCTTTCTGGTGGCGGCCGGCGCGGCCCGCGATTTGCGCCATTTCCGGGATCGTCAGCCGGCGGTCGCGGCGGCCGTCGAACTTCTCGAGACCGGCGAACGCGACGTGGGTCACGTCCATGTTTAGGCCCATGCCGATGGCGTCGGTCGCGACCAGGTAATCAACCTCGCCGCGCTGGAACATGGCGACCTGTGCGTTGCGCGTGGCGGGCGAAAGCGCCCCCATGACGACCGCTGCGCCCCCTTTGAAGCGGCGCAGCATTTCCGCCAGCGCATAAACCTGCTCGGCCGAGAAGGCGACGACCGCGGAGCGCGGCGGGAGGCGCGACAGTTTCACGCTTCCGGCGTAGCGAAGCGTTGAAAAGCGCGGACGGCTGACGATCTCCGCTTCGGGCAGTAGCTCGCGGATGACGGGCCGAAGCGTGTCGGACCCGAGGATCAGGGTCTCTTCGCGCCCGCGAGCGCGGAGCATGCGGTCGGTGAAGACATGGCCCCGCTCGGGGTCGATGCCCAATTGCGCCTCGTCGATTGCGGCAAAGGCGAAATCGCGCTGCTCCTCGCCCTCCTTGCCCACCGGCATCGATTCCGCGGTGCAGAGGAAATAGCGGGCCTGTGGCGGAACAATCCGCTCTTCTCCGGTCAGCAGGGCGACCTGCCCCTCGCCCTTTATCGCGACCACGCGGTCATAGACTTCGCGCGCCAGCAGGCGGAGCGGGAAGCCGATCACGCCCGAGGAGTGACCGCACATCCGCTCGATCGCCAAGTAGGTCTTGCCGGTGTTGGTGGGTCCCAGGATCGCCCGGACCGGTGCGTCAGAACGGCGCGCCATCATCTGAATGTGGCAGCGCCGCAGCGGAACGCAAGTTCCAGAATGCTGAAATTAGGGCAGTTTTAACCCTGTTTAGGCAATCAGTGGCCCTGTGTTGATGAAAACAGGCCATAGCCAGACGTTTGGCCGCCGGACGCACCGCGCCCCGGCGCTTGCGCTGCGCCTGCCGCGGCTGAGCTGGAGAGCCGCCGGAGCGGCCGCTTTGCTGTGCAGCGGCGTCGCCTGGGCGTCGATCCCGCGTACTGCCGACCTGCCGCGCGATGGCGAAAGCCAGTGGCAGGCGCTTGGTATTGCGCCGCTGGCAAATGGCGGCGGGACCGGCCTGGTGATGGCGCCGACGGCGGCTGTGGAGAGCGTCGAGTTCGTCGCCAAGCGGACGCCGGCCGAGCTTCCCGAACCGCCGAAGGCCGCCGCGCCGCCCCTGCCGACTGGCCCGCTCCGTATTACCGGCCGGGTCGGCGAGGGGCTTTACTGGTCGCTCCGCGCGGCTGGGGCATCGCCCGACGTCGCAGCCCAATATCTTGCGGCGCTAACAACCGAGGTCGACGTCGGCGCGATCGGCCCAAACGACGGCTTCGACCTTGTGCTGGGACCCAACCGCAGCCTGCTCTACGCGGGGCTGACCCGCACCGGCGAAAATCCGCTCCAGCTGGTGAAATGGATCGCCAACGGGCGCGCGGAATGGATCGACGCAGCGAGTGCCGATCGTCCGGCCCCGGTGGAAAGCGGTCTCGCCATGCCCGCCAATGGGCCGATCACTTCCTATTTCGGCAACCGCTATCACCCGATCCTGCGTTTCAGCCGCTTCCACGCCGGGCTCGACATCGGCGCCGGCTGGGGAAGCCCGATCGTCGCTGCCGGCGACGGCCAGGTCATCGCCGCCGGCTGGTCCGGTGGTTACGGCCGAAAGGTCGAGATTTCACACGGCGGCGGCGTGATCAGCCGCTATGCCCACATGAGCCAGATCGTCGCCGCGCCGGGCGGCTTCGTCCGCCGCGGCCAGTTGATCGGCTATGTCGGCTCGTCAGGGCTATCGACCGGGCCGCATCTCCATTTCGAGGTTCGGCAGGGCAGCCAACCGGTCAATCCACTCGGGGTTCGATTTGTCAGTACGCCGGTCGTCGACACGCATGTCGCGCAGGCTGTGAAAGCGCGGCTGAAGGCGCTCCTTAGCGTGGGCGTCAGGCGGGGCTAAGCTCAGCCCTGGCCCTGGCTGCGGCGCGGAAAAAGACCGCCGAAAGCAGCCACAAGCCAGCGAAAACTGCGCTGAAGACGAGCGCTCGCGTCGGCCCACCGGCGACTTGCGCCGTAATGGGCGCGGTCGCGATCGCGAGTCCAACCAGAACCTGCATCACGGCGACGCCGAACATGGTGCGCGCCAGCCCATCCGGTCGGAACCAGGTGGCGAAGGCGCCGACCAGCGCGGCCATGATCAACTCGAAGAACATCATGCCACTGCCGTCGTCGCGGACGATGGTGGTCCAGACCGTCAGGAATGACGTCAGCGCAGCGACGCCAACGCCGGCGCGATAGGCCCAATTCTCGCTCGATCTCGTCATGCTCGTCTCCTGTCGCGCTAATGCCTTATGACAGGGGCGCCGATGGGCGGCATGAGCAGGTCGTGAGAAAGTGGTGAAATCTTGCCCTTAGCGGCCGTGGCCGCGCCAGCGCTTGATCGTGCGCTGGATGATCCCCTCTTCGTCCCCGGTCTCGCACCACAGGCGGGCGAAGCTCGGGTCGGACGAGGCCGGGCGCTTCTCAGGCTCGAGATCGTCGAAGCGGACGCGGATCGGAATCGCGACGCCTTCGCCGCAAACGATGCATTCGCGGTTGCGAAGCGCCGGGATGGCGTCGAGGAAGCCGCGCGCACCTTCCGGCATGGCGGCCCGCACGCAGGCCTGGTCGCGGTCGTTGTTCAAGCGCATCGAGATGATGGTGCCGCACTGCGACAACACGCCTTCGGCAAGGTCGGACGGACGCTGCGTGATGAGGCCGAGTGACACGCCGTACTTACGGCCTTCCTTGGCGATTCGCTCGAGGATCTTGCGGACGGCCTGGCCCGACGCATTCTCGTCCTTGGGGACGTAGCGGTGGGCCTCTTCGCAAACCAGCAGCAGCGGGCGCTGTGCTTCGGTCCGCGACCAGATCGCATAGTCGAAAACCATCCGGGCGAGCACCGAGACCACGACCGAGGTGACTTCGGACGGAACGCCCGACACGTCGACGATCGAGATCGGGCGCCCCTGGCTCGGCAGCCGGAACAGCTTGCTGATGAAGCTGCCCATCGTGTCCGACACCAGCATGCCGGAGAACATGAAGGTGTAGCGCGGGTCGGCGCGAAGCTCGTCGAGCTTGCCCTTGAGCCGCTGGAAGGGAAGCGTGTCGCCGGCGCGGTCGAGCTTGCCCATTTCGTTGGTGAGGATGCCGCTGAGGTCCGTCAGCAAATAGGGAATCGGCGAATCCACCGTGACCTTGCCGAGCGTGCTCAAATCCTTGCCCTTGATGCGGGCGGCGAGCAGGCACTTGGCGAGAATATCGGCGTCGCGCTGCCGCTCGGACCCCTGGGTCGTCAGCAGCACTTCGCAATGCTCTTCGAAGTTCAGAAGCCAGTAGGGCAGCTGCAGATTGTCGACGTTGAAGATCTCGCCGCAGCCCTTGAAGGCGGCCGAATATTCGCCGTGCGGGTCGATCATCACGATGTGACCCTCGGGCGAAAGCTGCGAGATGCGGTGAAGGATCAAGGCGACGGAGGTCGACTTGCCGGTACCGGTCGAGCCCAGCACCGCAAAATGCTTCGACAGCATCGGGTCGACGTAAAGCGCGCCGCGGATCTCGTCGGTCGGATAGACCGTGCCGATTTCGATGTGCGGCTCGTCGCTGGCGGCGAAGATCGCGCGCAGGTCCTCGGTCGTGACCGGGAGCACGGCGCAGCCCGGGATCGGGTAGCGGGTGACGCCGCGGCGGAAGTTCGAGAGGCGTCCGGCCTGGTCCTTGGCGCCTTCGCCGAGGAAGTCGACGAACGCGACCAGCTCACCGCTGTCGGCGGCGCGCAGAGTGCGGACATTGGCCAGCAGGAAGCTGTTGCCGACCAGCATCTTGATCTGGCTTCCGACCTGCCCCGACATGGCTACCGACGGGTCCTTGTGCGACTGCAGCGTCATCAGCGTCGCGGCATTCATGCGGATTTGCGAGCCAGAGCCGGCAATTTCGACGACTTCGCCGATCGGGTCGAGCGCAGCGGACTTCGAAGCGGGCGCCGAAGACGACGCTTCTTCGGCGAAGTTACTGACTTCGTTGATAAATTCGCGCAGGTTCGGCTGCTCGTCCATATCTCACACGCTCCAAGGGCTACATTCGCCCTCCGGCATGGCATGAAGCGGTTAAAATTGGCTTAGGGCTTGGGTTCTTAGACGCGCCTGCGGAAGACGGCGGCAGCGGCCCAGCCCAGTGCCAGCGACATGATCACGGCCGTCAAACCGTAGATGAAGCTATGGCGCCGCGCAGCGAGCGCGACGAAGCGCTCGAACCCAGACTTGTTGATCTGGATGTCGCGCGTCGCCGCCGCGATGACCTTGTGGCGGTCAATCAGGAAGGTTTCCGCCGTGTAAGTCCCGACCGGCACCTGGCTGGGGATGGTGATTACCGCGCGATAGAGGACGCCGCCCGTGATCTCGACGCCTCGCGGATCCTCCGCATAGAGGCGCTCGCGCTTACGGAGGTCGAGCAGGCCGGCCTCGAACCGCCGCTCCTTTTCCGGCAGTGCGCCGCCGCCCGGCGAGAGCTGCAGATTGTGAAGCCCGAGTTCGTAGATTGACGCGGTGCGGTCATCGACCAGCTCGGAAATCGGCCGTGATGAGGCGACCGCGTAAAAGGAGGGGGCCGAGCGGAAGCGGTTGGAATCAGCGTTCATCCAGATCATCGCGATCTTCTGCTTTTCGCGGACCAGGATCGGCTCGACCGGGCCGCGCAGGACGACCGCGATGTCGACCGGCCGGTTGGGGGGCCGGCCGCCGGGATAGACGACCGCGCCGAACAGCAGCAGCTGCGCGCCGTTGAAGCTGTAGCGGATCTGGACCTGGCGCGCCGAGATGTCGGGCACCAGCACCGGCTTGTCGGCGGCCGTCAGGAGGGGCGCCAGCGCGAGCAGCAGCAGCAGGGCGGCGCGCCGTTTCACAACGCTTCGATCGAATAGATTTCGTCGGGGCGCCAGGCCAAGCCGAGAAGCATGCGAAGGCCGACGATGAGGATGATGACGGCGAGGGCGAGGCGCAGCAGGTCGGGCTTGATCCGCGTCGTCAGGATCGCGCCATATTGCGCGCCGACCACGCCGCCGACGAGAAGCAAGCCGGCAAGCACGATGTCGACCGCCTGCGTGGTCAGGGCATGGACCATCGTCGTCGCGCCGCTCACCACCAGCACCATGAACAGGCTGGTGCCGATCACCACGCGCGCCGGCATGGCGAGCAGATAGATCATCGCCGGGACCAGGATGAAGCCGCCGCCGATGCCCAGGAACACGGTCAGGATTCCGGCGCCGAAGCCGAGCGTCAGCGGCGCAATCGGCGAGATGTACAGGCCCGAGCTGTAGAAGCGCCAGCGGCCGGGAAGCGATGCGACCCAGCGGTTGTGGCGCGGCGGCTTGTCCTCGGTTGCCTCCTTCGCGCCGACATAGCCGAGCGCGACCAGCGCATCCTTCAGCATCAGCGAGCCGATCGACAGCAGGATGATGACGTAGAGGAGGCCGATGACGACATCGATTTGCCCGGTCGTCTGGAGCGCGCTGAACAGCCCCGCACCGACCACCGAGCCGATCAGGCCGCCGACCACCATCACCCCGCCCATCTTGAGGTCGAGGCCGCCCCGGCGGCGGTGGACCATGACGCCCGACACGCTGGCGCCGGTAATCTGCGTGGTCGCCGACGCCACCGCGACGGTTGGCGGAATGCCGTAGAAGATCAGCAGCGGGGTCGTCAGGAAGCCGCCGCCGACGCCGAACATGCCGCTCAGCACGCCGACCAGGAAGCCGAGCACGATGATCACCACCGCATTGACCGACTGTCCGGCGATCGGGAGGTAGATATCCATCGTGCGAAACGACTAGCCGCAACGGCGCTTGCGGCCAAGCGACGGACCCTAGAAATCTCCCGCCAAAGTCACCGCCGCGCCCGAGCCCGGCTGGGCATTGCCGGCAACGCGCTGCCGCCAGTCGAGATGGACCTTCATATTGTCGCGGACGTTGAGGCTGATGCGCGGGCCGACGTCGAGCCGGGCCACGCCCGGCTGCGCGCCGCCCCAGACGCCGAAGCCACCGGAAACGCGCTTCATCAGCGGCCGGGTCAGGGTCATGCCGCCGTCGATGAAGCCGTCGCGCCCGACTACGCCCCCCTGGAGATAGGCATCGAGCGACAGGCGCCACGGCATCGGCCGGTTGTAGACCCCGCTTTCGAAGAACAGCGCGAAGGCATTGCGCCCGGTGCCGCTGCTGCCGAGCCGTTGGCGGCGCTCGGCCGTGAACCACAGCGGGATGGCGCGCGCCGGCTGGATTCGTACCCCCGCCGCGACCTCTGCCCCACGGCGCCCGACTTCGGAGGTGGTGCGTAGCGTCGCCGAGACCTGGCGCGTGAAATTGTAGGCCAAGCGGCTTCCTGCCTGGCTTGCGCCGAGCGTCCCGCCGCTCGCGAGCGATGGCGTTCCGGCTACTCCCGCCTGCTGGCTGCGCAGCATGGCCCAGGCGGTGACCTGAATCCGGTCGAGACGCGGCGTCCTGACGGGAACGCTTTGCAGCGGCGCGACGACGGTCGACTGGCGGGCGGTCGGGAAGGAGGCCGAGGCGATCCGCGACAGCGGCCATTGATCGAGCGCCGCAATTGGCGCGTAGAAGGCGGGGGCCGGAGTCGGCATCAGCGGCGTCAATTGCCTCGGCGCAGGGGGCGAATAAGCCGCCCGGTACGCGTAAGCGGGAGCACGGGCGGCATAATCCGGCACTTCCGCCAAGGCCGGATCCGGCATCAGCTCCATGCTTGCCGGCTCGACCGGGTCGATCGCGGGGAATTGCGTCGGGACGATCGGCGGCGGCGCCTTCGCCTCGCTCCGTTCGATCCGGAAGATCTCGGCCCCGGGCAGAGCACCGAGGCTCGCCGCGCGCACTCCGCCCCAACCGAGAATCGCCAGCGCGAGGAAGCGAACCGACGGCCTCACCGCGGCAGCTCCCTCGGGAAGATGTGACGGGTCTTGTCCCACTGCTTGGCGCCGCCGCCCAAGTGAATCGAGACGGCTCGCGCCGCGGCAAGCATCGCGATGATGTTGCCGACCACCAGGCGGGGGATCGAGCGCAGCCCTTCGACGAAGCCGTAGGCCGAGGCGGTGAAGGTGGCGCGCATCAGTATCCGCCAGCCAAGCAGCCAGCCATTGATCGTCAGCAGCGTGATCAGCGCTGGATCGAGCCGAGCCTGGATCGGCGCGCCAAGCGCTTCCGCAAGCCAGATCTGCGACCACAGCAACGCGGCCCCATAAGCGGCAAGCGTTAGCAGCGCGGCCAGGGGCCCGCGCCGATCGCGCATGCGCATCCAGCGCTCGCCGATCCCCCCGCTCCAGCCGAGTCGGTCCCAGCCGGAAAGCGCGATTCCGCCGAGCCAACGCGCTTTCTGCCGCACGGCCGCGCCCAGCGTGGCGGGAAAGTGGCCGCGGCTGGCGACGACCCCATGCCAGCCCGGTCGGACCGGAATACGCACGAAGGTGGTCCGATAGCCGAGTGCGCCCATCCGCAAGCCCAGCTCATAATCTTCCGTCATGGTCGCGCCGGAAAAGGGCTTGCCATCCTGGCGCGCGGCAAGTGCCGCCAGCGGCTTTCGGGCGATCGCGCAGCCGACCCCGGCGAGCGGAATCGCGGCGCCGACCGCCTCGCGCACGACCAGTTCCTTGATGTGCGCTTCGGCGAACTCGTCGCAATAATGCCCGCTGATCCAGTGCGAACTGGGGTCGGGCAGCGGCAGGACCGGGAGCTGGACAGCGGCCGCATCGCCGATCATCCGATCGAACAGCCTCAGCTCGAGCGGGTGGACGACGTCCTCGGCGTCGTGGAGCACGATCGCCTTGGCCGAACAGTGGTGAAGCGTCTCGTGGACGATCAGTGCATCGTAGAGATAGTTGAGGCAGTCGGCCTTGGTCGTTGGGCCATCGATTGCAATCTCGACCGGCTCGATCCGCGGGTCGGCGACGCTCGCAATCGCAGCGGCGGTTGCCGGGTCGTTGCGGTAATGACCGACGAAGATGCGGTAATTCGCATAATCGAAGCGATCCAGCGCGGCACGGAGCATCGCGGCAATGACCGCGGATTCGTCCCAGGCGGGAACCAGGATGGCGATGAAACCGGGATCCTCGGGTTCGGGCAGGTCGCTTGCGAAGCTCCGCGGGTAGCGCGTGTAGACCGCGAACGTCCGCCAGAGCGAACGGCCGAAATAGATGATGTCGACGGCGAGGTCGTTGACCGCAAACAGCAGGAAGCCGGCGCCGGCGAACAACGCCAGCTCGGCCGCAATGCGGGTCAGCAGTTCGGCTGCAGCCACGGGTGGCGCGCGCTAGATGATCAGGTTCGGAAAGATCGGGCCCGGTCGATTCATGGCAGCCTCCCCTGGCAGCGAATCACAAAACCGAGCCCGCCCAATTTGCATAAGCATAGTTAAACAACAAGTTGCGGCTGCTGGCGGACCGGTCCGCGGCAGGTTAGCCTTGGGGAATGACGTTGCTTATCGCCTTCGCCTTGGCTGCAGCTGCTCCGCGCGGCGCCGTGCTCGTGGCGAGCGGCGCCTGGACGGCGATCGACCGTGGCCAGGTCTGCGAAGCCTTGTCGCAATCGCCCCGCGCGGTCCCGAAAGGTCAGCCAAAGCCGGTTGCCGGCTTCGCCTTCAGCCCGGACCGCCGCCGCTGGGGTGAATTCCATGCCCGTCTCAGCCGTGCTTCGCGGCCGGGCTCGAGCATCCTATTGACCGTCGCCGGCCAACCTTTCCTGCTCGTCTCGCGCGGCAACTCCGCCTGGAGCCGCGGGCCCAGCCAGGAACAGGCGATCATTGCCGCGCTGCGGACCGCCGGATCGATGCGGATCGAGGGCAGAGACGGTTCGGGCCGCCGCATTTCCGATCCCTACGTGCTCGAGGGCGCGCCCACCGCCATCGACGCCGCGGCGGCACGCTGCGCGCTTCGCGGCGCTGGCAAAATCCCCTAAGCTCACCTAGATAGACGGCTCACCATGAGCGCCGACACCAACCTGATGCCCATTCCCGGGCCCGTCGATCCTGTGCCTGTCCCGCGGGCTGCGGCCCCGCGCGCCGACGGCAGGGTCGAACTCGTCGGCCTCACCAGGGACCAGATTCGCGCCGAGCTTGAAGGGGCGGGCCTTGAACCGAAGCAGGCCAAGCTCCGTGCGAAGCAGATCTGGCATTGGATCTACAATCGCGGTGTCAGCGACTTTGCCGCGATGAGTGACATCACCAAGGCGCAGCGGCCCTGGTTTGCCGAGCATTTTTCGATCTCCCGGCCTGAGGTCGTGGAAGCGCAGGTTTCGACCGACGGCACCCGCAAGTGGCTGCTGAAGACCCACGACGGCCATGATTTTGAGATGGTGTTCATCCCCGACGCCGACCGCGGCACGCTGTGCGTGTCGAGCCAGGTCGGCTGCACGCTCAATTGCCGCTTCTGCCACACCGGCACGATGCAGCTGGTCCGGAACCTCGAACCTGCCGAGATCGTCGGCCAGGTGATGCTGGCCCGCGACGCGCTCGGCGAATGGCCGTCCCAGCCGGAAGGACGGATGCTGACCAACATCGTCATGATGGGCATGGGCGAGCCGCTCTATAATTTCGACAACGTCCGCGACGCGCTGAAGATCGTAATGGACGGCGACGGGCTCGGCCTGTCGCGGCGGCGGATTACGCTCTCCACCAGCGGCGTGGTGCCCATGATGGAGCGGGCGGGCGCCGAGATCGGGGTCAACCTCGCCGTCTCGCTGCACGCGGTGACCAAGGAAATCCGCGACGAGATCGTGCCGTTGAACCGCAAGTACGGGATCGAGCAGCTGCTCGAAGCCTGCGCCGCCTATCCGGGCGCCAACAACGCGCGCCGGATCACGTTCGAATATGTGATGCTGAAGGACAAGAACGACAGCGACGATCATGCGCGCGAGCTGGTGCGGCTGATCCGCCATTATCGGCTGCCGGCCAAGGTCAATTTGATCCCGTTCAACCCCTGGCCGGGCGCCGCTTATGAATGTTCCCAGCCCGATCGGATCAAATCGTTCAGCAACATCATTTTCGAAGCCGGCATCTCGGCGCCGGTGCGTACTCCGCGCGGGCGCGACATCGACGCCGCTTGCGGCCAGCTCAAGACGGCGGCAGAGCGCAAGCGGAAGGCTCGGGCGATAGCATAAGGGGAGGCGGGATTTGTCGCTGATCGGCAGGCTGGTCGACAAGCTGCTGACGAAGGGCAGCATCACCCTCAAGCTGCCCGGCAAGCCGCCCGCGACCTACGGCCAGGGCGGCGGCAAGCACCTCACCGTCCGCTTCACCGACCGCAAGGTCGCGTTCGACATCGTGAAGAACCCGCGGCTGGGCCTCGGCGAAGCCTATATGGAAGGCCGACTCCTGGTCGAGGACGGAACCATTCTCGACCTCCTCGAGCTCATTGTCGGCGCCAATCGCTGGGAGGAGGCGGGCGAGGGCCCCAAGGCGCTGTCGAAGGCGACTGGACGGCTCAAACGCCTGTTCGCGCGCAACAATCTGCATCGTGCCCGGCGCAATGTCGCGCACCATTACGACCTCAAGGACGAGCTCTACGAACTCTTCCTCGACACCGACAAACAATACAGCTGCGCTTATTACACCAACCCCGGAAACAGCCTGGAGCGGGCGCAGGCCGACAAGAAGGCGCATATCGCCGCCAAGCTGGCGCTGGAGCCCGGCCAGCAGGTCCTCGACCTCGGCTGCGGCTGGGGCGGGATGGCGCTCTATTTGCACAAGGTATCGGGCGTGGACGTGCTCGGCATTACCTTGTCCGAGCATCAGCTGAAGATCGCTCGCCAGCGCGCCAAGGCGGACGGCGTCTCCGACCATGTGAAGTTCGAGCTGATCGATTATCGGCTGCTCGACCGCCGGTTCGACCGCATCGTCTCGGTCGGGATGTTCGAACATGTTGGCGCGAAACATTATGACGAATTCTTCGCCAAGTGCCGCCAGCTGCTGAAGCCCAACGGGGTCATGCTGCTGCATACCATCGGCGTCTTCGGAGAAGCCCCTAAGGCGCCCGATCCGTTTACCGACAAATGGATCTTCCCCGGCTACCATCTGCCCTCGCTGAGCCAGATGGCGACGGCGAGCGAGAAGGCGGGGCTTATTTCAAGCGATGTCGAAACACTGCGGCTGCATTACGGGCTGACGCTGCGCGCCTGGCTCGAGCGGGCTACCGAGCGCCGGGCCGAGATCGAAGCGATGTACGACGCGCGCTTCTTCCGGATGTGGGAATTCTATCTCGCCGGCGGGATCGTGATGTTCGAAAGCGGCACCGCCTGCAATTACCAGGTGCAGTACATCCGTGATCGGCGCGCCTTGCCGATCACCCGCGATTACATGGCCGAAGCCGAAGCGCGGTATCGTGCCGGCGATGCAAAACCGGCGCCGGCGGCAAGGCCGCGCAGCGCCGGTCGAAAGAGGGCGCTCCAACCGAGCGCCTGAGCCTGGCTTAGCTCTTGCGCTGGGCGCGGAGCTGCTGGCGGCTCTGCTTCCGCTCTTCGGGCGTCAGCTTGCCGTCACGGTTGAGGTCGGCGCGGTCGAATCGCTGGAGCGCGACCTGTTGCGCTTCGGCCGCGGAAACCTTGCCGTCCTTGTTGGCGTCAGCGGTCTCGAAGAACCGCTCAGCCATGTTGCCGCGGCCAAGTGCGGCCTTTTCCAGGCGCGCGTTCATTCGGGTGGCGATGGCGGCGAATTCGGCGCGGGTGATCGACCCGTCCTTGTTCGCGTCGACCCGCGCGAACAGGCGCGATGAGTCGCCCTTGGCCTGGCCACCCTTGGCCGCGACGCGCGCTTTCTGAACGGCGTCGGCTTCGGCCTGGGTGATCGTGCCGTCCTTGTTGGTGTCGAGGCGGTCGAAGACCTTGTTGCCGTCGAACTTCTTCGCAGCCTTGGCGATCTTGCCGGCCATCTGTCCGCGTGCCGCGTCGGATTCCTGCTTGCTGATGAAGCCGTCCTTGTTGGCGTCCAGCTTGGCAAACATTTGCTGGATCTGGGTTGGGACTTCGGCCCGGGTCTCGATCTTCGTCATGCCCGGGCGGCCGGTTTTAGCAGCGGCGGTTTGCGGTGCGGCTTGGGCGATGCCGGCAACGGCAATTGCGCCCGCGGTTGCGGTGATGAGGAATTTCTTCATTGGAGCTCTCCTGGGAAAAATGCTGCCGGAGAGGTAGCGCAGGCAATCTGTCGCCGAGTTGAACGGCCTAGCGGCGCTCGTAAGCCTGAACCGCGATATAGCCCCATTCCTGGGCCTGCCCGGGCCGGCGGACCCGCGCAAGCGCGTGCGGGACGTCGTTACTGGGATCGAAAATGCCGCTCTGGCGAGTGACCAGCCAGATGCGAGGCGTTTTCGCCAGGCGCGGGTCGCCAGCAAAGGCTGCGGCCTGCCGCGGCGTGACCGATTTCACCGCCGGCCAGCCGGCGCGGATTGGGCCGTCGAAGGCCAAGGTCGGGAAAGGCTGTGGAATGGCGCGGACATGGCCGGGGATCGAGCGCCCCGTGGCGCTCAGCGGAAGCGCGCTGTCGGCGGGATAAAGCCAGACCTCGTCGCCGGGCTGGACGTTGCGAGCCAGATAAGCGGCGGCAAGGTCCCAGCGCTCCTGCGGTTCACGCATCGCCATCAGCACGCCGGCGGGAAGCAATGTGATGCAGATCGCGGCGCTCAGCAGCCGGCGCTCGCGCGGGCTGTCGCTGCGCGCGATAGCCGCGCCGATCAGGAGATAGGCCGGAATCAGGGTGGCCGAGAGCGTGCGCGCCAGGAAAACGGGCACGAACGTCGCCGAAATGAGTGCCGCCATCAGCGGCGGGCCGAACCACACGAGCAGCAGCGCGCGGTCGGCGGTCCAGCCCTTGGTTGCAAGCGCCGAGCTGATGCCGCGCTTGATCAGCAGGATCATTGCCAGCGCCGCGACCGCCGAGCCGATCGTGAGCGCTTCGAACGGCACCGAATAAAGCACCAGCAGCTGGAGCAGCATGTCGGGCTTCCAGCCGAGCCAGTTGGTCCCCCAGTCCCCCGCGCGGCCCGCGATCATCGCCAGGCATGGCGTGTAGGCCAGAGCGACCATGCCGCCCGTAGCAAGGCCGCGGACCAACTGCTGGCGCGGCATCGGACGTTTGAGCCAGGCCGGGATGAGCGCCAGCGCCAGGCTGACGCCGTAAAGGAGCCCGAGGCCATGCGACCACAGCGTGATTTCGGTCGCGCCGCCGAGCAGCAGCCAGTCGCGCCACTGGCCGGCGTCGCCGTCGCGGAACTGGCGCATGAGGCGCAGCAAAGCGAGGAGGGCGCCGGCATAGGCGAGGGTCAGCAGCGGGTAGGGCCGCGGCTCCTGCCCAAGCACGATCAGCATTGGCGAGCAAGCAGCCAGGAAGCCGGCAATGCCTGCCTGGAGCAGGCCGCGGCCGGTCGGGCGCAGTTTTTCGAGCGCGAAGGCGGCGGCCATCGCCACCGGGATGGTCAGCGCCGAGAGGATGACCGACAAGCTGCGCAGCGCCACAGCGTCACCGCCGGCAAGGCCGCGCCACAGCTTCAGCAGCGAATAATAGAAGGGCGGGTGCGCCTCATAGGTCGGGACGACGTGCCAGAGGTAATGCCAGCTTTGCGCAGAAAACCAGGCGCTGAACGCCTCGTCGAGCCACATCGGACGCATCGCAATGCCCGCGGCGCGCACGGCAAAAGCGAACAACGTCAGCGCAATTCCCAGCCCCAGCGGCGTAATTCGCCAGCCGAGCCGAAGCGCGGGCAATCGAGGCGCAGAAACGGTGACGGCGTCCATGGCTCGGTGGACTAACCGAAACTTGGTTAACAGCTTGTAATGACCGGCGCCCGGCAATGGACAATTACCGCTTGCGCGCTACCACCCTTTTCGGGGGCACGAACCGGGCAAGGGCATGGGCGAGGGGACGTCGACAGTCGAGTTTGAAGGGGACGTCCGGCCCTGGTGGGAATCGCGGCTGTTCCTGGCCGCGATCGTCCTCTTGACGATGGCGCCGCTCGCCTATCCGCCGATCCCGCCCCTGGTCGACCTGTTCGGGCACATGGGCCGCTACCGGGTCGAGCTCGACCTCGGTCAGTCACCCTGGCTCCAGCAATATTACGACTACCATTGGGCGGGGATCGGCAACCTCGGCGTTGACCTCCTCGTGCTGCTGCTCGGGCCGGTGATCGGGCTCGAGCCTGCGGTCAAGCTGATCGTCATCGCCATCCCGCCGCTGACCGCGCTCGGTTTCTTCTGGGTTGCCCGCGAAGTGCATGGCCGGGTGCCGCCGACGGCGCTTTTCGCTTTGCCTTTCATCTACGGCTACCCGTTCCTCTTCGGCTTCGTGAATTTCGCTCTTTCGGTCGCCTTCGCCTTCCTCGCCTTCGGGCTGTGGCTCAGGCTCGGCCGGCTGGAGCAGACGAAGCTGCGCAGCTGGCTGTTCGTGCCGATCTCGCTCGCCGTCTTTTTCACGCACACTTACGGCTGGGGCCTGCTTGGCCTCTTATGCTTTTCCGCCGACGCGGTGCGGCTTCACGACCGCGGCCGCAGCTGGTGGCGCGCGGGCATCGAGGCCGCGCTCCACTGCTCGGTCATGCTCCTGCCGCTGCTGGTCATGTTCGCCTGGCGCAGCGAGACCCACGGTGGCTCGACCGCCGGCTGGTACGAATGGAAAATGAAGTGGCGCTGGATCGAATCCGCGCTGCGCGACCGCTGGAAAACATTCGACCTCCTGTCCCTGGCCGCCGCCGGCCTGGTGTTCGTCTACGCCCTGGTTAGCGGCAAGCTGACGGTGTCGCGCAACCTCGCTTTTTCGGCGCTGGTGCTGGCGGTCAGCTTCGCGATCCTGCCGCGGATCATCTTCGGCTCGGCCTATGCCGACATGCGGCTGGTGCCTTATTTGATGGCGGTCGGCCTGCTTGCGATCCGTTTCCGCGGGCGTCCGGACCGGACCGTTGCGCAAGTACTCGCCGTGCTGGCCCTCCTCTTCTTCGGGGTTCGCACCGGGGCGAACACGATAAGCCTGAAGATCGCCGCCGACGATCAGACCGCCAAGCTTCACGCCATCGACCGGATGCCGATCGGCGCCCGAGTGATTACGCTGACCGGCATGCCGTGCCGCGAATATTGGCCGCTGCTCCGCAACAGCCACCTGGGCGCGATGGTCATCGTTCGGCGCGAGGGTTTTTCGAACGACCAGTGGCTGATGGAAGGTTTGAACCTCCTCGACCTCAAATATCGCTCGGCCGGCTATTTCGCCGCGGACCCGTCGCAGCTGGTGCGGCCCGTCGGCTGCCGCGACCGGCTGCACCGCACGATCGAGGAGTCCTTGTCCTCTCTGCCGCGCGACGATTTCGACTATGTCTGGCTGATTGATGTCCCGCCGTATGACCCGAAGGTCGTCGAAGGCATGCGAGCGGTCTGGCGTGGGCCGGGCAGCATCCTCTATCAGACGCACCCATGACCAGGCCCAAGCTCTCGATCGTCGTCCCTTGCTTCAATGAGGAAGGCTGCATCCAGCAGCTTTACGAGCGGCTGACCGCCGCCGCGAAAAAGGCCGTGCGCGACGATTATGAGCTGGTGCTGGTCAATGACGGATCGCGCGACATGACCTGGCCGATGATGCAGGGCATGGCCGCGGGGGACCGCCACGTCGTCGCGGTCAACCTGTCGCGCAACCACGGCCACCAGCTCGCGCTGACTGCGGGGCTGGACCTTTGCCGCGGCCAGTCGATCCTGATCATCGACGCCGACTTGCAGGACCCGCCCGAGCTATTGAGCCCGATGCTCGAGACGATGGAGCGCGAAGACGCCGACGTCGTATTCGGTGTGCGCCGCAGCCGCCAGGGGGAAACCGCGTTCAAGCGCGGCACCGCCCATGCCTTCTACCGCCTGCTGTCCCGCGCGACCGAGGTCGACATCCCGCTCGACGCTGGGGACTTCCGGCTGATGAGCCGGCGGGCGCTCGACGCCTTGCTGGCAATGCCGGAACAGGCGCGCTTCATTCGCGGCATGGTCGCGTGGATCGGCTTCAAGCAAATCCCTTTCCCTTACGACCGGCACGAGCGGTTCGCGGGCGAGACCAAATATCCGCTGAAGAAGATGGTCCGCTTTGCGCTCGATGCGCTGACCGGCTTCTCCTCCGCGCCGCTGAAGCTCGCCAGCCATGCCGGCCTGTGGCTCGCGGCGGGGTCGGTCCTGCTGATCATCTACATCGCTTACGCCTGGCTCTCGGGCCGGAGCATCCAGGGCTGGACCTCGCTGATGCTGATCGTGGTCGTACTCGGCGCGGTACAGATGTTCGTGCTGGCGCTCATGGGCGAATATATCGGTCGTCTCTACAACGAAGCGAAGAAGCGGCCGCTCTACATCGTCCAGGAAATTGCCGGCGGCGAGCCGACCGAGGCGCGGCTCGGCTATGTGGCCGAGGCGACCGCGAACAGCGACAAGCCCGGGGTCAAGGGTAAGCGCGCGATCAAATGACGCTCGGCCGCGAAGGCCTTTTCCAGGGCGGCGTTAAGCGGTCCCGGCGGGATCGACAGATCGGCGTCTTGCTTCCCGCGGATTTTTGACGCGAGCCGCTCAGCCACCGCCAGCGGGAACAGCAGACTGTTGAAATAGCCGAGGCGGTCGAGCTTCAACGGCGACTGCTCGATCAACCGCTTGAGGGCGCGCTTCGAATAACGGCGCTTGTGGTGGTTGGCGACGTCGTGCGCCGACCACATCCACTGATGGGCGGGAACGGTCATCACGAACTTTCCGCCGGGCCTCAGCCGGGTCGCGATCGACGTCAACGCGGCCGCATCGTCGTCGATATGCTCGATCACGTCGAAGGCGCCGATCAGGTCGTAGCGCGCCTTCGGAACGCCGGCGAGCTCGGGCAGTGGCGCGCTCATGACCTTGCGGCCGAGCCTCTTCTCGGCGAGCGCACGGGCTTCGTCGTCGAGCTCCAGCGCATCGACCTTCCCGAACTGGCCCAGCATCGCAAGATTGTGGCCGGTGCCACAGCCGATCTCGAGGATCTTCGCATTCGCCGGCGGGTTCGCCTCCCTCGAGATCAGCGAGGCAAGCACCTCGCGCCGCGCCCTGTACCACCAGTGGCGCTGATCCATCTCGGCCATGTGCTGATAGACGGAACGGTCCATCAGCGAAAAACCCACTTCCGGTTCAGAACGAAGGTTACGGCCGGCGTGACGAACAGCATCGGCAGCATGGGCGCTGCGCGGCCGAGCTCGAGGTGCGTGTAGAGCAGCCACACCCAGAAGCTGTTGAGCGCGTAGCTGGTCAGTGAAACGATGACGAAGCGCACCTTTGTGCGATGGTCGCGCTCGCCGCCATGACCCTTGAAGCTCCAACGGCTATGCATGACGTAGCCGGTCGCCATCGCCACTGCATAAGCGAGGAAATTGCCGAGCTGCGGATCCCAGCGAAGTCCGACCGCGACGATTGCATAGACGATGACGCCGAGCGCGGTGACGGTTGCGCCGCTGATGATGAAGCGCACCAGCTGGGCGAGGACGGACCGCCGTTCGGGGGAAAGGGTGGACAGCATCGGGGTTGGGCCGGGACTAAACCTTCGGGCGGCGGCTTGCCGTTTCAAGTCCAGCGGCTAGAGCGCGAAACATGGCCGAAGGCAAGGTTGCGGATTGGGAAGGACAGGTGCTGGCGCTGCTTGAGCGGCGGTGGAAGCTCTTCGTGCTCCTTACCTGGCTCGGCTTCTGCGCCTGGTTTATCTTCAGCAAATGGTCCGAAATCCGCTGGTTCGGGCTTGGCGACACCGACGACAATATGCGGATCATGCAGGTCCGCGCCCTCCTTCACGGCCAGGACTGGTTCGACCTTCGCCAATACCGGCTGAACCCGCCCTTTGGCGCGAACATCCACTGGTCGCGGCTGGTCGACCTGCCCATCGCCGGGCTGATCCTCGGCCTCCGGCCCTTCCTCGGCGGGCCGGCCGCCGAGCGCTGGGCGGTCGCGCTTGCGCCGCTTCTTCCCTACCTTTTGCTCCTGTTCTCGCTGGCGCTGACGGCGCGGCGCCTGATTCATCCGCTGGCCTATCCGCTGGCGCTCATGGCCCTGTTCTTCGCGGGCTCGACCAACGGCATGTTCATGCCCGAGCGGATCGATCACCACGGCTGGCAGCTCGCCTTCCTAGCGCTCGGAATTGCCGGCGTCGCCGACCCGCAGCGGCTGCGCGGCGGGCTGGTGCTCGGCCTCGCAAGCGCATTGTCGCTGGCGATCGGGCTCGAGATGATGATCTATCTCGCTCTCCTCGGCGCGGCGATGGTGCTTATGTGGGTGACCGACCGGGGCGAGCGCGAACGGCTCGGCGCCTATGCGCTCGCGCTGGCCGGTGGCTGCGCGATCGGATTCCTCGCCTTCGCCTCCTACGCCAACCGCGCGCCCATCTGCGACGCCTTGTCGCCCGTATGGCTGTCGGACGCCCTGCTTGCAGGCGCGCTCATGTACGGCCTCGCCTGGCTATCTCCGGCTGACTGGAAGCGCCGGCTCCTTCTGGCGGTCGTGGCCGGAGCCATCATCGCCGCCTTCCACGTATTGATGTGGCCGAACTGCCTCCAGCGGCTCGAGGGCGTCTCGCCCGAGGTCGACCAGCTGTGGCTCAGCCACGTCAAGGAAGCGCGGCCGGTCTATCGCCACGGCTGGCGGATCGCGACGCTGATCGTCGCTCTGCCCATCACCGGCGCGATCGGCTGGCTGCTGCTGATCGCCGTCCGGCGGCGCGACCCGCGGCTCAAGGCGATCATCGCCGCTGCCATCCCCGGCTTTGCCGCCTCGCTGCTGTTGCTGTGGCAGACGCGGACCGGTCCCGCGGCGCAGATGATGTCGGTCGTCGGCGCGGCGGCGCTTGGCTGGCTCCTGGTGCCCTTCTTCTGGCGCTCGAAGCTGGTGCCGGTGCGGGTGCTCGGCGCGGTGCTCGTAACGCTGCTTGGGGCGGGTGCGATCGTCCCGCTGGTGCTCGACTATATTCCCGAAAAGCCGGCGACCACGCGCGACAAGTCGATCGGCAAGGCCAACCGGCTGTGCGGGTCGCTGTGGGGGATGCGCCCGATCGCGCTCCAGCCCAGGGGCCGGGTGTTCACCTTCGTCGACCTCGGGCCGCGGCTGATCAGCGTCACCCACCACGACGCCATCACCGGCCCCTATCACCGCAACGGCGAGCAGATCGCCGACGTGATGAACTTCTGGCGCGGGTCGGAGGCGCAGGCGCACCGCCTCGCGATCAAATACCGCTCCAATTACGTCCTGAGCTGCCCGGGCAGTTCGACCACGACGATTTTCGACGCCGAAGCGCCCAAGGGCTTTTACGGCCAGCTCCAGCGCGGCCAGGTGCCGAAGTGGCTGCAGCCGGTGGAGCTGCCCAAGGACTCGCCGTTCAGGATGTGGAAGGTGGTCGGCTAGCCCAAAGTATTGGGGAAGCTCTGCTTCAGCCCGTCGACGATGAACTGCGCGGCAAGCGCGGCGAGGATGACACCCAGGATCCGCGTGATCATCGCTTCGATCTTCTCGCCGATCAGGTTCATCAGCGGCCCTGCGGCAAGCAGGGTCAGTGCCGTGATCATCATCACCACTGTAATCGCCGCGAGTACGACCGCCACCTCGACGCTGGTTTCAGCGCGCGACACCCACAGCATGGCGCTGGCGATCGAGCCAGGGCCGGCGATCATCGGGATCGCCATCGGGAACACGCTGACGTCCTCGACCTCGGGCGTTTTCTCAATTTCCTCGGCGCGCTTCTCCCGCCGCTCGGTGCGCCGTTCGAACACCATGTCCATGGCGATGAAGAACAGCATGATACCGCCGGCAATGCGGAAGCTGGCGAGGCTGATGCCCAGCGCGTGAAGCATCGGCCGCCCGAGCAGCGCGAAGAACATCAGGATTGCCCAGGCGATGAGCGAGGAGCGGAGCGCCATGGCGCGGCGGTGCGCCAGCGGCGTGCCGCGGGTCAGGCTGGCGAAGATAGGCGCGCAGCCGGGCGGATCGATGATCACCAGGAAGGTGACCAGAGCCGATCCGAACAGCTCGATCACCGGGTCAGTCGGCCTTTACGTCGTTGAACAGCACCTGGGCGTAGCGGCTGCCATTCCACTGGTAGACCCGCAACTTGCGCGCGCCGTTCTTCTCGACCTTCCAGTCCCAGCCGAGCGTCTTGTCGGCGGACTGGCCGCGGCCGGTGTCCTCCGGCGTGGTGCGCGCCTGCTTCGCCGTCAGCGGCGGCGGGGCATTGATCGGCGGGCCCGGGGCGCGGCCGCACGGAGCGCGGTGGACCTGCGCCGGAGTGCGCCGCGGAATCGGCCCGGACAGCTGGTCGCCGCCGTCATAGACCCAGCGCCAGCGGCCCTTGGCCTGCTGCCAGACCGTGGTGAAATAGCCGTGGCGCTTGCCATCCGGCCCGACCCAGGGACCCGTATTCACCGCGGTCCGGCCATCGCAGGAAATGAAGCTGTGGGTTGGCCACCAGCTGACCGAGCGCGGCGGGTTCTTGCGGCCTTTGAGGAAGTCGCGGACCCACACCGCCTGCGGGTCGAACATGACCGCATCCTGGTCGGCATAGCGGGCGAAGGCGGTCCACTGGCCGATCCGCTGGGCATCGCGGGCGAACGCATTTTCGGCGTCGATGACGCTCGGGCCGGCAGCGGAAGCGGCGAGGAGCAGTGCAAGCATCATAGGTCCTCCGGATCGGCGAGGCCGGCGCGGCGGTGCGAGGCGACCAGAGTGTTGCGCATCAGCATCGCGATGGTCATCGGTCCGACACCGCCCGGGACGGGCGTGATCGCGCTCGCGACTTCCGCCGCCTCGTCATAGGCGACGTCGCCGACCAGTCGGCCCTTGCCGTCGTCGGTCGGGATCCGGTTGATGCCGACGTCGATCACGGTGGCGCCGGGCTTGATCCACTCGCCCCGCACCATTTCCGGGCGTCCGACAGCGGCGACGACGATGTCGGCTCGGCGCACGACTTCGGCTAGGTCCTTCGTCCGCGAATGGGCGATGGTGACCGTCGCGCTTTCGGCGAGCAGCAGCTGCGCCATCGGCTTGCCGACGATGTTGGAGCGACCGATCACCACTGCATCCAGGCCCGACAGCGAGCCAAGCTCCTGCTTCAGCAGGTAAAGGCAGCCGAGCGGCGTGCAGGGCACCAACGCGTCGAGCCCGATCGCCAGCCGCCCGGCATTGACGGCGTGGAAGCCGTCGACGTCCTTGGCCGGGTCGATGGTGGCGATCACCCGCGCCGCATCGACCTGCTCTGGGAGCGGGAGCTGGACCAGGATGCCGTCGACGCGTTCGTCCGCATTGAGCTGCGTGACCAGCGCCAGCAGCTGGTCCTCGTTGATCGTGTCCGGCAGATTGTGGGCGAAACTTTCCATACCCGCTTCGGCGGTCGCCCGGTTCTTCGAGCGCACATAGACCGCGCTCGCCGGGTCTTCGCCCACCAGCACGGTGGCGAGGCCCGGGCGGCGTCGGGTCTTGGCGGTGAATATGGCAGCCGCTTCGGCGACGCGCTCGCGGATCGCCTGTCCAGCGGCTTTTCCGTCGATCCGCTTCGCCGTCATCCGCCGAAAGTATATTGGTTGTAGACGCCGCTCAGCAGCTTCTGCAGCACCTGGATGACGATCAGCACCACCAGCGGCGAGAAATCGATCCCCCCGAAATCCGGGAGCATCCGCCGGATCGGCCGATAAAGCGGCCCGGTCAGGCGATCGAGCGCGACCGCGAAGGTGCGTACGCCCTGCGAGCTGGTGTTGAGGATGTTGAAGGCGAGCAGCCAGCTCAGGATCACCTGGATGATGATCACCAGGCTGACGATGCTCAGCAGGTATGACGCGATTTCGACGAGGGCTCTGAACATGGTCACCGCTTAGCCGCGCCGCTCGGGCGGGGCAATCAGGGGGCGAAGCGGTTGGGCTGGGCCTCGGCCAGCACGATGGCGAAATCGTCCGCCTCGTCGCTCCACTCGGCGATCGGGGTCCAGCCGCCGGCGAGCAGCAGCAGGCGTGCCCCGCGCCGCTCATATTTGTGGCTGTTCTCGCTGTGGATCGATGCCCCTTCGTCGAAATGGAAGCTTTTGCCCACGATCGAGAAATCGACCGCGCGGGTCGCGACCAGGTGCATTTCGATGCGCGACAATATGTCGTTCCAGCGCGCTTCGTGGCGGAAAGCATCGACCGGAATGTCCGCGCCAAGCTCGCGGTTGATCCGCTCCAGCAGGTTCAGATTGAATTCGGCCGTGACTCCGCCTGCATCGTCATAGGCGGCGAGTAGCCGCTCGATCGGCTTCACTCGGTCCATGCCGATCAGCAGCAGCGCGCCGGTGCCGAGCAGCTCCCGAAAATGGCGGAGGAGATCGGTGGCCGACCTCGGCACGAAATTGCCGATGGTCGATCCGGGGAAGAAGCCGAGCCTGGGCAGACCTTCGATCTTGCCTGGCAGGCTGAACGGCCGCGCAAAATCGGCGACGACGGGGATCACTTCGACGCCCGGTAGCCGTGCCTGCAGATCGGCCGCGCTGTCGTTCAGATAATCGCCCGAAATATCGACGGGCACGTAGGCCGCGGGCGCGATCGCTTCGAGCAGCAGCGGCGTCTTGGTCGCCGAACCGGCGCCGAACTCAACCACTGCGGCGCCCCGCGGCACGAGCGCGGCGATCTCCGGCATGATCGAGGTCAGCAGCGCGGTTTCGACCCGCGTCGGGTAATAGTCCGCGAGGCGCGTGATGTCGTCGAACAGCTCGGATCCGCGGCGATCGTAAAGCCAGCGCGCGGGGATTGACGGGATTGGCGCCGACAGGCCGGCGAGCACGTCGGCGCGGAACTGTTCGGTCTGGCCGTCAGGAGTCGCGAGCAAGCCTGAGCCCCGTAAATTGCCAGCGCGCGTCGGGTGGGAAGAAGTTGCGGTAGGACGCGCGGCTGTGCCCGCGCGGGGTTGCGCAACTCGCGCCTTTCAGCACCAGCTGCCCGCTCATGAACTTGCCATTATATTCGCCGACTGCCCCGGCGGCCGGGGCGAAGCCCGGGTAGGGCGAGAATCCGCTTTGCGTCCATTCCCAGACGTCGCCGAAAATGCCGCCGCCGGGGCGCGGAACGACGGCCCCCGCTGAATCGAGCTGGTTGCCGGCGTTGGGATCTGCCAAGATCGCAAAATCCTCCCATTCGGCCTCGGTCGGGAGCCGGGCCCCGGCCCAGCGCGCGAAGGCGTCGGCTTCGTAGAGGCTGACATGGGCGACCGGAGCGGCCCAATCGATCGCGCGGCGGCCGCCCAGCGTGAACTCATCGTCGCCGCGCCAGTACAGGGGCGCTTCGATACCATGCGCCTGGACCCAGGCCCAGCCGTCGGACAGCCACAGGGTCGGCGTGCGGTAGCCGCCGGCCGCGATGAAATCGCGCCATTCGCCGTTGGTGACCTTGCGCCCGGCTATTTCGTGACGGGTGAGGATGACGCGGTGCCGGGGGCGCTCGCTGTCGAAGGCGAAGCCCTCATCGCCGGCGCCAATTTCAACGACCCCTTCGCGGCCCTTCACCCAATCGTCATTGCGACCGTAGCGAAGCAATCCAAGATCGCCGCTGGATTGCCGCGTCGCCTCCGGCTCCTCGCAATGACGGAGTGGAGCATAAGCCGGCTCAAGCGGATTTTCAGCGAAGGTCGCCAGGATATCGGTGAGGAACAGTTCCTGGTGCTGCTGCTCGTGATTGATGCCGAGTTCGACCAGCTCCAGCACCGCCGGCGCTAGTCCCGGCAGCGCGCGCTCGAGCGCCTCGTCGACATGAGCGCGATAGTTGCGCACCTCGTCGAGCGACGGCCGGCTCAGCATGCCGCGCTTGGTCCGCTCGTGGCGCGGGCCTTCGCCCTCGTAATAGCTGTTGAACAGATAATGCCAGCGCTCGTCGAACGGCTGGTAGCCGGGCGCATGGTCGCGCAGCACGAAGGTTTCGAAGAACCAGCTGGTGTGCGCCAGATGCCATTTGGCCGGCGAGGCGTCGGGAAAGGGCTGGATGGCGGCGTCGGCGTCGGTCAGGGACGCCGCGAGCTCAAGCGTCAGCCGCCGGGTGGCGAACAGACGGTCGCCAAGGTGGTCATTGGCATCGGAGCGAATGCTGGTCGCCATCGGCGGCGCTGTAGCGCATCGCTGCCGCAAAGTCGTCAGACGCGGTCCTAATCCCGTGTCGCGCCGGGCCGCCACAGCACGTCGCCGCCTTGGCGCGCGGCAACGAAGCGCGCCGCGACGAAGAGATGGTCGGAAAGGCGGTTGAGGTAGGCGAGCAGCTGGGGATTGAGCGGTTCGGCCTCGTGCAGGGCAACCGCAGCGCGCTCGGCGCGGCGCACGACGGTCCGCGCCAGGTGAAGCGCGGCAACCTCGGGCGATCCGCCGGGCAGGATGAAGCTCGTCAGCGGCTCCAGCGTGCCGTTCATCTCGTCGATCTCGACCTCGAGCCGAGCGACTTGGGACGCGACGATCCGCAACGCGCCCTCGACCTCGCCCGGCGTCGCGACGTCGGCGCCAAGATCGAACATGTCGTTCTGGATATTGAGCAGCTGCAGAGCGGTCTCGCCGCCGCCGAGCCCGGCAATGGCGACGCCGATCGCGGCATTGGCTTCGTCGACCTCGCCGATCGCGGTCATGCGCAGGCTCGACTTCGGGACGCGGCTGCCGTCGACCAGGCCGGCGCTGCCACTGTCGCCGGTGCGTGTGTAAATCTTGTTGAGCTTGACCAAGGCGCCTTGCCTTAGCGGCCCGACGATCCCGCGGCGAACAGGATCAGCATCACGATGACGATGGCCAACGCCTGGAACAGCACGCGCTTGCGCATGTAATTCTGTTGCTGCTCGCCGCTTACATCCTTCCCCGACGCCATGGCGATGACCCCGCGGACTAGGACGTAGGCGGTGGCGGCCATCGCCAGCAGAAGGAGGATAATGAGGAGCGGAGTCATGGCGGCTATTTAGGCTTCCTGCAGTCGAAATCCAGCCGGCACTTCTCCCCGGCGCAATTGGGCGGCAAGCGCCTCGCCGTTGACGCCATTGTCGCGCATTGCGGCCAGCGTCGGGGCGAGGTCGCGCTTGGCCAGGCGGCGCCCATCCTCATGGGCGACGAGCGGATGATGCAGATAGTCCGGCTCGGGCAGTCCGAGCAGCTGCTGAAGCAGGCGCTGGGTCGGTGTCGAGGGGCGAAGGTCCACGCCGCGCACGACCAGGCTGACCCCGCTCGCCGCATCGTCGATGACGCAAGCGAGCTGGTAGGAAGCGGGCGCGTCTTTCCGCGCGAGGATGGCGTCGCCGAAGTCGGACGCTTGGGCCTCGAACCGAGTCTCGCCCTCGCGCCACGATGGAAGCCCCCTCAGCGCCAGCGCCTTGGCGGAATCGAGCCGCCAGCAATGCGGCGTCGTCGCCCGGCGCTCTGGATCGTCGGGCAGGCCCCGGCAGGTACCGGGATAGGAGGTCGCGGCCTCGCCATGGGGCGCGGTTAGCGACTGGGCGATGTCGGCGCGGGTGCAGAAACAGGCGTAGACCAGGCCGCGGTCGCGGAGCTCATTGAGGGCGGCTTGATAGGCCGCCGTGCGCTGCGACTGGACGATCGGCTCGCCGTCCCATGTCAGCCCGAGCCAGTGCAGATCCTCCTCGATCCCGGCGACGAACTCGGCCCGGCTGCGCGTCTGGTCCAGATCCTCGATGCGCAGCCGGAATTCACCGCCGGCATCGCGCGCCGCGCCATGACCAATGACCGCGCTATAGGCGTGGCCGAGGTGGAGGCGCCCGGTCGGCGACGGGGCGAAACGGGTCACCAACATGCAAGCTGTTGCCCAAAGGACTCTTGACCGCGTCTCATTGAAAATGCTGTCATACGCATGTCACGCCGGGTTGGCATCCGGCGGCCAACAAGGGAAGCGGGCCGAAAGCCCTCTCCTCCCAAGCCTGTGACAGGGGCGTGCGACGGGGCCGGGGAGCTGGAGTTCGGTTCGGACCGAACGAAAGGCTGTTGTCGCTCGCATGTATCACCCAGAGCTGATCCGACACCCCGAAAGCTGCCCGGCGCTGGTCCTCAACGCCGATTATACGCCGCTGTCTTATTATCCGCTGTCGCTGTGGCCGTGGCAGACTGCGGTGAAGGCGATGTTCCTCGAGCGCGTGGACGTCGTCGCCCATTACGACCGCGAAGTGCACAGCCCGAGTATCGCGCTGAAGCTGCCCTCCGTCATTGCGCTGCGCGATTATGTCCGTCCCAACGAATATCCGGCCTTCACCCGATTCAATCTCTTCCTCCGCGACAAATTCCAGTGCGTCTATTGCGGGACGAAGAAGGAGCTCACCTTCGACCATGTCATCCCGCGCGCTTACGGCGGGCGGACGACGTGGGAAAATGTCGCCACCGCCTGCGCTCCGTGCAACCTCAAGAAGGGTGGGCGGACTCCGAATGAGGCGCACATGAACTATTACCGCGAGCCGATCCGGCCGACGACGTGGCAGCTGCAGGAGCATGGCCGCGCCTTCCCGCCCAATTACCTGCACGAAAGCTGGCGCGACTATCTCTACTGGGACGTCGAGCTCGAGCCCTAAGCCCGCGTTAACCATTCGCCTTTAGCTTTTGCGGCCCAATGGAAGACGCCGTCACAAACGCGGAAACGATCGAGCGCGCTCAGCCGCGCGTGCTGATCGTGCAGCCCAACCGCCACTATCTCGGCGTGCTCGCCCGCCGCATTGCCCAGGCCGGCTATCGCGTCGCCACCGCCGACAGCGCCCAATCGGCCTTCGCCGAAATGCACCGGATGCCGCCCGACGCCCTGCTGAGCGAGCTGACGATGAAGCGGACGAGCGGGGTCGAGCTGGCGCGGCTTGTGCGCGAAGATGCCGTTCATCGCGAACTTCCCATCATCCTCCTCGCCGGCAAGCGTGAGGCGGTGGCGGCAATTCGCGCACTTCAGGCGGGCGCCGACGACGTCGTCCGCAAGCCCTTCGACTTTGACGTGCTGATCGCGCGCATCGCCCGGCAGATCGCGCGGGCCGAGGCGGTCAAGCGGCTGCGCACCGACAATGCGACGCTCGACGCGCGCGTCGTCGAACGCGCCATCGCAGTCGAGGAGCTCAAGGATCGGCTGCAGCAAAGCGAAAGCGAGCGCCGCCGGCTCGAACTGATGGTCCGAAAGTCGGCCTAGAACGAGCCGAGATACTCGCGGATTTTCGGCGCCACGTCGTCGCGGTCCAGCGCCATCGCCAGATTGGCGATCACGAAACCCGCCTTGTCCCCGCAATCGTAGCGCTGGGCTTCGACCTTCAGGGCATGGAACGGCTGCTTGCCGATAAGCTTGGCCATGGCGTCGGTCAGCTGGATCTCGCCGCCCGTGCCGACCTCGCCGGCATCGAGAATGTCCATGACCTCGGGCTGCAGGATGTAGCGGCCGATGATCCCGAGCCGCGACGGCGCGACGTCCGGCGCGGGTTTTTCGACCATGCCCTTGACCTCGGTCAGTGCGCCGTCGGCGACGCCGGGGTCGATGATGCCATACGACTTGGTTTTCTCGGCCGGCACTTCCTCGGTGGCGACGAGGTTGCCGCCAACCTTCTCCCACGCGTCGACCATCTGCTTCAGCGCGCCGGGCTTGCCGGCCATCAAATCGTCGGGAAGGAGCACCGCAAACGGCTCACTGCCGACCACATGGCGCGCGCACCAGACGGCATGGCCGAGGCCGAGGGGCTGCTGCTGCCGGACCGTGACCAGCTCGCCGAAGTCGACGCGCGACGGTTCCAGCACGTCGAGGCTCTTGCCGCGGCCCGCCATCACAGCTTCGAGCTCGAACGCGACATCGAAATAATCGACCAGCGCCGACTTGCCGCGCCCGGTGACGAAGATCAGTTGCTCGATCCCCGCCTCGCGCGCTTCATCGACCGCATACTGGATCAGCGGCCGGTCGACGATCGTGACCATTTCCTTGGCGATGCTCTTGGTCGCCGGAAGCAGTCGGGTGCCGAGGCCGGCGACGGGGAAGACCGCCTTGCGGACGCGGTTGGGCATCGGAAACTTATTCTCCTGGAGTGACGCCGGCCGGGTCGGTTACGGGCGTATTCGAGTCCGTGCCGGCTGGCTGGGCCGGCGCTGCGCCGCCGGTCGGCGGGGGCAGGTCGAACGGGTCAGCCTGCCGCGGCTGCGAGCGCGTCGCGAGATCGTCGACGCGGACCGGACGGGCATAAGAGGGCGGGGTCAGCAACTCGGCCGGGGTGGGTGTGGTGCGCGCCATGAGCGGCTTCACCGGAATCGAGGCGCCGGGCTTTGGCTGAAGCTCGGCGACGCGGCCGCAGCCGGCAAGCGCGGCGATCGAAAGGAGAAGCAGCAGGCGCGCGGACTTCATGCGCACCGCCTAGCCGTTCGCCGCCGCTTGCGCTAGCGGCAGCCGATGCGGTTTCTCCTCATCACCTGCGCGCTCCTCGCCCTCGCCGGCTGCGGCAAGCCGGCGAAGATCCAGCCCCAGGGCAACGAGGCCGCGGATGCGGCGGAGACGGGGGGAATCAAGGGCGTGCACCGCGAAAACAAGGGCAAGCCGGCGCCTGACGCCGCCTTCAAGGACCCGGACGGGGCCGAGACCACATTAGCCGAGCTCCAGGGCAAGCCCTTGCTGGTCAATTTCTGGGCGAGCTGGTGTGCGCCCTGCGTCAAGGAATTGCCGACCCTCGACAAATTATCGCGGACCAATCCGGCGCTGAAGGTGGCCGCGATCAGCCAGGACAATGGCCCGCACGCCTCGGTGGTCGCGTTCCTCGAAAAACATCAGGCCGGCAATCTCGACCCTTACCAGGATCCGGCCATGGCGCTGGCCGGCGCGATCGGGGTCGAGGTCATGCCGACTTCGGTGCTGTATGATGCGAAAGGCCGCGAAGTCTGGCGCTACGTCGGCGACCTCGACTGGACGGGGCCTGAAGCGGCTAAACTGCTGGCCGAAGCCGGCGCGGCGCCAAAGCCTTGACCAGCCGGCCGTCGATCGCCGCCAGGCCGACCGCGATCAGCCCGAGGCCGGCGAAGTCCTGCGGCGCCAGCGATTCATCGAGGAACAGCGCGCCGAGCAGGATCGCGACCGGCGGGACGAGCAAGGTCACGAGCAGCGCATTGGTTGCGCCCGACGTCTCGATCAGGCGGAAATAGAGGACGTAGCCGAAGGCCGTGCAGACCAAGGCCAGCGCCGTGATCGCGGCCAAGGCGGTCACCGGCGGAAAGGCCTGGGTCCAGGGCTTATCGACGATCAGCGACATGGGCAGCATGATGATCGCGCCGGCGGTCAGCTGACCGGTGGTCACGCTAATCGGCGAAATGTTCATGCGGCGGAATCGGCGCGCCCAGACCGCGGCGAGCGCATAACTCAGCGACGCTGCCACGCAGGCGAGCTGCGCCAATGCGCTGGTGCCGATGCTCGAGAGCAGCGACGGCCCGATCATGGTGGCGACACCGCCGAAGCCGAGCAGGACGCCGGCGATCTTGCGCGGGGTCATGCGCTCGTCGCTGGTCAGGAAATGGGCGACGAGGACGCCCCAGATCGGCGTCGTGGCGTTGAGGATCGAGGCGAGCCCGCTGGCGATATGGGTCTGGCCCCAGCCGAACAGCGTGAAGGGCAAGGCATTGTTGAGCACCGCGAGCAGGATGATCGAGGCCCAGACCTGACGCGGCAGGCCGATCGAATAGCCCTTGGCGCGGACGAAGATCAGCATCGCGACAGCGGCAATGGTCAGGCGCAGCCAGACGTAAGTCAGCGGCGGCACGTGGCGGACGGCGACTCCGATAAAGAAAAAGGCCCCGCCCCAGATCAAGGCCAGGGTGCCGAGGATCAGCCAGTCGGCGCGGTTCATCTGGGTCCGGATCACCGACGTCTGGTAGACGTCCGGCGCTCCACCACCGTCCGCGCAATTGCGCTCAAACTCGGAAGGTTCGACCCGTTTCATGGCCTGTTCGAGGTAGGGCCCGAGCGCCCGCGGCGCCAACAAATGCATGCCAAGAGCCGATAAGCTCAGCTTATCAGTCGCGCAGCAGCTCGTTGATGCTGGTCTTGGAGCGGGTGCGCTCGTCGACCCGCTTGACGATGACGGCGCAGGCGAGGCCGGGCCCGCCATCCTTGCCCGGCATGGTTCCGGGCACGACGACCGAATATTCGGGGACCCGGCCGTAGTGCACCTCGCCCGACGCGCGGTCGACGATCTTGGTCGACGCGCCGATGAACACGCCCATCGAAAGCACGCTGCCGCGCTCGACGATCACGCCCTCGGCGACTTCGGAACGGGCGCCGATGAAACAATCGTCCTCGATGATTACCGGCCCGGCCTGCAAGGGTTCGAGCACGCCGCCGATGCCGGTGCCGCCGGAGATGTGGACGTTGGCGCCGATCTGGGCGCAGCTGCCGACCGTAGCCCAGGTATCGACCATGGTCCCTTCGCCGACCCTTGCGCCGATATTGACGAAGCTCGGCATCAGCACCGCGCCGGGGGCGATATAGGCGCCGCGCCGGACAATCGCGCCCGGAACGGCGCGGAATGCAGCCGCTTCGAACTCTTTTTCTCCCCAGCCGGCGAATTTCGACGACACCTTGTCCCACCAATGAGCGCCACCCGGAGCGCCGGAGATCGCCTCCATCGGGTTAAGGCGGAACGAGAGCAGGACGGCCTTTTTCAGCCACTGGTGGACGGTCCATTCTCCACCGATTTTCTCGGCAATGCGCGCCTCGCCGCAATCAAGCGCGGCCAAGGCAGCATCGACCGCTTGCCGGACCTCGCCCCTGGTTGCGGGCCCGAGCGCTTCCCGCTCCTCCCAGGCGCGGTCGATAATGGCCTGAAGCTCGTCGCTCATTCGCTTTCCCCAATCACGCCTTCCAGCCAGTCGACGACACTGTCGACGCGATAGTCGACCGCCGCCCCGTCATAGCCATGGTCGCCCCGCTCCGACCCGTTGTCGACCCACACCGTCGTCATTCCGAGCGCCTTGGCGGGTTTGAGGTTCCGGACCATGTCTTCGACCATCACCGCCTTGGTCGGCTCGATGCCGAACTGGTCGAGCAGCTTGCGGTACCCGTGAAGCTCGGGCTTGGGCGTCAAGTCGGCGGCGAAGATATCGTGCAGATGATCGACCTCGGCGGCGATGCCGAGGCGGTCGAGCACCTTCCAGGCGTAATCCGCATTGCCGTTGGTGTGAATGAATTTGCGCCCGGGCAACCGCGCGAGCGCAGTGGACAGCCGATCGTCGCGGGTCAGCCGGTCGAGCGGGATATCGTGGACGTCGCCCATGAAATGATGCGGGTCGACGTCGTGGTGCTTCATAAGTCCTGCAAGCGTCGTGCCGGAGCCATGGAAATGCATCTTCTGGACCCGGCGCGCTTCCACCGCGTCGACGTTGAGCAGACGCTGGATATAGGCGCCCATGCGCTCATCGATCAGCTCGAACAGCTGGCTCGACGCCGGATAAAGGCAGTTGTCGAGGTCGAAAATCCAGTCACGGATGTGGGCGAAGCGCGGGTCCATCGGCGCGCCAAGCCCCTAAGGCCTTTGCCGCCTTAAGCAAATTGAAAGGAATCGGTAACCATAAGTGCAAGCGGGAAGCCGTGTGTTTTCAGCGGCTTGAGCGGAGACGGGGACATGACCAAGCGTTTGTTGAGCACTGCGGCTGTCGCGGTTGTGCTGGGTTTCAGCCTCACGGCCTGCGGTGGAGGCGGAATCAACCCGATTCCCGCGCCGCCCAAGGCGCCCACTCCTTCGCCGAAGCCGACGCCGACGCCGACGCCGACGCCAACGCCGACGCCGACGCCGACGCCGACGCCAACGCCGACGCCGACGCCGACGCCAACGCCGACTCCAACTCCAACTCCAACTCCAACTCCAACTCCAACTCCAACTCCAACTCCGACACCGACGCCGACGCCGACGCCAACGGCCACCAACTACAACACGACCGAGTACGGCAACTCGATCTATGCCGTGGATGCCCAGGCGATTACGGCCTACAATGCCGGCGCGACCGGGGCCGGGGTCAAGATCGGGATCGTCGACAGCGGGATTAATCCGCTGCTCAAGGAATTCGCGGGACGGATCGATCCGGCAAGCGGCGACGCCGCCGGCAATCGCGGAGTCAGCGATGAGGGCGGCCACGGTACGGCCGTAAGCGCGGTCGCGGCCGCGGCCCGCAACGGGTCAGGCACGATGGGCGTCGCCTTCGACGCCATCATCATCAGCCAGCGCGCCGACCAGGTGGGATCATGCGCGACCAAGGACGGGTGCGTGTTCTACGACGACGCGATCGCCGCCGGAATCGACGCGGCGCGGCTCGCGGGCGCGAAGGTCATCAACCTCTCGCTTGGCGGATCGGAACCGGGCACAGACCTGCTCGGCGCCATGCAGCGGGCGGTCAACGCCGGGATTGTGCTGGTCATTGCCGCGGGCAACGACGGTATCGCGAATCCCGACCCGTTCGCGCTAGTGCCGGCCCAGAAGTTTGCGGGATCGGTGATCATCGCCGGATCAGTCGGGGTCGATGGCAACAACGGCGGTGTAAATACGAACCTGATCTCGGAATTCTCGGATCGCGCCGGCAAGGGTGCGGCTTATTACCTGACCGCCGTAGGTTTTAGCGACCGCGCGCCCGATCAAACCGGACAGCAGTGGCTGTGGTCGGGCACCAGCTTCTCGGCGCCGACGATCAGCGGCGCTGTCGCGCTTCTCGCGCAGGCTTTTCCGAACCTCACCGGCAAGCAGATCGTCGAGCTTCTGTTCAACAGCGCCGACGATCTCGGTGATGTCGGGGACGACGCCATTTACGGCCATGGTCGGCTGAACATCGGCCGCGCCTTCCTGCCGGTCGGCACCACCTCGCTGGCGAACAGCCAGACCGCGGTCAGCCTGACCAGCAACGGCGAGCTTCCTGCTGCTTCGGGCGACGCCAACACCAGCCAGTCGCTCGGCGCCGTCATCCTCGACGGTTACAGCCGCGCTTACGTGCTGAACCTCGCCAGGACCCTCAGCCGGGCGCCGAAGGAAACGCCGCTAAGCCTCGCGCTTCACAATGATATCCGCGCGACCAGCGCCCAGGCAGGGCCGCTCAATATTGCCATGACGGTACGCGAGCGGCGCGATCTTGCGCCCGGCTTCGAGCTCGAGCGCACCGGCATCGGTCCCGAGGACGTGCGCCGGGCCAGGCTCGTTGCCGCCTCCGCCGTGGCGCGGGTGGACGACAAGACCGCGGTTGCGTTCGGCTTTGCGCAAGGCGCGAAGGCGATGGAGCGGCGGCTGAACGGCGCCGGCGGAACCGCATTCCTGATCGCCAAGGACGTGGCCGGCGATCCCGGCTTCAACGCGGCGCGGGACGCAAGCATGGCCGTGCGCCACCAGTTCGGCGGCACCGGAGTCACCGTGTCCGGCGAAACCGGCAACGTGTGGCTGCAGGGCGAGGCCAACGCCAACGGCTCGCCTTACCGCTGGACCAGCATCGCGCTCGACCGCTCGGTCGGCAACAACTGGCTGTCGGTCGGCATGAGCCGGCTTGAAGAGAAGCAGTCGCTGCTCGGCGGCCGGATGGGCAATGCCCTGGGTGGCGGCGGGTCGACCTCGCTGTTCCTCGATGCCGAAGCGCGCCACGATTTCGGCGGCGGCTGGGATGCGGCATTGACCGCCCGCCGCGGTTGGACCGACTTCGCGGCCGGCAGCTTCCAGACCGGCGCCTATGGCTTCGATTTCGGCAAGACCGGACTGTTCGGATCAGGCGACCGGATCGGCTTCCGCCTGTCGCAGCCGCTTCGGGTGGAGCGCGGCGGCTTCGCCATGCTCCTGCCGACGGCCTGGGATTACAAGACCAGCACGGCGACGAACTCGCTCAGCACCATGTCGCTGCGGCCGAACGGGCGCGAGATCGATACCGAGCTCAGCTACGGTTCGGCGCTGCTTGGCGGGAACGCCTGGCTTGGCGGCAATCTGTTCTACCGGCGCCAGCCGGGGCACATCGCTACTGCCGCGCCGGATGCGGGCGCGGCGCTGCGCTTCACGCTGGGCTTTTAGCCTAGACGGTGAAGCTTTCGCCGCAGCCGCAGGCGCCCTTGGCGTTGGGATTTTCGAAGACGAAGCCGGCGGCGAAATCGTCTTCGCGCCAGTCCATCACCGACCCGACGAGGTAAAGCACCGACGCGCCGTCGACATAGAAGGTGCCACCGGGGGTTTCGATCTTCTCGTCGAACGGCTGCTCCTCGGTCACGTAATCGACCGAATAAGCGAGGCCCGAACAGCCGCGGCGCGGGGTCGACAGCTTGACCCCGATGGCCCCTTCGGGCGCACGGCTCATCAGGTCGGCGATGCGCTCCAGCGCTCCGTCCGTAAGCGTGATCGCGGCCGGGCGGGCACGCACCTTGGTTTCCTTGTTCATTACAGCATTCCCAATTCGAGCCGGGCCTCGTCGCTCATTTTCGACGGGTCCCACGGCGGATCCCAGACCAGGTTGACGACGGCGTCTCGCACCCCTGGCACCGAGAGAACGCGCAGCTCCACTTCCTGCGGCAGCGATTCCGCGACCGGGCAGTGCGGCGTGGTCAGCGTCATGGTGACGGTCGCGTCGCCATCCTCGCTGACCTCGACGTCGTAAATGAGGCCGAGCTCGTAGATGTCGACCGGGATTTCCGGGTCGTAGATCGACTTCAGCACCTCGACGATCGCGGCCTGGAGGTCGCCGCCGGGGCCGGCAACCGGCTCTTCCTTTTCGCCGGCAAGGAAGCCCGCGAGATAATCCTTTTTCCGTTCGAGCTCGGGAGTCACGCGAGCGCGCGGCGGCGGGGCCACCGAATCGACCTCTTCGGTCTCGATCTTGCGTTCCTCGTTCACCCGAACACCCGCTTGACCTGCTCAATCCCGCGCACCAGCGCCTCAATGTCCGAGCTGTCGCTGTGCGCCGCGAAGCTCGCGCGGGCAGTCGCCTCGATCCCGAGCCAGCGCATCAGCGGCTGCGCGCAATGATGGCCGGCGCGGACGGCGACGCCCGCATCGTCCAATATGGTGGCGGTGTCGTGCGGATGCACCCCGTCGACGTTGAAGCTGACGATGCCGGCGCTGTCTTCCGGCCCGTAGAGCGTCACGCCGGGAATGGACGACAGCGCGCCGCGGCATTCGGCGACCAGCGCCGCCTCATGCGCATGGATTGCGTCGAGCCCGATATTCTCGACCCAGTCGATCGCAGCGTGAAGCCCGACTGCGCCGACGATGTGCGGCGTCCCGGCTTCGAAGCGCATCGGCGCGTCGAGATAGGTCGTCTCCTCGAACGTCACCTTGTCGATCATCGATCCGCCGCCCTGCCACGGCGGCATGGACTGCAGTAGATCGTTGCGGCCCCACAGGCAGCCGATCCCGGTCGGGCCGTACAATTTGTGCCCCGAAAAGGCGTAAAAATCGGCGCCAATGGTCCGAATGTTCGCACTCGTGCGAGCAACAGCCTGGCATCCGTCAAGCAAAAGCAAGGCGCCCCGGGAATGAGCAATGTCGGCGGCGCGGCGGGCGTCGAGGACCGACCCCAACACGTTGGATACGTGCGCAAATCCTACAATACAATGTTCTTCAGTGATCATTGCCTCGGCGGCGTCGAGATCGATCTGGCTGTCGGCAATCAGTGGCACTGCATCGACTTCGAAGCCGGCGAGCTGCCACGGCACGATGTTGCTGTGATGCTCGAGCTCCGACAGCAGGACGCGGTTGCGGCCATTGCGCGGCAGGGTGCGGGCGACGAGGTTGATCGCCTCGGTCGCGCCGCGGGTGAAGACCAGCTCGTGCGCCTCACCGCCGATCAGCGCTGCCGCCGCCTCGCGCGCCGCTTCATACCGCCCGGTCATTTCCGACGACCGCTGGTACACCCCGCGGTGAACGGTCGCATAATCGCGGGCATAAGCTTCGGCAATCGCGTCGATCACCACCTGCGGCTTCTGCGCGGTCGCGGCGCTGTCGAGATAATGCCAGCCGGCGATCGCGGGGAACTGGCTGCGAACCTCGAGCGCGGAATTGATGCGGGCCGGCGCGTTCACACCACCCTCCGCAGCGCATTGCGCGCGGCTTCGCAGATTGCCTCGCCGTCGGCTGCGCTATCCCACAGGCCCATCACGAACCCTTCGAGCAGCAATGCGCGAGCACCTGCCGTATCAAGGCCGCGGCTCTCCGCGTAGAACAATTGCATCGCGTCCAATTCGCCGACCGTCGCGCCGTGCGCGCACTTCACGTCGTCGGCGAAGATTTCGAGCTCGGGCTTGCAATTGGCCGTTGCGCCGCGATCTAGCAGCATGGCCTTCACGGATTGCTCGGCATCGGTTTGCTGGGCGCCGCGATCGACGATCACCTTGCCGAGGTATGAGCCGGTCGCCTTGCCGTTGAGCACGCTGCGGACGACCTGGCGGCTGGTGGCAGCTTCGCCGATGTGGCGGACGCTGGTCACGACTTCGTTGGACGAAAGACCGGTGCCGATATTGGCCGCGAACAGCTCGAAATTCGCGCCTTCGGCAAGCGTCACCTCAAGCTCAATTCGGCCGTAGACCGGCGCAATGTTGAGCGCGAAAATGCGCGCCTTCGCCCCTTCGCTGAGAGCCAGCTGAACTCGCCGCAACTGCACGTCGCCGGCCGCCGGGAGCCAGACCTCCTCGAGGCTTTCGCCGGCCGCAACGGTTAAGGTCACCGGCTCGGCGAACTGTTCCCACACGGGCTTCAGCGCGTCGAGGTCGGCGTAGCGCCATTCCTCCTGGCGGTGCGTGGGGAAGGGCGCGGTCATGCACGCCTCTTCATCAGCCGCCGCAGCACCTTGTCGCGATGCTTTTGACGCTCGGGCGCCATCAGCCCGTAGAGAGCATCCAGCGCGAGCGCGGCTGCGCAGCCCACGACGACGATGGTTCCCGTGTTGCCGGTGTCCACGAACTGACCGAGCACCACCTCGGCGATGGCGACGATGCCGATCAGCATGATGAGCAGCGCAGTGTCCGCGACCGCGCGTCCTGGATTGCCGCGAATTCCGTAGATCACGAACATGAAGGCGATGCAGCCGAGGACGAGAAGGACGCTCGTCACGCTGGCGCCTCCACATAGCCTTCGCGCTCGAGCTCCCTGGCGAGCTCGGGCCCGCCGCTGCGCTCGATCCTGCCCGCGCGAAGCACGTGCACGCGATCGGGCTCAACGTAATCGAGCAGCCGCTGGTAATGGGTGATCAGCAGCACGCCCTTGTCGGGCGCGCGCATGATGCGGTTGATGCCCTCACCGACGCTTTTCAGCGCGTCGATGTCGAGCCCGCTGTCGGTCTCGTCGAGAAGCGCGAACTTCGGATTCATGATGCCCATCTGCACCATCTCGGCCCGCTTCTTCTCGCCGCCCGAAAAGCCGACGTTGACGGGGCGCTTCAGCATCTCGGCATCCATGCCGAGAAGCGCGGCCTGCTCCCGAGCGAGCTTGATGAACTCCGCGCCCGAAAGCTCTGCTTCGCCCCGCGCTCGGCGCTGCGAATTGAGGCTTTCGCGCAGGAACTGAAGGTAGGAAACGCCGGGGATTTCGACCGGGTACTGGAAGCCCAGAAACAGCCCTGCAGCAGCGCGCTCGTGCGGGTCCAGGGCGAGGAGGTCGAGCGCCTCCCGTTCGTCATTCCCGCGAAAGCGGGAACCTAGTTTTTCTTGTTCGACGGGGTCCCCGCTTTCGCGGGGATGACGAAACGGAGTGAACATCACCGACCCCTCCGTCACCTCATACCCCGGCCGCCCGGCGAGGACGTAGGCCAAAGTCGACTTGCCCGACCCGTTCGGCCCCATGATCGCGTGCACTTCGCCCGCCGGCACGTAGAGCGTGACTCCGTTCAGGATCGGCTTGCCCGCGACCGTCGCGTGGAGCTTCTCAATTTTCAGCACGATAGTTTCCAAATTTGTCGTGTAGGAAAAGAGCCAGCGCGACCAACGCTGGGCCATAGAGGAACAGACTAAGGATCAGTCCACTCACCCCGCCAAAACTCACAAAAGGGTATTCCACCCCCCGAGGCGATAGGAACACGTTCACCGCGATATAGAGCGCATTCAGGATGATCGCGGACGCAGCCATCGCTCCAAAAAACTTTTCGCGCATCACCCCACGCTCCCTTCGAGCGAAATCCCCAGCAGCTTCTGCGCCTCGACGGCGTTTAGCCCCTCACCTTCAGGGGAGGGGTTGGGGTGGGGGCCTAGGGATTCCTCCAATGCCGCCAGGATAATCGCCGCCACGCCGTCCATGTTGGTCATCACATCAGGGTTGGCGACCCGGATTACGCGAAAGCCGAGTGAGCCGAGATAAGCATCGCGTCGTGCATCGCTTGGCTCTTCGTGCGTGTCTCCGTCGATCTCAACGACGAGCTTCGCCGACGAACACACAAAATCGGCGATGAAGGGCCCGATGACCTGTTGCCGGCGAAACTTGAACCCGTTGAGCTGTCCGTTCGAAAGCGCTCGCCAAAGGCGCTTCTCCGGCTCGGTCGGATTGTTACGCATTGAGCGAGCGCGCGCGTGCAATTCCGCAAGCCGCGCGGCACTCATCCCCCACCCCTTGCCCCTCCCCTGCAGGGGAGGGGTTGAGAGGCGGAACGCCTGATCCTGCGGAGTGAGATTTTTCAACCCACGCTCCCCTCGAGACTGATCCCGAGCAGCTTTTGCGCCTCGACAGCAAACTCCATCGGCAGCTGCTTCAACACCTCTCGGGCAAAGCCGTTGACGATCAGCGCGACCGCCGCTTCCTGGTCGAGGCCGCGCGACATCGCGTAGAACAATTGGTCCTCGCTGATCTTCGACGTGGTCGCTTCATGCTCGATGGTCGCGGTCGGGTTCTTGACCTCGATATAGGGCACGGTGTGCGCGCCGCAGTCGCTCCCCAGCAGCAGTGAATCGCACTGGGTGAAGTTGCGCACATTGTCGGCGCGCGGAAGCACGCGCACCAGCCCGCGATAGGTATTGTTCGACTTGCCCGCGCTGATGCCCTTGGAGACGATGGTCGAGCGCGTGTTGGCGCCGATGTGGATCATCTTGGTGCCGGTGTCGGCCTGCTGGCGGTTGTTGGTCAGCGCGACCGAGTAGAATTCGCCGACGCTGCCATCGCCCTTCAAAATGCAGCTGGGATACTTCCAGGTGATCGCGCTTCCGGTCTCGACCTGGGTCCAGCTGACCTTCGATCGGTCGCCACTGCACAAAGCGCGCTTGGTGACAAAGTTGAAGATTCCGCCCTTGCCCTCGGCGTCGCCCGGATACCAGTTCTGGACGGTCGAGTATTTCACCTCGGCATCCTCGTGCGCGAAGATCTCGACCACCGCGGCGTGCAGCTGATTCTCGTCGCGCATCGGCGCGGTGCAGCCTTCGAGGTAAGAGACGTAGCTGCCCTTGTCGGCGACGATAAGGGTGCGCTCGAACTGGCCGGTATTCTCGGCATTGATGCGGAAATAGGTGCTCAATTCCATCGGGCAGCGGACGCCCTCGGGCACGTAGACGAAGGTGCCGTCGGAGAAGACCGCGCTGTTCAAACAGGCGAAGTAATTGTCGCGCTGCGGAACGACGCTGCCGAGGTACTTCTGCACCAGCGCCGGATATTCGCGGATCGCTTCGGAGATGGAGAGGAAGAGGACGCCGGCCTTCTTCAGTTCCTCGCGGAAGGTGGTGGCGACGCTGACGCTGTCGAACACCGCGTCGACCGCGACCTTGCGCGCGCCCTCGACGCCGGCGAGCACCTTCTGCTCCTCGATCGGGATTCCGAGCTTTTCGTAGGTGCGGCGGATTTCGGGGTCGAGCTCATCGAGCGACGCGAGCTTGGGCCGCTCCTTCGGCGCCGCGTAATAATATGCGTCCTGATAATCGATCGGCGGAATGTCGAGCTTGGCCCAGCTCACTTCCTCCATCTCCAGCCAGGCGCGATAGGCCTTCAGCCGCCACTCGAGCATCCACGCGGGCTCGCCCTTCTTGCCCGAAATGAAACGGACCGTGTCTTCGCTGAGACCCTTGGGCGCGAACTCCTGTTCGACGTCGGACGAGAAGCCCCATTCGTAATCCTGCGCGATCTTGTCGCGGATTTCGCGGTTCTTGACGGCTCCGTTCATGCTGACTGTGCTCCTGCGGAGGCAGGAGCCCAGACCTTTCCTTGTCCGGGCTGGACCCCGGCCTTCGCCGGGGAACTGCTAAGCTGTTGGAGGGACACGGCGCCCAGTGCGCCGCGAACGGCATTGCCGACCACGCCCATGTGCGGCTTGACCCGGCAATGGGCGTCGAGCGCGCAGTCGGAGACGCCCTCACTGCCCGAGCAGACGGTCATCGCGATCGGCCCTTCGACCGCTTCGACGATGTCGGCGAGGCTGATCTGGTCGGCGGGGTGGGCGAGTGCAAACCCACCGGCGGCGCCGCGAGCGCTGGTCAGCAGCCCGTTGCCGGCCAGCTGGCCCATCAGCTTTTGCGCGGTTGGAAGCGGGACGCCGGTTTCGGCCGAGAGCTCGGTCGCGCTAAGGCGCGCGCCCGCCGGCCGGCGAGCGGCGGCGGTCATCAGCACGACCGCATAGTCAGCGAGATGGCTCAGGCGCATGTCAATTCGGAGCTTTCCAGTCCGAATTAGGGATTTGCGCCGAAAAACACAAGCTGACAGATAGGATTTGAATGGCGCTCTATCCGCTCGTCCGGCCCCTGGCCTTCGCGCTCGACGCAGAGCGGGCGCATCGCGCGACCATCGCGGCGCTGAAGCTCATGCCCAGGAAGCGCCCGCCTTCGTTCCCGGATTCACTGCGCTCGAAGGTCGCGGGGCTGGAATTTCCGACTCCCGTCGGCCTCGCCGCCGGGTTCGACAAGGATGCCGAAGTACCTGAGCAAATGCTCGGCCTGGGCTTCGGTTTCGTCGAGGTCGGCACGGTGACGCCGCGCCCGCAGGACGGCAATCCCAAGCCGCGCCTGTTCCGGCTGGTCGAGGATCGCGCGGTGATCAACCGCATGGGCTTCAACAACCGCTGCCAGCTCGCGGCGGCCGAGCGGCTGCGTGACCGCGGCCTGCACGGCGTCATCGGCGTCAACATCGGCGCCAACAAGGACAGTGCCGACCGCGAGGCGGACTATGCCTCAGGCGTCCGCACCATGTCGGAAGTCGCCGACTACATCACCATCAACATCAGCTCGCCCAACACGCCGGGGCTACGCCAGCTGCAGGACGAGGGGGCGCTCAGCGCACTGCTGTCGGCAGTGGAGGAAGCGCGGGGTGAGGACGGGCCGCCGATCTTCCTCAAGGTCGCGCCGGACCTCGGCGAAGGCGAGCCCGACCAGATCGTCCGCGTTGCCGCGCGACACCGGATCGACGCCATCATCGTCGCCAACACCACGATCTCGCGCCCGCCGCTCAAGTCGCGCTTTCGCGATGAGACGGGCGGCCTGTCGGGAGAACCTTTGAAGGAACTGGCCCTGAAGGCACTGCGCGATTTCCGCCAGGCGAGCGCGGGGACCATCCCGCTGATCGGCGTCGGCGGCATCGCCACCGCCGACGATGCCTGGGAGCGGATCCGGGCGGGGGCGAGCCTGGTCCAGCTCTATAGCGCCATGGTCTACGAAGGGCCGGGGATTGCGCGGCGCATCGCCATCGGCCTGTTCGAACGGATGGCCGGCGAGGGGTTCCGGAATATTGCGGAGGCTGTCGGGACCGGGTAGCGCCACCGCCGATGCGCCAGCTCCTGTTTGCCTTCGCCCTCTTGGCCGCGCCGGTCGCCGCCAAGCCGCCTTCCACCATCGCGCCGGGAATGGTCAGTGCCGCCGATCCGCGGGCGGCCGAGGCCGGGGCGGAAATGCTGCGCAAGGGCGGCAGCGCGACCGACGCGGCGATTGCGACCATGCTCGCGCTGACGGTGGTTGAACCGCAAAGCTCGGGCATCGGCGGCGGCGGGTTTTACGTTCACAGCGACGCGGCCGGGCATGTCGATACGATAAACGGGCGGGAGAAAGCGCCGGCGGCAGCGGGGCCGGACTGGTTCCTGGTCGACGGCAAGCCGCGCGCGTTCGACGACGCGCAGCCGGGCGGGCTGTCGACCGGCGTTCCCGGCAACGTCGCGCTCGCCGCGCGGGCCCATGCGCTGCACGGCAAGCTCAAGTGGGCGGCCTTGTTCGCGCCCGCGATCCGGCTGGCGGAGCAGGGCTTCGTCATTACGCCGCGGTTTCACTCGGCCTTGGCCAGTGAGGCGAACATCGGCGCGTTCGGCGACGGGGCGCGTATCTTCTACGACGCGTCGGGCAAGGCGCTTGCCGCCGGAACGCGGGTCCGCAATCCGGCGCTTGCCGCATTCCTGAAGCGGCTTGCCGCCGAAGGGCCGTCGGCGTTTTACTCGGGCCAGAATGCAGTGGCGATCGCGAATGCGGTATCGACGGCGAAGCATAATCCGGCGCCGATGACGGTCGCCGACGTAACCTCAATGACAGCGCCTGAAGGGGCGGCCGCTTGCGGCGAATATCGCCGTTACCGGATCTGCGGCATGGGCCCGCCGACTTCGGGCGGAACGACGGTATTCGCGATCCTCAAGCAGCTCGAGCGCTTCGACCTCACCGCGCTCGGCAAGGACAATCCGGTCGCCTGGCACTTGATCGCTGAATCGATGCGCCTCGCTTACGCCGACCGCGAGAAATATCTCGCCGACCCGGACTTCGTCAGCGTGCCGCTCGGCGGGCTGATGGACCCGACCTATCTCGCCAGCCGCTCGGCCCTGATCGATCCGTCGCGGACCCTTCCGCACGCAGTCGCTGGAACCCCGCCGAACGCGCCCGCAATCCAGTTTGCGCCGGCGGCTCCGCAGCCCGAGCGCGGCACGTCGCACTTCGTCGCCGTCGACCGCACCGGCAACGTCGTCAGCTACACCTCGACCATCGAAAGCGGGTTCGGCTCGGGGCTCGTCGTCAACGGCTATTACCTCAATAATGAGCTGACCGATTTCGCTTTCGATCCCGTTGGCGCCGACGGGACGCCGGTCGCCAATCGCGTCGAGGGCGGCAAGCGGCCGCGAAGCTCGATGGCGCCGACCATCGTCTACAGTCCCGACGGCCATGTCCGGCTGGCGGTCGGCGCAGCGGGCGGCGCGACCATCCCCGCGCAAGTGGCGAAGGCAATCATTGCCGTCATCGACTGGCGCTTGAGCGCGCAGCAGGCGATCGCACTGCCGACCCTGTTTTCGCCTGGCGATACCGTTTCTGTTGAGCGGGGCACATCGCTCGAAGCCATGATCCCGCAGCTCGAAGCGCTGGGTCACCGGGTCGAGGCGCGTCCGCCCGGCTTCAAGGCGAATGCGATCGAATGGGTCGGCGGGCGCTGGGTCGGAGCCGCCGATCCGCGCAGCGAAGGTCGGGCGATCAGCGAATGAGCCGCGAAGCGCGCCAGCTCGAACATTTCGACAGTCTTGTTTCGCTGTTCCTCACGCGCGCCGAGGAAAAGGGCGATGCGCCGTTCCTCTGGGCCAAGCGGGACGGCGCCTGGCAATCGATCAGCTGGGCGGATGCAGCGCGCCAGGTGGCCGCTCTCGCCGCCTCGCTGCTGAGGATTGGGCTGCAGCCGGGGGACCGCGTGTGCCTGGTGAGCGAGAACCGGCCCGAATGGCTGATCTCGGACCTCGCCATCATGGCCGCGGGTTGCGTCACCGTCCCGACCTACACCACCAACACCCCGCGCGATCACGCCCACATCTTGGGCAATTCGGGCGCTCGTGCGGTCATCGTATCGACCGCGAAGCTGGCGAAGAATTTGATCCCGGCGGTGCTGACGTCGAGCGAATGCCATCACGTCATCGGCATGGAATCCATGCGCTCGGGCCAGACGCCCGACTGGGTCAATTGCCATAGCTGGGGCAAGCTCGCGGGCGGCGAGGGCGATGTCGCCGCGCTTCGGAAGCAGATCGCAGGGATCGGCCGCAACGACCTCGCGTGCATCATCTACACCAGCGGCACTGGCGGCGCGCCGCGCGGGGTCCAGCTGCACCACGGCTCGCTGCTCCACAACATCGAAGGCTGTACCGACATTATCTCGACGGACTTCGGCTGGGACGACGAGGTCTTCCTGTCGTTTCTCCCGGCGAGCCACGCCTACGAACATACCGGCGGGCAGATGTTCCCGATCGCGCTCGGGGCGCAGATCTACTTCGCCGAAAGTCTGGAAAAGCTCGCCGCCAATATCGAGGAGGTGCAGCCGACGATCATGGTCGTCGTGCCGCGGCTGTTCGAGATGCTTCGGACGCGGATCATGAAGTCGATCGATTCGACCGGCGGGCTGTCGAAGTACCTGCTCAAACGCGCGATGAAGATTGGCGGCGACAAGGCGGCGGGCAAGTTCAAGCCGTGGGACCTGCCGATGGACGGCGTCCTGTCGCTCACCCTTCGCCGCAAGATTCGCGACAAGATCGGCAAGCGGCAAAAGGCGTGGGTTTCAGGCGGCGCGCCGCTCAATCCCGAAGTCGGCATGTTCTTCGAATCGATCGGCATCACCTTCCTTCAGGGTTATGGCCAGACCGAATGCGGACCGGTCATCGCCTGCAACCGGCCGAGCGCGGGGATCCGCCTCGACACGGTCGGGCCGCCAGTGAAGAACACCGAGGTCCGCATCGCCGACGACGGCGAAATCATGGTCCGCGGCGAGCACGTCATGCATGGCTATTGGCGCAACCCCGAAGAAACGGCGCGGGTGCTTCGCGACGGGTGGCTCGCGACCGGCGACGTCGGCCATTTCGATGCCAAGGGTCGCATCAAGATCACCGACCGCAAGAAGGACATCCTGGTCAACGACAAGGGCGACAATGTCTCGCCGCAGCGGATCGAGGGGATGCTGACGCTGCAGCCGGAAATCGCCCAGGCCATGGTCTATGGCGACCGCCGGCCGCACCTCGTGGCCCTGCTCGTGCCCGATCCCGAAATCGCCGGCGCGGCTGGATTGCACCAGAAACTCCAGACGGCTGTCGATCGGGTCAACGCGGACTTGTCGGTGATCGAAAAGGTCCGGCGCTTCATCACCGCCGACGACGCCTTCACGATCGAGAATGAGCAGCTGACCCCGTCGATGAAAATCCGGCGCCACGTCATTTCGAAAGTCTACGGCGAACGGCTCGCCGCGCTTTACGGCCGCTAGCTGCGCGGACGCGTGTAAGGCACGATCGATTCGACCGAGCAGCTGCCGCCGATGATCCGGGAACCGCCGCTAAGCGTGCGGGCAATGTCCCCAGTACAGGTTTGCTGGTTGCCCCAGCTCCTCGTCACCAGCGCGGCGCCCGACGCAATGTCGCCGCAGCCCGGGCTGAGGTGGACGAGGTAGGTCGTGGCGCCGCCGTAGCGGTAAGCGACGGTCTGCGAATCGACCACGGTCATGTCGTTCGTGCCGTAACTTGGCAGGCACTTGACCGGCGCACCGGGCGTCCGGCCGCCGAGCAGGTAGGCGACGGTGTCGGGGCCGGCGACCTGGCGGATCGGGACCGGCCCGTTGTTCATGGTGCAGGAGCCGAGCGTGCCGGCGGCAGCAAGCAGGAAAATGCTACGCATCATTGCCTCCATAGGGTCCGCGCCATTTGGCGATTCGGTTCATGAACGAAACATGTCTTTCTCGGCCCGCAGGCGGGCGAGCTCGGCAACGTCGCGGGCGCGGACAAAAGGATTGGTCGCGCGCTCCTCGGCAACGCTGGTCGGGAGCGTGATTTCGCCGGCGTCGCGAAGCCGCGCGACCGCGGCCAGCCGCTCGGCGATTGCCGCATTGTCGGGCTCGGCATGGGCGGCGTAGCGGGCGTTCGAGAGCGTATATTCGTGGGCGGGGTAGAGGCGCGTGTCCTCGGGTAGCTCAGCGATGCGGCCGAGCGAGCGGTGCATCTGTTCCGCCGTCCCTTCGAACAATCGGCCGCAGCCCATGGCGAACAGGGTATCGCCGACGAAGGCAATGCGATCCTGGTCGAAAATCAGAGCGATGTGGTCGAGCGTGTGGCCGGGAATTTCGATTACGCGGCCGACGTGGTTGCCGATCCGAACCTCGCCGCCTTCCGCAAGTGCGACGTCGCGTCCGGCGATGCGGCCGCTCTCCGGACCCGAGACGATGGCCGCCGTCGCTTCCTTGACTGCGAGGTTCCCGCCGGTGTGATCGGGGTGCCAGTGCGTGTTCCACACCTGGCCGATGGTCCAGCCGCGTCGTTCAGCCTCGGCCAGCGCGGGCGCGGCTTCGCCCGGATCGACGACCGCCGTTTCGCCGCTGTCCCCATCGTGGACCAGCCAGATGTAATTATCCTGGAACGCCGGGACCGGGACGATGTCGAGCGAGGTCACCATTGGCCGCTGTTGGGCATCGACGCCCAGGGTTCGGCGGGCGGTAGCGCGCCACCCTTTTGCAGCAACTCGAGCGAAATCTGGTCAGGCGATCGGACGAAGGCCATACGCCCGTCGCGCGGCGGCCGGTTGATCGTGACCCCGCCATCCGTCAGCCGCTGGCACGTCGCGTAAATGTCGTCGACTTCGTAGGCGAGATGGCCGAAATTGCGGCCCCCGCCATAATCCTGCTCATCCCAATTGTAGGTCAGCTCGACTTCGCCGCCTTCGTCGCCCGGCACGCCGAGGAAGATCAAAGTGTAGCGGCCGGCCTCATTGTCCATTCGCCGGCGCTCATCGAGGCCGAGCAGCTTGAAGAAGCGGATTGTCGATTCGGGGTCCGAGACCCGCAGCATCGCGTGAAGGAAGCGCATTGCGCCTATTTAGGCGAAGCTGGCTCCAGTTTCACCACCGGCGTGACGCCAAGCAGCTCGATCGCCTTCGCTGCCGCAGCGCCGGTCGGTCCGCGGGGGTCGCCGGCCTGCGCCTGCTGCCAGTAACGCCGCGCCGCCACATCATCGCCGGTGAAATGCGCGACATGACCCGCCTCGAACAGGATGGTGGGATCGTCGGGGGCGAGGCTCAGCGCCTTCGCGATCGCCGACTTGGCGGTTGCGGCATCGCCTTCGCGCACGGCCAGGGCTGCCGAGAAATACCAATAGAAGGGATCGCCGCCGATGCTCGGCGCGGCGAGGTTGAGCTTGGTCCGCGCGGTCCTGAGGTCGCCCAGCGCTTCGGCGGCGCGGGCCCGGTCGAGCAGGGCTTCGCCGCGCTGCACATTGGTCAGCCCGGGCATTGCGATCGCCTTGTCGAGCGCGGCCGCCGCCTTCGCCGGTTGGTTGGCCTCGATCCACAGGTTGCCCGCCGCCGCGAACATGTGCGCGGTCGCCCCTTCATTGTCCGATGCAGCCAAGGCAGCCTGCTCGAAGCCTTGCGCTGCAGTGGCCGGATCTCCGGCCTTCTGCGCTTCGAGCGCCCGGCAGACGAGCGCCTCGGGCGTGACCAGGTTCGGGCAGGCGGTGGCCGGTGCGGCTGCGGCAAGGGCGGCGGCGAAAGTGAGGATCAAGCGGCGGGCTCCAGGAATTCGCTGATGGCGCGCAGGATCGCGGCGATCTCGTGCGGCTCGGTCAGCCGATGTCCGCCGCCCTTGATCAGGTTCAGCTGGACATCCGCTGAACGGACCCGAGCCATGGTCCGCATCGCAATGTCGTAGGGTACCTCGCGGTCCTGGTCGCCGTGCAGCAGCCGGACCGGGCAATCGACGGCAATTTCATCCCTGAGCAATGCCAGCTGCTCACCTGCCCGGAAGAAGTGGGGCATGAAGTCGGCCGCCTCCGCCTTTTGCTTCTTGGAAAAGCCCCAGTCGGTGAAGTCCGGCGCCGCAGCGATGCCGATGAAGGCCCGAACGCGCTCCGGGCGTTGCGCTGCGACGTGGAGCCCGATCCATGCGCCCATCGAGGAGGCGACCAGGACCACCGGCCCCTGCGTCAAACCGTCGATCGCGGCCAGCGAGTCCTCGAGCCAGGTCGCAAGGTTGCCGTCCTGGAAATTGCCGGGGCTGGAGCCGGTCCCCGAATAATCGAAGCGGAGCAGGGCCTGGCCGCGTCCGGCCGCGAAGCCGTCCAGGATGACGGCCTTGGTGCCCTCCATGTTCGAGCCATAGCCGGAGAGAAAGACGATCGTCGGCGACGCGCCGGGCCGCCGCCGATAGGCGATGCGGCGCGGGGCGTCCTCGATGAAGCCGATGTCGGGAACGGTCATCGGGCCGCCCTAGCGAACGACCGGATGATGGGCAGCCCCAAACTATTCGGCGGTGGTGGGGTCGATGGTCGTGCGGACGCGCGAAATCTTGTTGGCCGGAAAGCCGCCGCGGGTGGCATGCTCGCGGATCATTTCCTCGTTGGGCGCGCGATAGACGCAGTAGATCTTGTCGTCGGTGACGTAGCTTTGGACCCACTGGATTTCAGGGCCGAGGTCGCGGAGCACGGAGCAACTCGTCTGCGATGCACCCTTGAGGTCAGCGGGACCAAGCTGACCGACGCCCGGCATTTCACGTTCGATGACAAACTGGGGCATTGCACGACTCCCTGTTGGCGTTGCTGGGCGGCGACATAGCACCGGCGGGCGCAAATGATAACGCGGCCGCCTTGCACCGGGAGGGCGGCAAGCCCAGATGCGCGATGCCAACAGCCCGCAGCGGAGAACCCCCCCATGAAGTATCGCAAGCTCGGCGACAGCGACCTTGAAGTTTCAGAAATCTCACTGGGATCATGGCTGACCTATGGCGTGGGCGTCGAAGCGGACCGGGCCCGCGCCTGCCTCGAAGAGGCGTTCAACCAGGGCATCAACTTCATCGACACCGCCAACGTTTATGGCCGCGGCGCGGCCGAGACCTTCCTCGGCGAAGCGCTACAGGGCCGGACGCGCGACAGCTACGTGCTGGCGACCAAGGTCTTCTTCCCGATGAGCGAGTCGGACAGCGGCCTCTCCCGCGCGCAAATCGAAAAGCAGCTCGACGATTCGCTCCGGCGCCTGCGGACGGATTACGTCGATCTCTACCAGTGCCACCGCTACGATTGGGACACGCCCCTCGACGAGACGATGGAGGCGCTGGGCCGTGCGGTCGAAAACGGCAAGGTCCGCTACCTCGGCTTTTCCGAATGGCCGGCGGACCGGATCAAGGCCGCGCTCGACCTGTCGAAAGAGCGGGGCATCCCCAAGTTCGTGTCGAGCCAGCCCCAATATTCCCTGCTGTGGCGAGAGCCCGAGGACGAGGTCATCCCGCTCTGCGCCGATAACGGCATTTCGCAAATCGTCTGGTCGCCGCTCGGCCAGGGCGTGCTCAGCGGCAAGTACGATCCGGACGCGCCGCCGCCGCGCGACTCGCGCGCGGCGAGCGCGGAGATGAGCGGCTTCATGGACCGGTTGATGGCGCCGCCGGTGCTGCGCGCCGTGCAGCAGCTGAAGCCGATCGCCGAGGAAGCCGGCCTCACGCTGCCGCAATTCGCGCTCGCCTGGGTGCTCCGCGAGCCCAATGTCGCCTCGGCGATCACCGGCGCTTCGCGGCCGAGCCAGGTGATCGAGAATGCCGCCGCTTCCGGCGCCATCATCGACACCCAGCTCTTTCTCCGCGCCGAAGCGATCCTCGACGAAGCGCTCGCTGGAGCCGAAGCCTAGCGGAGGAACGCTTCGAGCTGTTCCTGGAACAGCGCCGGCTGGTCCTGCATGATGAAATGATAGCTTTCAGGGATCCGCACCAGCTTGAGCCGGGGCGTGCCCGCATAGCTTTCTGCATAGAGCTTGTCGGCGTCCGCTTTCGTGACGAGCCGGTCGTCCTGCGGGTAGAGCATGGTGACGGGCACCGCGATGTCTTTCAGCCGCGGGCGCATGTCGGTCAGCATATCATCGTACATGGCTTGCGCGACGACGCGCATGTCGGATGCCATCGCGCCATGCTTCATGATGCAGGCGCCGACGCCGCTGTTGCTCATGTTGCCAACGATCTTGGCCGGAGCGGGAAGCGTGGCGGGACAATCCGCCCGCGTGCCGAAGGCCGGCGTGACCTTGCCCGCTTGCGCGAGAACCATCGTCCGCATTCCCTCGGCCTTCGGCGTAACGGCGGCAATGTCGTCAGCACCGAACACCGGACCGATGAACGGGAATGAATCGACGATCAGCAGCTTGCCCGCCGCGCGCGGGTGGTCGGCAGCCAGCATCAATGCGGCAAGACCGCCCATCGAATGGCCGACCACCGCCGGCGCCTTGATGCGGTTGGCCGCGATATAGGCGGCAAGCTCATCGACGAACGGCTTCAGCACCGGCCCTGAGGCGTTGGGACCGGCCGGCTCGCCGAACCCTTTCAGCTGCACCAGGTGGACGCGATAATGCGACTTCAGCTTTTCAGCGCTCGCCGCCCAGACATCGCGGGTGCTCGAGAGTCCGGGAATGAAGATGACGTCGGGGCCCTTGCCCTCGACGACGACGCTGAAGCGCGCCGGGACAAAAGTGCGGGCGGACGCGGCGGGTTTCGCTGCGGCGGCCGGGGCGCTCCAGTCGAGCGTTGCTGCCGTGAGGCCGGCGAGAATCAGTGCGCAAGTGCGAAGCATGACGATTTCCTTGGTCTGGTAAGATCAGATGGCCTTGGAGCTGCGATGCGACGGGGAGACGAAAATCTCCTCGATCGGCAGGTCGAACAGCTCGGCGATGCGAAAGGCGAGCGGCAGCGAGGGGTCGTACTTGCCGGTCTCGATCGCGTTCACGCTCTGGCGTGAGACTTCGAGCCGCTCGGCCAGGTCCTGCTGGCTCCAATTGCGCCCAGCGCGGAGCGCCTTGAGGTTGTTCAGCATGACGGCTCCTTCCGGAACAGCCGGCCGATCCCGAGGCCGACGGCCCACAGCGGCATTGCGGCCCAGGCCTCCACCCGCGGGGCGAGGTCGAATACGTTGAGGAAGCCGTAGAGCGTTGCGACGCTCAGCAAGAAACCGGTGGCGATCAACGACTGCTCGACTAGCCTCATGCGAAGATATTCGTCGGTTTCCTCGCGCAGCAGCAGCGCCATTGCGCGGATGATGAAGAGCACCGGCAGGGCTGCTGCGACCGCGAGCCCCACGCGGAGCACGGCGGGCGGCTGGAGATAGCGAGCGATCGCAATCCCCGCGAACAGCACGACGATGTAAACCATGGACGCGGCCAGCACGCGGCGATTGTAGGCACGCATTGCCTTCGACGTGCCGCCGGATGCGGCTTGTGCGCGCTCGGTCGCGCGAACCAGCGGGAAAAGCAGCAGGAAGGAGGCGAGGAACAGCGCGATCCCGGGCCAACCCGAGATGATTCCGGTTTTGAACAGTGCAGCCGTGCCGAACGTCGCGATGAGGTAGGCACCGATCCACAGCCGGGCAGTGGTGCGTGGAGAAGCTTGGTCGGTCATTTCAAGTGTCCTTCACATTTAGTAAAGGTAGCTTTACTTTTGTGCTATCGTGATGTCAAGCGTGCTTTACGACGACCAATGGTTGAGGCCGTGCGGACGCCCCGCTACATGGCCAGCGCAATGACCAAGATGTTCAAGATCGCGCTTCCCGACGGCTCGGTGAAGGAAATGCCCGAGGGCTCGACCCCGGCCGACGTCGCTGCGGCCATCGGCCCCGGCCTCGCCAAGGCCGCGCTTGCGGCCAAGGTGGACGGCGAGCTGCGCGACATCACGCGCCCGTTCGAAGCCGATGCGAAGCTCGAGCTCGTCACCTCGCGCGATGAAAAGGATGCGCTCGAGCTCGTCCGCCACGACTTCGCGCACATCCTCGCCGAAGCGGTGCAGAACCTCTTCCCCGGAACCCAGATCACCTTCGGCCCGGCGACCGAGGACGGCTTTTATTACGACTTCGCGCCGGCCGCCGAGCGCGGTCCCTTCACCGAGGAGGACCTGCCGGCGATCGAGGAGGAGATGCGACGCATCATCGCCGCCGACGAGCCTCTGGTGCGCGAAGTCTGGCGGCGCGAGGATGTCCGCGCCCTGTTCGAGAAGCAGGGTGAACGGTTCAAGGCCGAATGGGTGATGGAGCTGCCCGAAGGCGAGCCGATCACCATGTACCGCTCAGGCAGCGCGGGGGATGCCTGGATCGACCTTTGCCGCGGTCCGCACCTGGCTTCGACCGGCAAGCTCGACCCGCAGTCGTTCAAGCTGACGCGGGTGTCGGGCGCTTACTGGCGCGGCGATCCCAAGAACCCGATGCTGAGCCGCATCTACGGCACCGCCTGGCTCAACAAGAAGCAGCTCGACGCCTATCTCGTCCGGCTCGAGGAAGCGGCCAAGCGCGATCACCGCAAGCTCGGGCAGGAGATGGACTTGTTCCACCTCCAGGCCGAGGCCCACGGGAGCGTTTTCTGGCATCCGCACGGCTTCACCATCTGGCGGCAGCTCGAAGCTTACATGCGGCGGCAGATCGACGCCGCGGGCTATGAGGAAATCAAGACTCCGCAGCTGATGGATGCGCGGCAGTGGGAGCAGTCGGGCCACTGGGGCAAGTATCGGGAGAACATGTTCGTCGTCCCCGACGAGATCCCGTCGACGGAGGATGATGCGCCGATCCTGTCCGGCGGCGCCGATTTGATGGCGTTGAAGCCGATGAACTGCCCGGGGCACATCCTCGTCTTCAAGCAGGGCATCACCAGCTACAAGGAACTGCCGATCCGTTTCTACGAAAACGGCAGTTGTCACCGGAATGAGCCGCACGGCGCGCTGCACGGGCTGATGCGCGTCCGCCAGTTCACGCAGGACGACGCCCATATATTCTGCCGCGAAGACCAGATCATCGCGGAGGCGCGCGCCTTCTGCGAGCTCGCCGACCGCGTCTACAAGGATTTCGGCTTCGACTATGCGATCAAGCTCGCGCTCCGGCCGGAAAATCGCTTCGGCAGCGACGAGGATTGGGACAAGGCCGAGCAGGAACTGCGCGACGCCGTCGTCGCCGCCGGCATGGCAACCGAGGAATTCGGCTGGGAAGAGCTGCCGGGCGAAGGCGCTTTCTATGCGCCGAAGCTGGAATGGCACCTTAAGGACGCCATCGGACGGACGTGGCAGGTCGGCACCTTGCAGTCCGACAGAGTGCTGCCCGAGCGCCTCGATGCGACGTACATCGGTGAAGACGGGCAGAAGCACCGGCCGATCATGTTCCACCGCGCCATTTTCGGCTCATACGAGCGCTTCATCGGCATTTTGATCGAACATTATGCCGGAAAGTTTCCGCTGTGGCTGGCGCCGGTCCAGGCGGTGGTCGCGACCATCGTCTCGGACGCCGACGATTATGCCGAGCAGGTTGCAGCCAGGCTTGCTGCGGCTGGAATCCGCGTCGAGACGGACCTTCGCAATGAGAAGATCAACTACAAGGTGCGCGAGCACAGCCTCGCCAAGGTTCCGCTGGTGCTGGTCGTCGGCAAGCGCGAGGCGGAGGAGGGCACGGTCGCACTGCGCCGGCTCGGTAGCGAGGAGCATCAGAAGGTCATGAGCCTGGACGAAGTCGCGGCGATGATCGCCGACGAATCGATCCCGCCCGACCTCAAGGAGCAATAGGCTGACGCGAGTCCGCCACAGGTCGCGGCAAAATTGACTCACATTTGCGTGGGCGCACTTTCCTTCGTGCCCGCGAATGCCTAATTCCATCCACAGACCACAACTTTAGGAGACTTCGCTATACCGCCGCCCTATCCGCGCCGCACTCAGGCGCCACCGCAATTCACCGGTCCTCGCTACAATGAATTCATCCAGTCCCAGAAGGTACGGGTGATCGACGAGAACGGTGAAAACCTGGGCGTGATGTATACCCGCGAAGCCTTCGAACAGGCGCAATCGGTCGGTCTCGACCTGGTTGAGATTTCTCCCAACGCCGACCCGCCCGTCGCCAAGTTCCTCGATATCGGCCGCCACAAGTACGAGGCTCAGAAGAAGGCCGCCGAGCAGCGCAAGAAGCAGAAGACGCAGGAGATCAAGGAGATCAAAATGCGTCCGAACATCGACGACCACGATTACGACACCAAGATGAAGAAGGTCGTCGAGTTCCTCGAGGAAGGCGACAAGGTGAAGGTCACCATGCGCTTCCGCGGCCGCGAAATGGCGCATGGCGAGCTCGGCATGGCGGTTCTCCGCCGCGTCCAAGAGCAGGTTGCCGCCCTGGCGAAGGTCGAGGCGCATCCGCGCATGGAAGGCCGCCAGATGCTCATGGTACTCGCGCCAAAATAAGGCGTTACAGCTACTTACATCGCTGTTGCCAAATTGCTGCAGCAGGTCGGCATTGTTGCTGCACTGTTACTGCAATCGCTTTTCACGCCCTTTGATCGCGATTAGCCTTTCTCCAGATCGGACATTCGTGTCCGAAAGGGGGAGAGACATGATGCGCAAATCCAGCTGGCTGGTTTCGGCGGGCCTTTTCGTTCTTGCGAGCCCGGCAGTCGCGCAAACCGCGCAGTCGAGCACCGACACCGACAAGCAAACGGCTCAGCCGACGCAGGGCGCGACGGCCGAAGCGGCCGCGGTCCGGGATCAGGCGCGTGAGCAGCAGCCGATCGACACCAGCGACATCGTGATCACCGCGACTCGCCGTAATGAAGCGCTGTCCGATGTGCCGATGGCTGTCAGCGCGGTGACCGCTGATATGCTGCGCAATTCGGGCGCCACCGACATTCGCCAGCTGCAGCAACTTTCGCCTTCTTTGCTGGTCTTTTCGACGACGTCGGAAGCGGGCGCAGCGCGCGCCAACATCCGCGGCATCGGCACGGTCGGCGACAATCCCGGCCTCGAAGGCTCGGTCGCGACGTACATCGACGGCGTCTATCGTTCGCGTACCGGCGGCGCGTTCACCGAACTCGGGCCGCTCGACCGGATCGAAGTGCTTCGCGGTCCGCAGGGGACCCTCTTCGGCCGCAATGCTTCCGCCGGCGTGATCTCGGTGATCACTGCCAAGCCGCAGTTCACGCCATTCGTCGCGATCGCCAGCACTCTCGGCAACTACAATCTCACGCGGACCGAGGGCACGATCAACGTTCCGGCCGCCGAAAACGTGGCCATTCGACTCGACGGCGTTTTCACCAGGCGCGACGGGTATCTGACGGAGTTGCTGACGCCGCGATTCGTGAACGGCCGCGATCGCTATTTGCTGCGCGGCCAGATCCTGGTCCAGCCGAACGACAATCTGTCGATTCGTGTCATCGGCGATTATTCAAAGCGCAACGAGGAATGCTGCGCCGCGAACTTCCTTCCGGCGCATAATTATGTCGCGGGAGTGGGCGAGACGCCCTCGTCCATCGCGGCGCTGGAGCGCTCGCTCGGCGCCATCATCGTCGACGATCCGTACAGCCGGAAAATCTCGTTGACCCCGGGCCGGTCGTTCCGCTCGGATGTCGAGGACGGCGGCCTGTCCGGCGAGATCGTCTACGATTTCGGGTTCGCCGAGATCACGTCGCTGACCGCCTACCGCGAGAACAGCTACATCGGCGGTCAGGACGCGGACTTCAACAATCTCGACATCGTCGTCCGGCCGGATGACGGCGGGTTCGGCAACAAGTTCCGCACCTTCACCCAGGAAGTCCGGCTGCAGGGTACGGCTGCCAACGACCGCCTCGACTGGCTGGTCGGCGGCTTTTTCGGCGACGAGCGGATCGAGCGGAAGGACAATCTCGCCTTCGGCTCTCAGGCGGATCTCTATTTCCGCCAGCTCATTCGGGCGAGCAGCCCGGCGCTGGCCGGCTTCCCCGGCTACAATCTGCTGAATCCGTTCGCTCAAGGGTTCGTGCTCAACCAGCTGACAACGAATCCGGCCTTCGCCGGGATTCCGGCAATCGCCTATCCGACCGTGATTGGCGCCATCGCCGGCCAGGTGGTGAACACGCCATTGTCGAACGCGAGTACGCAGGACACCTTCAAGCAGGTTGGCAAGAATTACGCGATCTTCACGCACAACATTTTCAAGGTGACGGACCAGCTCTCGCTCACGCTTGGCGCTCGCTACACGATCGACGAAAAGAAGATTTCCGCCGACCTCAACGGGCCGAGCACCTGCGCCAATTATCAAGCCAATATCATTCGCTTGAAGACCCTGGCTGCGACCGCCGCGGCTAATCCGTTGCTCTACGGCGCGCTCACGCCGGCCATCGTCGGCCTGTCGACAGCGCTTGCAAACCAGGTGCTGACGCCGATCGCCGCTGCACCCTGCGGCCTGCTCAATTCGGTGAGCGGCGACTTCGATAGCAGCAACAAGCGCGAAGAGAGGCTGACGGGCACTGCCGTGATCAGCTTCAAGCCGACCGATCGACTGCTGACCTACGCCAGCTACTCGCGTGGTTATAAGGCGGGCGGCTTCAACCTCGACCGCGCCGGTCTCAACCCGGCCGCGCCGAGCCTGGATCAGCTCCAATTCTCGCCCGAACTGGTCGATGCGTTCGAGGTTGGCGCAAAGTTCAACGGCCGCGGAATCGACGTCAACGTTGCGGCGTTCGAAGAAAGGTTCCGCAACTATCAGTTGAACACGTTCAACGGCACGAACTTCATCGTCGAGAACATCAACGGATGCTCCACCGACCTTGGCGGGGCCGACACCGATAACAGCACCGCCACCGTTCCCTGTTCCGGATCCATCCGTTCGGGAATGCGCGCACGCGGCGTCGAAATCGAAACCTTCTTCCGTCCGGTGCGCGACGTCAGCGGCTCGCTCGGCGCGACCATTGTCAGCGCGCGGTTCCGGGACAATTTGGTCGGGGCCAACGGCAATGCCATCCCGCCGGCACTTTTCCTCCTGCCCGGCAATCGCGTTTCCAACGCGCCTTACTTCACCATGACCGGGTCGCTCGGCTGGAGCCCGCGGATCAGCAGCAACGGGACAAGCGCGCTCTTCTACGTCGACGCGCGTCACCAATCGAGCTTCAACACCGGTTCCGACCTGTTCCCGGAGAAGCTCGAGGACGGCTACACCGTGGTCAACGGACGCGTCGGCGTTCGCGGACCGGGCGACAGCTGGAGCGTCGAACTGTGGGCGCAGAACCTGCTTGATGAAAAGTACCAGCAGGTGGCGTTCAATGCCCCGCTTCAGGGCAGCGGCACTCGCGCCGGTGTCGACCGTGGCTTCTATCCGGCAGCGACGACCCTGTTCGGCGTTTTCCTCGCCGAGCCCCGGACCTTCGGCCTGACCATCCGCAGCAAGGTCTCTCTGGCGCGGCCCGTAGCGGTGGCCTACACGCCGCCGCCCGCTCCGCCGCCGCCGCCGGTCGTTGAGGAAGCGCCGCCACCGCCACCGCCACCGCCGCCGCCTCCGCCGCCACCGGCGCCGGTCGAGCGCGGCGAGCGCGGCTAGGCCGCCTCAGCCTTCGCGGGCTCCGCCGCAGCGCGGAGGAGCCCTTCGCGCAGGCAGTCGCTGTCGCCTGGATCCAGTTTCCGCCCGTCGGCGCGCGTCAGGTAGAATACGTCGACCGCGCGCTCGCCATAGGTGGCGATATGTGCCGAATGGATGCGGTGCCCGCAATCGTGGATCGCCCCGGTCAAGCTGGCAAGCAGCGCCGGCCGGTCGCGGGCATTGACCTCGACCACCGTCGTTCGGGTCGAAGCGCGGTCGGCAATCGCGACTGACGGCGCGACGTCGAACGCGCTGCTCCGCCGCTCCGGCGCCGCAGAGGGCAGGGGCGGCGGCTGGTCGCCGACCAGCGCCTGCTCGATCGCTTTTGCGAGACGGCCGCGAAGCCGCCGGTCGGCATAGGCCTTGCCCCGCCCGTCGAGCACCAGGAGGTTGTCGAGCGCCATGCCGTCGCGTGTGGTGTGAATCCGCGCGTCGATGATGTTGGCGCCAGCCGCCGCGAGGCCGGCGCAGATACGATAGAACAGGCCTTCGCGGTCGGGCGTGAAGACGCTGACCCGGGTCGCGCCGCTCTCAGCATCATTCTCGACGCTGATGCTTGGCTGGGCATCGCCGATGCGCGCTTCGGCCTCGGCGACCTGGCGGGCGTTCGCTTCCTGCCACGCCAGCGGCTCGGCCAGCCAATAGCTGTCGGGCAGGCGCCGCGCGTGGGCGCGAAATGAGCTCGTCTTCCAGCCCAGCACTTCGGCAAGCTCATCCCGGCGCGCCCGCACCAGCTCCGGCCGGCCATGCTGCTTGTGGCCGAGCCGAAGGCGCTCCTCGGCGGCCTCGAACAGGCTCCTCAGCAACATGCGCTTCCATTCGTTCCAGACGCCCGGACCGACGGCGCGGATGTCGACGACGGTGAGCATGAGGAGGAGGCGCAGCCGCTCGGGACTTTGCACCTGCCGGACGAAATCCTCGATCGTCTTGGGGTCGGCAAGATCGCGCTTGAACGCGGTCGACGACATCAACAGATGGTAACGGACCAGCCAGGACACGGTCTCGGTCTCCGCCGGATCAAGGCCGAAGCGCGGGCCCAGTTTATAGGCGATCTCGGCGCCCAATTCGCTGTGATCGCCGCCGCGCCCCTTTGCGATATCGTGCAGCAGCACCGCGACATAGAGCAGACGCCGCGAAGAAATCTGCTCCTTGATCAGCACGGTCGAGAGCGGATGGTCCTGCTTCAACTCGCCGCGCTCGATCGCTGCAAGCAGGCCGATGGCCCGGATCGAATGCTCGTCGACGGTGTAGTGGTGGTACATGTCGAACTGCATCTGCGCGACGACGCGGCCGAAGTCGGGGACGAAGCGGCCGAAGACGCCCGCCTCGTTCATCCAGCGAAGCACCAGCTCGGGTGAGTTCACGCAGGTCAGCACCTCCATGAACAGATCGTTGGCGCGGCGGTCGTGCCGGAGCTTCCGGTCGATCAGCACGGCGTCGCGGGTTGCGGCGCGCATCGCCGTCGGATGGATTTCCAGCCGCTCGCGCGCGGCGATTGCGAACAATTCGAGGAGGCGCGCCGGGTCCTTCCGGTAATAATCGTCGGCCGGGATGGAAATGCGCCCGCGGTCGAGAACGAAACCGCTCAGCCGAGCCGGGCGTCGGCGGAGTGTCGGGAGCGCGAAGCGGAAGCCTTTCTTGCCCATTTGCTCGTCGAGCTGGGCGAGGAAGACGCCCGTCAGGTCGCCGACCGCCTTGGCGTTGATGAAGTAGAATTGCATGAAGCGCTCGACCGCGGATTTCCCCGGCCGGTCGGCGTAATGCATGATCTCGGCGATGCGGAGCTGATACTCGAAGCTCAGCCGCTCCTCGGGCCGGCCGGCGAGCTGGTGCAAATGGCAGCGCACCGACCAGAAGAAGCGCTCTGCGCGATCGAAGCGGCGAAACTCTGCGGCAGTCAAAAGGCCGGCGCCGACCAGGTCAGCGGGCCGCTCGACGCCATGCACATATTTGCCGATCCAGTAGAGCGTGTGGAGGTCGCGAAGGCCGCCCTTGCCGTCCTTGACGTTGGGTTCGACGACATAGCGGCTGTCGCCCATCCTGACGTGGCGCGCGTCGCGCTCGGCGAGCTTGGCAGCGACGAACTCGGCGGCGCTTCCGGCGACCACCTCCTTGCGAAAGCGGGCGCTTGTCGCGTCGATCAGCTTCTCGTCGCCCCAAATCCACCGCGCCTCCAGGAACGAAGTGCGGATCGTCATGTCTTTCTTGGCGAGCGCGATAAGCTGGCTGGTCGATCGCACCGAATGGCCGACCTTGAGCTTCAGATCCCACAGCAGGTGGAGGACCGATTCGGCGACCCGCTCCTGTGCAGAGGTCGGCGCGGCGGCCGTCAGGAACATAAGATCGAGGTCGCTGAACGGCGCCATTTCGCCGCGCCCGGTTCCTCCCAGCCCGACCAATGCCAGGCCCTCGGCGAGCGGCTCATCGAGCAAGCGCGAGGTTCCGAACTCGAAGGCGAGGCGGACGATCTGGTCGTGAAGATAGGCGTTGGCTTGCGCTGCAGGTCGGCCGCGCCCGGGTTCTTCCGTCAGCCGGCGCCGTATCTCCGCCCGGCCCTCATCCAATGCACCGCGTAATACCGATGCAGCCTCCCCTTCGGTCTTGCAGCCCGAAAGGCGATCGCCCACCGCGCGCCGGTCGATGATCGCTCGGCGGTTGGCAATGTCGAAGATGCTCATTGCTCGCTCGCCAGCTTCTTCAGGCGGTAGAGCGCGTCGAGCGCTTCGCGCGGCGTCAGGCGATCAGGGTCAATGCCGTCTAGCTCGGCGACGAGGGGATCGGGCGCGGCATCAGGCGGGACGCTCGCGGCAAACAGAGGCAAATCGTCGAGGCCGGCGGCGATCCCGCCCGTGGCGTCGCGCCCCGCTTCCAGCTTCGCCAGCACCGAGCGCGCGCGCCCAACGACCGCCGGCGGGAGGCCCGCCAGCTTGGCGACGGCAATGCCATAGCTGCGGTCGGCCGCGCCGTCGGCGACTTCGTGGAGCAGGACGAGGTCGCCCTTCCATTCGCGCGCGCGGACATGGTGGAGCGACAGGCAATCGAGCCGGCCGGCAAGCCGCGTCAGCTCGTGGTAGTGCGTCGCGAACAAAGTCCGGCTCTTCACATCGTCGTGCATCGCCTCGACCACCGCCCAGGCGATGGCCAGCCCGTCATAAGTCGAGGTGCCGCGTCCGATCTCGTCGAGAATGACGAGGCTCTTGGCCGTCGTCTGGGCGAGGATCGCAGCGGTCTCGACCATCTCGACCATGAAGGTCGACCGCCCGCGGGCGAGATTGTCCGAAGCGCCGACGCGGCTGAACAAGCGATCGATGATGCCCACCTTAGCCCGCGCGGCCGGGACGAAGCTGCCGGCCTGGGCGAGCACCGCAATCAGCGCTGCCTGGCGAAGGAAGGTCGACTTGCCGCCCATGTTGGGCCCGGTGATCAGCCACAGCCGGTCGCTCGGCCCTAGCGACAGGTCGTTGGCGACGAAGCGCTCACCGCTGTCGCGCAGGGCAGCTTCGACGACCGGATGGCGGCCGCTCTCGATCTCCAGGCACGGCTGGTCGGTCAGCTGCGGTCGGCACCAGCCACCTTCGGCAGCGCGGTGCGCGTGGCTTGCGGCGACATCGATTCGGGCGATGGCCTCGGCCGTGGAAGTGATCCGCTGGGCGGAGGCGAGCGCGAGTTGCGTCAATTCTTCGGCATGGGCGGCTTCGGCGGCAAGCGCATGGCCGCCGGCCTCGACGACCCGGCTCGCTTCTTCGTGAAGCTCGGGCGAATTGAAGCGCACCACACCGGCCAGCGTCTGGCGGTGGGTGAAGCCGCTGTCGGGCGCCATCAATCTGTCGGCATGCCGCCCGGCGACCTCGACGTGATAGCCGAGCACGGCGTTGTGGCGGATTTTCAGCGAGCTGATGCCGGTCGCGTCGCGATAGCGCGCTTCCAATGCCGCGATGGCGCGACGGCCGTTCGACGCCGCGTCGCGCAATACGTCGAGCGCGGGATCAAAGGCCTCGGCAATGTAGCCGCCCTTCGACGTATCGATCGGGGGCGACGCGACCAGCGCTCGCGCAAGTTGCTCGACCAACGCCTCGTGCCCACCCAATCTCGGCAGCAGCCCGTCGAGCAGAGCCGGCCGGTCGGGCTCGCTTTCGAGCTCTACCTTGAGCGCCACTGCGGCAGCGAGGCCGTCGCGCAGAAGGGCGAGGTCGCGCGGGCTGCCGCGCCCCGCGGCCAAGCGCGCCAGGCCGCGTGCGAAATCGGGCATAGCCTTGAGCGCCGAGCGGACACGTTCGCGACGGATCGCATCTTCGTTCAGCCAGTGGACCAGCGCCAGCCGAGCCTCGATCGCGGCCATCGTGGTCAGCGGCGCGGCAATGTCCTCGCACAGCAGCCGGCGCCCGGCTGCGGTCTGGCAGCGCTCGATCTCGCCGAGCAGGCTGCCGGCGACGGTCCCTCCCGCCGCCCGGGTCAGCTCGAGGCTTTCGCGGGTGGCTGCGTCGATCGCCATGTGGCTCGCCCGCGCGATCCGCCGCGGCGCGTCGAGCAATATGCCCGAGCCCTTCTGGGTCGCGTCGAGATAGGCGAGGAGGCCGCCCGCGGCGGCTAGTTCGGCGCGGCTCGGCGATCCCAGACCGTCGAGCGTGGCCAGGCCAAACCGTGCTTTGAGCGCGCGCTCGCCGGCGAGGCTGTCGAACCCGCCCTTACCCGCCGTCGTCCGAATCCCCGGCACTGAAGCTTCGGCGATCGTTTCCGCCGGGGCGAGGCGCGCCAGCTCTGCCGCCAGCTCGCCCGGGCCGCAGGCGACCAACTCGAACCGCCCCGTCGAAATGTCCGCCGCCGCGAGCGCCCAATCCTCGCCCGCGCGGCCGACCGCCGCAAGCCAATTGGCGGACGCGCTTTCAAGCAACGTCTCCTCGGTCAGAGTCCCTGGCGTGACCAGCCGGATGATCGCCCGGTCGACCAGCGCTTTCGATCCGCGCGCCTTGCGCGCTTCGGCCGGGCTTTCGGTCTGCTCGGCGATGGCCACGCGATTGCCCGCCTTGATCAGCCGCGCGAGGTAGGATTCGGCGGCATGGATGGGGACGCCGCACATCGGGATCGGCTCGCCCGAATCCGCGCCGCGCTTGGTCAGCGCAATGTCGAGGCACGCCGCGGCGACCTTGGCGTCGTCGAAAAACAGCTCGAAGAAATCGCCCATCCGATAGAACAGCAAGGCGTCGCCGGCTTCTTCCTTCAGGCGCCGGTACTGGGCCATCATCGGGGTCGGGGCGTCGGCTCGGGCCATGCCACGAAGCCTAGCCTCTTCAACCGTCATGCTGAACTTGTTTCAGCATCCATTTCGCTGAATTGCGGCGCGGTCGCCGGAATGGACCCTGAAACAAGTTCAGGGTGACGGAAAGGAAGCGAAGAGCTAACCCGCTCCCCATGTCGGAGAGCAACGTCAAATATACCGAAGCCGAGGCCCTCGATTTCCACTCGCGGGGCCGGCCCGGCAAGCTCGAGATCATCGCCACCAAGCCGATGGCGACGCAGCGCGACTTGAGCCTCGCTTATTCGCCGGGCGTCGCAGTGCCGGTGCGCGCGATCGCTGAAAATCCGGGCTGCGCCTACGATTATACGAGCAAGGGCAATCTCGTCGCCGTCATCTCCAATGGCACCGCGATCCTCGGCCTCGGCAATCTCGGCGCGCTTGCCTCGAAGCCGGTGATGGAAGGCAAGGCGGTCCTGTTCAAGCGCTTCGCCGACGTCGACGCGATCGACATCGAGGTGAAGACCGAGGACGCCCAGCGCTTCATCGAATGCGTCGAGCTGCTCGAGCCGAGCTTCGGCGGCATCAACCTCGAGGACATTGCCGCGCCCGACTGCTTCATCATCGAGCAGACGTTGCGCGAGCGGATGAACATTCCGGTCTTTCACGACGACCAGCACGGCACCGCGATCATCACCGCCGCGGGCCTCATCAACGCCTGCCTGCTGACCAAGCGCAAGCTCGGAGACATCCGGGTCGTGGTCAACGGCGCCGGCGCTGCCGCCATCGCCTGCACCGAGCTCATCAAGGCGCTCGGCGTGCGCGGCGACCATGTGATCATGTGCGACCGCAAGGGCGTCATCAGCAAGAAGCGGACCGACCTCGACCAGTGGAAGTCGGCGCATGCGGTCGAGACCGACAAGACCGACCTCGCCGGAGCGTTGGAAGGTGCCGACGTGTTCCTCGGCCTGTCGGCCGCGGGCGCGCTGAAGCCCGAAATGGTCAAGACGATGGCCAAGGAGCCGATCATCTTCGCCATGGCCAATCCCGACCCCGAGATTCGACCCGAAGATGCGATGGCGCTCCGCCCGGATTCTATCATCGCCACCGGCCGCTCGGACTATCCCAACCAGGTCAACAACGTCCTCGGCTTCCCGTTCATCTTCCGCGGCGCGCTCGACGTCCGCGCGACCGCGATCAACGAGCCGATGAAGATCGCCGCCGCCGAAGCGCTGGCCGAATTGGCTCGCGAACCGGTGCCCGAGGAAGTCGCCGCGGCCTATGGCGGACGGTCGCAGAGCTTCGGGCGCGACTACATCATCCCGGCGCCGTTCGACCCTCGGCTGATGGAGGTGGTCGCTTCGGCCGTTGCCCAGGCCGCGATCGACAGCGGCGTCGCGCAGAAGCCGATCGCCGACTTGCAAGCCTATCGGCAGGAGCTTCGGGCGCGGCTCAACCCGACCGTCGCGGTGATGAGCCTCGCCTACGAAAATGCCCGCGGCAATCCCAAGCGCGTGCTGTTCGCGGAAGGCGAAGAGCCGAACGTGCTGCGCGCCGCGATCGCCTTCAAGGAAGCTGGCTATGGCACGCCGGTGCTGGTCGGGCGCGAGGACGTCTATCAATTGCTGGCTGACCTGGGGGTCGAGAATCCCAAGGACTATCAGGTGCTCAACAGCCGCAATTCGCCGCTGGTCGGACGCGCCGTCGACTTCATCTACGAGAAGCACCAACGCCACGGCATGCTGCGCCGCGAGATTGAGCGGATGGTCAACCAGGACCGCAACTATTTCGCCGCGGCAATGCTTGCCCTTGGCGAAGCCGACGCAATGATCACCGGAACGACCCGGCCCTTCAGCCAGTCGTTGAAGCAGGTTCGGATGGTGATCGACGATGCCGCGGGCGTGACTCCGTTCGGCATCAACGTCATCGTCGGCCGCCACCATACAGTGCTGATCGCCGACACGGCGGTGACCGAGCGGCCGAGCGCCGAGCAATATGCGGCGATCGCGATGCGGGCTTCGGCCTTTGCCCGGCGCATGGGGCTGGAGCCGCGCGTCGCATTCACCAGCTACACGACGTTCGGCAATCCGCCGGGAATGCACATCGAGCCGCTACGCGGTGCGGTGGCGTTGCTCGAGGGCTTCCACCCGGACTTCGAATATGAAGGCGAAATGGCGCCTGACGTCGCGCTCAATTACGAGATGCAGAAGCGCTTCTATCCGTTCAGCCGCCTGTCCGGTCCGGCCAACATACTGGTCATGCCCGGGCTGCAGTCGGCGAGCATCTCGGCCAAGCTGCTAAAGGAATTGGGCGGCGAGGGCGTGCTCGGTCCGTACCTGCTGGGGCTTGAGCATCCGGTGCAGATCGCGCCGATGACGGCGGGTGCGTCAGACCTCGTGATGCTTGCGGTGCTAGCCGGCGGCGACGCCCATGCCCGCCAGCAGCGCGAAGCGGGCAAGGCCGCCGGCGCTGCCAAATCCGCTCAACGGAGTTAGCGAGCGCGGCCGATTAGGGTCCGGTCCGGTTCGGTGGTACCGCCGGATGAAGGGGGACTTGCCATGCTGATCATCACGCGCCGCAATGCCATTCTGTCCGGAAGCGCAGCCACGCTCGCTGCCATGTCGGGCCTGGCCAAGGGGGCAGTTCCGACTTCCGCCCAAGAGCTGGGGCCGTTCTATCCGGTCAACCATTTCGCGGACACCGACACCGACCTGACTCGCGTTCGCGGGCGTAGCGGAGTTGCCAAGGGTACGCCGATCAACGTCCTCGGCCGGGTCGTCGACGTGAAGGGCAATCCGGTGCCGAACGCGCGGATCGAAATCTGGCAGGCGAACGCCGCGGGCCGCTACATGCACCCGGGCGACGCCGCGAACCCGGTGCCGCTCGATCCCGACTTCCAGGGGTTCGCAATGCTTCGCACCGACCGCGCGGGCCGATTCAAGTTTCGCTCGGTCAAGCCGGGCGCGTACCCCATCGGCGGCGGGCGCATTCGGACGCCGCATATCCATGTCGATGTCACGGGCCGGAGCGAACGGCTGACCACGCAGATGTATTTCCCGGGAGAGGAATTGAACGCGAAGGATATCGTCTTCGCTTATGCCGATCCGAAGGAAAGCGTCGTGTCGCGCGCGGTCGACCCGCTGTCGGGCGACCCCGGCGCGCTCGCCTACGCCTGGGACATCGTCCTCGCCGTCGGCTAAATCCGCTCGACGGAGCTGACTGGGTCCGCGTCCCGCAAGGCGGCAATGATGGCGTGCAAGTGCGCCAGATCGTGCACTTCGATATCGAGGTGGAAGGTCTGGAAGCTACCGTCGCGGTGGACCAGCTGAAGATTGATGATGTTGGCGTGCTTCTGGCCGAGGATGCCGGACATCGTCCCGAGCGCTCCCGGAATGTCGCGCAAGATGACCGCGAGCCGCGCCGCGCCGCCGTCCGAACCTTCGCCCCAGGCCAGGTCAAGCCAGTCGGCATCGATCCCGCTTGCCAGCGTGTCGCAGCCGATGACGTGGACCTCGATCTCCTCGTCCTCGCGGCGCAGGCCGACGATGCGGTCGCCGGGGATCGGGTGGCAGCAGGTCGCGAGGTGATAGGCCACTCCGGCGGTCAGGCCCTTGATCGAGATAGCCTTGCGCTGGCCGAGCGGACGCGTCGCCACGTCGCCGCCGGCTGAGCCCGGCATCAAGGCTTCCATCAAGGCGTCGTCGCCAACGCGCTTGCGGGCGATCGCGATCATCAATTCATCCTGGTTCTCGATCTTCAGCTTCTTCAGCGCGCGTTTGCTCGCGTCCTTGTCGAGCTCGGCGGGAAGGCGGGCGACGATCTCGTCATAGATCTTCCGGCCAAGCTCGACCGTTTCCTCGCGCTCCTTGTGGCGGACGAAGCGGCGGACGCCGGCACGCGCCTTGCCGGTCGCTACAAAGCGCAGCCAGCTCGGCTGCGGGTGCTGCGCTTCCGAAGCGAGGATTTCGACCTGGTCGCCATTCTCGAGCATGGTGCGGAGCGGAACGACCCGGCCGTTCACCTTGGCGCCGACGGTCCGGTCGCCAAGGTCGGTGTGGACGGCATAAGCGAAGTCGACCGGGGTCGCGCCCTTGGGCAGCTGGATGAGCTCGCCTTTCGGCGTGAAGGCGAAGATGCGATCCTGGTACATCGCCATCCGCGTGTGCTCGAGCAGCTCTTCCGGGCTTTCGGCATGGTCGAGGATTTCAACGAGGTCATCGACCCAGGGCACGTGGAGATCCGCGCTCGGCTTGCCTTCCTTATAGGCCCAGTGGGCGGCGAGCCCGCGCTCGGCCAGGTCGTGCATCGCCCGGTCGCGGATCTGGATTTCGATCCGCATCTTCGAATCGTGGATGACCGAGGTGTGCAGGCTTTGATAGCCGTTGCGCTTGGGGGTCGAGATGTAATCCTTGAAGCGGCCCGGCACCATCGGCCAGCGGCTGTGGATCAGTCCGAGCGCGCGATAGCATTCACCGACATCGCCAACGATGATCCGGAACGCCATGACGTCGGACAGTTGCTCGAAGCTGATGTGCCGCTCGGCCATCTTCTTCCAGATCGAAAAGGGATGCTTCTGGCGACCGGTGACCTCGGCTTCGAGGCCGTTGTCGGCAAGGTAGAGCTGCAGCCCAAGCCCGATTCGGCTGACGAGGTCGCCGCCCTGCTCGACCAGCTGGTTCAGCCGCCGCGTGATCGAGGCATAGGCATCCGGCTCGATCTCGCGGAAGGCGAGCGTCTGCATCTCGGTCATCATTTCGTACATGCCGATGCGCTCGGCGAGCGGCGCGTAGATATCCATCGTCTCGCGGGCGATGCGGCGCCGTTTGTCCTCCGACGGGATGTGATGGAGCGTCCGCATGTTGTGGAGCCGGTCGGCGAGCTTCACCAGCAGCACGCGGATGTCGTCGCTTAGCGCCAGCAGGAACTTGCGCAGGTTCTCAGCGGCCCGCTCATTCTCCGACTGGGCCTCGATCTTCGACAGCTTGGTGACGCCGTCGACCAGCCGCGCGACGTCCTTGCCGAACAGCTTCTCGATCTCCTGCGGAGTCGCAAGCGTGTCTTCGATCGTGTCGTGGAGGATCGCGGTGGCGATCGTCTGGTCGTCGAGCTTGAGGTCGGTGAGGATCCCCGCGACCTCGATCGGGTGGCTGAAATAGGGGTCGCCCGAGGCGCGCAGCTGCGACCCGTGAGCCTTCATCGAGAAGACATAGGCCTTGTTGATCAGCACCTCGTCCGCATCCGGATCGTAGGAGCGGACCTTTTCGACCAGCTCATATTGTCTCAGCACGGGGCTAAGATGGTGTCAGCCGGAGCGATTGTGCAAGCGCGAAGTGGGGTGGGGCCGCGGCGAGGGGAGTGCGGGAGCGCGGCCCCGGAGTCGAATTACTTGGCAGCGAGGGCCGATGCGGGCGCCGGCTTGGCCGACGCATTGCAGCGCTCGAGCTCCGCGGCGGCGAAGGCGCGACCGTCGACGGCGAAGCTGTCGAGGCGCCCTGCGCGCTTGGCAAGCGACTGGCAAAGCACTGTCGGGCGGCTGTTTACCGTCGCGCCAAAGCAGGCCGCGCCGGAGCAGTTCCAGCTGATGTCACGAGCAATGATCTTGGCGTTCGTGGGTGCGGCAAGCGTCGCGGTATAGGTCGCAGCGGCGGCCGGGGCAGCGCTCAGCATGATCGCGCCAATGGCCAGAACGGATCGAAGCATCTGACTTCCTCCCGTTGAAGTTTCGATTTGCAACTGATAATTAGTCCGGTTGCAACTTGCAACTGTTTTTTGGAACCGTCTTGTGCTTTGGTGCGGTTGGACAGGGGAGCTAGGCAGCGCATGACTGTGGATACGCGCGCGTACGATTTGGACCGCTTCAAGGAAGTGGCACTGGAGTGCCCGATTCCGCCAGCAGTCGAGCTCATCGGCGAAAAATGGGCATTCCTGATCCTTCGCGGCGCCTTCAACGGCCTCCAGCATTTCGAAGAATTCCAGGCCGGGCTCGGAATCGCTCGCAACATTCTCTCGGACCGACTCGCCAAGCTGGTCGCCGGTGGAATCCTCCAGCGGCAGCCCGATCCGTCCGACAAGCGCAAAGTCGTCTATTCGCTGACGCCCAAGGGCGAAGCCCTGCTGCCCGTCGTCCTCGCGCTTCGCCAATGGGGCGAAAAATGGGGCTATGGCAATATGAAGGTCGTCCTTGCCGACCGCCGCGACGGCAGGCCGGTGCGCAAGATCTGCGTCCAGGCGCATGACGGCCGCGAGCTCAAGCTCCACGATTTGATGTGGACCGATGCGGAAGGGGAGCGGGTCGCCTTCCGGACCGCCGCCGAATAATCCTATTCGATCGTCAGCACATGGTCGCGCAGCGCACGCGCGTCGTGCAGCGCATTGTGCGGGACCTTGCTGTTCGCAGCCGTGCTGAAGCCGCTCAGCGTCAGGAACTGGAACCTTAGCGACGGCACTTCAGCCATGACACCCGGGCCGGTCACCAGCAACGCGTTCAACAGGGCGATGTCCTCGGGCCAGTCGGCGACGATCAGGGGCTCGGGGTCGCCGGCGAGATAATGACCGATCAGGCGCGCCGCGTCGGCCCGGCTCATCCGCGGCGAGACGAGCTGTTCAGGCACCATGTCGAGATAGGGGGCGACATGGCGTTCCACCCAGGCTTCGAGCGGGCCGTCCCAATCGAGCGTCAGGTACAGTTCCTCGCCCTCGTCGGGGACCAGCGCGAGGCTCAGTAGCGCTCCGCCCCAGCCGTTGTATTCGGTATCGAGGAAGTACCTCAGCGACGCGCCGCCACTGCGCAAGTGTCGGTCGGCAGCGGCCTCCCCTTGCGGCACCGTTCGGCGGCGAGGCGCAATTGCTTGCCGCGTTCCTCATCCTGCTTGCGGGCTTCGCGGCCGCGCTTCTGGTCGGCCTCGGCCTGGCTCGTCGTCACGGCGTCAACGCCGGCAGAGACCACCTTGACCGGCAAGGTAACGACATCGACGGCGGTCTTGGCGACGCCGCATCCGGCAAGGGCGAACAGGCCGGGGATCAGGATCAGGGCACGCATCGGCAAAGCTTACAGGCTCATCGCGGCCTCGGCGAGGGCTTCGGCCTGGACCAGCAGTGATTCGTCCGCTTCGGCGCCCGGCGGCAGGGCCTCGCGCCCGACGATCACCATCAATGGCACCGCCATCGGCGTGATTCGGCCGGTTTCGACGTGAAGCATGGTCGACGAAGCGCGGTCGACCAGCCGCACCAGCCGCCCCAGCTCGGTCATCCGCCGGCGCGCATCGTCCCAGGCGGCCCGCAGCAACAAATGCTTGGGCTCGTAGCGGCGAAGCACGTCGTAGATGAGGTCGGTCGAAAAGCTGACCTGCCGCCCGGTCTTCTTCTTGCCCGGGTGCTGCCGTTCGACCAGGCCGCCGATGACGGCCACTTCGCGAAAGGCGGTCTTCAGAAGCATCGAGCTTTCGACCCAGGTCACGAACTCGTCTTCCAGGATGTCGGCGGAAAAGAGCGCCTTGGGATCGGTGATCGGTTCCAGCCCATAGCAGGCAAGCGCATAATCATTGGCGACGAAGCCGAGCGGCTTCAGCCCCGCCGTTTCCATGCGCCGCGTGATCAGCATGCCGAGCGACTGGTGCGCGTTCCAGCCTTCGAAGCTGTAGGCGACCATGAAATGCTGGCCTTCATGCGGGAAGGTTTCGACCAGCAGCTGGTGCGGCTCGGGCAGGACCGAGCGCTCCGATTGCACCTCGAGCCATTCGCTGACCTCGTCGGGGAAGCGGTGCCAGTCGTTGCGGTCGGCGAGCATGTGGCGGACGCGATTGGCGAGGTGGGTCGACATCGACATGCGCTGCCCGCCGTAGGTGACGATCCGCGCGCTCTTGGACGAGGCGCGAACGATGATGTCGGTATCCTTGAACTGCTCGATCTCGAGGCTGAGCCCGGCAAAGAAAATGTGGTCGCCCGGCGTCAGGGTCGACGCGAAACCCTCTTCGACCGTGCCGAGCTTGCGCCCATTGCGGAAGCGGACGCTTAGCAGCGGCTGCTCGACAATCACCCCGGCGTTAAGCCGATGCTGCAGCGCAATCTGCGGCCGGGCGATGCGCCACATGCCGTTCGCGTCGGGCACTAGCCGGCGGAAGCGATCATAGGCCCGCAGCGCATAGCCGCCGGTGGCGATGAAGTTCAGCACCTCTTCGAACGTCTCGTCCTTGAGGGCCGCGTAGGGCGCCGCGGACCGCACCTCGGCGAGCAATTCCTGCTGTTGGAAGGGCGCCGCGACCGCCATCGCCAATATGTGCTGGGCGAGCACGTCGAGCGCGCCCGGGCGAAACACCTCGGGGTCGAGCTCGCCGTCGTCGATCGCGTCCAAGGCCGCTCGCGCTTCGAGATATTCGAAGCGGTTGCCGGGGACGATGATGCCCTTGGATGGTTCGTCGAGCCGGTGGTTGGCGCGCCCGATCCGCTGGAGCAGGCGCGAGCTGCCCTTGGGCGCGCCCATCTGCACGACCAGATCGACATCGCCCCAGTCGATGCCGAGGTCGAGGCTGGCGGTCGCGACCAGTCCGCGTAGTTTGCCCGCGGCCATGGCATTTTCGACCTTGCGCCGCGCCTCGACCGCCAGGCTGCCGTGGTGGATGCCGATCGCCAGCGCATGATCGTTGACCGCCCACAGGTCCTGGAAGATCAGCTCGGCGAGGCTTCGCGTGTTGCAGAAGACGAGGGTCGTCTTGTGCTGCTCGATCAGCTCCATGACCTCGCGCGCGGCGTGGCGGCCGCTGTGCCCGCCCCACGGGATTTTGTTCTCCGGGATGAGGATCGACAGGTCGGGCTCCGCGCCGGGATCGCCGATGACGAGGTCGACCGCGTCCATGTCGGCGTCGGGAGCAAGCCATGAGCGATAGGCGTCAGGGTCCGAGATCGTCGCCGACAGGCCGACGCGGCGGAGCCCAGGCGCGAGCTTCTCCAGCCGCGACATCGACAGCGACAGAAGGTCGCCGCGCTTTTCCTTGGCGAAGCCGTGGAGCTCGTCGACGATGATCGTCCGCAGCCCTTCGAACATCGTCGCCGAATCGGGGTAGCTGAGCAGCAGGCTCAGCGATTCGGGCGTGGTCAGCAGGACTTGAGGCGGCTTCACCCGCTGCCGCGCCTTGCGGTCACTCGGCGTATCGCCGGTCCGCGTTTCGACGCGGATCGGCAGGCCCATCTCTTCGATCGGCCCGATTAGGTTCCGCTGGACGTCGACCGCGAGCGCTTTCAGCGGCGAGACGTAGAGGGTGTGCAACCCCTCCGCCGGCTTTTCGGCAAGCTCGCAGATCGTCGGCAGGAAGCCGGCCAGCGTCTTGCCGGCCCCAGTAGCCGCGACCAGCAAGGCGCTGCGCCCGGCGCGCGCCCGCTCCAGCATTTCCAGCTGGTGCCGCCGCGGCGCCCAGCCCTTGGCCGCAAACCAGTCCGCGACTTGTGGCGGAAGGTCAGTCTTCAGCGGTGTCGGTTCCCTCGCGCCGCCTTTGCTCCTCCTCGCGGTAGAGCTGGTCGGTCGCCTGCTCGGTGCGCCCGGTCTTGCCGGTCGATCCGCGCCGCATCACCAGCCATACCAGCACGATCAACAGGATCGCCGGGCCGACGATATCGATAATCCACCACTGGACTTCGTCCATTTCTTAACTCCTCCCGCGGGGAACTTGTCGCATTGCTGCCTATATAACCTCTCGATGGCACGCTTGGGTTCCTGGATCGAGTCACACCCCGAGGGCATCTATGTGCGCCCGGCGGACGCCTGGATCGACCCCTCGCAGCCGAAGGCACGCGCCTGGGTCACGCACGGGCACGCCGACCATGCGCGCGGCGGCCACGGCGCGGTGCTGGCGACGCCCGAAACCCTCGCGATCATGGAGACTCGCTACGGCCCGCAATCGGGCCAGCCGATCGCTTATGACGAGGCCTTGCGCGTCGGCGATGTCGACGTCCGGTTCGTCCCCGCCGGCCATGTGCTTGGGTCGGCCCAGATCGTGATGGAATATAAGGGCGAACGCATCGTCGTCTCCGGCGATTACAAGCGCCGCCCGGACCCGACCTGTGCCTGCTTCGTGCCGGTGCCGTGCGACGTGTTCATCACCGAGGCGACCTTCGGCCTGCCCGTGTTCCGCCATCCCGAGACCGGGAGCGAGATCGACCGGCTGCTCCACCGCCTCCACGCCGACCCGGGCCGGTGCGTGCTGGTCGGCGCCTATGCGCTTGGCAAGGCGCAGCGGATCATCACCGAGCTGCGCGCGCGGGGTCATCACGACCCGATCTATTATCACGGTGCTATCGAGCGGTTGAATCAGCTGTACGAAAGCTTCGGCGTCGAACTGGGCGAGCTTCGCCCCGCCACCGGCGCGACCAAAGCGGAGATGGCCGGCCACATCGTGATCGCCCCGCCAGGCGCGCTCAACGACCGCTGGTCGCGGCGGCTGCCCGACCCGGTGACGGCGATGGCCTCGGGCTGGATGCGCATCCGCCAGCGCGCGCGGCAGCAGAATGTCGAGCTGCCTTTGATCATCTCCGACCACGCCGATTGGGACGAGCTGACCATGACCATCCGCGAGCTTGCGCCGCGAGAAGTGTGGATCACCCACGGCCGCGAGGAAGCGCTGAAGCATTGGTGCATGACGCACCAAATCAAGGCCTGCGAGCTGAACCTCGTCGGCTATGAGGACGAGGACGATTGAGCGGCCGTTTGATCGCTTGCTTGATCGGCGGCGCGGAGCCACCATCTCCCTTGCCATGAACCCGCCCCAGACCGAGCCGATTTGGCCAAACGAGCGCGTCGGCCTCCTTTTGCAAAGCGGCCTGCGGTTGGCCACGAGGCTGGCGATGGGCTTCGGCCTGGCAGCGATCACGGCCGTCGTGCTCGGCGCGTCGGTTACCGAGAACGGCTTCGTCCAGATCGCCGTCACCCTGTTCGCTGCACTCGCTCTCTGGCTGCCGTTCACCTTCGCCGTCTATGCCGTGGAGCGACTGTTCAAGCGGAGTGCGCCCGCAGGGGGTGTCAATCGCGCTCCGGCGCTTGCCGCCGAAAACGCTGCGGATGGGCCGCTGGCCCGACTGTTGGCCGCCGCGCCCGACCAGTCGGAACGGATTGGCGCGATTCGCGCCTCGCTCGGACGCTCGCGTCTCCTGCTCGGCAAGGCCAAGCTCGACCCGGACGCGCAGGAGCTATGCCTGCTGATCGACCGCCGCCTGCCCGAGCTGATCGACCGTGAGCTCGAGAATCTCGCGCCGCCCGGTTCGGGACGTGACCGCCAGCTCGGCGAGCTGGTCGACCTCGTAGAGCAATTCGCCGGCCACTGCGGCGCGAGGCGCACAGGCGCTTCGACCGGCGCAGCCTATGAGGCCGCAGTGCTCCGCCGACGCTTCGAGGCGCGCCTCTCGGAATTTTAGCGCCCGCGCTCGGGCCTGCTCACCGCTCAAAGCCAGATCAAAGCGTGAGAGCTGATCCTGGAACGACGATTGAGCGGCTAGTGCGCCGCCTCCGTCCGGGTCACGCCGGACTTGCCAAGCTGGTCGTCGATCTGCGCGACCAGCCGCTCGAGACCCGCGTCGTCCTTCGCCTCCGCCCGCGCGACCAGCACGTCCTGCGTGTTCGACGCGCGCAGCAACCACCAGCCGTCGGCCGTGCTCACCCGGACACCATCGGTCGCGTCGACCTTGGCGCCATCCGCCGAGAGGCGGTCGCGCACTTCGTCGACGATTGCGAACTTGCGCACTTCGTCGACGGCAAAGCGCATTTCGGGCGTGGCGATGCTCTTGGGCATGGCGTCCATGATCTCGGTCAGGCTCTTGCCGCTTTGCGACACGGCTTCGATCAGCCGGATCGCGGCGTAAAGCGCGTCGTCGAAACCGTACCAGCGGTGCTTGAAGAAGATGTGGCCGCTCATCTCACCGGCAAGCGGCGCGCCCGTTTCCTTCATCTTCGACTTGATCAGGCTGTGCCCCGTTTTCCACATCAACGGCTGGCCGCCGAGCGCGGCAATGCCGTCGAACAGCACCTGGCTCGCCTTGACGTCGGCGATGATCGTCGCGCCCGGTTGCTCCTTCAGCACCGGCTCGGCGAGAATCAGCATCAGCTGGTCGCCCCAGATGACACGGCCCTGTCCGTCCACCGCGCCGATGCGGTCGCCGTCACCGTCGAAGGCGATGCCGAAGTCGAGGCTCTCGCGCGCCACCAGCGCCTTCAAATCGGCAAGGTTCTTTTCGACCGTTGGATCGGGATGGTGGTTGGGGAAACGCCCGTCGACCTCGCTGAAGATGACGTGATGCTGGCCGGGCAGCCGCTCGACCAGCATGTCGAGTGTCGGGCCGGCGGCGCCGTTCCCGGCGTCCCAGCCGATGCGGTACGCACCGCCGGAAAAGCCGTCGAGCAGCCGATCGACATAGGCGGCGCGAATGTCCACTTCCTCGATCGTGCCGCTGCCTTCGAACCAATGGCCGGAGGCAGCGCGGCGGCCGAGCGCCTGGATCTCCTCGCCGAACACCGAGCGCCCTTTAAGCAGCAGCTTGAAGCCGTTGTAGTCGGCCGGGTTGTGGCTGCCGGTGACCTGGATGCCGCCGTCGACGTCGAGATAATGGGTCGCGAAATAAAGCATGGGCGAGGGGCCCATGCCGATCATGACGGCGTCGATCCCGCCTTCGTTGAGGCCGCGGACCAGGGCCGCTTCGAGCATGCCGCTGTGGGTGCGGCCGTCGCGGCCGACCGCGAACCTGCGCGCCCCTTCGTCGCGCGCCTGGGAGGCAAAGGTGCGGCCGAGGGCGTAGGCGTCGTCTTCGGTGAGCGTAGTGCCGACGATCCCGCGGACGTCATATTCGCGCAGGATGGTTGGGTTGAATTGGTGGGTCATTGCGCTGCCTTACGCAGCGTCGGCCAAATGGTTCAACCGGCCGCCGCGATCGGCGCGATTTCGCCCGGATCGGCAATGCCCAGGCCGGAAATCATTTCCCGAAGCTCCTGCCGGGCGGTGATGTGGCCGATCCCGACTTCGCCCAGCTGCTGCAGGTCGAGCAGGGTCAGGCCTTTCGGGAATAGCTCGCGGTAAATGACACGCTCGCCAAGCCCCGGGATGACGCGGAAGCCGACCCGGCGGGCAAGCTCGTCCAGTGCCGCGCCGACCCGCTTCAAATTGTGCGATTCGATGTGCTGCAGGCGGTTCCTCAGGACCACCCAGTCGACGCTCCGTCCGGTCTCCTTGGCGCGCTGGGTGCGGCTGTTCCAGATCAGCTCGGCGTAGAAGCTGGGCTTGGTAATCTTGTAATTTTCGGGATGGACCTGGCCGATCAGGTCGAGGTCGACGAAGCTGTCATTCATCGGCGTGACCAGAGTGTCGGCCTTCAGGATCGCCGCGCGGGCGAGCGGATCGTCGCGACCCGGCGTGTCGATCACGATCACGTCGGTGTTTTCGCTGAGGCGCGCCAGCGCTTCGTTCAGCGCTTCCTCGGTCGTTTGCTCGAGCACCTCATATTTGGCCTGCGGCAACTGAGCCTCGAGCCGGCGCATGGTGGCGTCGCGGTTTTCGAGGTAGCGGGTCATGGTCCGCTGCCGGCTGTCGAGGTCGAGGGCGGCGACGCGATGACCCGATGCGGCAAGGGCTATGGCGGTGTGCACGGCCGTCGTCGATTTGCCCGTCCCGCCCTTTTCGTTGGCGAAGACGATGTAATGTGGCTGGCTCATCTCTTGATCTTTTCCCCAGCGGCACCGAAACGCCGCACCGTTCCCCGGGCCAGAGTTTATCGGAGGCGCCCCAAGCGTGCAAATCGTTCGAACAGGTGAAGAATTGGCGCGCGCGCGCAGCCAAGTCGCTGGAACGATTGCGCTTATTCCCACCATGGGAGCGCTTCACGACGGCCATCTCGCGCTCATCGCCGAAGGGAAGCGCCGGGCGGACCTGGTTGCGGCCAGCATCTTCGTCAATCCGCTGCAGTTCGCGGCCAGCGAGGACCTCGGCCGCTATCCCCGCCAGGAGGCCGAGGATGCGCGATTGTTGGAGGAAGCCGGTTGCGACTTCCTGTGGCTGCCGGGCGTCGAGGACATCTATCCCAAGGGCTTCGCGACCACTGTTAACGTCTCGGGCGTGTCCGAACGCTGGGAAGGCGAGGTTCGCCCCGGCCATTTCGATGGGGTCGCCACCGTCGTTGCCAAATTGCTCCTCTCGGTTCGGCCCGACGTCGCGATTTTCGGCGAAAAGGATTTCCAGCAGCTGGCGGTGATCCGCCGTATGGCCCGCGACCTCAATATCCCCTGCGAGATCGTCGGTGCGCCGACTGTGCGCGAGGCGGACGGCTTGGCCCTCTCGTCACGCAACGCCTACCTTTCGGCCGAGGAGCGGAGCCGAGCTGTCGCGCTACCTCGCGCCCTCGAAGCGGCACGCGATTCGATCCGCAGTGGCAAAAAGGTCGGCGAAACGCTCGCCAGCGCGAGACAATCGCTCCTCGATGGCGGGTTCTCCCGCGTAGATTATTTCGCTTTGGTCGATGCCGGCAAGCTCGAGCCGCTCGATCGCCCGCAAGGGGAAATGCGGCTGATTGCAGCGGCCGTCATGGGCACTACCCGGCTGATCGACAACATCCCCGTCTGAATATGGTTTTTCGGCGTTAACCATTTCTTTGCCATCCGGCCCGAATTTGGCCCCCATACGAAGCGTCACATGCTTTTGAGGGGGAAGAAATGGGTGCCATTAGCGAGAAGGGCGCGGAGTTCCTGATCCGCAGCCGACTTACCGACGCCGAAAACGGCAACGTCGATGCGCTGTTCGATCTCGGCGTCGTCTATTCGACCGGACGCGGCGGCGTTGCCGTCGACCTCGTTGAAGCCCACAAATGGTTCAACCTCGCGGCCTTGTCGGGCTGCACCCGCGGCCAGGAATGCCGGGCCGAAATATCACTCGAAATGACCGCTCGGGAGATCGCCGAAGCGCAGCGCCAGGCCCGCGCCTGGCTCTCGGTCACCGGCTATCAGCGCCGCGCCGCTTAAGCGCTAACGGACCAGGATGGTCGCGACGCGGCCGGGGCCGGGACGCTCCTTGCCCCAGCTGACCGCAGTCACCTGCGCGGCCGGAACGCCGAGCAGCACCAGATAATCGCGCACTTCCTGGGCTCGCCGCGCGCCGACCGCCAGGGCATGGTCGCGCGTGTCACCGCCATCCGCATTACCCTCGATCCGAACAACCACCTCGGGATGCTTGCGGATCCAGCGCGCCTGTGCGGTCAGCACCTGCAGTGCCTGGGCGCTCAGTTGGTTCGATCCCATGCCGAAATAGACGATGCTTCCCCCCGATTGCACGGCGAACTCGGCGCGCAGCGCGTCGATCCCGGTCAGGGGCGGCGGAGCCGGCGCACGGCGCTGGGCCGCGGCGGGCGATCCGGCGAGCGCGGCAAGACAGAGAATTAAGGTCAGCTTGCGCGCCATCAGTCCATCACTCCCGACCAATCGGGGTCCGATCCGCCCTGCGGAATGCTCATCTGCCTCGGCTCGCTGCCGTCCAGCCCGACGCGGTAAAGCCCGGTCCGGCCCGCGCTGTCGCTGCGCTGGAACAGGATTTCGCGGCTGCTCGCCGCCCAGCTCGGCCCTTCGTCGCCGGGCCCGCGCGTCAGGATCTTCTCGCCGCTGCCGTCGGCCGCGATGATTCCGATCCGCCGCGCGCCGCCCGAGCGCAGGGTGAAGGCGATCCACTTGCCATCCGGGCTCCACGATGGCGAGGCGTAGGCGCCGCCGCCGCCGAAAGTGAGCCGGCGCTGGCGCGATCCGTCCGCGTTCATGACATAGAGCTGCTGCGATCCGCCGCGGTCGCTTTCGAACACGATTCGACTGCCGTCGGGCGAGAAGCTGGGGTCGGTTTCGATCCCGGGTGAGAACGTCAGGCGCTGCGGATAACCGCCGTTCGCGCTGACGCTGTAGAGGTCGGCGTTGCCGCCGAGCATCATCGAAAATGCGATTCGGCTCCCGTCGGGCGAGAAGCGCGGCGCAAAGCTGATTGCATTGCCCGAGGGAACGAGCGGCCGCGGGCTGCCGCTCGCGACGTCCATCACGCGCACTTGCGGCACGCCGCCGACATAGCTGACGAAGGCGAGCTTGTCGGCTTCGGGTGAGAGGCGGGGAGTGAGGACGATCGTGTCGCCGGCGGTGATATAGCGATGGTTGGTGCCGTCGCTGTCCATCAGCGCGACGCGCTTGACGAGGCCGGTGCCGACGCCGCTTTCGGCGACATAGGCGATGCGCGTGTCGAACACGCCCGGCGAACCCGTCACGCCCTTGAAGGCGATGCCCGAACATTTGTGCGCGGCGCGGCGCCAATCGTCCTTGGCGACGACGAAGCCCTTGCGGCCAAGCTCGCGCCCGGCCTCGACGTCATAGACATAGCAACCGAAGGTCAGCCGGCCGTCGGCCCGCTGCTGGACGAAGCCGGTGACGAGCGCCTTGGCGCCCGCGCTGCGCCACTTGGGGAAGTTGGGCGCAGTGACTTCGGGATAGGAATAATAATCCTTCTGCTTGGGCGGCAGCGGCACCAGTTCGGCGGTTTGGCGCAGGTCGGCCGCGATCAACTGCGTCGCCTCCCATCCGATCGCGAGCAGCTCGTTGCCCTTGGTTCCGGTGTCGGGCGTGGTCATCGGCGGAATGGCAATGACCGTCGCGGCGGCCTGCCCGGGCTCCTGCGCGAACGAGGGGGCACTGGACAAGGCGGCTGCGGCCAATCCCAGGATTTGAAGTATAATGTTCCTCATGGCTCCTAAGCGCTGATTTGCCTGAACCGTTCGACCCAGTCTTTCGGCTGTCGCCGCGGACGCCCCTCCCCGTCAAGGAAAGCCGCCGTCACGCGGGCATCGGTCAACATTTCGGTCCCGCGCATGACTCGCTGCTGAATATGAACCGATGACGCGAGCACCTGTTCGACTGTGCTGATGACTACCACGTCGTCGCCGAGCCGGGCGGGGCGGCGATAGCGGATCGAAACCTCGACCACCGCATAAGCGCTTCCGCTCGCTCCAAGCTCGGCGCGCTGGTCGACCCCGACCGCGCGCAGCATGTCCGACCGGGCGCGCTCCATGAACTTCAGATAATTGGCATAATAGACGATGCCGTAGGCGTCGGTGTCCTCGAAATAGACGCTGAGGGCGAAGTGATGCTCGTTCCCGGTGAAGCCGCCACGGTAGGGCTGGTCGAGGGATTGAGCCGCCATCCAGACTGGCTCTAGCGACCCGTGACTCCCGCCGTAAACCCCACTTGACCACTGTGTAACGCTAAGGTTACATGTAACTCACAGGTTACACAGGAGCAGGGAATGGACGATTTCACAATTGGCTTTCTCGTCGGACTCGCAGCAGTCCTGGTGATTGCCGCCATCATCAAGTTGCGCAGCCGCAAAGGGCCGACGACCGTGGCCGAGAAGGCGGAGGATCTAAGCAAGCGCAGGGCGCGAATGCTGCCCGCGCTCGCGCTCATCTTCCTCTCGCAGCAGGGCGCCTATCTTTCCCACGCATCCAGCAACACTGCCCAGACGATCAAGATTTCCGCCTGGCTAGTGCTCTCCGTGGTCCTGATCGCGGCGCTTGCGACCAAGGGCTTCTGGTTCGAGCCAAAGGCCGTCCGCGACCTCATCGACGACGAGAATACCAGAGCCAATCGAAACGACGCGATGCGGCTCGGCTTCCTGGTCTCGATGGCCGCGGCGATCGGAATCTATTTCATGACGATGTTCGACAATATGAAGGCGCGCGAATCCATCCATATCATCATGACGCTGGGAATCGCCGCGGCCCTGCTTCGCTGGGCCTATCTCGAACGCCGCGCGCATCGCGATGCCTGATCGGCTCGCCAATCGGCTCAAGGAACGCCGCACCGAGCTTGGCCTGACGCAGGCGGAACTCGCCGAAAAGGTCGGAGTGACGCGCAAGACCGTCAACACGGTCGAGAATGGCGTGTTCACGCCGTCGGCGACGCTGGCGATCAAGCTCGCCCAGGCGCTCGGTCTTACGGTCGAGCAGCTGTTCTGGATCGAGAGCTGAGCAGGCCAATCTGCCGGATGAGGTCGCCCTGCGCTTCGCTCATGTCGGCAAGGTGCATGCCCCAGCCGGGAAGGAACATGCCGAGCACCGCGACTTCGCCGCCGACGCGATTCGTGCGCTTGTCGCCTGGAGCATGGTTGGTGCGGATCGACAGATAGCCGCGCCCGCCCTGCTTGACGCATCGGCCTGACACCAGGCCCTGCGTGCGGAGCCAGGGCGTCGGCGGCGGGCCTTCGCTCGACCAGCTGATCGGCCCTCCCGGAACCGGGTTCGACGACCTTGCATACCAATAGCTGTCGAAGCTCACCCACTCGCGAGATCCCGGCGCGGCCGGATTGACGCAGGCGACGGTCATGTCGGGGCGGTCGGAATAGCCGAACATCGCGCCGGGCGCCGGAGCGTCGTTTTGGCGATAGCTGGTCCAGGCGATGACGCAGCCGGATTCGCCGGTGCGGCTGCACAAGCGCGTCGACTTGAAGCTTCCGCCGGTGAGCTTCCCCGGCGGGACGAGGACGTTGTAGCCGGGCAGGATTGCCAGCAGCATCCTTTTCGCTTCGGGCGTGCCTTCGATCTCGCGCGCAATCAGCTCGATCAGCATGGCCGAACCCTGGCTATGGCCGATGAGGACGAAGGGCCGCCCCTGGTTGTAGCGGGCGAGATAGGTCCGCCAGGCGCTGCGCACGTCACCATAGGCGGTCCGCGCGGCGGGGTTGATGTCGCTGCCGAACGCCATGGCTGCCACTGCAGACACCGTCATCTGGCGATAGATCGGCGCGAAGGTTCGGCACACCGATCCGAAGCGCGCGAGCTGGCCTTGCGCGGCGAATCTCTCCTCACCTCCCACAACCAGATCGCTGTTGAAGCCCCGGTCCATCGAAACGGTCGGATAGACGTAGAAGCAGTCGACCGGAGGGTCCTTGGCGGTCGTGAAGGGAACAGGCGCGCCATAGCCGCTCGCGTTCAACCAGGTGGTGGGGAGCGGGGTCGAACAGACGTCGCTACGCCCGGGCAGGCAGAGCCAGTTGGCGGGCTTCGCATAATCGACCCGCGCAGACGCCGCAGTTTGGGCGTGGCTGGTTGCCGCCCACATCATCGTCATTCCCGCGAAGGCGGGAATCCAATGTTTCTTCAAGCGGCCTTTGGAAAAGATGGATCCCGGATCAAGTCCGGGATGACGATAGAGGGTGGGCATTACTTTCCTTCGAACAGTCCCGTCTGGCTCGCCGACGGCGTCGGCAGCCCGAGGTGGGCATAGCCGCGGCCGTTGAGGCACCGCCCTCGTGCCGTGCGGGCGATGAGGCCGAGCTGAATGAGAAACGGCTCGATCACGTCCTCGATCGTGTCGCGCGGCTCCGAAAGGCCCGCCGCCAGCGTCTCCACGCCGACGGGCCCACCGCCGTAGAGGTCGGCGATCATGGTCAGATAGCGCCGGTCCATTGCATCGAGCCCAAGCTCATCGATCTCCAGCCGCGATAGTGCGCGGTCCGCCGCCTCGGCGCTGATCTGGTCCTCGCCCGAGGCATGGGCGAAATCGCGCACCCGGCGCAGCAGCCGCCCGGCGATCCGCGGGGTGCCGCGGCTTCGGCGAGCGATCTCGCGCGCGCCTTCGTCGGTCAGCTCGGCGCCGAGCAGGCGGCCGGCCCTACGCACGACCTGCTCCAGTTCCTCGACCGTGTAGAAGTTAAGCCGCACCGGAATCCCGAAACGGTCGCGCAGCGGCGTCGTCAGCAGTCCCTGCCGTGTCGTCGCGCCGATCAAAGTGAAGCGCGGCAGGTCGATCCGAACCGAGCGTGCCGACGGGCCCTCGCCGATCATCAGGTCGAGCGCTCGGTCCTCCATGGCCGGGTAGAGCACTTCCTCGACTGCCGGATTGAGGCGGTGGATCTCGTCGATGAAGAGGACGTCGCCATCTTCGAGGTTCGTCAGCAGCGCTGCAAGGTCGCCCGACTTGGCGATCACCGGTCCCGATGTGGCGCGGAAGCCGACGCCCATTTCGCGCGCCAATATGCCCGCCAGCGTCGTCTTGCCGAGCCCCGGCGGCCCGTGGAGCAGGACATGGTCCAGCGCTTCGCCCCGGGCCTTGGCGGCCGCGACGAACACGCGGAGATTCTCGCGCGCCGCCTGCTGGCCGATGAACTCGTCGAGGCTCTTGGGGCGAAGCGCGGCGTCAGCGTCCTCGGGGGTCCGCTCGGGGCTCGTGATTCGGGCGGGGTCGGTCGCCATCAATCAGATGCTCGACTTTGTCGCTGAGAATCTCAACCCGGTCGTGCTTGCGCTTTTCCCACACCGCGAAGGGCATCTCGAAAAACCGGTCATGGGATAGGCCGAGCGGGGTCGCCTCGCACGATCCGAAACAAAGCTGTGGGCGCTATTGCACCGAAGCCTATGATCGTTGCCGCAGTGATGATCGAAAGATCCAGAACCGCGAATCTCCAGCCCCAATCCAGGAGGTGGGGCCAGTTCAACAACAGCAATCCGTTCACGACCAAAGCCGCCGTTAGGGACACGGCGGCGCTCTTGCGGCTCCACTGCTTCCGTGACGTCAGCCTCACCAACTGCGCCACAATGCCAACGAAAAACGCGAACACAGCTGCTAAGATGTAAGTGAAATCCACTACTTCGCCGCCTTCTTGAGCGCGAGGCGCACGAGCGCGTCGAGCGAGGCGTCGGGGCCGAGCTCATCGACCGCGGCGTTCACGGCGACGCTGGCATCGGCCGGCTTGAAGCCAAGGTTGCCGAGCGCCGACAGCGCGTCCGCCGCCGTGCCGCCGCGCGGCGCTGCCGGAGCGCCGCTCAAGCCCGGAGCGCCGAGCTTGCCCTGAAGCTCATTGGCGATGCGGGCGGCAAGCTTGGGCCCGACGCCGTTGGCGCGGCCGATCATGGCCTTGTCGTCCTGGCTAACCGCGCGGGCCAGCTCGTCGGGCGAAAGCGCGGACAGGATCGCCATCGCCAGGCGCCCGCCGACGCCCTGGATCGAAGTTAGCGCCCGGAACGCGTCGCGCTCGGAAGGCGAGCCGAAGCCGAACAAACTCCAATTGTCCTCGCGCACCTGGAGCTCGGTCAGCACCAGCACCTCGCCGCCGATCGGGCCCAGCGCCTCGAGCGTGCGCGCGCTGGCCAGCACCTGGTAGCCGACACCGGCGACGTCGATGACGGCGCTGTCGGCGCCGGTCTCGGCCAGGATTCCGGAAAGGCGAGCGATCATGGCGCGGATGTTACCCGCAGAACGACAGTGTGGGAATCGTCACCCTGAACTTGTTTCAGGGTCCATTGCGGAGGCCGTGCCGTACTTCGCCGAAATGGATGCTGAAACAAGTTCAGCATGACGGTTCAGAGGGGGTGTGCCGCGCAGTCGCCAGATGATGCGCATGCGTGATCGCGACGGCGAGGGCGTCGGCGGCGTCCGCGCCGGCGATCTTGGTCCCCGGAAGCAGCCGCGCGACCATCGCGTGGACCTGCGCCTTGTCGGCCCCGCCGGTGCCGACCACGGCTTTCTTGACCAGGGTCGGCGCATATTCGCCAACCGCGATCCCCGCGCGCGCGGCGCACATGAGCGCAACGCCGCGGGCCTGGCCGAGCTTCAGCGTCGATTGCGGGTTCTTGTTGACGAACACTTCCTCGACCGCGGCGGCGGCGGGCCGGTGCTCGGCGATCAACGCCTCGAGCTCGATTGCCAGCGCCGCAAGTCGCTGCGGCAACGGGGTCAGCGGGTCGGTCTTGATCTGCCCGTTGGCGACGTGGGCCAGCCGGTTGCCCTCAGCCTCGATCAATCCCCAGCCCGTCGTGCCGAGACCTGGGTCGAGACCGAGCACGATCAAAGCCACTCTCCCTCAGGGGAGGGGTTGGGGTGGGGCCAACGGTCGGGAAATATGCGCAGTCGTTCGAGGATCGCGAACAAAACGCCATCCATGTTTTCAATCACATCTGTGTTCGAGAATCTGAGGGTCGTGTAACCATCCGTCTTGAGATGCTGATCTCTGCGCCGATCTTGTTCGGCGTCGTGCGTCCAGCCGTCCACCTCCACGATGAGCGCTTTCAAGGGACAGAGGAAATCCGCGACGAAGGGGGGAATGGCAGCTTGCCGGCGAAATTTGAACCCGCCTAACTGCGAATTCCGCAGCCGCCGCCAGAGCTGTAGTTCCGGCTCCGAGGGGCGATTGCGAAGTTCGCGGGCCCGCGGTTTCAGAACGGTCTTGGCTTGGGACTGTCCCACTTCCCCACCCCCTACCCCCTCCCCTGAAGGAGAGGGGGAAACTTCAGGCAAGCTTCTCCAGCTCTTCCTCGGGCACGTCGTAATTGCCCCAGACGGTCTGGACGTCGTCGTCCTCTTCCAGCGTGTCGATCAGCTTCATCAGCGTCGCCGCATCGTCGCCGGTCACCGTGACTTCGGTCGAGGGCCGCCAGGCGAGCTTCGCGCCTTCGCCTTCGCCGAGCATGGATTCGAGCGCGCGGGCGACTTCGTGCAGGCTTTCGACGCTGGTCCAGATGCGGTGGCCGCCCTCATCGCTTTCGACGTCCTCGGCGCCGGCTTCGATCGCGGCTTCCAGCAGCTTGTCGCCGTCGCCGGCGCTGGCCGGATATTCGATCAGCCCGAGGCGCGAGAAGCCGTGGCTGACGCTGCCGCCGGCGCCCAGATTGCCGCCGTTCTTCGAAAAGGCAGTGCGGACGTTGGTCGCGGTGCGGTTGCGGTTGTCGGTCAGCGCTTCGACGATCAGCGCGACGCCACCGGGGCCGAACCCCTCGTACCGGATTTCCTCGTAATTTTCGGCGTCGGACGCCGAAGCCTTGTCGATCGACCGCTGGATATTGTCCTTGGGCATCGACTGGGCGCGGGCGGCAATGATCGCTGCGCGCAGCCGCGCATTGGCGTCGGGATCGGGCAGGCCCATTTTCGCAGCGACGGTGATTTCGCGGCTGAGCTTGGAGAAGAGGGCCGAGCGCTTCTTATCCTGCGCCCCCTTCCGGTACATGATGTTCTTATATTTGGAATGGCCTGCCATGGCGCTTGCTTACTCCAGCCCGAGCGCTGCGCGATAGGTTTCCAGCACCGCATCCTGTTCCTGGCGGGTGTGGGTCTCCATTTTGCGCAAGCGCACGATCATGCGCATGATCTTGGGGTCGTAGCCGTTGGCCTTGGCCTCGGCGTAGACGTCGCGGACATCGTCGGCGATGCCCTTCTTTTCTTCTTCCAGGCGCTCGATGCGCTCAATGAACAGCCGCAGCTGGTCGGCCGCGACGGTGCCTTCCGCCATGTGTGAAATTCCCCGGATTCGCTATGTGAAGGGCGGGTCTAGCGGCTTGAACCGTCATATCAAGCGGCTATGGCGCGTGGCGCGACCCATCAGGAGGGAATGACTCATCGACACGCTGCCGCCCCGTTCCCGCAAGGTGAAGATCCTGGCGACGCTCGGCCCGGCGTCGAGCACGCCGAAGATGATCCGCAAGCTGATGCTGGCCGGCGCCGACGCGTTCCGGATCAACATGAGTCACGGGGACCAGAAGGCCAAGGCCAAGCTGGTCACGGCGATCCGAGCGCTCGAAAAGGAATTTCATCGGCCGACCACCATCCTGTTCGACCTGCAGGGGCCCAAGCTTCGCGTCGGTCGGTTCGAGGGCGGCCGCGCCATGCTCGAAAGGGGCGAGTCCTTCATCCTCGACAGCAACAAGAGCCTCGGCGACGCGAAGCGCGCGCATTTGCCGCATCCCGAGCTGTTCGAGGCGATCCACCCCGGCACCAGCATCCTCATCGACGACGGCAAGGTTCGCCTGCGCGTGGTCGATGCCGACGGCGACCGCATCACCACCGAAGTGATGGTCGGCGGCGCTGTCTCCGACAACAAGGGCGTCAACGTCCCCGATATCGTGGTGCCGATCCCGGCGCTGACCGACAAGGACAAGGCCGATCTCGCCTTCGCCCTCGAACAACGCACGGACTGGGTGGCGCTGTCGTTCGTGCAGCGGCCGGAGGACGTGGCCGAAGCGCGTTCGCTGATCGGCGAGCGTGCCGCGCTTCTGGCCAAGATCGAGAAGCCGGCGGCGATCGACCGCCTGAACGACATCATCGCGCTCGCCGATGCAGTGATGGTCGCCCGCGGCGATCTCGGTGTCGAGCTACCGCCCGAGCAGGTCCCCCCGCTGCAGAACAAGATCGTCGCCTGCGCCCGCCAGTTCGGCAAGCCGGTCGTGGTCGCGACCCAAATGCTCGAATCGATGATCACCTCGCCGACCCCGACGCGGGCCGAGGTGAGCGACGTCGCCACCGCAATCTACGACGGCGCCGATGCCGTCATGCTGTCGGCGGAAAGCGCGGCCGGCCAATATCCGGTCGAGGCCGTGACGATGATGGACCGGATCGCCAACAGCGTCGAACGCGATCCGAGCTACCAGGCGCGAATCCACTTCACCCAGACCCGGCTCGAGCCGACCACCGCCGACGCCCTGGCGGGCTCGGCGCGGCAGATCGCGCAGACGGTCTCGGCGACGGCGATGGTCTGCTACACCAGCTCAGGCGCAACCGCGCGGCGGATCGCGCGCGAGCGGCCGCCGGTGCCGCTACTGGCGATGAGCCCCTCGCAGCATAATGCGCGCAGGATGGGCCTGTTGTGGGGAGTCCATGCGGTCCATTCGCGCGATGTCGGAAGCTTCGAAGAGATGGTTGAGAAGGGCAAGCGCATGGCGCTTCGCCACCAGATCGCGAAGGGCGGCGAGCGCATCGTCCTGATGGCCGGCATCCCGTTCGGGACCGCCGGATCGACCAACGTGCTGCACGTCGTGCGGCTGATCGGCGACGAGCTCGAGAAGTACAACCGCGCCAAGAACGGGCACGAGTCAGCGAGGTAGGAGGCGCGGCACTTCGTCGGCGATTTCGCGGGCGAGGAAGCCGATCGGTCCGGACCTGCTTGCCAGCGACGCTCCCGCTTCGCCGTGCAGCCAGACACTCCACAACAAGGCGTTGAGCGGTTCGGCGCCCCGCGCCAGCAGCCCGCCGACAATCCCCGCAAGGACGTCGCCGCTGCCCGATACGCCCAGGCCGGGGGCTCCGCCCTCATAGACCCAGCTGTCGCCGGCGGGCGTCACGACATGGCTGGTCACGCCCTTGACCAGGACGAGGGCGCGATAGCGTTCGGCCGCCCGTCGTCCGCAGCCGACCGGGTCGCGTTCGATCTCCGCCTCGTCACAATCGAGCAGGGAAGCGAGCTCACCGGCGTGGGGCAGCAGGATTGGGGTGATCGAACGTTTGCCATTCTGCAAAGGTTCGAGTTCGTGAAGAAGCGCTGCGTCGAGTGCCAGTGCACTCTCGCAGCCGAGCAGCGCCGTGGCCAGTTTGGCGCAAGCCTTGCCGCTGGCCATGCCCGGTCCGGCGACGACCGCATCGGCCTTCTCGGCGGCTTCCAGGATCTCGCCGACCGCGGCTGCTGCAAACCCGCCCTTATCGTCCTCGGCCATGGCGAGCACCATCGCTTCGGGCATTGCCACGCCGATCTCGGAGGCCCGGCTCTCGACCGTGGCGATGCGCAGCTTGCCCGCGCCCGCGCGCATCGCCGCGGTCGCCGTCAGGATCGCCGCGCCGGGCACGTCGCGGCTTCCGGCCACGATCAGGATCCGGCCCTTGGTCTCCTTGTCGCCATCGACAACCGGCGGGAGCGGGTGCGCCTCGATCGCGCCCGCGTCGAGCTTTCGGCTCATCGAGTTCCCGCCATCGCGTCGGGCGCGGAAGTCTTGGGCGCTCCTTCGGCCTCCATCGGCGCACCGTGGTTCCACAGGCTGAGCGCGGGCACGCAGAGGCCCTTGGCATCGGGCTCGAAGTCGTAAGCGGCGATGCCGCAGTTGAGGAACTCCGCCTGCTTGTCGATGCTGAGGATCCCCTTCTCGTCGAGCTCTTCGAGGATGTAGCGGAAACACAGCACGACGACCTGGTGGCAGACGACCAGCACCCGGCGGTCGCAATAATGGAGGTTGAGGGTGTTGAGCATCGACCTGAGGCGGAGAATGACATCGGCCCAGCTCTCGCCGCCCGGCGGCCGGTGGTAGAATTTGCCCAGGCGGCTGCGGTGCGCCGCCTCCTCGGGGAAGCGCTCGCGAATGCCGAGCGTCGTCAGCCGGTCGAAAATCCCGAACTCGCGCTCGCGCAGCCGCTCGTCGATGATGGTGCGGGCCTCGCCGCCCGATAGCGCGCCCTGGCGGCAGATGATCTCGGCGGTCTGCTTGGCCCGGACATAGGGCGAAGCAAGGATGATCTCGGGCCGTTCATTCGCGCGCAGCGCGGCGAACCAGCGCCCCGTCGCTTCGGCCTGGCGAAGGCCGAGCTCCGACAGGGGCACGTCGACGTCGCGCATGTCGATGTCGATCTCGTGCAGGCCGGCTTCGTCCGCCGCGTCGCGAGCGACATTGCCCTGGCTCTGGCCATGCCTGACGAGCCACAGGCGCTCGGGCCAATTCTGGCGCATTCGCTCCTCCTTCGCGGCAGGGTCAAAGCATCAAGCGGCAGATTGTGCCAGCCTACTCGGCGGCGAGCAGGGTTTCCGCGCCGCCGAGGTCGACCGAAACGAGGCGGCTGACGCCCTTCTCGATCATCGTCACGCCATAGAGGCGGTGCATGCGGCTCATCGTCACGGCATTGTGGGTGACGATCAGGTAGCGCGTGTCGGTTTCCTGGGTCATCTTGTCGAGCAGCTCGCAGAAGCGTTCGACATTGGCATCGTCCAGTGGCGCATCGACTTCGTCGAGGACGCAGATCGGCGCCGGATTGGTGAGGAAGATCGCGAAGATGAGGGCGATCGCGGTCAGCGCCTGCTCGCCGCCCGAAAGCAAAGTCAGCGCCGACAGGCGCTTGCCCGGCGGCTGCGCCATGATCTCCAGCCCCGCCTCCAGCGGATCGTCGCTTTCGACCAGTTCGAGATGCGCCTGGCCGCCCTCGAACAGGGTCGTGAACAGTCGCCGGAAATGGGCATCGACCTTCTCATAGGCGTCGAGCAGCCGCACTCGGCCTTCGCGGTTGAGATTGCCGATCGAGCCGCGCAGCCGGTGGATGGCCTGGGTCAGCTCCTCCGCCTCGGCCGCGCCGCGCCCGCGCGACTCGTCCAGCTCGGCGAGCTCGCTTTCGGCGACGAGGTTGACCGGCCCGATGCGCTCGCGCTCGGCGGTCAGCCGCTCCAGGGCGGAGGCTTCAGCGTCGGCATCGCGCGGAGCGTCGGCAGCGAACCCGATCAATTCAGGCAGCCGCTGCGGCACGCATTCGAACTTCTCGACCGAGGCGCGGGCGAACTCGGCGCTGCGGGCCTGCTGCGCCTCGGCGCGAGCCGCTGCCGCGGCACGGCGCTCGCGCGTATCGGCCGAACGCTCGTTGGCGGCGGACACGGCCTGGGCAGCGGCGATGACGGCCTCCTCCGCCTCCCGCTCTGCCGCCGAGGCCTCGCCGATGCGCATCTGGCTGTTGTCATTGGCATGCTCGAGCTCGCCGATCCTCACGTCGAGCCGCGCCGGTTCGCTCTCCACCTCCGCGCGCTCACTGGCCTGCTGCTTCTGCCGCTCGAGGGCTCCGGCGAGGCGCTGTTCGGCGTCGCTCTGCCGTTTGCGCCATTCGGCCTGCTCGCGCCCTGCCGCCGTCAGGCGTTGGCGGTCGGCAGCGGTCTCGCGCGCCTTGGTCGCGGCTTCGGCCCGGGTGTCGGCGACCGCGGCCGCAGCAGTCGCGGCGGACTGGCGGGCGCCTTCAACCTCATGCTCGAGCGCGGCCGGATCGGGCAGGGCAGCAAGCGCGCGCTCGGCCGCAGTGACGGCTTCGCGCGCAGCGTCAAGCACCGGGTCCAGGTCGGCCTGGCGTTGGGCAAGCCCAGTGCGCTGGGCCTCTATCCGGTCAAGCGCAGCGGCAGCGGCATCGATGGCGCGGCCGGCTTCACGGGCGTCGCGCTCGGCGGCGAGTGCCGCGCTCCGCGCTTGCTCGGCAGCGCTCCGGCATTGCTCCATCGACGAGAGCGCGGCGTCGCGCTCGGCGAGGGAGGCAGCGACCGCTTGCTCCAGCGTCGGCAGCTCGTGCGCCAGGTCAGCGAGGCGATTGGCGCGGAGCAGCCGCTCGGCCGCCGCAGCGCCCGCGCCTTGCGCGACGAAGCCGTCCCAGCGGCGCAGCTTTCCGTCGCGCGTGACCAGCCGCTGTCCGACGGCAAGCTCCTGGCCCGTGTCTTCGTCCGCGACAGCAACCTGGCGGAGGCGGCGCGTCAGCTCGGCGGGCGCAGTGGCGTGATCGGCAAGGCACTCGGTGCCGGCCGGCAGTGCCGGATCGCCGGGCAGCGCCGCGCTTCCGACCCACCGGCGCGGAGCCTCGCTTGGCCCGACCGAGGCATCGGCATCTTCGCCGAGCGCGGCCGCCAAGGCCCTTTCGTATCCGGGCTCGGCGCGAAGCGCGGCGATCGCAGCGCCGCCGCCATGCTCCAGCGCCCGGGCCAGCGCATCATGCTCCGACCGGGCGGCCGACAGCGCGGCCCGAGCGCTGGCCAATTTGCTCTCGGCGCTGTCGCGTTCCTCGGCGACGACGACGCGGCCTTGCTCGGCCTCGACCCGGCGCGCTTCGGCCTCGCTGAGCGCCGCAGCGGCGGCCTTGGCCCGTGCCTCTGCGGCAGATTTCTCGCGTTCCTGTTCGCTTCCGTCGCCAAGCGCGTCGAGCTGGGTGGCGAGCCGCTGCCGTTCGTCTTCGGTGCGGCCGAGCTGGGCCTTGGCTGCCTCCAGCGCAGCTTCGGCGACGCGGCGCTCGGCCCGCATCGCCGCCTGGCGCGCCAGCAATTCGGCCAGCGCCGACTCGGCTTCGCGCGACGCGGCTTCGAGCGTGCTCAATTGCGCGGCGATTCGACCGGCGTGGCTTTCGCCATCGGCCAGCCGTTGCTCGATCGCGCCACGCTCCTGTTCGAGCTGCGCGATCGCCTGCGCGGCATCGCTCTTCAGCGCTTCCTCGCGCGCAATGTCGGAAGTGAGTGAGGATTGCAGTCGGTCGAGCTCGAGCAGGCGGCGGGTGACGGTGTCGCGCCGCGCCCGGGCCGTGGCCAACTGGTGGGCGAGTGCATGGCCCTCCTCACGCAGATCGCTGAGCGCATTCCGCTTGGCTGTCAGCGCCTCACTGGCATGGTCGTGCGCGGCCTGCGCCGCGGCGATGGCCTGCTGGATCGTCGCCACTTCGGCTTCGGCCGCTTGCGCATCGGCAGTGGCAGCTTCGGCGGCGCGCTCAGCCTCGGTCCAGCGGGCATGGAGCAGGCGCGCTTCGACGGCGCGGATCTCGCCCGAAATCTTGCGATAGCGATCGGCGGCGCGGGCCTGGCGGCGAAGCTGCGCGGCGCGCTGCTCCTGCTCGCCGAGGATTTCTCCAAGCCGGGTGAGATTGGCCTCGGCCGCGCGCAGCTTCTGCTCGGCGTCCTTGCGCCTGGCGTGCAGGCCCGAAATCCCCGCCGCTTCTTCCAGCAGCAGCCGGCGCTCGACCGGCTTTGCGGAAATGACCGCACCAATCTTGCCCTGGCTGACGAGGGCGGGGGAATGGGCCCCGGTCGCCGCGTCCGCGAACAGCAGTGACACGTCCTTGGCGCGTACGTCGCGCCCATCGATCCGGTAGGCCGAGCCGGCGCCCCGTTCGATCCGGCGCGTGACTTCGCTTTCGCCTTCGCTTCTTTCCAGCAGCAGCGACACTTCGGCGAAGTCGCGGGGCGGGCGGCTGGCGGTGCCGGCGAAGATGACGTCGTCCATGCCGCCGCCGCGCAGCGACTTGGGCGACGATTCGCCCATCGCCCAGCGGATCGCTTCCAGCAGGTTTGATTTGCCGCAGCCGTTGGGGCCGACGACTCCGGTCAGGCCCGGCTCGATCCGAAGCTCGGCCGGCTCGACGAAGCTTTTGAAACCGCTGAGCTTCAGCCGGCGGATGCGCACGTTTTGATTCCCCGCCGGCTCAACTTACATGCCCGCCTTCCTCAGCTCCTGCTGCAAGCTGTTCCAATCGAACACCGGCACCTGCTGGCCATTGAAGAAGAAGGTCGGCGTCCCCTTGACCCCCGCGTCGATCGCGGCCTGATAGAGTTCGACGATCCGCGTCTGGGCCGCGGCGCTGGTCAGGCATGCCCGAGCCTTCGTTTCCGGAATCCCGGCCGATCTCGCGAGCCCGAACAATTGCGCCTTTTCGGCCATCCGAAGCGCGATCCGGTCCTCCGGAATCGCTGCGAACTCGGCGTCGGTGATGCTCTCCGTACGTGCGGTCCAGACCGGCTGGGTGGCGTAGAGCCGTTCCATGATCGGGAAGAAGCGCGCCGGCCCGCCACAGCGCGCGACCAGGGTCGCGGCGAGGTCGGTCGAGTTCAGCACCATGGGCCGGAACTCGTAGCTGGCACGGCCGGTGCGAACATATTGAGTGAAGAATTTCCGGACGGCATCCTGCGCGAAGCGGCGGCAGTGCGGGCAGGTCAGCGAACCATATTCGACGACCTTCATCTTCGCCTTGGGATTGCCCATGACGAAGCCGCCCGCGCCGGAGACCGCGAAGCTCTTGCTCCAGTCGCGCGCCTGAGCGGGCTTGGCCGGCGCCTTGGCCGCGGCCGGCGCAACCAGGGCCGTCGCCAACATCACCAGGAACGCGCGGCGGACGATCGTCACTTCAGCGCTTCCTCAAGCTGCGGCTTCAGCTTGTCCCAGCTCGATGTCTCCTTGAGCATGGTGCCGTTGATGATGAATGACGGCGTGCCGACGAATTCGGGATACTGGCTCTGGATGTCGGACGTCGTTTGCACTTCACGATCGATCATCTGCTGGCTGCTCAGGCACTGGTTGCTCTTGGCCTGTGGAACGCCCCGGGCCGCCGCCCAGTCCTGCAAACCGATCAGATTGGCCATGGACACGAAGACCTGGTTGGTCGGCAGGTTCTGGATCTTCTGCATCTGGTCCTCGGGAGTCGCCTGGACCTTGCCCATCCAATTGTCCTGGTCCTTGTAGAGCGCCTCGATCAGCGGGAAAAAGGTCTTGGGGCCGTTGCACCGCGCGACCAGGTTTGCCGCTACGTCGACAGCGCCGTGGATCACGTAGGGGCGGAATTCCCAGCTGAGGTTGCCGCCCTTCACATAGTTGATGACGTTCGGGACGCCTTTTTCGGCGAAGGCCTTGCAGTGCGGGCAGGACAAGGAGCCGATCTCGATCAGCTTCACCTTGGCGTTGGGATTGCCCATCAGGAACCCTTGCGAGGTCGCGTTTACCACGTCGGCCCAGCTCTCGCCCGGACCCGGTTTCGCCTGGGTGATGGTGACTGTGCTGTCGTCGGCGGCCGCCGGCGTTGCTTCCTTCGATTTGTTGCACCCGGCAAGCGCGAGGACCGCGACCGCGGTGGTGACGAAATGGCCAAGCTTCATGGATCAATTGCTCCGGTTGATCTCGGGAATGGGTTCTTCGCCGTCGCTGGAAATCGACGGCGGGCCGTCACTAGCGGCAATTTGTGAGGCAAGCGACTCCAGACAGGCGCGAAGCTCGGGGTCAGCGATCTCGCGCAGACCCTCGCCAAGCTCCTTGGGCACCGGCCGAAGCGCGGGGCGCTTGGCCGTGGGCGGCGCGGCCGGCGGCTTGCCCTGCTTGAAGATAATGCGGTCGATCGCCGGATAGCCGAAGAAGCGGTTGACCCGCTCGGTGATCAGCGGCGCCAGATGCTGGATCAACGGCGCGTGGGCTCCCTCGACCAGGAGCGTCAGCGCGCCGCCTGCCTTGCGCCCTTGCGGGAAGCGGATCGATTCGGGCGAGGAAACCTTGGCGTAGCGTTCGCCGACGATCTCTCCCCAGCGGCTGACGATCGAGGATTGGACGAAGCCGAAACGCTTGAACGACCGGTCGCCGACCTCGCCGACCAGCTCGCCGGCGCTGCGGACCCGGCCCGTGCGCGGCGAATCCTCGTTCGCTGCCTTGCGTTTGGGGGTTTGCGGCTTCGCCATGGGCCCCGAGCATGCCATAGCAGTAGGGTGACCGCCAATGCCGCAGACCGGCTGATCCAACATTATGTGGATAAGTTCAGGCGCTTGCCGTGGCGCTCGCCGCCCGGCTCGCCGCCGCCGGACCCGTATCGGGTCTGGCTGAGCGAGGTCATGCTCCAGCAGACGACTGTCGCGACGGTCGCTCCGCGGTTCGAGCGATTCGTGACGCGCTGGCCGACAATCGAAGCCCTGGCGGCAGCGCCGGACGAAGCGATCCTGCGGGAATGGGCGGGTCTCGGCTACTACGCCCGCGCCCGTAACCTCATCGCCTGCGCGCGGGAGGTGGTGGAGCTGGGCGGCTTCCCCCGAACCGCGGCGCAGCTTCGCCAGCTGCCCGGCATCGGCGCGTACACTTCCTCGGCGATTGCGGCCATTGCGTTCGGCGAGAAAGCGCCCGCGATCGACACCAACGTCGAGCGGGTGATGGCGCGGCTTCACGGGCTGCCGGCGCCTAAACGCCGCCAGATGGAGCGCCTGGTCGAAGCGATGATGCCGGCTGATCGACCGGGCGATTGCGTCCAGGCGATGATGGATCTCGGCGCGACGATTTGCCGGCCCAGGAACCCGCGCTGCGGCGAATGTCCGTTGCGCACGGATTGCGCCGCCTTCGCGACCGGCACCCCCGAGATGTTTCCGGCGCCGAAGCAGCGCCGCCAGCGTCCGCACCGGCACGGTATTGCCTGGTGGATCGAGCGAGACGGCGCGGTGTGGCTGGTGCGGCGGCCGGCGAGGGGGTTGCTCGGCGGCATGGCGGCGCTTCCGGGAAGCGAATGGACCAACGCACGGCAGCCGACCCCTGAGGCGCTCGGCACCGTCCGCCACGTCTTCACCCATTTCTCGCTCGACCTTGCCGTCGTGGCGCGCGGCGAGCCCGCCGGCGAAGGCTGGTGGCAGCCGCTCGATCGGCTCGCGGAGGCCGGCTTGCCCACGCTTTACGCCCGCGCCGCCACCGTTGCGCTCGATGCCGCAAGAGCGGCCCGCGCGGCGGCTTGAAGATGGGATGAAGCGCCCTTAAGAGGCGGCGCAATCTCACCGTCTCGGCCCCGAGAAAACAGGAATCTTCATGCGTCAGGACGATCGTTTCAACACCATTGCCGGCTGGGTGCTGTTCGCGGGAATCGTCGCGCTCGGATCGTCGATCGTGGCCAGCGAAATGTTTACTGGCGAGCGTCCCGAAAAGGGCGGCTTCCCGATCGAGGGCGTAGTCCAGGAAGGCGAAGGCGGCGCCGCGGCCGAGCAGCCGATCGAGGTGTTCCTTGCCAAGGCCGATGCCACCAAGGGCCAGGCGGTCTTCAACAAGTGCGCGGCCTGCCACAATGCCGACAAGGGCGGCGCCAACCAGCTCGGCCCGAACCTGTGGGGCGTGCTCGGCGAGCCGATCGGCAAGGGGAAGGGCTTCCCGTTCTCGCCGGCGCTGTCGGGCAAGGGCGGCAATTGGGACTGGCGCAATCTCAGCGAATGGCTCTCTAACCCGAAAGCCTTCGCGCCTGGCACCAAGATGACGTTCGCCGGCCTCAGCAACCCGCAGGACCGGGCCGACGTCATTGCCTTCCTCAATGCGCACAGCGATGCACCCAAGCCGCTTCCGGCCGCGCCCGCGGCCGATGCTTCGGCGGCCAAGCCGGGCACCGGGCCGGACAATGGCCCGCAAAAGGCGGAGAAGGAGCCGGTACTTCCGGCCGCCGCGGCGAACACCAGCCCGCAGACCAGCGGCGGTGACGCGGGAGACCCGATCAAGAAGCCCTAAGAGCCGCTCATTCCGGCGGCGCGGTCTGGACCGGCTGCGGGTTGGGGTTGCGCTCGTAGAAGCTGGTGACGAAGTCCCAGCCTTCCTGCGCGTCGTCGGTCCAGTGGATGAGGTCGAGGTCGTGGGGCGAAATCACCCCTTCGTCGACCATGCCCTGGAAGTTGAGGATGCTGTTCCAATAATCGCGGCCGTAAAGCAGGATCGGCAGCGGCCGGACCTTGCCCGTCTGGATCAGCGTCAGAAGCTCGAACATCTCGTCGCAGGTGCCATAGCCCCCGGGAAAGACCGCGACCGCCCGCGCGCGGAGCAGGAAATGCATCTTCCTCAGCGCAAAATAGTGGAACTGGAAGCTCAGGTCCGGGGTCACGTAGGGATTGGGCAGCTGCTCGTGCGGAAGCACGATGTTGAGGCCAATCGTCTCGGCGTCGACATCGTTCGCGCCGCGGTTCGCCGCCTCCATGAAGCTTGGGCCGCCGCCCGAACAGACCACGAACTGCTTCTTGCCGTCCTCGTCGCATCCGCAATTGCTGGCGAGCCGGGCAAGCTCGCGCGCCACGTCGTACAGCCACGACTTGGCTTTCAGGCGCTCGGCGATGGCGCGCTGCTCGTCGTTGGTCGCGGCCTCGATCAGCGCGTCGGCCATGTCCGGGGCGGGCACCCGGGCCGACCCGTAAAAGACGAAGGTCGAGCCGATATTGGCTTCGTTGAGCAACAGCTCGGGCTTGAGCAGCTCGAGCTGGAAGCGGACCGGCCGCAGATCCTCGCGCAGCAGGAACTCGCTGTCCTGGAAGGCCAGCTTATAGGCTTCGCTTTCGGTCTGCGGGACCGACGGAACATGCTCTGCGGCGCGGGCGTCGACCCTGGAGGTGGGGAAGATGCGTTTGGGCGTTACCGGTCGGTCATTCATCCCCGCCGACTAGCCGCAAAACGTGACAGGGTCACGACGCTTGCGGCTCGGTTTTTGCACTTCCCCAGTCGATGCGTCGCGTTCCGTACATCACCCCGGCAAGCGCGGCGAAGAGCAGCAGCGAGCCGATCAGCAGCGAATAGGCTTCGAGGCTGAGCAGGATGTAGAGGACCGCATAAAGCGCGACGAGCAATCCGCCGATGAAGGCGGCGCGCCGCCAGCTTCGAAGCACCGCCGCCGAGTAAGCCGTGTTGAGCCCGGCGATCGCGGCCGAGGCGAGGACATAGGCCGGCGTGAACCCGATCACTTCGGCGAAGGCGAGCAGAAGCACGAAGAACAGCACCAGCGCCGCGCCCATCAGCAGATATTCGACCGCCGACACGCGCACCCCGCCGATCACGTCGAACATCAGCAGCGCAAGGAAGGTGAAACCGATGAACAGGAAGCCGTACTTGGTCGCGCGATTGACCTGCGAATAAAGGTCGACCGGCTGGATCAGGCTGATCTGCGCCGCTTGCAGGCTGCCGCCGCTGTCGGTCGTCGGCGCCGACGCGTAGGTTTTGTCACGGCTCGGCGGCGGCGCTGCCGGCGCTGCGCCGGGGTCGCCGGTCGTGACCAGCGAGCGACCGAGGGCGAGGTTGCCGATTTGATAATTGGCGGCGAAGCCCTTGGCGTCGACCGAGCGCCCGACCGGCAGGAAGTCCCCGGCGAAGCTTGGGCTCGGCCAGGATGACCGCACGGTCCAGCGCGTGTCCCCGGCCTGCGGCGCCAGGCTCAGCGCTTCATTGCCGCGGAAGTCGTAAGCGAAATCGACAATGATCGGCGCTGCCGCAAGGCCGCTGGCGTCGACCCAGGCGAAGAAGCCCCGAGGGCCGTTGCTACCGCCGCTGCTTCCGCCGCCGGGCTGGAGACGGAGGGGGTGCCCGGCGGCGGATACGCGAGGATTGGCGCCCAGCCCGCGCGGGTCGCTGAGGCCGAAGCGAAGCTCGGCGCGGCTGAGGTCCATCTGGCTTGGCTCGACGCCGGTGCGGGCGAGGTCGGGCGGGAAAGCGAAGCGGGCCTCGCCCCTGGTGCGGGCATCATAGACCACCGCTTCGTAGATCGAACGCTTGCGCACCTGCGGGCCGACGTCGGTCGTCATGTCGACCAGTTCGGGCGCCAGCGTCAGCTCGCGCGCCACTTCGCGGTTGCGGGTGACGCTGCGGCCGTTCTCGACGACGGTTTCAGTGGCATTGGCGCGATAAGGGATGACCAGCACCGGCCCCGACAGCGCTTGTGGGCCGCCCCAGCCGGCGGTGATCGATGCGCTCGCTTCGCGCATCTGGGTCTGGCGGTCGTAAACCAGCAGCCAGACCGAAAAGAGCGGGATGGTCAGCAGCAGGCCGACAAGGATGGCGAGGCCAAGGCGGAAGCCGGGTGCGCGTTCGCCGTCGACGCGGATCATTGCTTGGTCTCCTGTGGTGTCGATGAGTCAATTGTCACAGCGGCAAGTGAGCGTCATGAGCGGCGCATGAGCATTTCGTGAGCTGGGCCAGAGAATGTCTGCTTTCGACCCATTGCAGTGATAAGCCGACACTTATCGTCATTCCCGCGAAAGCGGGAACCCAGCCTTGTTAAGCGAGAGGCGGAAAACCGAGGTCTTCGGCCAGATCGCGCCAGTCGGATTATTGGCTTCAATCGGCTCCAGCTTCCACGCGCGGTTCCATTTCTTGATCCGCTTTTCGCGCGTGATCGCCGATTCCATGGTCGCATGCTGCTCTAGCCAGACCAGCAGCTTCACACTGTAATTTCGAGTGAAGCCACGTACGTAGCCGCGCCGATGTTGTTCGATCCGTGCGAGCAGGTTGGAAGTCACGCCCGCGTAGAGCGTCCCGTTTCGCTTCGATGCCAGCACATAGACGGTCGGCTGGAAATCGGCGTGCATGGTGCTGTCTAGCTGGGTTCCCGCTTTCGCGGGAATGACGAATTGGATGCGGCAGCTTTCCACCCATTCCTGCCATTAGAATTTGCTGTCCTACACGCGCATCGATGAGATAACTGGCTCGCCTCCCTTTTTCCCCTTGGAGGCACAATGGCATCACAACCGAAACTCCCGGCCCCCTTCACCCCCGACCCCGTGCGCCGCCGCCACGATGGCTGGACGCCCGAGAAGCAGTTCGCCTTCGTCGAGAAGCTCGCCGACACCAACAGCATCACCGCGGCCTGCAAGCATGTCGGCATGAGCCGCGAATCCGTCCGCAAGCTGAAACGGCATAGCTGGGGCCGAAGCTTTCGCGATGCCTGCGACGCCGCGCTCGACTGCGGCTATGCCGAGCTTGAACTGGCGGCGAAGGAACGGGCCGAAAAGGGCGTCGCCAGGCCCATCTTCTACAAGGGCGAGCAGGTCGGCGAATGGCGCCACCACGACGAGCGCCTGACCATGTTCCTGCTGCGCTTCCGCCGCCGCCATCGCTTTGGTCCGGACGCCGACGGACTGCCGCAGCCGCCCCAGGACATTCCCGGCCTCGATGACGAACCAATTCCCTTCGATCCCGAAGGCGAGCTTGGCGGCGCGCTCGACGGCCTCGAGTTCGCGCCCGAACCTCCGCTCGAGGACGACGACAATGGCGGCGAGCAATGATCGCGCCTCGCGTACGCGCCTGCGCGCACCTGTCGCTGCCAACTTTGCCAACTTCCATATCGATCCACCGAGCACAGCGCGCCGGTCACATGGCTGACACTTGATGCTTGCCGCCAAGGACCCAAATTCCTTCCCATGATCGACGTCCGCAAATTCGAAAGCCTGGGCCACGCCCAGCACGGCTGGCTCAACGCCCGCCACCATTTCAGCTTCGCCAGCTATCATGATCCATCGCGCATGGGCTGGGGCCGGATCCGCGTCTGGAACGACGACGAGATCGACGCCAAGAGCGGCTTTCCGCCGCACCCGCACCGCGACATGGAAATCATCACCTACGTCCGCACCGGCGCCATCACCCACCAGGATTCGATGGGCAACAAGGGCCGCACCGGCGCAGGCGACGTCCAGGTGATGAGCGCCGGGACCGGCGTCACGCACGCCGAATTCAATCTGGAGGATGAGAAGACGACCTTGTTCCAGATCTGGATCGAGACCGACAAGCCGTCCGCTCCGCCGAGCTGGGGTGCGATGCCCTTCCCCAAGGAGTCACGCGACGGTGCCTTCCAGCTGCTGGCCAGCGGCGATGCCGGTGACGGCGTCCTGACCATCAATGCCGATGCGCGGATCCTTGGCGCCACCGTCAAGGCGGGCGAATCGATCGCGATCGGCGCCGAGCCCGGCCGCCACCTCTATCTGGTGCCGAGCGGCAAGGTGCGCGTGAACGGGGTCGAGGCCGGCCCGCGCGACGGCGTCGCCATCACCGGCGAAAGCGCGCTCACGATCGAGGCCGAGGACGATAGCGAGCTGGTGCTGGTCGACGCACGCTAGGGCGTGAGTCCGGCAAGGTTCATCGACGCCATGCTTGAATAGCTGGCGCGATGGGGGCATGGGCCTTGTCGCAGCCGGGAAAAATGGCGCGATTCAATCAAATAGAGCATGTGAGCGAATGAGGGCGGGACTGCGCTTGGGGGAAATGTTGGTGGCGGCGGGGCTGATGCTGGGCGCACCGGCGGCTTTTGCCCAATCGACGCAGCAAACCGTCCCCCAGACCACGACCAACACGCCCGCGACCGACACCGTTGGGCCGCGCGACCTGCAGAACTTCAGCCTTGGCGGTACGGTCACCCGACGCGCCGAGCCGGCGGCTCCTGCGACCACCGCGCCCGCCCGCCCGGCCCAGACGGCGCCGGCCACGGCGGATACCTCCGCGCCGGCCGCCACCGCTCCGGCGCGCACGCGGTCGACCGACCGGACCGAAAGCGCTGCTGCCGACACCGCGACGCGGGCGGAGCGCGGGTCCGAGCCGACGCGCCAGGCGAGCGCCGAACCAGCTCCGGCCGCCGCCTCGCCGCAAAGTGAACAAAGCAGCACCGCCTCCATCCTTCCCTCGACCCCATCCGCGTCGCCGGCCAGCGCCGAAACGCCGTCGCTCGCTGCGCCTGCTGCAAAGTTCTCGCTTTGGCCGTGGCTGCTTGCCGCCGTAGCCCTCGGCGCCGGCGGTGCGTTCCTGTTCTTGCGCAGCCGCCGCCAGGAGGCCTTCGCCGGCGGCCCGGGCTATGATGCCTTCGTCGCGCCGGAGCCCGAGCCGGCGCCGCCGCCCCGTCCAGCCCCCAAGCCCGCCCCCGCGCCGCCGGTTGCGGCGCCGCGCCCGCTGCCCGAGCCGAGCATTCCCGGAATCGTCACTACGCGCCTCCGCCCGTGGCTCGAGATTGGCATCAACCCGACGCGCTTCGTCGTCGAAGATCAGCAGGTGGCGCTCGAGTTCGAGCTTGAGCTGTTCAATTCCGGGAACGCGCCGGCCCGGGCCGTGCTGATCGAAGCCATTCTCCTGAACGCCGGCAACGATCAGGAAGACTTGCTGCGGGGATTCTTCGCCAACCCGGTCGGCGAGGGGCAACGGATCGTCTCGATCCCGCCGATGAAACGGGTCGCGCTCAAGACCCAGGTCAACGTTGGCCGCGAGTACGTCCAGCAATACGACGTTGGCGGCAAGAAGGTGTGCGTGCCGCTGCTCGCGATCAATGCGCTCTATAAATGGAACACCGGCAGCGAGGGCCAGACCTCGGCCAGTTACCTGCTCGGCCGCGATACGCAAGGCGAGAAGCTCGCGCCCTTCCGCCTCGATCTTGGCCCCCGGCTGTTCCGCGGCGTCGGCGCCCGCCTGCTGCCGTCGGGCCTTCGGACCTAGCGTTTACAGAACGGCGCTGTTGTAGCTGTGCCAGGCGAGCACGGCTGCGGCGCCGCGGTACGGTCGCCAGGCTTCGGCCAGCGAGCGCAGTTCCTTTTCGCTCGGCCTGGCTTCGAACCCCAGCAGGCGTCCGATCTCGACCATCACGGCCAGGTCGCCCGCCGGGAAAACGTCGGCGCGGCCCTCCGCGAACAGCAGATAGATTTCCGCCGACCAGCGGCCGATCCCCTTGATCTTGGTGAGCAGAGCGATCGCTTCTTCGTCATCTGGGGGCAGGGACTCGAGGTCGAGCTCGCCCGAGAGAACGAGCTGGGCGAGGCTTCGGATGTATCCGGACTTCTGCCGCGACATGCCGGCCGCGCGCAGCTCCTCATCGGTCGCCGCAAGCAGCCTGGCGAGGTCGGGCGGCGAGCCGAACGCAGCTTCGAGCTTGGCCCACATCGACCGCGCCGCTGCCACGCTGACCTGCTGCCCGACGATGGTGCGGAGTAAAGTCTCGGCCCCCCGCACGCTGTTGCGGGGCTCGGGATGGCCGTGCAGCTCGATGACCTTGGCGAAGGCCGGCTCGCGCTCGGCCAGTGCGTCGACCGCGGTGCGGATGCTCTGCTTGGTGCGAACCATCAGGCGACGCTGGCCGCGTAAAGCGCGACCGCGGCGGCGTTGGACACGTTCAGGCTTTCGACCGCTTCGCCGATCGGCAGCCGGGCCAAGGCGTCGCAATGGGCGCGCGTGTTCTGTCGCAGCCCCTCACCCTCCGCCCCAAGCACCAGCGCCACGCGCTGCGGACCGAGTGCGTCGCGAAGGTTGGATTCGGCGTCGCCGGTCAGGCCGATCCGCCAGAAGCCCGCTTCGCCGATCTCCTCCAGCGCCCGGGCGAGGTTGACCACACGAACCCAGGGCATCCGCTCGAGCGCGCCGGAAGCGGTCTTGGCAAGCGCCCCGCTTTCGGGCGGCGAATGACGGTCCTGGGTGACGATCCCGACTGCTCCGAAAGCCGCGGCCGAGCGCAGGATCGCGCCGACATTATGCGGGTCCGTGACATGGTCGAGCACCAGCAGCACCGACTTTTCGTCCGCGCCTGTGAGCACTTCATCCAGCCAGGCGTCCTCGAGCGGCTCGACCTCGATCACCACGCCCTGGTGGGGCGCATCGTGCGGAACGAGCCGGCCGAGGTCGGCGACATCCGCGAAGGTGACCGGCACATCCTTCGGGAACTGCATGATTGCGGCGCCGTCGCGCGTCGCCCAGGCCTTCAGGATCTTGCGGTTGGGATTGTCGAGCGCGGCCGCAACCGCATGCTTGCCCCACAGCCGCGGCCGGCTGGCCGTGCCATGGCTCTGGTGGGATTTCTTGCGCCGCGACATGGCGCTCCAATGGAGATTGAGCGCGCCGCGCGCAACCGGAAGGCTTACCGGAAGGCTTTAAGTCGGCTGCAAGCGCTGGTGGCGGCGACGCTCGCCGCGCCAGGTGCCGATCGCCAGGATAAGGAGGATCGGATAGCCCCAGAACATCAGGGCCGCGCCGTAAGCGCGGGACAATAGCCCCGCATCGGCAAGCTTCAGGAAATGGCCGAGCAGCGTGGTGAGCTGCAGCCCGGCGATCCACAGCGGCCAGAACCGATCCGACCGCAGCGCCACCCAGACGAAGCCCGCAAAGACGATCAGGTCGACCAGCATCACGTTGAACTCGAGCCCGGCAAAGCGTTGGTCGACCGGGGTCCACGCATAATGGGTGGCAATGACCCCGAGAACCAGGATCACGCCGGTCACACGCTCGTCGCGCCTTCCGCAGAACATTGCGTAAAGGGCGACGAGCGCGAGCAGGATTCGAAAGAAACTGGGTGCCATCGGCTTAGGCCTGACGGAGCACGGGCTTGCGCGCGCCGTCAATGCTCAAGGTTAGGCAACCACGCGAAGGTCGGCGAACCCCGTCTTCGGAGGGCATTCGTCGTCGCCGATCGCCGTCGTGCGAAGGCCCGGAATGCTGCGCTTGGTTTCGGCCAGCGCGGCATGACAATTGGCGATTCCGCCGCGGGCGGCGACGAGGCTGCCGGTCGTCGCAGCAAGCTGCTCGAAGGCGGCGTGGCTGGCGACGAAGTTGGCATTGGTGGCGGCGCGGGCCCGGACCATCCGGGTCTGCAGCTCGGCCAGCTCGACCAGCACGGCTTCGATGCTTTCCTCGACCGCGCGAACCTGCGTGGCGACTTCGAAAGCGGCATTTTCCATCATCTGTTTGCGCATGACTGCTCCTCCCCCGGCGCCAGGGCGCCGCGGTGCTGTTGGCGGTCCGATGTGAAAGTGGCGGGTTGGCTAGCTCTTCAGCAGCCGGGCGAGGCTTTCGAGTCCGGCGAGATACATGCCCGCCGCGAACGCCGCTCCGATCGCGATCGCCGCGATCCAGAACAGCCTCTGGCCGACACTCATCTCATTCCGCGGGTTGCTCCTCGTAGCGAACGGCGGTTGCAGGGAAGGCCGGAATGATGCGGGCCTCTGCTCGGTTAGGAAACCAGCCTCACCAGCCCTCCCTGCGCGGTCAGCGTGCCGAATCTGATGACTGACCGCGGCCTCTGGGTGGCCGGATTGAGCGTCGGCGGGAATGTACGGCGGTTGATGTATCAATCGCTGATATGGCCCGCGATATTGGGCGACGATCCGCGCCGCCTGGGCACGGCGGTCGACGCCAAGGATTTGCAGCGCCTGGCGGATCCGCTGGTCGACCGTGTGCGGCGAAATGTTGAGCTCGGACGCGATTTCCTTGGACAGTAAATGGTCGTTGACCAGGCGCAGGCAATCGAGCTGCCCCTGCGTCAGCCGGGCAACGCGCTGCTTCATCATGTCGTCTTGCCCAGCGGTTTCAGGCTCGTGCCCGGAATCAGCGCCGCTGCCCGTCTCGTCCAAATCCAATTCCATTCCGCGCAGCATAAGGCGGCCCCCCGAGCTCGGCTCCGGCTTATGCCATATCCTCAACTTTGGCTAGATTTTCGCGCTTTTTGAGCGAATCACCCTAACCTAGATTACGTCCTAGGCTCTTCGCGTCTAGGCGGAAGTCGCGCTTTGCGGGCGGGCGATGGTGGAGAGGGCTGGATTCGAACCAGCGTACGCTTGCGCGGGCAGATTTACAGTCTGCTGCCTTTAACCACTCGGCCACCTCTCCAGGTTCGGTGCGCGCAGACCATCTGGGGGATGATCCAGCACGGCGAGCAGGCGCGCCACATGGCGGCGCGGCATTGCCGTGTCAACGCAATGGATTGCCGTCGCCCCTCGCTGCCACGCGCGCGCTCCAAAACCCAACCATCCCCCGGATGGTCGCCGTCGCCCCTCGTCTCAGCTCGGGCGCTCCAGCGCTTCGGCATGCCCCCGGCATGCCGGCGCTGGAGCGGGTGAAGGGAATCGAACCCTCGTCGTAAGCTTGGAAGGCTTCTGCT
>JAZJZO010000002.1:0-670398 GCA_040389765.1 Pseudomonadota bacterium | reverse complement strand
GTGGGCGTCGAAATTTGAGAGGAGTTGACCCTAGTACGAGAGGACCGGGTTGAACGTACCTCTGGTGGACCTGTCGTGGCGCCAGCCGCGCAGCAGGGTAGCTATGTACGGACGGGATAACCGCTGAAAGCATCTAAGCGGGAAGCCTCCCTCGAGATAAGATTTCATCGAGCCGTGGAAGACCACCACGTTGATAGGCCGGGTGTGGAAGTGCGGTAACGCATGGAGCTAACCGGTCCTAATTGCTCTTTTCGCGCTTGAGAGTCCCACCATCATCGTCAGCCCTGCTGATGAGGATTTGGTACGCTCAGCTAGATGACGCCAATACCATTACCCAAAGTGCACGATTTCTAGATTTCCTTTTTGCGCTGGCCCCATAGCTTGGTGGCCATAGCGTCCGTGACCCACCCGATCCCATCCCGAACTCGGCCGTGAAACCGGACAGCGCCAATGGTACTATTGCTTAAGCAATGGAAGAGTAGGTCGCCGCCAGGCTTTGAAGCCAGCGCAAAACGGAACCCATTCACATGTTCAAAAAGCCGCTGCCGGGTAACTCCCAGCGGCGGCTTTTTATATGGTGCGGGGTGGAGCAGCCCGCCACCGTTTCGCTCTGCGGGACGGCAACAAAAGGAGCTCCGGGCTGCTGTCTGCAGTGGTTCGAAAGTGTTTGGCGCGGGGTGGAGCAGCCCGGTAGCTCGTCAGGCTCATAACCTGAAGGTCGCAGGTTCAAATCCTGCCCCCGCAACCAAAAAAAAGCCCGCTCGAAAGCGGGCTTTTTTTTGGTGTCCGCAGCCGACGAACGTCGGCTTCCCGACGCTGTCTAACCGGCCGTTAACCGGCTTGCGCTGCAAGGGCGGGCGAACTGGGGGAAGCCGTGACCAAGCATTGTCCGGAGATCGGAAGCATCAGCGCCAAGCTAGACCTGGCCGAGCGGCTGCGGCAATTCGACTTCACCGCGGAAGATATCGGCGTCGCGCGCACCATGTGGTCGATCATGGAGCCCGAAGCGCTCGAGATCTGCACCATCCAGCTCAAGCAATGGCGCCGTTCGCTCGGCGACGCGGAGTTCGAGCGCCGCCACGAGGAGCGTGCGCTCCAGTCCCGGATCGAGGACCTGCGCAAACGCTACATGCAGCTCGACGAGATCGACTGGGTCAAGTCGGCGGAGCGGATCGTCGCCATCGCCTTCGAAGCCGATGTCTCGCTGACCAAGATCCTGGCGATGGACAGCGCCGGCGCCGCCAAGACGCTCGAGACGCTCTCGCTCCGCTATGACTGCTCGAAGGAAGAGCGGCAGCAGATCAACGACGTCTTCTTCCGCATGCGCTCGCTCGAATGCGATATCTACAGCACGCTCTATACCGCCTACATGTCCTTCGACGCCCGCGTTCAGCGCGATCATCTCGCCGAGGAATTCCGCCGCGGCGTCGGCCAAACGGTCGAAGCCGCCACCGAGGAAGGCGGGGTCCTGCGCCAGCAGGCCGCCGTCACGGCCGGCTCGGCACGCGATGTGCTTGGCAAGGTTTCCGAAGTCGCCGCCGCGGCCGAGCAATCGGCCGTCGCGATGCGCAACGCCGCTCAGGGCACGGCCGGCCTGATCCGCACCATCGAAGAGGTCAGCAACGAGGTCCAGGTCTCTGCCGAGATCGCCACCCGCGCGGCCGAACAAGCCGCCGACGCGGTCGGCATGTCCGAAGCCTTGTCCGAACATGCAAGGACGATTGAATCGATCCTCGGCCTGATCCGCAACATCGCCGGCCAGACCAATTTGCTCGCCCTCAACGCTACGATCGAGGCTGCGCGCGCGGGCGATGCCGGCCGCGGCTTCGCGGTCGTCGCCGAGGAGGTGAAGAACCTCGCCAGCCAGACCGCCCACGCCACCGACGATATTGCCGCTAAGATCTCGGCGATCCAGGAAGCGACGCGGTCGGCGGTCGATACCAGCGCTTCGATCCGCGAAACGACGACCGAGGTCCAGGATGCGGCAGGGCGGATTCTCGCGGCGATCCAGGCCGGCGCGCAGACCGTCGGAATGATCGCTTCTGCCGTCGACGAGACGGCGCTCACCGCGGACTCGATGTCGAACACCATCGCGTCGATCCGCGAGAATACCGAGACGGTCGCAAAGGAGATCGACGGCGTCGGCCGCGGTTTCGACCAGCTCGACGAGCGGCTCGGGACGTTGAGGTCGCGCGCGGGCGAATTCGCGGCGAAGGTCGCCGTTCAGTAATTGTAGGCGCGTTCGCCGTGGTCGGTGATGTCCAGTCCTTCGCGCTCGGCATCGCGGCCATGACGCAGCGGCATGACGAGCCTGACCGCGCCGAAGCACAAAGCGGAGCCGACCGCCGACCAGGCGATCGCGACTGCCACCGCGGCCAGCTGGGCCCCGAGCTGGTGCCCCAGCGCATAGCCCTCCCCGCCATGCCCGCCGAGTGCTGGCAGCGCGACGAAGGCCGTGCCGATCGATCCGGTGATTCCCCCCAGCCCATGAATACCGAACACGTCGAGGCTGTCGTCGAGGCGGAGCTTGTTCTTGAGCGTGCCGACGAAGCCGTAGCAAACCAGGCTCGCGGCCAGGCCGAGCAGGATCGCCCCGATCGGGCCGCTGGCCCCGGCCGCCGGAGTGACCGCGACCAGGCCCGCAACCGCGCCCGACGCGCCGCCGAGCATCGACGGCTTGCCCGAGACGAGCTGCTCCAGCGCCATCCAGCCCAGCGCTCCCGCCGCGGGAGCGACGAACGTGTTGATCATGGCCACTGCGGCCAGCCCGTTGGCCTCGAGCGCGGAGCCGGCATTGAAGCCGAACCAGCCGACCCACAACAGCCCGGCGCCGACCATCGTCAGCGCCAGCGAATGCGGCGGCATGGCTTCCTTCAAATGGCCGATGCGCGAGCCCGCGAAGGCGACCCCGACCAGGCCCGCAACACCCGAATTGATGTGCACCACCGTGCCGCCGGCGAAGTCAATCGCGCCAAGCTTGAACAGAAAGCCGTCCGCCGCCCAGACCATGTGCGCGATCGGCGCATAGACGACGGTGAGCCACAGCAGGGCAAACAGCATGATTGCCGGGAAACGCACGCGCTCGACCAGCGCGCCGATGACCAAGGCCGCGGTGATTGCGGCGAAGGTCATCTGGAAAGCCGCGAAGACCAGTTCGGGAATCGCCTTGCCCGAGCTGCCGACCGCCCACGCGCTCTCGCCGTCGATGCCGGCCAGTCCCGCCTTGGCGAGGCCCCCGACGAACCCGTTCCCGTCGCTGAAGGCAAGGCTATAGTCCCACAGCACCCAGCTCAGGATCGCAAGGGCGGCGATGCCCAGCACCTGGCTCATCACCGACAGCAGGTTCTTGGCCCGGACGAGGCCACCGTAGAATAGCGCGAGACCCGGCAGGATCATCAGCATGACCAACGCGGTCGCGGTCAGCATCCACGCCGTATCGCCACTGTCGATCGCCAGCTGCCCCGCCATGCCGTCTCCGCCCCTGCACCCTACGCTGCGGTGCACAAGCTAGCGGCCCGGACGGGCGCTTCCATGTGAAAGCTTCACCTATTGAGTTGGCGGTTCCGGACGCTCGGCCTTCCACTGCATCGCCCTGCGAACGCGCGCTTCCACCGAGGGATGATCGTAGAAGATAATCTCCTCGAGCTTGTTCGGGCGCGGGTAGCGATATTCGGCCGTCTTCACGAGCGCCGTGGCAAGCGCGTCGGGCCGGTTCTCGGTCTTCATCGAGTACATATCGGCCTGGGTCTCGATTGTTCGGGAGAACGTGTTGGAGAGCGGCATCGTCAGCAGGCCGAAGAAGGACACCATGAACATCAGGACCGGCACGCCGCGCGGCTCGGCCAAGGTGGCGGTGCTGCCGAAACGGCGTGCGAACCATGGGAAGCTCAAGTTGGCGAGCCAGAAGAGGAACACTGCGCCGAGTGAATAAAGCAGCACGCCGTACCAGCTGTGGTGCAGCACATAATGGCCGATCTCGTGCCCCGTCACTGCCCGCACCTCGTCCAGCGAGGCATTCTTCAGCGCAACGTCGGAAATGGCGACGCGGGCCGTGCTTCCGACGCCGCCGGCATTGGCGGTGAAATTGTTGGACTGACGCGAGCCATTGTACATGAACACGCGGTCGGCCGGGACGCCGGCGCGGCCGGCCATGCCGACCACCGCATCGCGGACCGGGCCCGCTGGCACCGGCTCATATTTGTTGAACAGCGGCTGGATCAGCACCGGCGACAGCAGCAGCAGGAAGGACGTGGCGACCGCGACCAGCGCGCCCGACCACAGCCACCAGCGTTTGCCCGTGCGGCGGATCAGCCAATAGACGCCCGTCAGGAACAGCGCGCCGATGAAGGCGCTGAGCGCGGTTGCGATTGCGTCCTGCATCAGGAAATCGCCGAGCGGCTGGCTGGTCCGGCCATAGCTCTTCTCCCGGAAGTAGCCGGCGTAGAGCGACCAGGGCAGGGTCAGGATGGTCGAGGCGATCAGGAAGCAAAGACCGACGACGAAGGCGCCGAGATGCCGGCGGCGATCGCCAAAGCCCATCGCAACCCGATCGAGGATTCCGGAGCGGACGATCAGCCAGGTGACCAGCGCCGCGACCAGCAGGCCCCACAGCAGCATCCATTCGTTGCCCACGGTATAATCATGCGCCTTTTGCAGCGCGGCCGGACCCAGGCTGTCGATGTAGCGGGCCGTTGCGGCCTCGACTTGCGGATTGATGATCATTGCATTCCCCCTCGCGTGCGGTTCGTATCATCGCTGCCTTCACGGGCAAGGGAACGACTGCAAGCCGCCGGCGATTGTCGTCGAATGGCCAAATCCAGCGTCAGCGCGCCGATGGAAGCCCTGCTCGCGTCCGGGCTGCCGGAGGGCGAAGGCTGGCAGTTCGAGCCCAAGTGGGACGGCTTCCGCTGCCTTGCCCGCCGCGACGGCGACGAGGTCACTATGACCTCGAAGTCGGGCAAGCCGCTCGCCCGCTACTTCCCCGAAGTGCTCGACGTGCTGCGCGCGACCAAGGACCAGCAATTCCTGCTCGACGGTGAGCTGATCATTCCGGTCGGCGATGCTCTGTCGTTCGACGCGCTTCAGCTTCGGCTTCATCCGGCCGAGAGCCGGGTGCGCAAGCTTGCCGCGGAAACGCCGGCAGAGCTGATGGCGTTCGACCTGCTGGAGCTTGGCGGCAAGCCGCTGACGGATGAGCCGCTGGCGGAGCGGCGAAAGGCGCTCGAGCGCTTTTTCGCCAGCAATGCCGTGCCCGGTTTGCACCTTTCGCCGATGACGACCGACCGCAAAGTCGCGCTCGGCTGGCTGGAGCGCAGCGGCGGCGCGCTCGACGGAGTCATCGCCAAGCGCAGCGGCCAGGAATATCGCTCGGGCGAGCGGGCGATGGTCAAGGTCAAGCAGCAGCGCACGGCGGACTGCGTCGTCGGCGGCTTCCGCTATGCCGAGAAGAAAAAGGAGGTCGGCTCGCTGCTGCTCGGGCTCTACGATGGCGAGGGCCTGCTCCATCATGTCGGCTTCACCTCGGCGATTCCGGCGGCCGACCGTCCCGCGCTGACCGAGGAGCTGGAAGCGCTGATCGAACCGCCGGGGTTTACCGGCAGTGCACCGGGCGGCCCCAGCCGGTGGAACACCGAACGTACGACCCAGTGGCAGCCCCTCAAGCCCAAGCTGGTGGTCGAGGTCCGCTACGACCAGGTCACGGGCGAGCGCTTCCGCCACGGCACGGCGCTGCTCCGGTGGCGGCCCGACAAGGACCCGAGGCAATGCACGTTCGAGCAGCTCGCGCCCGAGCTTCGCCCGTCCGAGCTCAAGCAGTTGTTCGGCGCATGAGCACTTTGTTCGATGCGCCCTTGGTCGAGGGCCTGCGCTACGCCGAAGCGGCGATCAGCGTCGCCGAGGAGCAGGCTTTGCTCGACCGGTTGGTGCCGCTCGACCTGGCGCCGTTCCGCTTCCACGGGTGGCTCGGCAACCGCCGGACGCAAAGCCTCGGCTGGCGCTACGATTTCGACGACGCCAGCTTCACGCCGGCGGAACCCATTCCCGACTGGCTGGCGCCGCTGCGGGCGCGCGCCGCATCCTTCGCCGGGCTGCAGTCCGAGGATATCGTCCACGTGCTGCTCGCCCGCTACGACCCCGGCGCCGGCATTGGCTGGCATCGCGACCGTGACGTGTTCGAGGAAGTCGTCGGGATTTCGCTGGCCACGCCGGCGACGCTGCGTTTTCGCCAGCGGCTGCCGACCGGCTTCAGGCGCGCCAGCATCGAGGTCGCACCGCGCTCGGCCTATCTGCTGTCCGGCGAAGCGCGCCACGAGTGGGAGCACAGCATTTCGCCGGGCGATCAATTGCGCTTTTCGATCACTTTCCGCGCGCTGTCCGACAAGGGCCGCCGAATCGCTGGCCCAGGCACCTAGCGCCGTTCGAACCCGGCCAGGCACTCGGCGAGCCACCGCGCTGCGGTCAAAGCACTTAGATCGGTCGAATCCAGCGGCGGGTCCCATTCGGTAAGGTCGATCAGCCTGACTCGCGGGTCGGCGGCGAGGCGGCGCACCGCGGCGAAGAAGTCGCTGGCGTCCATGCCGTCCGGCCTCGCGCCCGGGGCGCCGGGGAATTGCGCGCGGTCGATCACGTCGATGTCGCAATCGACGACCAGCGCCTGGCAATGCTCGAGATGGTCGAACGCCCGATCGAGCGCCGCGGAAATGCCCCGCTCGCGCACTTCGCCGATAGTGATGACGAGGTTGCCGAACGCGAGCGCATCCTCGTGCATGACCCGGCTGTTCGCAAAGGGCGCGAGGCCGATCTGGGCGATGTTGGCGCCCGGCAGGCCGTCGGCGATCAGGGCGCGGACCGGGTTGCCGTTGCTCAATCCGTCGTCGAGGTCGCGCATGTCGAAATGGGCATCGAGCGTGATCAACCCGATCGTCTCGATCGGCGCGTCGAGGCCAAGCAGCCCCGGCCGCGTCACCGCATTGTTGCCGCCGACCAGAAGGGTGAGACGATGCACGTTCGCGCTCGCCGCGACCGCATCGAGGATCAGCGGCGTTGCGTCCTCGATGCTCAGGCCCGCCAATTCAACGTCGCCACGGTCGAGCACCAGCGCACTTAGCTCGCGGCCCGTTTCGATGTCGTAGCGGCCGATCCGCCGGAGCGTGCGGCGCAATAGGTCGGGGGCGAGGTCGCAATGGCCGGGCGTCACCGATCCGGCGCAGAGCGGCGCACCGACCAGGCCAACCGGCGCGCCCTCATTCGCGTCGGAAACCAGCTCGGAAAGGTTCGGCCAACCCGCCATCGCTTTACGCTAGCAGCCCCGCTCGCCTAAGGCGACGGCATGTGGGACCGGCTTCTCGTCGACTGCAACATCGCGACGTTCGAGGAGCGTCCGGGCAATCCGCTCGGCCTCATCGAGAATGGCGCGATCGCGATTGCCGACGGCAAGATCCTGCGCGCGGGCAAGCGCACCGAGCTCGCCGGATTTCGCGCCAGGGAAGTGACTGCGCTTGGCGGGGCCTGGGTCACCCCGGGGTTGATCGATTGCCACACGCACCTCGTCTTCGGCGGTACCCGCGCCGACGACCATGCCATGCGCCGCGCCGGCGCCAGCTATGAGGAAATCGCGCGCGCCGGCGGCGGCATCGCTTCGACCGTCGCCCGGACCGCTGCCGCCTCGGACCAGGAGCTGCTCGAACAATCCCGCCGCCGTCTCCAGGCGCTGATGCGCGGCGGCTGCACCACGGTCGAAATCAAGTCGGGCTACGGCCTCGACCCAAAAGGCGAGCTTCGGCTGCTCAAGATCGCGAACGACCTTGGCGAGGGCGAGGCCGTGCGCATCGTCCCAACCCTGCTCGCCCTTCATGCGCTGCCGAAGGACCAGGCCGACCGCCGCGCCCACTATGTCGGCGAGGTGATCGACAAACTGATCCCCGCCGCTGCCAAGCAGGGGCTGGCGACCAGCGTCGATGCCTATTGCGACACCATCGCCTTCACCCCCGACGAGGTCGAGCGGCTGTTCAAGGCGGCCGCGCACCACGGCCTTCGGGTGAGGCTTCATGCCGAGCAACTGTCGAACCAGAACGGCGCTGCCCTCGCCGCCCAGTATCGCGCGCTCTCGGCCGACCATCTCGAGCATCTCGACGAGGCCGGCGCCAAGGCGATGGCCAGCGCCGGGACGGTAGCGGTCCTGCTTCCCGGCGCTTTTTACGCGCTTCAGGAGGAACGGAAGCCGCCCGTGGCTTTGCTCAGGAAGCACAAGGTCCCGATCGCGGTCGCGACCGACTGCAACCCCGGCACCTCGCCGCTGCTGTCGCCGACGTTTGCGATCAACATGGCCTGCACCCTGTTCGGCCTGACCCCCGAGGAAGCGCTCGCCGGAATGACGATCAATGCCGCGCGCGCGCTGGGGCTTGCGCACGGCATCGGCAGCATTGCCACCGGCAAGCAGGCCGACCTCGCCGTCTGGAACATCGAAAGCCTGGCCGAGCTCGGCTATTGGATCGGTCTGCCGGGGCCCGAACGGCGCATTTTCAATGGAGCAGACGCCTGACCAAAGACATCATCCAGGACCGACGCGACAATAGCCGACATATCCGCGCCCGCCGCGGGAGCGAGATCGTCGCGAAGAGCTGGAGCACCGAGGCTGCGGTGCGGATGCTGATGAACAATCTCGATGACGAGGTCGCCGAGGATCCACAAAGCCTGGTCGTCTATGGCGGCGTCGGTCGCGCGGCGCGGAACTGGGCCTGTTACGACAAGATCGTCGAGACGCTGGAGCGGCTGGAGGAAGACCAGACGTTGCTCGTCCAGTCGGGCAAGCCGGTCGGCGTCTTCCGCACCCACAAGGATGCGCCGCGCGTGCTCATCGCCAATTCCAACCTCGTGCCCAAATGGGCCAATTGGGAAGTGTTCAACGATTTAGATCGCAAGGGCCTGATGATGTACGGCCAGATGACGGCCGGGAGCTGGATCTACATCGGCACGCAGGGCATCGTCCAAGGCACTTACGAGACCTTCGCCGAAATGGGCCGTCAGCATTATGACGGCGACCTTCGCGGTCGCTGGATCCTGACGGCGGGGCTGGGAGGAATGGGCGGCGCGCAGCCGCTCGCCGCAGTCATGGCGGGGGCGCATTGCATCGCCGTCGAAGTGCAGGAAAGCCGGATCGAGAAGCGGCTGGAGACGCGCTACCTCGACCACCGCGCCGGCAGCATCGACGAGGCGCTCGATATCCTTCGCAATGCGATGGAGCCGACCAGCGTCGGCGTCCTCGGCAATGCCGCCGAGATCCTGCCGGAGATGCTGGCGCGCGGCATCAAGCCAGATGCGCTGACCGACCAGACCAGCGCCCACGATCCCGCCAACGGCTATTGCCCGATGGGGTGGAGCGTCGCCAAGTGGCAGGAGATGCGCGAGAAAGACCCGGCGGCCGTGGCCGAAGCGGCGCGCGTCTCGATCGCCCGCCATGTCGAAGCGATGCTGTCCTACCGAGAAATGGGCGTTCCGACCTTCGATTACGGCAACAACATCCGCCAGGAAGCGAAAGACATGGGCGTCACCCACGCTTTCGACTTCCCGGGCTTCGTCCCGACTTACGTCCGGCCCTTGTTCTGCCGCGGCATCGGCCCGTTCCGCTGGGTCGCGCTCTCGGGCGATCCCGAGGACATTTACCGGACCGACCAGCGGGTGAAGGAGATGATCCCCGACGATCCGCACCTCCACCGCTGGCTCGACATGGCGCGCGAGCGGATCGCCTTCCAGGGGCTTCCGGCACGGATTTGTTGGGTCGGCCTCGGCCAGCGGCACCGCCTCGGCCTCGCCTTCAACGAAATGGTGCGCACCGGCGAGGTTTCGGCGCCGATCGTCATTGGCCGCGACCATCTCGACAGCGGGAGCGTCGCCTCGCCCAATCGCGAGACCGAAAGCATGGCCGACGGCAGCGACGCCATCTCCGACTGGCCGTTGCTCAACGCTTTGCTCAACACCGCCAGCGGTGCGACGTGGGTCTCGCTCCACCACGGCGGCGGGGTCGGGATGGGCTATTCGCAGCATGCCGGCATGGTCATGGTCGCCGACGGCACCGACGATGCCGCGCGGCGGCTCCAGCGAGTGCTGTGGAATGACCCCGCCACCGGCGTCATGCGCCACGCCGACGCAGGCTATGACATCGCCGTCGACTGCGCGAAGGAACAGGGTCTCGACCTGCCGATGATTTCCTAGTTCGTCATCCCCGCGTAAGCGGGGACCCATTCCTTTTTCTTTTGCTAGGTTCCCGCTTTCGCGGGAATGACGAATGGAAGTGATGAAGCTCGATCCTGAAAACGTAACGCTCGACCAGCTTCGCGGCCTGTGGGCTGGCCGCGAAGCGCGTCTCGACGATGCCTCGATGAAGCGCGTCAGCGCGGCTGTTGCCTCGGTCGACCGAATCCTCGCCGGCGGCGATACCGTCTATGGGGTCAACACCGGCTTCGGCCTGCTCGCCAACACGCGCATCCCCGACGCCCGCCTGGCCGAGCTTCAGACCAACCTCATCCTCTCACACAGCGCCGGGCTCGGCGATCCGTTGCCGCGGCATGTCACGCGACTGATGATTATCCTCAAGCTGCTTGGCCTGGGCCGTGGCCATTCGGGCGTCCGCCCGGTCGTGATCGAGGCGCTGCAGGCGCTGCTCGACCGCGACGCGATGCCGCTCATCCCCTCGCAGGGTAGCGTCGGCGCCAGCGGCGATCTTGCTCCGCTTGCGCACCTCATTTCAGCCCTGATGGGCTACGGGCGAGTCTGCGTCGCGGGCGAGGTGATGAGCGCCGCCGCAGCGCTTGAGCGCATCGGGCTCGAGCCGCTCCAGCTTGGTCCCAAGGAAGGGCTGGCGCTGATCAACGGCACGCAGGCGAGCACTGCCTTGGCTTTGGATGCGCTCTTCGCCGGCGAGCGCGTCTTCGCCGCCGCCATCGCCGCCGGCGCGATGTCGGTCGATGCCCTCAAGGGCTCGGCCAAGCCGTTCGACGCGCGCATTTCGGAGCTTCGCGGCCAGCCTGGCCAGATCCGCGTGGCGGCTGCAATCGCCGCCCTGCTCGACGGCAGCGAGATCCTGACCAGCCACGTCGCCTGCAGCCGCGTCCAGGACCCGTACAGCTTCCGCTGCCAGCCGCAGGTGATGGGCGCGGCGCTCGACCTGCTCGACAATGCCGCGCGGACCCTGACCATCGAGGCGGGCGCGGTGACCGACAATCCGATCGTATTCCCCGATGAGGACAAGGCCTTTTCGGGCGGCAATTTCCACGCCCAGCCCGTCGCCTTCGCCGCCGACATCATTGCTATGGCGCTGTGCGAAGTGGGGTCGATCTCGGAGCGCCGCGTCAGCGTCCTGGTCGACCCCAAGATGAGTGGCCTGCCCGCCTTCCTCACCGAGGATTCGGGGGTCAATTCAGGGCTGATGATTCCGCAGGTCACCGCCGCCGCTTTGGTCAGCGAGAACAAGAGCCTCGCCTTCCCCGCCAGCGTCGATTCGATCCCGACTTCGGCCGGCCAGGAGGACCATGTGTCGATGGCGCCGATCGCCGCGCGCAAGGCGGGGCAGATCGCGCGCAATGCCGCCGGCGTGATCGCGGTCGAGCTGATGGCCGCTGCCGAGGGCATCGATTATCACGCGCCGCTCAAGACCTCGCCGCAGCTGGAAAAGACCCACGCCGCGGTCCGCGCCCATTCGCCGCACTTCACCGCCGACCGCTATTGGGCGGACGAAATGGCGGCGCTCCAGGCGGCAGTGCTTGCCGGCAGCTTCGGCGGGGGCGTGATCGGCCTCGCCTAGCGCGGCAGGCGGTCGATCCGGTTCCAGACCTGCGATCGGCAGAAGAGACCCATCACTGCGCAACCGGTGAGCTTGAGCTGGCGGGCGCCCAGCACCTGAAGCCGCGCCGAAACGGTGATGTTGTCGTCGGGAATGTAGAGCGTTCCAGCCCAGCGGTCGCCGCGCTGGCGGAGGTTGGTCAGGACGGTGGTTCCGACGACCTTGGGCGCATGGGCCACGACTTCGCGCTGGCCCCGTTCGGATGCCCAGGCGACCTTGCCGCACAAGGCCTTGCCGCATGGCGCAATGGCGATGATCGCGGTCCCGCTGGGATTGCGCCATAGCCCCTCAACCGGGGATTGGGCCGACGCCGGAACCGCCGTCATTGCCGCGCAGAAAGCCATCGCGGTCCTGGTCAAGATCGTTTTCATCAAGCTGCGATATGGGGGTTTTGTGGCCGAAATTAGTAACCCGTTTAATGGAAATCGCGGCTTTTGGGAATCACCTGGACGTTGCGCGGGTGACGCGCGGCCGGAGCGCGCCAGCTGCCCGCGGCATCGCCTTGGCTCAGCGTCGAGGGCATGACCTCCGCGCTCAAGTGGCTGAGCATGTGCGTATCATCCTCGAGCTGGCGAACGACGACGTGGATCACGTCGCTATCGGGGTCGCGCTGGACAATGCCGTGCACCGCCATCAGCCGCGCGCCCATGACGATCTTGCGCTGGCGGGCGAAGACGTCGGGCCAGACGACGAGGTTGGCGACTCCGGTCTCGTCCTCGATGGTGATGAACACCACGCCCTTGGCGCTGCCCGGGCGCTGGCGGATCAGGACCAGCCCCGCGATCGACAGGCGCTTGCCGTCCTTCACGCCTTTCAACTGTTCGGCGGTGACAAATTTTCGATGCGCATAGCGATCGCGGAGGAAGGTCATCGGGTGCGCCTTCAGGCTGAGGCGGACGGTCTGGTAATCGTTCACCACATGCTCGGCGAGCGGCATGACCGGGAGCCTGGCCGGCTCGGTTTCGACGCCTTCGTCGCGCGCGTCGGCATGGACGAACAAGGGCAGGTCCGGCGCGGGTTTGAGCGCCCGCGAATCCCATAAAGCGGCACGTCGGTCGAGCCCGATCGAGCGGAAGGCGTCGGCGGCGGCGAGGCGCTGGATGGCGTGGACCGGAACGCCGCCGCGGCTGCGCAATTCCTCGACATTGGCATATGGCCGCCGCGCCACCAGCCGATCGGCCGCCTCGCGCTGCAATCCGTCTACCTGGCGCAGGCCGAGGCGCAGCGCAATGCTCCCCCTCCCGTTCACGGGAGGGGGTTGGGGGGTGGGCCCACCCCCGGCCCCTCCCGCAAGCAGGAGGGGAGGTTCTAACGTGCAGTCCCAGTCGCTCAAATTGACGTCGATCTCGCGCACTTCGACGCCATGCTCGCGGGCGTCGCGGACGATCTGCGCCGGCGCGTAAAAGCCCATCGGCTGCGAGTTCAGAAGCGCGCAGGCGAAGGCCGCTGGATATTTCCATTTGAGCCAGCTCGACACATAGACGAGGTGCGCGAAGCTCGCCGCGTGGCTTTCCGGGAAGCCATATTCGCCGAAGCCCTTGATCTGGTCGAAGCAGCGCTGGGCGAACTCGGGATCGTAGCCGCGCTCGACCATCCGGCCGACCATCTTGTCCTGCAGGATCTCGATATTGCCGCGGCTGCGGAAGGTCGCCATCGCCTTTCTCAGCTGGTTCGCCTCCTCTGAGGTGAAGCGCGCCGCGTCGAGCGCGATCTTCATCGCCTGCTCCTGGAAAATCGGCACGCCCAGCGTCCGGCCGAGGATCTTTTCCAGCTCGTCCGGTGCCCCGTGTACCGGGTCGGGGCAGGGGAAGGTCACCGCTTCCTTGCCCGACCGCCGCTTCAAGAACGGATGGACCATGTCGCCCTGGATCGGGCCGGGGCGGACGATGGCGACTTCGATGACGAGGTCGTAGAAGCAGCGCGGCCTTAGCCTCGGCAGCATGTTCATCTGCGCCCGGCTTTCGACCTGGAACACGCCCAGCGAATCGCCTTCGCACAGCATGTCGTAAACTTCGGGCACCTCCTGCGGGACGGTTGCCAGCTCGAACCGCTCGCCATGATGCTGCGCGATCAAATCGAAGCATTTGCGGATGCAGGTGAGCATACCGAGCGCGAGCACGTCGATCTTGAGGATGCCGAGCTCCTCGATGTCGTCCTTGTCCCATTCGATGAAGGTGCGGTCGTCCATCGCGCCATTGCCGACCGGGACGGTCTCGGTCAGCGGCCGCTCGGTCAGGATGAAGCCGCCGACATGCTGGCTCAAATGCCGCGGCATGCCGATCAATTGCTCCGCCAGCTTCATCGTCCGGCGGAGGTGCGGGTCGGAAAGGTCGAGCCCGGCGTCATTGGCGCGCGCGTCCTCGAGCTCGGGGTCCATGCTGCCCCAGACCGTCGAGGCCAATGCTCCGCACACGTCTTCGCTCAGGCCCATGACCTTGCCGACCTCGCGGATCGCCGAGCGCGGGCGATAGTGGATTACCGTCGCGGCGATGCCCGCCCGATCGCGGCCGTATTTCGCGTAAATGTGCTGGATCACTTCCTCGCGCCGCTCATGCTCGAAATCGACATCGATATCGGGTGGTTCGCGGCGCTCCGCGGAAATGAAGCGCTCGAACAACAGGTCGCTGGTGGCGGGGTCAACCGCGGTGATGCCGAGGCAATAGCAGACCGCGCTATTCGCCGCGCTGCCCCGCCCTTGGCACAGGATCGGGGGATCGAGGCTGCGCGCGAAAGCGACGATGTCGTGAACGGTCAGGAAATAGCGCGCGAAGTCGAGCTTCTCGATCAATTTCAGCTCGTGGTTGAGCTGGGTCAGCACCTTGTATGGAATGCGTGCCCCCCAGTGACGGTGCGCGCCTTCCCAGGTGAGATGTTCGAGATGCTGCTGCGGCGTCCGTCCTTCGGGCACGGTCTCGCGCGGATATTCGTAGCGGAGCTCGTCGAGGCTGAAGTGAAGCGCGTCGGCGAATTCGCGCGTCGCGGAAATCGCGTGGGGCCAGCGCGCGAACAGCCGCGCCATTTCTTCCGGCGATTTCAAATGCCGCTCGGCATTGGCATTGAGCAAGTAACCCGCCGTCGCGATCGTCACTTTCTCGCGGATGCAGCTCATGACGTCCTGCAGCGGCCGCTTGTCGGCCACGTGATAATGGACGTCGTTGGTGGCGAGGATGGAGCAGCCGTTCGCGCGCGCGATCCGGTCGAGCCGCTCGATCCGCGCCGCGTCGCCGCCGCGGTAAAGCCAGCTCGCGGCGACATGGCGAAGTTCGGGAAGCGCCTCGCGCAGGCGGCGCAATTCGGCCTCGAACGCGTCGAGTTCCTCGCCCGGCCAGGCGATGAAGGCGATGCCTTGCGCATGATCGGCGACGTCGGCCAGCGACAGCTCGCACTCGCCCTTTTCGGCTCGCATCTTGCCCAGGCTGAGCAGGCGGGACAGCCGGCCATAGCCTTCGCGGTCGACCGGGTAAGCGAGCAGGCTCGGTGCGTCGGTGAGGTCGAGGCGGCAGCCGATCAGCGGCTTGAGACCAGCCCCCTGGCAGGCGCTGTGCATGCGCACCACCCCGGCCAGCGTATTACGGTCGGCGATCCCGAGCGAATCCATGCCAAGTTCGAGCGCGCGAAGCACCAGTTCGATCGCGTCCGAAGCGCCGCGCAGGAAGGAAAAGGGCGTGGCGATACCCAGCTCGACATAAAGCGAACGGCCGACTGGCGGCGGCGGCATGTCGGCGCGCCGCACCAGCTTCACGCGGGAAAAGGCGGACTTCTCGGGCATGTTATTTCTTCGTCACCCCTGCGGAAGCGGGGGCCCAGTTTTTCTTATCGGGCTGGTTCCCGCTTTCGCGGGAATGACGAGGAGCGGCATCATCCGAACAGCCCGTGGATGAACCAGTTGGGGGCGCCGCCGCGTCCGTCGCCAACCAGGCCTTCGCGGTAGATCCAGTAACGGCGGCCCTCGGCGTCCTCGACATGGTAATAATCGCGAAGCCGCGCCGATGACGGCTGGCGCCACCATTCGGGCGCGATGCGTTCCGGTCCCGCAACCCGCGCAATGTCGTGCGATTTGCGCCGCCACATGAAGCGCCGCGGCAGGCCCTCGGGGGTGGCGTAAATGACGTCGATCGCTTCGGGCCGATCGAGCAGGCGCTGGGGCCTTACTGCCGTCATTGCGAGCGGAGCGAAGCAATCCAGCTTTGCGCCGGTAGATTGCTTCGTCGCTTTCGCTCCTCGCAATGACGAAACAGCGGGAGTCCATCCGCTCGCCCGTTCGGGCCAATGGCTCTCTGCCGCCTGCGGACGTCGCACGCGCTTCGGGCCGAGCTTGACCGTCAGCCGGTCGATCAGCCGCGCCACGTCGCTTGTCCCCGACGGCTCCTCGACCAGGCTGTCCTGCGCCGCGCCCAATGGCTCGGTCCATTCGGCGGTGAGTGCAAAGGCGTCGAACCCGAACTCGGGATTGAGCGTGGCTGCTTTGTCGCTGAGCAGCCGGGCAAGGTGCTTGGGCTCGCGGCTGGGGATCGCCGTCGCCACCGCAGCCACGGCGACGCTGCCGTCGACGCGATAGCCGGAGAGGCTCAATCGCCGCGCCCCGAGGCGGCGCTGCTCCAGCTGTTTTATGAGGCCGGGGATCAGCCGCTCAAGCGCCTGGGCCGCGGCTTCCGGGTGGGTGGCGGGCTCCTCGAGCCGAACCAGATCGCGTGGTGGCCGATCGGCCGGCGCGGCGGTCAGCGGCTCGGGCCTGCGCCCAAGCGCGCGGTCGAGCGCATCGACCGGATTGTCGGATTCGCGAAAGCGCCGGGCGAGCGCACGCCGCTCGATCCCGGCCAGGGTCTCGATCGTCTTGAGGCCGAGCCTTTCGAGCGTCCGCACCGCTTCGTCCGGCAGGCGCAGCGCCGCCACCGGCAAAGGCGCGAGCTTGGCTCCGATCTCGCCCTCGCGGCAGATACCCGGCGCGTAGCGCGCCAGCGCCCAGGCGGCGGCGGCGGTCGGCGCAAGGCCCATGCGGACGGTAAAGCCGAGGTCGGCGAACCGCGACTCGATGTCGCGGAGCAGCCGCGGCTCGCCGCCGAACAAATGCGCGATGCCGGTCACGTCGAGCCGCAGGCCACCTGTCCCGAGCAACGCCGGGGGGTCGCCATCGACTTCGACCAGGGGCGACCAGCGCCCGGCCCAGCGCCCGAACCTTTCCAGCAATGCGGCGTCGCCTTCGGGATCGGCAGGGAGCGCGATCAGTGCCGGGTCGAGCGCCCGGGCGTCGGTCAGCCGCGCGCCAGGGCGGGCGCCGCGCTCGGCCGCGCCCCTGGTGACGGCATGGATGACCGGTCCGTGCGTGCCTTCGACGGTGAGGACGATCGGGTCGTCAGGCGCGCAGGCGCTGGTCCTCGCCCAATGCTCGATCGCGAGCCCCGGCAACCAAATGGAAAGCACTCGCCTCATGCGCGACGCTCCACCGCCCCGGCGCGAAGCCGCGGGCGCGGAACAGTTCGGCGTCCCAGGCGGGCAGGCCCGGCGCGCGCGCGTCGAGCGGGTTGGGAAGGCTCGGGCTGCTGGCCAGCCGCCAGCGCATCCGCGCGCCGCTGAGGTTTGGAATGCCGCCGAGCCGGACCAGCCAGCAGGGCGTGCCGCTCCGTTCCGACGCGACCGCCAGCCGCCGCGTCGCGGTGAAGTCGAGCGCGCTGGGATCGCCCCAGATTTCGCCGATCACGGCGGAGAGCGCGGCGCATCTTACGCCTTCCTCCATCGCCCACAGCGCGTCGCGGGCATCGCGCGCCTCGACGTGGATGAGGTTCTGGCTGGGAAGGCCGGGTGGGTGGATCCGTCCGCTTTCGAGGATCGCCATCCGCTCCTGGACCCACAGCAGGGGCTTGTCCGTGGCCAGCTGGGCAAGGAGGAAGCCGGCCCAGCCGGCATCGCGCGGCTCGGCCGCGAACAATTCGTTGAGCGTCGACTGGGCCGATTGCGGCAGCCGCCAGCCATCGCCCGCTTCCCTCGGGAGCGGCCGGATTGCAGCCGGCCGGAGCAGCGCGGAGACGGCTCCGCCGGCGACCAGGGACAAGCCTCTTGCCACACGACTCACAACGTTTCAGTTCTTGTTTTGTTCTTATCCCGCGACTCGCGCGGCAGAGTCAATCGCGCGACTCGGCGCGCTCCAAATCGCTCAGAAACCTCACGATTTCACGGGCCGCCTGTCGCGTGCCCTTCTTGGATACGGCAAAGCCCATGTGGGTGGAATCGACCTCTGCGGCCTGGTCACGGCTCTCCTCGGTCCCGCGCGCCGAGGGAATACCGACGATCCCGTCGCGGCGCGACCAGATGGCAAGCGTCGGCACCGGCGGCTTTTCCGCCTTGTCCGGGATCGGCGGATCGTCGACCGGATGCCCGGCGACCCGCTCGTACAATTTCCACACATTGGTGTAGCGCCGCCGGTCGCCCCAGACCGGCGACCCGAGCGTAACCACCGCGCGGACCTGTTCCGGATGAGCCCGTGCCAGTTCGCGCGCGTAGAGACCGCCCAGGCTCCATCCGACGACCAGGACCGGCTCGTCGTGGCCGCACAGGTCGATCGCGCGCTTCAGCCGCTCGAGCGTGTCCTTGCGCGCGCCCCAGTTGATCCCCTGGCGCCACGGATGGACCCGGAACCCCGCCTCCGCCAGCGCTCGGCGAAGCTCGGTCGTCGTTCGGTCATTGGCGATAAACCCAGGGATGACCAGCGCCGGCGGCCCGTTCTCGGGTCCCCGCGGGCCCCTGTGGCCGAAGCCGCGCCAGAAGCGGCTGGCAAGCGCGCCGGCCTCCCGGACCCGGGCGAGAGCGCCGGGGGCGCCGTCGTCACTCAAAGGAATTCGCCCCCCATCAGGGCCTGCAGCGCCTTGGGCAGCCGCACGCGCCCGTCGGCGGTCTGGTGGTTCTCGAGCAGCGGCACGAGGATGCGCGGGCTCGCCAGCGCCGTATTGTTCAGCGTGTGCGCGAACCGCACCTTGCCGTCCTTGTCGCGATAGCGAAGGTTGGCGCGCCGCGCCTGCCAGTCGTGCAGCGTCGAGCAGCTGTGGGTCTCGCGATATTTGCCAAGGCTCGGGACCCAGCTTTCGATGTCGTTCATGCGATACTTGCCAAGGCCCATGTCGCCGGTCGAAGTCTCGATCACCTGGTAGGGGATTTCGAGGTCGCGAAGCAGGCTCTCGGCCAGCTCCAGCAGCTTCGCGTGCCACTTGGCCGACTGCGCGTCATCGGCTTCGCACATCACCCATTGCTCGACCTTCACGAACTGGTGGACGCGCAGCAGGCCGCGCACGTCCTTGCCCGCGCTTCCTGCCTCACGGCGGAAGCAGGGCGAAAAACCGGCGTAGAGAATCGGCAGCTTGTCCGCCTCGATGATCTCGCCCGAATGGAGCGAGGTCAGGACGACCTCGGCAGTGCCGGCGAGCCAAAGATCGTCGTTGGGAAGCTCGTACGTCTCTTCCTTGTGCCCGGGGAACTGGCCCTGGTTGAGGAAGGCCTGCTCGCGCGCGATCGCCGGCACGGTGATCGGCGCGAAGCCGGCGGCCGCGATTTTCTCCAGCGCCCAGGCCATCAGTTTGGTCTCGAGCAGCGCCAGCCGCCCTTTCAGGCAATAGGTGCGCGATCCCGACACCTGGGTGATGCGCGACAGCTCGGCCCAGTCGTTCTTCTCGATCAGCGCGACATGGTCGAGCGGCTCGAACTCGAACTTGGGCGGCGAGCCCTCGGTGCGGATGACCTCGTTGAAGCTTTCGTCGGGCCCGACCGGCGCCCCCTCATAAGGAATGCCGGGGAGCTGGAGCATCAGCGCCTTGAGCTCGGCCTCCTTGTCGGCCAGCTCGCCTTCGAGCGCGGAGGCGCGGGCGCCCGCGTCCTTGGCCTGCCGGCCAAGCTCGGCCTTTTCCGCCGGCGAAGCATCCTTGAAGCGCGCGCTGACCGCGTTGCGCTCGGCCCGCAGCCGCTCGATCTCGGTCTTTGCCGTCCGCACTTCAGCGTCGAGCCCGAGCAGGCGGTCGAGGTCGAGGCCGACCCGCTTGTCGCGGACCGCGCGCTCAACCGTCTCCCGGTTCCCCTTTATGAAATCGAGCGCCAGCATCGCGGGCCAAGTGCGCGAATTGCGTCCGAAGGGCAAGTTCGCGTAGGCGCCGCGCAATGCCATCCGGCCTTCTCGCCTTGCTCGACGATGTCGCGACCATCGCCAAGCTTGCTGCTTCGTCGCTCGATGATGTCGCCGCCGCCTCGGCCAAGGCCGGCACCAAGGCGGCGGGCGTTGTCATCGACGATACCGCCGTCACCCCGCGCTATGTCGTCGGCCTCGCGCCGGAACGGGAACTGCCGATCATCGGCAAGATCGCGTGGGGAAGCCTCAAGAACAAGCTCCTGATCCTGCTTCCGGCCGCCCTGCTGCTCACCGCCTTCGCGCCCTTCCTGATCACCCCGCTGCTGATGGTCGGCGGCGCCTATCTGGCGTTCGAAGCGACCGAGAAGATCGTCGAGAAGCTCCGCCATGAGCATGAACATGAAGAGCAGTTGGTCGACGCCATGGCCGATCCCGTCGAGCTCGAGAAACTGCAGGTGAAGGGCGCGATCCGCACCGACTTCATCCTGTCCTCGGAAATCATGGCGATCGCGCTTGCGAGCCTCGGCACGCAGCCGCTGCTGGTCACCGCCATGGCGCTCGCCGCCGTCGCTTTGGCGATCACCGCCGGGGTCTATGGCGTCGTCGCATTGATCGTGAAGCTCGACGACATCGGCCTCCACCTTGCCGAGGGCGGCACTCGGTTGGGACGGCGAATCGGCGATGCCGTGGTCCATATCGTGCCCGGGATGCTGTCGGGCCTCGCGACGATCGGCACTGCGGCCATGCTCTGGGTCGGCGGCGGGATCCTGCTCCACGGGTTCGAGGAGACCGGCATTGCCGGCCCGCTCCCGTCCTGGATCGAGGAGCTGGCGCAGAACGCAGGCGAAGCTGCCGGCATGGTCGGCCCGATCGCGGAGTGGCTGACGACGGCGGTCGCCGGCGCGGTGATGGGCCTGATCGTCGGGGGGATTCTGGTCCTGATCGTTCGCCGCTTCACCAAGCGGCCCGAGGACCTGATCGTCGATTAGTCGAAATGCAGGCGGCGATAACTGCCGCGGAAGAACAGCAGCGGATCGAGGCCAGCGTCGAAGCTCGCTTTCTCAACCTCCCCGACCAGGATGTGATGGTCGCCACCGTCATAGACCGCGAAGCGCTTGCATTCGAACACGGTAAGCGATTCGGCGAGGATCGGCGCGCCCGCTTCGCCGCGGGTCCATTGCATCGTTCCGAAACGGTCCTCGACCCGGGTCGAAAAAGTGATCGATGCGGGTTGCTGGCCGGCCTGGAGCACGTTCACCGCGAAATGCTGGGCTTCGACCAGCGCGGCCGAGGCGGCAGCCATCTTGTGCAGGCAGACGAGCAGCAGCGGCGGCTCTAGCGATACGGAGGTAAAGCTGTTGACCGTGAGCCCCGCGGGCGCTCCCTCGCCGTTGACGCACGTGACCACCGTTACGCCGGTCGCGAAGCAGCCGAGCGCGTCGCGCAAGGTGCGCGGATCGTGCCCGCTGCGATATTCGCCCCGTTGAAGCTCCTCGTTCGGCTCGTCGGCCATGGCCGCGCTATAGCGCGCGGGGCTTAGAGCGCCAGCAACTCGTCGGGCTCGATGGCCATGATCTCGGCGACTGTCTGCTCGAGCGATTCGGAAACGAGGTAGCGCGGCTGGAAGGCGTCGTGCCGGTATGGCGTGTGCACCGCCCGCGCGACCGAGAAGGGCAAACGCTCGACCTCCTCGTTTTCCAGGCTGAAATGCGATTCGCCGAAGCTGGAGGCGAGCCCGGCGCCTAGGATCTTCAGCTCGCCATGCTCCTTCGCCAGCCCGAATTCGACGCTGTGCCAATAGATGCGGGCCACGCGCGCGCCCTCGCCGGCCGCGATCGCCGCAGTGCCAAGCTCGCCGATGTGCCGCGCCATCTCGGCATAACCATGGTGCGCAAGCATCGGAATATGGCCGAACATGTCGTGGAAGCAGTCGGGCGCCTCAAGATAGTCGAGCTGCTCGCGGGTCCGGATGAAATTCCCGACCGGGAAGATCCTCTCGCTCAGCATGGCGAAGAAGATGTTGTCGGGAACCAGGCCCGGGACCGCCACGGTGCGCCAGCCCGTCCGCGGCTCCAGGATCGCGTTCAGCCCTTCGACGTCGGGAACGCCGGGGTGCGACAGCCGCAGCAAGTCGATGCCGTCGAGGAAGGGCGTGACGACGCGAGACCCAAGCAGATCGACCTGGCGCGCGAACAGCAGGTCCCAGACCGCATGGTCCTCGGCGGTAAAGCTCTCCCAATTCTGAGGCACGACATAGTCGCGCCAGTGCGCTTCATTGCCATCCTTGCTGATCGCTTCCTGGCGCATTCGTTTGTCCTTCGTTCGGGCCAACAAAAAACCCGCCGCGGAGGCCGGGCGGGTCGAGGTTGGTCGTCTGAGCCTTTGGCGCGCGTCAGCCGATCCCAACCTCGTCGGGATAATAATAGAGCGTGCTGAGCGAGCGGTTGTTCATTGCGAACCTTATTTCACTTCCCGCCTGAACGATCAATGGCCGTGCAAAGGTCCCTTAGGGCATCGCATTCGAGAGATTGTTGAACATGACGTCCATCTTGGTGCCGACGCTTTGCATGCCGACAATCGCAGCGATCGCAATGAGCGCCGCGATCAGCGCATATTCGATTGCGGTCGCGCCCTCCTGGCGCCGGCAAATTAATCTTAACCCGGCCATACCCCACTCCCGGTTAACGATCTGCAGATCGGACGAAGAGGGTATCCGCTTGATCAGGCTTCGAAAGCATGACGGAACATGGTTAACGCGCGAGGCGGTCGATGGCCTCGGCCAGCTCGATGTCGCGCTTGGTCACGCCGCCTGCATCATGGCTGGTCAGCCGGAAGTCGACGCGGTTCCAGACGCTGGTGAACTCAGGGTGATGGTCGACCTTTTCGGCATGCAGCGCGACCCGGGTCAGAAAGGCGAACGCCTCGCTGAAATCCTCGAACTTGAAGGTTCGCGTCAGCGCCTTGCCGCCGTCCTCAAGCGTCCAGCCGGAGGGACTATCCATCGTTCGCTCCCTTGAAATGCCGTGATTGCAGGAGCAGGTGCGCGCCAAAGGAGTCAATGCATGGCCACGAGCGTCGAAGAAAAGACCGTCACCGGGTTCGCCAACCCGATGGGCACGGACGGGTTCGAATTCGTCGAATATACCGCGCCCGATATCGAGCTTCTGCGCTCGCTCTTCACCAGGATGGGCTTTCCCGAGGTCGCCCGCCACAAGTCGAAGAACGTCACCCTGCACAAGCAGGGCGACTGCAACTTCATCATCAATGCCGAACCGCGCTCCTACGCCGAGGAATATGCCAGGGCCCACGGGCCGAGCGCCTGCGCCATAGCTTTCCGGGTCAAGGATGCCGCCGCGGCGCACGCCCGCGCACTCTCGCTCGGCGCGACCAACGTCCAGGTCAGCAAGGGCGACGGCGAGCTCGACATTCCCGCGATCGAGGGGATCGGCGGCTCGCGCCTGTTCTTCGTCGACCGCTACGGCGAGAACGGTTCGATCTACGACGTCGACTTCGAATATCATTCCGACTGGCGGCAACGGATGGCGGATGCGGATTCGAAGCTGACCTATATCGATCACTTGACCCACAATGTGAATCGCGGCCGGATGAGTGTCTGGGCCGATTTCTACGAGAAGCTCTTCAACTTCCGCGAAATTCGCTACTTCGACATCGAGGGCAAGCAGACCGGCCTGTTTTCCAAGGCCATGACCTCCCCTTGCGGCAAGATCCGCATCCCGCTCAATGAAAGCCAGGACGACAAGAGCCAGATCGAGGAATTCCTGCGCGAATATAAGGGCGAGGGCATCCAGCACATCGCGCTGGGCACTTCGGACATTTACGCCAGCGTCGACTTTATCCGCGGCCGCGGCATCGCCTTCCAGGACACGCCCGACACTTATTACGAGATGCTGCCGGAGCGCATCCAGGGCCATGACGAGGATATCGCCGAGCTCGAGAAGCGCCGCATCCTGATGGACGGCGCCCCGACCGAGGGTCAGGGGCTGCTGCTTCAGATCTTCACCCAGAACGTGATCGGGCCGATCTTCTTCGAAATCATCCAGCGCAAGGGCAACGACGGCTTCGGCGAAGGCAATTTCAAGGCGCTGTTCGAGTCGATCGAGCTCGACCAGGTGCGCAGGGGGGTGATCTGATCCTTCGATACGCCGCTGACGCGGCTACTCAGGATGAGCGGACCTGTGTAGCAGCCCCCAAAACCGCTCATGCTGAGTAGCGACTTAGCGAAGCCGAAGGCGCGTATCGAAGCACATGACCGAAGCCTATTTCTGCGACTACATTCGAACGCCGATCGGCCGCTATGGCGGCGCCTTGTCGAGCGTCCGCGCCGACGACCTCGCCGCAGTCCCGGTCCGGGCGCTGATCGAGCGCAATCCAGGAGTCGACTGGGCCGAGCTCGACGATGTCATCCTCGGCTGCGCCAACCAGGCCGGCGAGGACAATCGCAACCTCGCGCGCATGGCCGGGCTTCTCGCCGGGCTTCCCGACAGTTCGGGCGGGGTCACCTTGAACCGCCTGTGCGGCTCGGGCCTTGATGCGGTGGCCATAGCGGCGCGCGCGATCCGCGGCGGCGAAAGCGACCTGATCATCGCCGGCGGCAGCGAAAGCATGAGCCGCGCGCCATTCGTCATGCCCAAGGCGACCAGCGCCTTCGACCGAAATGCCGAGATTTACGACACCACCATCGGCTGGCGCTTCGTCAATCCCAAGCTGCGCGACGCTTACGGCGACGACACCATGCCGAGCACGGCGGAGAATGTGGCGCAGGATTTCCAGGTCAGCCGTGAAGACCAGGACGCCTTCGCGCTGCGCAGCCAGCAAAAGACCGCCGCCGCCCAGGCCAATGGCCGGCTCGCGGCCGAAATCGTCCCCGTCTCGATCCCGCAGCGCAAGGGCGATCCGCTGGTCGTCGATACCGACGAGCACCCGCGCCTGACCAGCCTCGACAAGCTTGCGGCACTCAAACCGATCGTTCGAAAGGACGGCACGGTGACGGCCGGCAATGCCTCGGGCGTCAACGATGGTGCTGCCGCAATCATTGTCGCCAGCGAGGAGGCCGCCAAACGCAATGGCCTGACGCCGCGCGCGCGCATCCTCGGCGCTGCCGTCGCCGGCGTCCCCCCGCGGATCATGGGCATCGGCCCGGCGCCCGCGACCGAGAAGCTCACCCGCCGCCTCGGTATCAAAGTGGGCGACTTCGAGGTGATTGAATTGAACGAGGCGTTCGCCGCGCAGGGGCTGGCGGTGCTTCGCCAGCTCGGGCTGGCTGACGACGACCCCCGAGTGAACCCCAATGGCGGCGCGATAGCGCTCGGTCATCCGCTCGGCATGTCCGGCGCGCGCCTCGCGCTGACAGCGACCGAAGAGCTGCAGCGGACCGGCGGCAAGCTCGCCCTCGCCACCATGTGCATCGGCGTCGGCCAGGGAATCGCGCTGGCCCTCGAACGGGTGTAGAATGCGGGCCATGGACGGGGTGACGGCAAAGGTCGACACGATCGACGAGGCGGCGATCATGGCCGTGCTCGAAACCGTGGCCGATCCCGAAATCCCGGTCCTGACCATCACCGACCTCGGCATCGTCCGCGGTATCCGCTCGGATCCGCCGCGGGTGCAGATCAGCCCGACCTACACCGGCTGCCCGGCGACAACCGCGATCGAGGAAAGCATCCGCCAGGCTCTCGACCAGGCCGGCTTCGGCGATGTGTATATCCAGCGCGTGCTTTTCCCACCCTGGACCACCGACTGGATTACCGAGCGCGGCCGCGAGCGGCTTCAGGCTTACGGCATTGCCCCGCCGACCGATTCCGCCACCGCCGAATGCCCGCAATGCGGGTCCAGCGACACGGTCGAGGTCAGCCGCTTCGGCTCCACCCCATGCAAGGCGCAGTGGCGCTGCACCGCCTGCCTGGAGCCGTTCGACCGCTTCAAGTGCCATTGACGGCTATTTGCCGCAGAGCTTGCCCGTCTGGCTACAAAACGCTTTGCGCACGTCGGACTTGAAATCCATCTGGCCGGCGCTCTGCATCGTCCCGATGATCGCCCGCGGCGTCGCCGCCTGAAGATGCGCCGCGGCCGGCGTGCGGTAGAAGCGGAGAATGAGCCGCAGATCCTGGACGCTGAGCGACTTGGCATATTCCGCGCCGGTGGCGTCGAGCAGCCGCTTTTGTCCTGACTCGAACACCCGATCTGCGGCTTGCCGAAGCTGCTGCTGCTCGACCGGCGTCAGGCCCTTGGCGTCCTTGACGATCTCCTCGACCTGCTGCGTCTTCATTATCGGCAGCAGCGCCGCGAGCGTCCCATGCCGCGCCAGCTCGCGCCCGAGCCGAAGCGCTTCAGGCGAAGGCTGGGCAGCCGCGGCGGCAAACAATAGTGCGATTACCATTCGGCGAAGCTCCCATCGGCGGTACGGAAAATCGGGTTGCGCCAGCGGTGGCGGTCCTTGTGCGCCTCGCGCACCGCGGGTTCGTCGATATCCACCCCGAGCCCCCGCCCCTCCGGCACCGGCAAATAGCCGCCGATCGGCGTCAAGGCGTCCGGGTTGGTGCAGAAATTCAAAAGGTCGTGCCCGCCGGTATTGTAGTGGATGCCGAGGCTGATTTCCTGGATCGCGTGGTTGGGCGTGCAGGCCGCGATCTGCAGGCAGGCGCCGAGCGCCAGCGGCCCGAGCGGGCAGTGCGGCGCGACCGCGATGTCATAGGCCTCGGCCATGGCCGCGATCTTGCGCACTTCGAGGATGCCGCCGGCATGGCTGAGGTCCGGCTGGATGATGTCGACCGTGCCGGCTTCGAATACCGGCTTGAAGTCCCACCGGCTGTAGAGCCGTTCGCCCAGGGCAATCGGGGTCGAGGTCAGCGCCGCGAGGTCCTTCAGCCCCTCGAGGTTCTCCGACAGCAAAGGCTCCTCGATGAACAACAGCCCAAGCGGCTCCAGCGCCCTGGCCAGCTGCTTCGCCATCGGCCGGTGCACTCGCCCGTGGAAGTCGAGCCCGACGTCCATGCCCAGCGCCTGCGCGGCTCCGACCCGCTTCACCACGTCGTCGAATATCTTCGGCGTGCCGATCCAGTCGAGCTCGGCGGTCGCGTTCATCTTGACCGCGGTGAAGCCCTGGTTGCGGCGCACTTCCGCGGCTTCGGCAATCTCCTGGGGCCGGTCGCCGCCGATCCAGGCGTAGGAGCGGACCTTGTCGCGAACCTTGCCGCCCAGCATCTGCCAGGCGGGAAGGCCGACGGCGCGGCCCTTGAGGTCCCAGAGCGCCTGCTCGAGCCCGGCGAGCGCGCTCATCAGCACCGCTCCGCCGCGGTAGAAGCCGCCGCGATAGCCGACCTGCCAGATGTCCTCGATGGCGAAGGGATCGGTGCCGATGAAGCGGTCCTTGAGCGCTTCGAACGCGCCGTCCACGGCTTCCGCCCAGCCCTCCAGGCTCGCTTCGCCCCAGCCGACCGCGCCTTCGTCGCTCTCGACGCGGACGAACAGCCAGCGGGGCGGCGCGTAGAAGGTCTCGATGCGGCCGATCTTCATGGCTTCATTCCCCGGCCATCGCCGTGTGGTCCGGATCCTCTTCGCTCATGAAGTCGACGCCGTCGTCGCCGCTCAATTTCTTGATCGGCACGACCAGGCACACGCTTTGCGCCGGAAGGACATTGCGCCAGTCGGCGATCAGTTGCTTGTAGGCCTTGCCGACATTGCGGATCTTGCGGTCGAGGTCGAACAGCCCAAGCGGATTGACGTTGCCGTTCTGCTCGCGGAGGGCAGTGTCCCAATCGACCTGGTCGGTCAGCGAATACCAGGTGAAGCCGACGGTCGGGATGCCGACATTGCGCAGGCGCAGGACATTGGCCCATTCCTTCCACAGCCACTTGACCGCCTCGTCGCCGTGCGGGCCTTCCCACAGGTTCGTCTCGGTGTGCATCACCGGCACCCGGTAGCGGTTGTAATATTGCCGCGTGATCTCCGAATAACCGAAGGTCTCGCCGGCCGCGACGGTGTGGCCGTCGGCGAACACGCGGTGCTCGTTCAACTGGTAATAATCGTTGCCGAGGATGCAGTGCTGCTTGAGCCGGTGGTTCAAGAACCACTCATATTCCTCGCGCGTCATGCCGCTGTCGAGCAGGTACTGGTACATGCCGCTGTCGACCCGGCGCCCGTAATTGAGGTCGAGGCTCAGGAACCGCATCTGGTTCAGTACTTCGGCGCGGCCGATCGCCGCGGGCGAGTCGGCGTGATAATATTCCGACGATTCCGACTGGATGAAGATCGCGTCGTGGCGGCGCTTGAGGATTTCGATCATCCCCATCACGTTCGCTTTGACGATGTGCTTGAGCGCGGTGATGAAGGAGGTGTCGTCCTTCTTCTGCTCGTTCCACCAGCCGTATTTTGCCGAGAAGACCGAGCAGATGAACATCTCGTTGATCGGGGTGTAGAGCTGGACCCACGGGAAGCGCTCGGCGAACTCGCCGGCATAATCGGCGAACAGGCGCGGGAAGTCCGGGTTCTGGAAATTGCCGATCCAGTCGGGGACGCCGAAGTGGCAGAGGTCGACGATCGGCGTGATTTCGCGCCGTTTCAGCTCGGCGAAGGTAAGGTCGGTGAACTCCCAGTCGAACTTGCCGGGGCCGAGATAGGTTTTGTGGATCGGCGGTCCGTAGCGGAGATAGTTGATCCCTATCTCCTGGACGCAGTCGAAATCCTCCCGCCAGCGCTCGTAATGGCCGGCCACCGCCATCTGGTCGACGCGGGTCTTGCCATGGTCGATGGTCGGGATGCTGTTTTCGATCCCCGTCGCGAACATGAAGTTGGCGATCGCTCAATCTCCTCGGCTTGACCGCATGTCTTGGCCCGCAGCACTAGCTTGGGCACGCAAAAAGAAAACCTTCAAGGAGCGAAGTCGCACTGTCGAGGTTTTCCGCTATGGACGGAAAAAGCATGCGCTGGGCAGATGGTTTCATCGGTGTTGATTGGGGAACGACGAACCGGCGCGCCTACCGGATCGATTCCGCTGGGCAGTGCGCAACCGAATTCGAAGACGCTAAGGGCGTGCTTTCAGTCCCTTCGGGCGGGTTTCCCGAAGCGGTCCGCGAGATTCGCGACCGCCTCGGCGATCTGCCGCTGCTCATGGCGGGCATGGTCGGGTCGAACCGCGGCTGGGTCGAAGCGCCCTATATCACCACGCCGAGCGGCGTCGACGAGCTCGCCAAGGGGCTCATCTGGGCCGGCGAGCGCGAGGCGATCGTGCCCGGACTCTCCTACCTTGCGGACGACCGGGCCGACGTCATGCGCGGCGAGGAAGTGCAGCTGCTGGGAGCAGTTGCCGCCGGCGACGTCGATGCCGAGGGCTTCGTCTGCCATCCGGGCACGCACAACAAATGGTGCGTTCTCCGCCAGGGGCGGCTTCATTCCTTCCGGACGGTCATGACCGGCGAGATGTTCAGCCTCTTGAAGGAGCACAGCATCCTGTCCGATCTGCTCGGCGGGCCGGTCGAGCCCAACGAGGCCTTTCGCGCGGGCGCTCACCGCGGGCTTTATGAAGAGGCGCTGCCCGCCGACCTGTTCGAGATTCGCGCCCGGGTGCTGCTCGGCCAGAGCCGCAAGGAGGATGCCGCTTCCTTCGCCAGCGGGCTTCTTATCGGCGCCGACGTTCGGATCGGGCTCAGCCACCCCGCTGCGGCGGAGGTGACGGTCATGGGCCGGCCCGAGCTGACGCGCCTTTATGCCGCGGCGCTCGATGTCGCGGGCCGGTCCTCAAATGAACTTGATGGCGAGAAAAGCTTTCTCGCTGGCATCGCCGAAATCGCAAAAAGGATCTGACGTGGAAGCCCGCGCTACACTTCGCCGCTACCTCGACCAATGCCCCTTGGTCGCCATCATCCGCGGCGTCACGCCCAGCGAAGCCGTGGCGATCGGCGAGGCGATCTTCGAATCGGGGATCCGCATCATCGAGGTGCCCCTCAATTCGCCCGATCCGCTCAAGAGCATCGAACTGCTCGCCAGCAAGTTCGGCGATTCGGTGCTGGTGGGCGCCGGTACGGTCCTCAGCCCATCGCAGGTCGCCGACGTACGCGCCGCGGGTGGCCGGATCATCGTTTCGCCAAGCACCGATGTCGCGGTCATCGCCGCAACGGCCGAGGCGGGGCTCGTGTCGTCGCCCGGCTTCTTCACGCCGAGCGAAGCCTTCGCGGCGATCGGCGCGGGCGCGACCGCCCTCAAGCTGTTCCCGGCCGAAGGTGCCAGCCCGCCGATGCTCAAGGCCCAGCTCGCGGTCATCCCGAAAGAGGTGCCGGTCATGGCCGTCGGTGGGATAAATCCGGACAACATGCAGGCTTGGATCGACGCCGGCGCCGCCGGTTTCGGGCTCGGCGGCGGGCTCTACAAGGCCGGCCAGTCGGTCGAGGACACGCGCGCCAGGGCCCAGGCCTATGTCGCGGGGCTTGGCCGCTGATGCGCCCGATCCGCATCGCCATCATCGGCTTCGGCAAGATCGCCGAGGACCAGCACCTGCCCTCGATCGCCGGCAATCCGAGGTTCGAGCTGGTCGCCTCGTCGAGCCGCTCGGGCCAGGGGCAGGGCCAGCTCTTCACCGACTGGCGCGAGCTCATCCGAAGCGTCGAGGGCCTCGAAGCCGTCGCGATCACCACGCCGCCCGGGCCGCGCTACGAAATCGCCCGAGAATGCGTGCTCGCCGGCCTTCATTGCCTGCTCGAAAAGCCGCCCACCGCCGGGCTCGCGGAGATCGCGGACCTCGACTGCCTTGCCCAGGGAGAGGGCGTCAGCCTCTACACCACCTGGCATGCCCAGCATCACATGACGGTGGATCGCGCCGCCAAGGCGCTGGCCGGCAAGCGCATCGCCTCCATGGCGATCAGCTGGCAGGAGGACGTGCACAAATGGCACCCGGGCCAGCAGTGGATCTGGGAACCAGGCGGCTTCGGCGTGTTCGATCCCGGCATCAACGCCTTCTCGATCGCGACGAAAATCTTCCCCGGACCGCTGTTCGTCCGCTCGGCGGATCTCAGCCTTCCCGAAAATGCGCAGACCCCGATCGCGGCGGAAATCGCCTTTGCCAGCCCGGAGGCTGACGGGCCGCTGACCGCCAGTTTCGACTTCCGGCGGACGGAGGGCGAGGAATGGACGATCGACATCGCGACCACCGACGGGACTCGCGTGCGGCTGGAAAAAGGCGGCTCGCGGCTGATTCTCGACGGTGTCGCGAGCGAGGATGAGGGGCCGCCCGAATATGCCGACATCTACCGCCTGTTCGCGGACCTCATCGACCAGCGTAAGAGCCTCGTCGACGTCGCTCCCCTACGGCTGGTCGCCGACTGCCTGCTGAACGGCAAAAGGACGGCAGTCGAGCCGATCTTCATGTGATTGGAGCAACTGGGCTCGCCGAGCATTTACTAGGTTGCTTCCTCGTAATGAACAGGGTCGACCCTCAGGATCCCAGACGTGGCACAGGTAATCACCGACGAACTCATCCGCGCCGACGAGGCTTTCGCCGGCAATCGGCTCCTCTCTACCTTTGACGCCAAGGCGCGAGGACTGATCGAACCGCACGGCGAGATGGTCCAGCTCAACCTTGGCGAGCGGGTCCTGACTCGCGGCGAGCAGGTCCGCTGGAGCCTGTTCCCGGTCGGCGCGACCACCATTTCGATGGCGGTCGAGCTGTCGGGCGCTCGCTCGGTCGAGGTCGCTTCGATCGGGCGCGAAGGCGCGGTCGGAGGGATCGTCAGCTGCGGCCAGGCGCCGGCCTTTTCCCACGCTTCGGTGCTGGTTCCCGGGCCGGCTTTCAAGGTGCCGATGAAGGCGCTCGAGGACGCAAAGCGCCAATCGACCTTCGTCGCCAATATCTTCTGCCGGTTTTCCGATTATTTGCTGGCGGAGGTCATGCAGTCGGCGGCCTGCACGGCCTTTCATTCGATCCCCGAGCGCGCAGCGCGCTGGCTGCTTCATGCACAGGACCGCGCCGGCGACCGGATCGAGCTCACGCAGGAGGCGCTGGCCGGCCTGCTTGGCGTGCAGCGCACCACGGTCAACGCAGTGATCCGCTCGCTTCAGGACGAGACTCTGATCACCACCGGGCGGGGCGTAGTCCACGTGTCCGACCGCGCCGGCATCAAGCGGCGCGCCTGCGAATGCTACCAGCGGCTCGAAGACCATTTCGGCGCGGTGATCGGCGCCACCGGCAGCGGCAACTGAACTAGGCTTTGAGCGTCCAGCCGAGCGTTTCGCCGGCCTGGAACGGCACCACGCCGGCAATCTCCTGCGGCACTTCGGCCTGGCGGCGCTCGAGCGTCACAATGCCCTCGTTCAGGGGCAGGCCGTAAAAGCGCGGCCCGCTTTCCGACGCGAACGCCTCGAAGCTGTCGAGTGCGCCTTCCTCCTCGAACACCGCGGCATAGGTTTCGAGCGCGTGGGGCGCGTTGAAGATGCCCGCGCAACCGCACGAGGATTCCTTGGCGCCGCGGAGGTGCGGCGCGCTGTCGGTGCCAAGGAAGACGTTGGGCGAGCCAGAGGTTGCGGCCTTGCGGACCGCGCGGCGGTGCGCCTCGCGCTTGGCGACCGGCAGGCAATAGGCGTGGGGCCGCAATCCGCCGGCGAACATCGCGTTGCGGTTGATGACGAGGTGATGCGGAGTGACCGTCGCCGCCAGCATCGGCGAGCATTGCATCACGAAATCGGCGGCATCGGCAGTGGTGATATGCTCGAGCACGATCTTGAGGCTGGGGAAATCGGCCATCAGGCCTTTGAGCACCCGCTGGATGAACACCGCCTCCCGATCGAATATGTCGACGTCCCGGTCGGTGACCTCGCCGTGGACGCACAGCACCATGCCGACTCGCTGCATCGCCTCGAGCGCGGGATAGATGTTGCGGATGTCGGTCACTCCGCTGGCGCTGTTGGTCGTCGCACCGGCGGGATAGAGCTTGGCCGCGATCCACACGCCCTCTTCGAACCCGCGCGCCAGCTCTTCCGGATCTGTCGCGTCGGTGAGGTAAGCAGTCATTAGCGGGGTGAAGCCCGAGCCAGCCGCGGCGGTGATCCGAGCGCGATAGGCGCGGGCCAGCGCGACATCGGTCACCGGAGGCGTCAGGTTCGGCATGATGATCGCTCGGGCGAACTGCCGCGCGGTGAAAGGCGCGACGCTTTTCAGCATCTCCCCGTCGCGCAAATGCACGTGCCAGTCGTCGGGGCGGCGGATGGTCAGTGTTTCAATTGCCACGCGGGTTACCTAACTGACCGACATGCCTGCGACCACCCTAGTCGATCGAGCCGTCATCCGCCTGTCGGGGGAGGGCGTAGGCGATTTCCTCCAGGGACTGGTCACCAGCGATGTCGCCGGCCCGTTGCCGGTCTGGACCGGGCTGCTGACGCCGCAGGGCAAATGCCTGTTCGACTTTATTGTCGGGGACGATGGCGATGAGCTGCTTCTCGATTGCGAGGCCGAGGCTGCCGAGGACCTGATCAAGCGCCTTTCCCTCTACCGCCTTCGCCGCCCGATCGACATCGCGCGCGACGACAGCCTTGCCGTCCATTGGTCGCCCGACGGCAAAGGCGATCCGCGGCTCGCCGCGCTCGGCCGCCGCTGGCTTGGCCCCGCCGACGAGCCCGCTCAGGGCTGGCTCGAGCATCGCCTGCACCTCGGCGTCTGCGAAGGCCGCGCCGAGCTTGGCGACCTGCTCTGGCTCGAATGCAATGCCGCCGAATTGAACGGCGTCAGCTTCACCAAGGGCTGTTTTGTCGGCCAGGAAAATACGGCGCGGATGAACTGGCGAGCCAAGGTCAATCGGCGACTGGTCGTGGTCGAGGCAGACGCCGCGGGACCCCGGACGAAGGCCTTCTATCCGGAGCTTGGCCTGGCGGTTGAGCACCGCCGCCTCGACGACCTCGGCGGCGCGCTCGTGCCTGCCTGGCTTCAGTCCGCGATGAGCGCGTAGGCGCGCACCGGAAAGGTCCCCATCCCCTTCACCTTCGGCGGCGCCGCAGTGAAGCGGAATCCGACATCGGGCAGTGCGCCAAGGTTGGTCATATGCTCGCAGATGACGATTCCGGCGCGGAGCAGCGTAGTGTGCACCGGTCGCGTCCGAATCCGCGTGTCATCGATATTGTGGCTGTCGATCCCGACCAGCGTCGCGGCATTGGCTACCAGCCATTCGGCCGCCTCGGCCGTCACGAACGAATGCTCGTGGTAATAAGCATCGCTCCCCCAATGGCGGTCCCAGCCGGTCGCGATCAGCACTGCCTTCCCTCTGACGTCCAGCCGCCGGAAAGCCTCGACGCCCACCGCCAGCCCGGATTCGAACGGTTGCCGGACGACGACAGCCGGTAGGTCCGCGAAGGCCTCGATCCCCACTTCGCTTAGGTCCTGGCCGTCGGCGAAGCGGTGCGAGGGCACGTCGACGTAGGTGCCGGTGTTCGCGACCATCTCGATCTTGCCGATCTGGAAGGTCGATCCGTCGTCGTAATTGGCGGCCGATTGCTCGCGAGAAAGGAAGTCGCAGATGTGGGGTCCGGGCAGTCCCTTGTAGGTGACCATGCCCTCAGTGATGACGTGGCTTAGGTCGACGATCTTCGCCGCTGAGCGATCTTCCATAAAGCAAATCCCCCGATGCCCATCCAGACGACGTTGAGCGCGGTAGAAGGGATCGCCCCGTGCCACCAGCCATTGATCACGAACCCCGCGCCGCCGACCACGTTCATCCCCTGGTAGAGCGGCGACTGGCCGGTCAGCCGTTCGGTCGAAAGCAGCAGGTAGGCGAGCAGGATCAACCCCGCGCCGGCCCAGCCGGCGACTTCGACGGCAAGCTCGATCGCGCTCACAGCGGCCAGCTGCGCCCGTCGACCTGCTTCACCTTTATGCCGTCGAAGGTCCCGGGCTCGAATAGCCGGGCGTTGACTCCCATGCGCTCGTGCGGCGGGTCGGTCAGCGGGGTCCAGTGAGTGACGGTTCCGCAATGCTTGCAGCGGTGGTTGGCAAGATATGCCGGGTTCGAATCCGACCGCACATAGGTGTCGGTCTCACCTTCGATCGCCAGCTCCTCGGAGCCATAATAAATGCCCTGGAAACCCGTCTTGCTGCACAGGCTGCAATTGCAGTGCGTGACCTCGTCGGGCAGCTTTGGAAGCGTGATCCGCACTCGCCCGCAATGGCATGTGCCGACCAGCGCGTCCTCGCTCATTGCGCCGCCAGCCTCCGCAGCACGTAGTGGAGGATGCCGCCAGCGCGGAAATATTCGAGCTCGTTGTAGGTGTCGATCCGGCACCGTGCGGTAACGGTGAAGCTGCTGCCGTCGGCCTTGGTCACCTTCACCTCGATGTCCTGCCGCGGCTCGATCCCAGCAACGCCGTTGATGGTGAAGCTCTCGCTTCCGGTGATTCCCAGGCTCTCGGCGTTCTCGCCCTCGCGGAACTGCAGCGGAAGGACGCCCATGCCGACGAGGTTGGAGCGGTGGATTCGCTCGAAGCTTTCGGCGATGACCATCCGCACGCCGAGCAGCACGGTGCCCTTGGCGGCCCAGTCGCGCGAGCTCCCCGTGCCATATTCCTTGCCGGCGACGACGACCAGCGGCGTGCCGTCGTGGGCATAGGCCATGGCCGCGTCGTAGATCGGCAGGGTCTCGCCGGTCGGCGCGTAGCGCGTGAAGCCGCCTTCGACATTCTCGAGCACGCGGTTGCGAATGCGGATGTTGGCGAAAGTGCCGCGCATCATCACCTGGTGGTTGCCGCGGCGCGCGCCGTAGCTGTTGAACTCGGCGCGGCTGACCCCGTTTTCGAGCAGATAGCGGCCCGCGGGGCTGTCGGGCTTGATCGCCCCCGCGGGCGAGATGTGATCGGTCGTGATCGAATCGCCGAACACCGCCAGCGCCCGCGCCTCGACGATGTCGCCGGGCGGCGTCGGGGTCATCGTCATGCCGGTGAAATATGGCGGGTTCTGGATATAGGTGGAGTTCGCCGGCCAGGCATAGGTCGGCGTGCCGGTGACCGCGATCGCCCGCCACCGTTCGTCGCCGTGATAGACGTCGGCATAGCGCGTCTTGAACATCTTCGAATGGACGTGGGCGTCGATCAGGCCGCGGATCTCGTCGTTCGACGGCCAGATGTCCTTGAGGAACACCGGTTCGCCGTTGCTTCCGGTCCCGATCGGTTCGCTGACGAGGTCGGCGCGCACCGTGCCCTTCAGCGCGAAGGCCACCACCAGGGGCGGCGAGGCGAGGTAATTGGCGCGGCAGTCGGGCGACACCCGACCTTCGAAGTTGCGGTTGCCGGAAAGCACGCTGACCGCGACCAGGTCGCGATCGTTGATGGCCTTGCTGATTGGCTCGGGAAGCGGCCCCGAATTGCCGATGCAGGTGGTGCAGCCATAACCGACGAGGTCGAAGCCTAACGCGTTGAGGTCGGCGTCGAGCCCGCTTTCCTTCAGGTAGTCGGTAACGACCTGGCTGCCCGGCGCGAGGCTGGTCTTGACCCAGGGCTTGGTCATCAGCCCCTTCGCCCGCGCCTTTCGCGCCAGCAGCCCGGCACCGATCAGGACCGACGGGTTGGAGGTGTTGGTGCAGCTGGTGATCGCGGCAATCGCAACGTCGCCGTTGCCGAAATCATAATCCTCGCCCTCGACCGGAACGCGCGGGTCGAGATGCTTGCGATAGGTATGCTCCAGCTCGTGGTTGAACTGGTCGTCGACCTCGCTCAGCAGGACCCGGTCCTGCGGCCGCTTGGGTCCCGCCAGCGACGGTTCGATCGTGCTCATGTCGAGCTCTAGCGTATCCGTGAAAAGCGGCTCGGGCGCGGCTTCGTCGCGCCACAGGCCCTGCGCCTGGGCATAGGCCTTGGTCAGCGCGATGCGGTCGGCGTCGCGGCCGGTCAGCTCGAAATATTCGAGCGTCCGGTCGTCGACCGGGAAGAAGCCGCAGGTCGCGCCATATTCGGGCGCCATGTTGGCGATGGTCGCGCGGTCGGCGACGGTCATGCTGGCAAGGCCGGGTCCGTAAAATTCGACGAAGCGGCCGACCACGCCCTTGGCGCGAAGCATCTGGGTGACGGTCAGCACCAGGTCGGTCGCGGTGATCCCTTCCTTGAGCGCGCCGTCGAGGCGGAAGCCGACGACTTCGGGGATCAGCATGCTGACCGGCTGGCCGAGCATCGCGGCTTCGGCCTCGATCCCGCCGACGCCCCAGCCGAGCACACCGAGGCCGTTGACCATCGTCGTGTGGCTGTCGGTTCCGACCAACGTGTCGGGATAAGCAACGGTCTCGCCGCTCTGGTCCTCGCCGGTCCACACGCACTGGGAGATATGCTCCAGGTTCACCTGGTGGCAGATGCCGGTGCCCGGCGGCACCACCTGGAAATTGTCGAACGCCTGGCTGCCCCACTTCAGGAACTGGTAGCGCTCGCCGTTGCGGGCATATTCCAGCTCGACATTCTTCCCGAATGATTGCGGCGTGCCGAACTCGTCGACCATCACGCTGTGATCGATGACGAGGTGGACGGGGACGAGCGGATTGATCTTCTGCGGGTCGGACCCGAGGCCGCCGATCGCGTCGCGCATGGCGGCGAGGTCGACGACCGCGGGAACCCCGGTGAAATCCTGCATCAACACGCGCGCCGGCCGGTACTGGATCTCGCGATTGATCTTCCGCTCCTTCTGCCAGTCGACCATCGCCTGGAGGTCGTCGCGAGTGACCGTCTGGCCGTCCTCGAAGCGCAGCAAATTCTCGAACAGCACCTTCATCGAGAAGGGGAGGCGCGAAATGTCGCCGAGCGCCTCGGCGGCCTTGGCGAGCGAGTAATAAGCGTAGGTCTTGCCTTCGACCTCTAGGGTCGAGCGGGTATCGAGGCTGTCCTGGCCGGTCGGGTTCATCGCTGTCCTTCATGTGCAACGCGGTTGGCGGTAAAAAGCGCCGGCGTGGCTTGGCGCTGCCCTTAGCAATCGGCTTGCAGCGCCGCAAATTGCGCTAGTCCGCAACCTTCACGCGCCGGGCCGCGCGCTCTCGACTATGAATTGTTCGGGTCCGGAATAAGATGGGGAAACTCCGGGAAAACCGGCAAAAACAGGAAGAGCATCATGGTCCACGATAGCGAATATTTCCGCCGCCGCGCCGCCGAAGCGCGCGCCGCCGCCTCGTCGAGGCTTGCCGGCTCGGAAGCTGACGTCGCCGGGGACCTGGCGCTCGCCTACGCCGCCCTTGCCCGGCGCAAGGCCGCGACTCCCCCGCCCGTCGAGGAAGACAAGCCCGCGATCCCGCTTCCCGCCGCCTGAGTCAGATCCAGCGCCGCCATTTGAAGTAGAGGTAGGGCGCGACCGCGCTGATCAGGATCATCAGCAGCGCCATCGGATAGCCGAACACCCAGTTGAGTTCCGGCATGTGCTGGAAATTCATCCCGTAGATGCCGGCGATCAGCGTCGGCGGCAGGAAAATGATCGCCGCCCATGAAAACAGTTTCATCGCCGCATTCTGCTCGATGCTGATCAGGCCGAGCGACGCATCGAGCAGGAACTGAAGGTTGTCCGACTGGAACGTCGCATGCTCGCCGAGCGAGGTCACGTCGGTCGTCAGGCTGGCGACATGAGGCCGGAAATCCTCATGCTCGGCCTCGTTGATCCGCTTCGATCCGGCAAGGAAGCTCAGCATCCGGCTCGTGCTGACGGCGGTGTAGCGGACCTTCGCAAGCAGCGCCTGGACTCGGCCAATGCTGGTCAGCAGCCGAGTCAGCTTTTCCGCCGGAATTCGGCGATCGTTTACGTTTCTCTGAAAGATTTCCGATGACTGGCGTTCGATCTCGCCGCCGATGTTCTCGAGCTCATCGGCAAGCCGGTCGATGATCGCGTCGAGCAGGCCGACCAGCACATGCGATGCGTCCTTCACGAGGTCGGGCTCGCGGCGCGCATGTTCCTCGAAGGCACGGACCGGCTTGGGCGTCGCGTAGCGGATGGTGATGAGCCGGTGGCCGGTGAACACGAAGCTGATCGGCGTGCTCGCCGGCAGTCCGTCCTCGACCCCGCGAAGGACGCTGATCGTCATGTATAAGGCGCCATTCTGCTCATAGAGCCGGCTCGATGGCTCGATCTCGGCCATTTCCGCCTCGGTCGGGACGTTGAGCCCGACGCAGCGCTCGACCAGCTTTTCCTCCTCGGCGGTCGGCTCTTCGAGGTCGATCCAGGTCGCGCCTTTGGAAATGCGCTTGGCCTTGGCGTCGATGACGCTTCCGTCGCAACCGGGACCATAGGTTCTGAGCATGGGCTTTGTCTGTCACCCTCGGCAGCGGCGCGCAATCCGGCGATTGCTTCGCGGCCGTCGGCCTTGCATGACGCGCCATGTCTTCGCGCCGCGCTCTCCTCTTCGCGTTGCTTATCCTCGGCGCAGCCACGACGCTGCTGCTGGCGATGGGCCGTCACCCGATTTGCACCTGCGGCTCGGTCGGCCTGTGGGTCGGCCAGCGCGACAGCGCTCAAACCAGCCAGATGCTGGCCGACTGGTACAGCCTCAGCCACATCGTCCACGGCCTCATCTTCTATGCCTTGCTCCGGCTCGCCGCGCCGCGCCTCGCGCTCGAATGGCGCTTCCTGATCGCCCTATTTGTCGAAGCAGCGTGGGAAGTGACCGAAAATACGCCGATGATTATCGACCGCTACCGCGAGACCACGGCCGCGCTCGGCTATACCGGCGACACCGTCATCAACTCGCTGTCCGACATGTTGATGATGGCGGTGGGCTTCCTCTTGGCGCGAAAGCTCCCGCTCTGGGCGGCGGTTGCGGCGCTGGTCGTGCTGGAAGTCGTGCCTTTGTTCGTCATCCGCGACAATCTGACCCTTAACATCATCGCGTTGATCGCGCCCAATCCGGCAATTCAGGCCTGGCAGGCGGGTTGAGGCACCATTCGCGACGTGAAGCATTCAGGCGTCCGATGACCCGCTTTGCTCTGGCCTTCGCCGCCCTCATCGCAGCTTCCGCTCCAGCCCAAGGGGGCGAGCTGTTCGGCGGGGTCTACGTCCACGACGTCAAGACTTTCCTCGATGCGAGCGGGATCGAGGACGGCGCCGACGTGCAGGTCGGCTATCGCGGCGGGCGCATCGGCCATACCCCGCTCCAGCCTTATGCCTTCGCCGCGGTGAACACCGCCGGGCGAACCAATTATGCTGCGATTGGTCTGTCCGCGAAGTTCGGGGATCGCGTCTATATCCGACCCGGGCTTGGGCTCGCGGTACACGACGGTTCGGCCGACGATTATTACCGCTACGACCGCATCGCCTTTGGCAGCCGAATCCTGTTCGAGCCGGAGGTCGCGGTCGGGGCGCGGACCAATAACCGCTTGAGCGCGGAAGCGAGCTGGGTGCACATGAGCCACGCCCAATTGTTCGGCCGGGAAAATCCCGGGATCGACAATTTCGGCGTTCGGCTGAACCTGAAGCTTTAGCGCCCGACCATCGTATCGGGCTTGACCACCCGGTCGAAGGTTTCCTCGTCGACCAGCTCGAGCTCCAGCCCCGCTTCCTTCAGCGTCTTGCCGGTCTTGTGCGCATGCTTGGCGATGGTCGCGGCATTGTCGTAGCCGATCTCGGGCGCGAGCGCGGTGACCAGCATCAGCGAGCGGAACATCAGCTCTTCGATCCGCTCGAGATTGGGCTCGGTCCCGTCGAGCATCCGCTCGGTGAAGCTTTCCATCCCGACCGCGAGCAGGTTGATCGAGCGGACCACATTGGCGCCGATCAGCGGCTTGAACACGTTGAGCTCGAGGTGACCCTGGAGCCCGCCGACGGTCACCGCGACGTGATTGCCCATCACCTGCGCCGCGACCATGGTCAGCATCTCGGCCTGGGTCGGGTTGACCTTGCCCGGCATGATCGAGCTTCCCGGCTCGTTCTCCGGCAGCTTCAGCTCGCCAATCCCGGCGCGCGGGCCGGACCCGAGCAGGCGCAGGTCGTTAGCGATCTTGCTCAGTGCGACCGCAATGACGTTGAGCAGGCCCGACAGCTCGACCATAGTGTCGTGCGCCGCCATTTCGGCAAACTTGTTGGGCGCCGAAGTGAAGGGCAGCTGGGTCAGCTTGGCCACTTCCCTGGCGAATTCTTCCGCGAAGCCCTGGGGCGCGTTGAGGCCGGTGCCGACCGCGGTCCCGCCCTGCGCCAGCTTCATCACTCGCGGCAGCACGCCTTCGACTCGCTCGATGCAATCGCCGACCTGCACCGCATAGCCGGAAAATTCCTGGCCGAGCGTCAGCGGCGTCGCGTCCTGCAAATGGGTGCGGCCGATCTTGACGATCTCGTCCCAGCGCTTGGCCTGGTCCGCAAGCCGCGCCTGCATCATCTTCAGCGCCGGCAGCAGCCGACTGTGCACCGACCGCGCCGCGGCGATGTGCATCGCCGTCGGGAAGCTGTCGTTCGACGACTGGCTTTGGTTCACATGGTCGTTGGGGTGCACCGGGTCCTTGCCGCCGCGCTTGCCGGTCAGCATTTCATTGGCCCGCCCGGCGATCACCTCATTGGCGTTCATGTTCGACTGCGTGCCCGACCCCGTCTGCCAGATGACAAGCGGAAACTGGCTGTCGAGATCGCCGCGCGCGACTTCGGCGGCGGCCTGCTGGATCACTTCGGCAAGCTTGGGGTCGAGGCCGCCGATCCGCGCATTCACCCGCGCTGCCGCCTGCTTGATGAAGCCCAAGGCGTGGACGATCTCGAGCGGCATCTGCTCGCGCGGGCCGAAGGGGAAATTGCCGATCGAGCGCTCGGTCTGGGCACCCCAATAAGCGTCGGCGGGCACTTCGATTGGGCCGAAGCTATCGCTCTCGGTACGGGTCGCTGACATTACTTCTTCCGTGTGAAGTCGACGCTCACGACGTTCGATCCGTCGTCGCGCGTCTCGCTTTCCCCGTCGGGGGAATCGTTCTGGGCCTGCTCATGCTCGTCGGCCAGCTCCTCGGCCGCATTGGCCTGGAACGTGAGCGCGAACTCGACCGCCGGATCGTGGAACTGGGTCACTGCCGCGAAGGGCACGTGAAGCGTCGCCGGAACCCCGCCGAAGGACAGGCCGACGGTGAAATTGTCATCCTCGACCTTGAGGTCCCAGAAGCGGTGTTGGATGACGATCGTCATCTCGTCGGGAAAGCGCTCCATCAGATGCTTGGGGATGGAGACGCCGGGAGCGCGAGTCTTGAACGTGATGTAGAAATGGTGCTCGCCGGGCAGGCCGCCCGATTGCTCGACCTCGCCCAGCACCCGTCCAACCACCGCGCGCAGGGCATCCTGCACGATCTCGTCATAGGGGATCAGGCTTTCGGGCGTGTCGTCGGTCATCGATTTCGTGGTAGCGGGCGGCGCAACCCGGTCAAGCGGAGTCCGTCATGCCCATCGATGCCACCCAGCCTTATGATGACAGCAACATCTTCGCGAAAATCCTGCGCGGCGAGATCCCCAACAAGACGGTGTTCGAGGACGAGCATGTGCTCGCTTTCCACGACATCAATCCCTTGAGCCCGACGCACATCCTGGTCATCCCCAAGGGCGCCTACGTCTCCTGGGACGACTTTTCGGAGCGTGCGTCGGATGAGGAGATCGGCGCCTTTGTCCGCGCCGTCGGGCGGATCGCGCGCGAGGCTGGGCTGGTCGAGCCTGGCTATCGCCTGCTCGCCAATGTCGGCCAGGATTCCGGGCAGGAAGTGCCGCACCTTCATGTCCACATCTTCGCCGGCCGTCCGCTGGGGCCGATGCTCGCGCGCTGATCCGTCGCCGGTCGAAGGGGGATTGCCCTCGCTCCCTGAGGCGCTAGGTTCGCCCGCGATTAAGTTCGTGACTTGAGGGGAGTAAAATGGCGACAACAGCACCGGTTGGACGCGGACGGATCAAATCCCTCGACGCGATCCTTGCCACGGCAGAGAAGAAATCGCTCAAGCGCTCGCTCGGCGCCTTCCAGCTGACCCTGCTCGGCATCGGCGCCGTCATCGGCACCGGCATTTTCGTTCTGACCGCGACGGCCGCCCAGAAGGCCGGCCCGGGCATGATGGTCAGCTTCATCATCGCCGGCACCGTCTGTGCGCTGGCCGCGCTCTGCTATTCGGAGCTTGCGTCGATGGTGCCGGTTGCCGGCTCCGCTTACACTTATTCCTACGCCGTCATGGGTGAGGCCATGGCCTGGCTCGTCGGTTGGGCCTTGATCCTCGAATATGCCCTTGGCGCATCCGCGGTCGCGGTCGGCTGGTCCGGCTTTATCAGCGGGCTGTTGGACAGCGTCGGGGTGCAAATACCCCATGCCTTGAAGGTCGGGCCCCAGATTCAATGGGGTTTCCTCCAGGGCGGTGAGGTTGGCGGCCTGATCAACCTGCCCGCTGTCATCGTCGTTGCTTTCGTCACCACTCTGCTCGTGATCGGCACCAAGGAAAGCGCGACCTTCAACGCCGTGCTGGTGGTGATCAAGGTCACTGCCCTGACCCTGTTCCTCATCATCACCTTGCCGATGGTCAGCGGCAACGCCGCCAATTTTGAGCCCTTCGCGCCGCGGGGCTGGGGCAATCCCTTGAGCGGATCGGGCACCGGCATCCTCGGGGCCGCAGCCTCGATCTTCTTCGCCTACGTCGGCTTCGACGCGGTCTCCACCGCGGCGGAGGAGACCAAGAACCCGCAGCGCAACGTGCCGATCGGACTCATCGGCAGCCTGATGATCTGCACAGTCTTCTATCTGCTCGTCGCCGCCGGCGTCGTCGGCGCCTATGGCGCGCAGCCGCTGATGGATCCCGCGACCGGCCTCGCTTTCAAGGAAGGTTCGCCCGAGCTCTACGCTTCGGCGGCCTGCCAGGCCGCGAATGCGCCGACTGTCTGCTCGAAGGAAGCGCTGGCCTTCATCCTGCGCCAGGTCTCGACGCCGATGCTCGGCAACCTCGTCGGCCTTGCTGCCGCGCTTGCCTTGCCCTCGGTCGTCCTGCTGATGATGTACGGCCAGACCCGCGTCTTCTTCGTCATGGCCCGCGACGGCCTGCTTCCCGAGAAGCTGGCGACCGTCCACCCCCGTTTTCAGACGCCCTATATCGTGACCATCGTCACCGGTTGTTTCGTGGCTGTCGCCGCGGCGTTCCTGCCGGTCGGCACGCTGGCCGACTATTCGAACGCGGGCACGCTGTTCGCCTTCGCCATGGTCTCGCTTGGCGTCATGCTGTTGCGCCGTCGCGACCCGGGCCGCAAGCGGCCGTTCCGCACTCCGCTGGTCTTCCTCGTCGGTCCGCTTTCGATTGCCGGGTGCGCGCTTTTGTTCGTGAACCTGAACATCGAATCGAAGCTGCTGTTCGTGTGCTGGACCGTGATCGGCTTGGTCTTTTACTTCCTCTACGGCTACCGCCACAGCCATGTCGGCCGCGGCATTATAGACGTTCCGGAATTGGCCGCCGACGCACCGGGCTCGATCGGCATCGCACCGATGCCGGGCGCGCCGGTTCCGCCGCAGGACCGCGAGTCTTAAGCGAGCAGCTCTCCGGCCAGCGCCCTGAGGTCCGCCTCGGGGCGCGCGCCATAATGCTGGATCACTTCCGCCGCGCAGATCGCGCCGAGCCTAAGGCGGTGCTCGAGGCTTAGGCCGCGCGCGGTTCCGGCGAGGAAGCCGGCGGCGAACAGGTCGCCCGCGCCGGTGGTGTCGACCAGCTCGCGGATCGGCTCGGCCGCCACTTGCGCGCGATCGTCGCCGCGGACCGCAAGCGCGCCCTGTTCGCCGCGGGTGACGACCAGCGTTTCGACCTTGTCCTTCAGTTTCTCGACCGCGGCTTCGACATCGCCGACCTCGGCGAGCGCTTCGGCCTCCGCCTGGTTGGCGAACAATATGTCGATCTTCCTATCTTCAAGCAGCTTCAGGATATCGGCGCGGTGGCGGTCGACAACGAAGCTGTCGGACAAGGTGAAAGCGACCTTGGTGCCGGCGGCGCGGGCCGCGTCCATCGCTTTCAGCATGGCCGTGCGCGGCGCCGCCGGGTCCCACAGATAGCCTTCGAGATAGACGATCTGCGCATCCGCGACTTGGGCCGGATCGACCACTTCGGGGTCCAGCATCTGCGCCGCGCCGAGGAAGGTGTTCATCGTCCGCTGCGCGTCGGGCGTGACCAGGATCAGGCAGCGTGCGGTGGCGCCGACATCGTTCCTGGGGGGCGTCTCGAATGCGACGCCCAGGCTCTGGATGTCATGGCGGAAAATCTCGCCGAGCTGGTCGGCGGCGACCTGGCCGATGAATCCCGCGCGAAGGCCCAGCGCAGCGAGCCCGGCGGCCGTGTTCCCGGCAGACCCCCCGGACAGCTCGCGGCCCGGCCCCATCGACTCGTAAAGCGCGGTCGCTTCGCGTTCGTCGAGCAGCCGCATCCCGCCCTTCGGCATGCCTTCGCGGGCCAGGAAGGCATCGTCGGCGTCGGCGATGACGTCGACGATGGCATTGCCGATGGCGAGCACGTCGAGGCGGCGGTCGGGCATGAGGTCTCCGGAAGCTTGCGGGAAAGCCCGGGCGCCTAGCGGGCCAGGGCGGGAGCAGCAACCTCAACCTCGTCACTCCCGCGAACGCGGGAGCCCAGTTGGTTCTTTGCTGGGTCCCCGCTTCCGCGGGGATGACGACTGTGCTTAGAACCGCATTATGCGCCGCTTATCAGTCTTCGCTTTCGCCCTGCTCGTGTCCGCCTGCTCCGCGCGTGAGGTGCCTGCACCCGCACCGGTGCCGCCTCCGCCGGCCGTAGTCAGGGAGCAGGGTCAGCTGATCGGCCGCACATCATCGGAATTGATCGGGCGCTTCGGCGCCCCGGCGCTCCGCATCCAGGAAGGGGCGGGGCTGAAGCTCCAGTTCCGCTCCAGCGACTGCATCCTCGACGCTTATCTGTATCCGTCCGCCGGCGGATCTCGCGTCACGCACGTCGACACGCGCTACCGCTCGGGCGGCGACTATAATCAGGCGGCGTGCATCGCCGCTCTGTCGGATCCGAACCGCCTGACGCCAAGCTGATCCATCGCCCAGCGCGCTGCTTCGGCGACGACTGGGTCGGCGTCGTCGAGGTGCGGGCGAACCGCTTCTTCCAGTGACGAATCGCTGCTGTTCCCGGCCGCGATCAGGCAATTGCGGATCATCCGGTTGCGCCCGATCCGCTTGATCGGCGAGCCCGCGAACATCTCCCGGAACGCTGCGTCGTCGAGCGCGAGCAGGTCGGCGAGGCGCGGCGCGGCCAGCTCGGCGCGCGGCAGGAATGCGCGGTTCGCCGCCGCCGCATCGGCGAAGCGGTTCCACGGGCAGACCGCCAGGCAATCGTCGCAGCCGTAGATGCGATTGCCCATGCCGCGACGAAGCTCGTGCGGGATCGGCCCCGAATGCTCGATCGTCAGGTAGGAAATGCAGCGCCGCGCATCGATCCGGTGCGGGCCGATAAAGGCCTGGGTCGGGCAGGCGTCGAGGCAGCGGCTGCACGACCCGCAATGGACGCCGGATCTGGCCGGCGCATCGGGCGGAAGGTCGAGGCTGGTGAGGATGACGCCGAGGAACATCCAGCTGCCATGCTCTCGGCTGACGAGGTTGGTGTGCTTGCCCTGCCAGCCGATCCCGGCCGCCTGGGCGAGCGGCTTTTCCATCACTGGCGCGGTATCGACGAACACCTTCAGCTCGGACGGCGCCGCGTCGACGATGAACTGCGCCAGGGCTTTGAGCGCCTTCTTGACCGTCTTGTGATAGTCGCCGCCCTGCGCATAGGCCGAGATGCGGCCGAGCTCGGGCCTGCCGGCAAGCGCCAGCGGATCGCTTGCCGGCGCATAGCTCATCCCGAGCGCGATCGCGGACCTGGCTTCGGGCCATAGCGTGAGCGGCGAGACGCGGTGATGAGCCCGCTCCTCCATCCACCCCATGGTCCCGTGATGCCCGGCCTCCAGCCAGCGCTTGAGCTCGAGCCCCGCGCCATCCGCGGCGTCGGCGCGCGCAAAGCCGCATGCCGCGAAACCCAGGCGGGTCGCTTCGGCCCTTATTGCTTCGGCAAGGCTTTGGCTCCTATCCACGCCCGCGCACCTACACCGTTCGCCCTGAGCTTGTCGAAGCCTGTCCTGAGCGGCCGGCAGGCCAGCCGAAGGGGGCGGTCCTTGTTTTGTTTAGGAAATACAGTGCTTCGCCCAGCCTCTCCAAATGCGTTCGCAGTCGAAGCGGTCGACCTCGTCAAGGACTTCGGCGAGACGCGGGCGGTCGATGGCGTCAGCCTCGCGGTACCGACCGGCTCGATCTTCGGCCTGCTCGGCCCGAACGGGGCGGGCAAGACGACGACCCTGCGCATGCTGCTCGGCATCATCGAACCGTCGAGCGGCACGCGCTCGGTGCTCGGCCACTCGCGCCCGCTCGAGGCTGCGAGCGAGGTCGGCTATCTCCCCGAGGAGCGCGGCCTCTATCCGGCGATGCAGGCGCGCGAGGCGGTTGCTTTCATGGGCGCCTTGCGTGGGCTGCCGCTGGCCGAAGGCCGCCGCCGCGCCGACGCCTTGCTTGCCGAGCATAACCTTGCCGACTGGGCGAAAAAACCGATCCGTACCCTCTCCAAGGGCATGGCCCAGACCGTCCAGCTCTTGGGCACCATCATTCACAATCCCCGGCTGATCGTCCTAGACGAGCCCTTCGCCGGGCTCGACGCGATCAACCAGGCGCGGCTTGAGGACCTGATCCGGCGGGAAGCCCAGGGCGGCGCGACGATCATCTTTTCGACCCACGTCATCGCTCATGCCGAGCGCCTCTGCCAGCGCATCGCGATCATCGCCAAGGGCAAGGTCGCGTTCGACGGCGAAGTCGACGAAGCGCGCGCCAGGCTGCGCCCGATCGTCCGCCTCCGCACCCGCGCCGACGACGGTCCGTGGCGCTCTGCCATTCCCGCCGGCTCGCGGCGCGACGGCGGCGAATGGGTGTTCGAATTGCCCGAGGGCGGGCCCGAACCCTTGCTCAAGGCGCTCATCGACGGCGGCGCGGGGATCGAGACGCTGGCGATCGAGCGGCCGGGCCTGCACGACGCTTTCGTGTCGATTGCGGGGAGCGCGGCGGCCGCGGCCATGGGGCAGGAGAAGCCCGAATGACGCGCATCATCCGCTCCGCCTGGGTGATCGGCCGCCGCGACTTCACCGCGACCGTCCTCTCCAAGGCGTTCATCTTCTTCCTTCTGGGGCCGCTGTTCCCGCTGCTTCTCGGCGGCCTGTTCGGCGGCATCGGCGCGCAGGTCGCCAACCGCACCGAGCAGCCGGTGATCGCGGTCATTGCCTCGTCCCAGGACTTTGCCCGGATGAAGGCGGCGCGCGATCGCCTGGCCGCCGCCGTTCCCGGCCCGGCGCTGGTCACGCTGCGCCGCTTTGACCCCGACGGCGATGTTGCGGCGCAGCGCCAGGGCCTGCTCGCCTCGCGCAATCCGCCGGTGCGCGCGGTGCTGAGCGGCGGGCTCGATCATCCGCGGCTGATCGGCGCGCTTGCCGACGATCCCGGCACGGTCGGCCAGATCAGGCTGATTGTCGGCGACGCGCTCAGCCCGCGTGCGGGCGCTCCCGTCACCATCCCGGTCGACAATGTCGCCGCCTCATCCGGCTCGCTGGCCCGGGACCGCCTGTTCACCGGGCAGATCGGGCAGATGCTGCTGTTCTTCCTGACGGTGCTGCTGTCGGGCATGCTGATGAGCCAGCTGATCGAGGAGAAATCGAACAAGATCGTCGAGGTCATCGCCGCCGCGGTGCCGATCGACGCCATGTTCCTCGGCAAGCTTTTCGCGATGCTCGCCTCGTCGGTGGTCGGCATCCTTGTCTGGCTCAGCGCCGGCGCGCTCTTGATCCAGATGGTGAAGCATGGCGGCGTCCAGGCGCTACCCCCGCCGGCGGTCGGCTGGCCTGCCTTCCTCGCCCTCGCGGTCCTCTATTTCGCGATGAACTATCTGCTGCTGGGCTCGGTCTTCCTGACCATCGGCGCGCAGGCCTCGACCGCGCGCGAGGTGCAGACGCTGTCGATGCCGGTCACCTTCGGCCAGGTGCTGCTGTTCGGCTTCGCTTCGACCGCGATCGGGGCGCCCGATTCGGCCAATGCCCTGGCTGCCGCAGCATTCCCGCTGTCCTCGCCCATGGTGATGCTGGCGCGGGCGGCCGAACGGCCCGAGCTCTGGCCGCACCTGGTCGCCATCCTGTGGCAGGCACTGTGGGTCGGCGTGATCCTGCGCATCGGCGCGCAGCTGTTCCGCAAGACGGTGCTGAAGTCCGGCCCGCGCACCCGTTGGTGGAAACGCGCCCGCCGCGTTTAGCCGATCGCCGCGCGCGCCATCTCGGTAAGCTTTGCCATCAGCGCGCGGTGCGGGAAGGGGCCGTGGCTGATCCGCGCCACGCCCGCCTGCGCCCAGACATTTTTCTCCGGAGCCCCCGGAAAAGCGATGAGGTTGAGCGGCAGCGGCACTTCGCGCACGACGCGCTCGATCTGCTTGGAATCGCTGAGGCGCGGGACGAAGAAGCCGCTCGCTCCGGCATCGGCGAAAGCCTTGCCGCGCTCCACCACCTGGTCGATCAGCGCGTCGTCATAGGTCTGCGTCTTCAGGAACAGGTCGGTCCGCGCGTTGATGAAGAAGGCGTCGCCAACCGCCTTGCGGATCGCGGCGATTCGCCGGGCCTGCAGGTCGAGCGGATGAACGCCCTCATTTTCATTGGCCCCGCCCACGACCTGGTCCTCGAAATTGCAGCCGACGGCACCGGTCTCGGCCAGCCGCCGCACATTCTCGGCCCCTTCTTCAGGGTCGGTCGAATATGCGCCTTCGAAGTCGACCGTCAGCGGCAGCTCGGTCTCCTTCACGATGCGCCGCGCATTGTCGAAGACGTAATCGAGCGGCACCTGCTGGCCATCGCCGAAGCCCGCCGCGTCGCCGACCGGATGGCTTCCCGTCGCCAGCGCCTTTGCTCCCGCATTGGCGACGGCCAGCGCGCTGCCCGGGTCCCAGATGTTGTAGAGCACGACCGGGTCGCCCGGCACGTGCAGCGCTGCGAACGTCTCGAATTTGCTGGCCATTCACCTGGCCTATGCGTGGCACCCGCGTTGTGCAACCGCGGGCTCGTTGCCGATCCCGCCGACCTCTACTAAGCCACGGGACCGTAGTTGGAGGGCATCTATGCTGGGTTGGTTTCAACGTCTGTTGCCTCACCGTGGCGATTTTTTCGGCATGTTCGAGGCCCATTCGGCGACCTTGGTGAGCGCGGCCGCAGCGCTTCAGCAAATGGCTTCGGACGGCGCTTCGCCAGCCAAGATCCTCGAACAGATCCAGGATGACGAGCACCAGGCGGACGAGCTGATCCGGGAGGTTCTGACGGCCGTTCGGAAGACCTTCCTGACGCCGTTCGACCGCGGCGCGATCACTTCGCTGATCGGCTCGATGGACGATGCCATCGACGAGATGCTGGCCGCGGCCCGGGCCATCGACCTTTACGAGCTTCGCGAGCTCCGGCCGGAAATGAAGCAGATCATCGGCCTTATTTCCGAAGCGGCCGCAGTGACGTCCGAGGCCGTCCCATTGCTCCGCAACGTCAGCGGCAACGGGACCAAGCTCCACGAGCTCACCGGGCGGTTGGTGAACCTCGAAGGCCAGGCCGACGAGCTTCACGCGATCGGGCTCAAGCAGGCGTTCCAGACGGCACGCACCGATCCGCTTCAGTTCGCGGTCGCGCGCGAAGTGTTCAAGAACCTCGAGCGAGTGACCGACGCGTTTGAGGATGTCGCCAACGAAATCGACGGCATCGTCATCGATCACGCCTGATGTACGAGCTTGCCTTCCCACTGCTAGTCGGCCTGATCGTTGTCGCGCTGGCGTTCGACTTCCTCAATGGCTTGCATGACGCTGCGAACTCGATCGCGACGGTGGTTGCGACGCGGCTGCTCAGCCCGGTGGGCGCCGTGGCCTTTGCCGCCTTCTTCAATTTCGCAGCCTACTTCCTCGCCCTGCAATGGCCCGCGCTGCACAAGGTCGCGGACACGATCGGCAAGGGGCTGATCGACAAGGATCTGATCACTCCGGGGGTCGTATTCGGCGCCCTGATCGGGGCAATGTTCTGGAACATCGTGACCTGGATCAAGGGCATTCCCTCGTCCTCCAGCCACGCTTTGGTCGGGGGCCTCATCGGTGCCGGTGTGGCTCACGCGGGCATCGGCGGCATTCAATGGGCGGGCCTCAACAAAACGCTCATCGCGATCGTCCTCTCCCCGACCCTGGGCCTGATCCTGACGATGCTGATCATGCTGGCGACCAGCTGGCTCGGAGCGCGCGCCAGCGCGCGCGGGGCGGAACGGACGTTTCGCGGACTGCACCTCGTCTCCGCCGGCGCCTACTCACTCGGCCATGGTCTCAACGACGCCCAGAAGACCATGGGGATCATCACCGTGCTGCTTTATTCGACTGGCTATCTGAAGGGCGAATTCCATGTTCCGCAATGGGTGGCGCTCAGCTGCTACGTCGCGATCGGGCTTGGCACGCTGTCGGGCGGCTGGCGGATCATCGAGACCATGGGGACGCGGATCACCAAGCTCTCGCAGCACCAGGGGTTCAGCGCCTCGGCCGGCGGCTCGGTGATGCTCTTTGCCGCATCCTACCTCGGCATCCCGGTGTCGACGACGCACACCATCACCGGCTGCGTCATCGGCGCCGGTGCGGCTCGGCGCGCTTCGGCGGTGCGCTGGGGCGTTGCCGGCAATGTCATGGCTGCCTGGTTGATCACGATACCCGCCTCCGCAACCGTTGGCGCCTTGTTCTACTGGCTGACGACCCTTTTTTAGGGCGCGGTCATGCGTTCCGCCTTCAAGGCGGCTGTACACTCAAGCCTTCGCCTGCCCCGCCGCCCTCTGGGGCGAAACCTTTTCGAACCGGAGCGCGTTTGTCGCCGCATCAACAGGGATGCTGCGTATGCGTAAGATTGTCGCGATTTCGGCGCTTGCCGCCATGCTTGGCCTGTCGGCCTGCAAGACCACAGATTCCGCCGTCAATGGAGTGAAGAGCGCCGGCAGCGCCGTCGCCTCGGGCGCTTCGAGCGTCGCCGGGGCGGTGCCAAGCCTGGTCAACGTGAACCTCTCCAACGTCCTCAACGACCTCGCGCTCGACTTGAAGATCGACAAGGCCAACATCCCGATCAACGCCCAGATCCCGATCAGCCTTGCCGCCAACGTCTGTGGCATTTCGATCAATATCCTCTCGATCGGCGCCGGCGGCGGCTCGAGCCAGGGCTGCACCGCGCAGACCGCCTCGCCGGAGCTGGTTCAGGCCATCCAGCAGCAGCTCGCGGCGAACGGCTCGGTCGGCGGCGGTGCCCAGACCAACAGCGGAACGACGACGCCGACCACGACGACGCCCACAACGACAACCACGACGCCCGCAACCACGACGACACCCTAATTGACCGCTCAGGAGGAAGTGAAATGACGGCCCGCTCCTATCCCGTCGCCGCCGCGGCTCTTGCCGCTCTGGCGCTCGCCGCCTGCAAGACGACCAACCCGCCGGCGCCTGCCACCGCCGGCGACGCGACCGTTCCTGCCGGGACCGCAGGCGGGTCCACGGGTGGTGGGACCAGCATCCCCACCCTGGTCAACGTGAACCTTCAGAACGTGCTCAACGACCTCTCGGTCTCGCTCCAGGTCAACCGCAACAACATCCCGGTCAACGCGATGGTCCCGATCGACGTTGCCGCTAACGTCTGCGGCGTCTCGGTCAGCGCGCTTGCGGCCTCGATCGCCAACGGCCAGGCCGGATGCACGGCAACCACGACGACGCCGCAGCTGACTCAGGCGGTCCAGCAACAGATCGCGTCGGGCGGGTCGGTAACCGGCGGCGCCCAGACGATGGGCACGCCGCAGCAGCAATAAGCCTAGCCGGGAACGAACAGGCCTTTCAGCACGGTCTCGACCTGGTCGATCGTGTAGGGCTTCTGAAGCCGCGGCCGGTCCAGCCATTTGTCGGGCATCGCCCAGTCGGCGTAGCCGCTCGAAATCACGAACGGCACGCCCTGCGCTTCGAGCATTTCGAGCAGCGGGAAGACGCGCTCGCCGCGGATGTGGACGTCCATGATCGCCGCGTCGAAGCTTTCCTCTTCGAGCAGCTGGCGCGCCGCGGCCATGTTCGGCGCGGGACCGATGACCGTGCAGCCGAGGTCGCTGAGCACGTCCGCGGTGAAAGGCGCGACGACCGGCGAATCCTCGACGACCAGGATCCGCCGCCCGTCCAGGCTGACGTCCGCGGGCTTGGGCCTGCGCTCCTTAATGGACGAATCTCGCGACGACATCGCGGTAGGAACGCGACACTTTCACCTGGGCTCCCGAATCGAGCACCAGGAAGCATTCGCCGTTGGTGTGCGGCTTCACCTGCCGAACGAGGTCGAGGTTGACGATGGTCGACCGATGGACGCGCTGGAAGCGGCGAGGGTCGAGCCTCTTCTCCAGGTCCTTCATCGTCTCGCGCAGGATCAGGGTGTTCTCGCCCGTCTGGATGCACATGTAATCGCCGGCCGCGTCGATGCGTTCGATGGTGTCGACGTCTACGCGGAAGATCTGGCCCTGGTCCTTGATGTTGATCATCTTTTCGTAGCGGTTGGCGGCCGGCCCCTCCGGCGCCGCGTCGGCCAGCTCCTCGGCGGCTTCGGGCGCATGTTCGGCAAGCGCTTCCTTCAGCCGCTCGGCCTCTTCGGCGCTGCGCCGCTCGGACAGGCGCTGGCGGACCCGGTCCATCGTTCCCGCGAGCCGGTCCTCGTCGACCGGCTTCATCAGATAATCGACCGCCTGGGCGTCGAACGCGCGCAGCGCATGGTCGCCGTAGGCGGTGACGAACACGAACAAGGGCGGCTCGATGTCCATCAGCCCCTGGATCACCGAAAAACCGTCGAAACCGGGCATCTGGATGTCGAGGAAGACGAGGTCGGGCTTGTGGGTCTTGATCTGGCGGATGGCGTCGCGGCCGTTGGCCGCCGTTCCCACCACTTCGACATCGTCGAACGCCTGCAATCGCAATTGCAGGCCCTGGGTCGCAAGGGGCTCGTCGTCGACCAAAATGGTCCGGATGCTCATCAGGCGGTGTCTCCGGTTTCGAAGGGAATTTCGATGATAACGCTAAAGCCCCCGCGTTCGTTCTTTCTGGTCTCGAAACGATGCGCAGCGCCATAGGCCTGCGACAGCCTGTCCCGAATGTTGGCCAATCCGACGCCGGTCGACGGCGTGGCGGCCATTTCGGCGCCGGTGCCGTCGCCATTATCCGCGACTTCGATCCTGACCGCCTGGCCTTCGTGGCTGGCGCGGACCCAGATGTCGGCGCCGTTTTCAGCCGGAGTCACCGCATATTTGATTGCATTCTCGACCAGCGGCTGGAGCAGCAACGACGGCAGCCGGGCGCCGATCGTCTCGGACTCGATCTTGAAATGCGGGCGAAGCCGGTCCTCGAACCGCATCTTCTCGATCTCGAGGTAGAGCTTCAGAGTCTCGACCTCCTGCGCCAGCGTCACCTTGGCGGTCGGCTCGTTGGCGAGCGTGTAGCGGAGGAAGGACGACAGCCGCGCAAGCATCGCGTTGGCGCGCTCGGTCTGCTTCAACAGAACCAGGGTCGAGATCGAATTCAAGGTGTTGAACAGGAAGTGCGGGTTGAGCTGGTAGCGGAGCATCGCCAGCTGCGCCGTCGACGCCTGGCTCTCGAGCCGCTCGCGCTGGTCGATCTCGTCCTCGAGCAGCAGGAAGTAATTGATTCCGTAATAAAGCGCGGTCCACGCCGCGAGCAGCGCGAAGTCGAGCAGGATCGGGCTTAAGAGGGCGACGCCGACCGGCCTGAAATTGGGCTTGAGGAAGGTCGCGACGCTCCACGTCTCGATGACCGAGAAGACGCCCGAGGCGAGCACGACCGCGATCAGCGAAATGCCCAGCGTCCAGAGCGGCTGCATCTTGATCACCCGCCGGAACAGCGACGCCAGCAGCAGCGTCAGCGAATAGCCCGTCGCCGTCAGCAGCAGCGTATGCACCACCAGCATCCAGCCGAGGTTGTTGGCGATGCCCGACAGGGTGCGGAGGCAGAAATAGCCGCTCCAGCCGATCGTCTGGAGAAGCCAGAAGGCGCGGTTCTTGTCGTCGAAAAAGGGCTGGTTGAGGCCCATGCCGCGCGCGATCGGGTCGGCCGGCGACTGGATCTTGGGCACGTCGGCGCCCCGCCGCGGGGCTGCCGCTCGCCGGTCCAGGGTCGCGCTTTCGGTCGCCATGAGTGGGATATAGAGGGGCGCCGCCGCCTTTGCGAGCGGGGGAAATGCGCGCCTTTTCCTGACCCAAATCAACAAACGGGTTCGATGAAGGGCCCGATTTCTCGACTGCCTTAACTCCGCTTCAACTCTCTTTGGCTAGATCGGCTTACCGGTAATGAAACGGCGGGCGGATGTACGAGGCACCAAATCGTTATAATCGTTTGATTTCTGCCCGGCTTCCAGGTGGGCAGTCGGCCGGTCTTGCCGCTCGCGACGAGGAATCGGAAAGCTCTCCGCTGCGCGACGTGCAGCTGATGTCGCGCGCCCATCTCGCCCCCTTCTTTGCCGCCGCCAACGTCGTTGCCGCGCTGATCCTCGCCATGACTCTGTGGGGCGACACTTCGACCGCCTATCTGATCGCCTGGGTCGGCGCCGTCGGAATCGTCAATTTCGCCGCGATGCAGCTCGCGCGCACCCAGTCCATTTCCTGCGTCGGCCGTTCAGGCCGCCGAGTGCCGGTCTGGTCGCTGGTCGGCGAGGTCGCGCTCCGCGCGGCGACCTGGCTCAGCCTGCCGCTCTTCCTCTTCCCCTCGCTCAGCCCGGGCAGCCAGGTCATCACCGCCTCGGTCATGGCCGGCCTTGGCGTCGGCGCGCTCGGACTGGTCGTCATCCCGCAATGCGCCACTGCCTGGATGATCGGCTTCACCGCCGGCGTCGCCGGCGCGCTCCTGCTCGGCCGCAACACCGTGCCCTTCCAGCACATGCTGTCGATCGTCTTCACGCTCGGCGTGTCGATTTTCGGGGTGCTGACGGTCGCCCGCTGGGCCTTCCACCAGCTCAAGACCAACGCCGACGTCGGCAGCCAGAGCGAAAGCGCGAGCCTGCTCCTCCAGGAATATGAGCAGCGCGGCGTCGGCTGGCTGTGGCAGATCGATAGCGAGAACCGGGTTACCTACATCAGCAGCCGGATGAGCGCCCTTCTTGGCCGCTCGGCCAACCAGCTGCTCGGCCATTCGCTTCCCGCCTTGCTCGGCGGCAGCGCCGAGTTGGGCCGCGTGCTGCTTGAAAAGCAGGCCTTCAACTCGCTGGAAATGGAGCTGAAGACCCCGCGCGGCAATCGCTGGATTTCGATCGGTGGCGACCCGATCATCGATACCGCCGGCCGCTTCGAAGGGTTCCGCGGCGTCGGTTCGGACATCACCGATATTCGCCAGACGCAGGAACGGCTGACGCACCTCGCCAATGTCGACGTATTGTCGGGCCTGCCGAACCGCGGCCGCGTTCGCCAACTCCTCGGCGAAGCGCTCCGCGCCGCCACCGCCGGCAATGTGCCCTGCGCGATCATGTTCCTCGATCTCGACGGCTTCAAGCCGGTCAACGACACCTTCGGCCACCCGAAAGGCGACGCCGTCCTCCGCGCGGTCGCCAAGCGGCTCGTCGATGAAGTCGGCGAAGCCGGCAGCGTCGGCCGAATGGGCGGCGACGAATTTGCCATCGTCATCCCCGACGCGCAAAGCCGCAAGAAGGTCGAACAGCTCGCCGACCGCATCATCCATGCGATCAAGGAGCCCTATGTCATCGACCAGACCGAGATCCGGATCGGAGTCTCGATCGGTTGCGCCTTCGGCCCGATCGACGGCGCGACGGTCGACGATCTGATCCTCAAGGCCGACCTTGCGCTCTACCAGGCGAAGGATGCAGGCCGCGGTTGCGCCCGCTACTTCTCCTCGGAGCTGCAGTCGGAGCAGGAAGACCGCGTCCGCCTCGAAAGCGACCTTCGCTCGGCGCTCGCCTCGAAGCAGTTCCACCTGGTCTTCCAGCCGCTGGTCAACGCCAAGACCCAGAAGCTGATCGGGTTCGAAGCTTTGATCCGCTGGAACCATCCGCAGCGTGGCTTCGTGCCCCCCAACGTCTTCATCCCCGTTGCCGAGGAAACCGGACTCATGCCGGTGATCGGCGAATGGGTGATCGACGAAGCCTGCCGCGCCGCCGCGAGCTGGCCGGAGCCGATCACGGTCGCGCTCAACATCAGCCCCAAGCAGATCATCATGCCGGCGCTTCCGAACATCGTCAGCGAGGCGCTCAGCCGCTACAAGCTGCCGGGCAACCGCATCGAGCTCGAAGTCACCGAAGGCGTGTTCCTCGGCGACAACGGTTCGACCCTCGACGTGCTGAAGCGCCTGCGCGCGCTCGGCGTCGGCATCGCCCTCGACGATTTCGGCACCGGCTATTCGTCGATCGGCTATCTGAACAAGGCCGTTTTCCACAAGCTGAAGATCGACGGCAGCTTCGTTCGCGAAGCCGGCTCACGGCCCGAGAACGTCGCGATCATCCAGTCGATCGTTCAGCTGGCCAAGAGCTTCCGCATGTCGATCACTGCCGAGGGCGTCGAGACCGCCGAGGACTTCGAGCGCATGCGCGACCTCGGCTGCGACACCATCCAGGGCTATTTGTTCGGCAAGCCGCTGCCGTACGAGCGCGCCAACCAGATGGTGGTCGGCCTCGGCACCAAGCGCATGGCGGGCTAGGCAGCCGCGGCGCCAGCCCTGGTTGGCGCATTACCGACTAAGCGGCTACATTCCCCCGGCGCGTGGGGGAGATTGAGCGCTGCACATCGCCTCGATCCAGAAGCTGTTCCAGTATCAGAGCGCGAGAGTCATCGCGCTCGGGCGCGCAATGCTCGCGGCCGTCTTCCTGCTCGCCATCTGGCTCGACCACAGCGAGCCGACGCAAATGACGGCGGAAACCTACGCCGTCCTCATCCTCTACCTCGTTTTCTCGGTCGGGCTCGCGCTCGTCACCTGGCGCAATTGGTGGGTGGATGCGCGCCTCGCGATGCCGGCGCATCTCATCGACATGGCGGCATTCGCCTTCATCTGCTTTTCGGTCAGCGGCTACACCAGCCCCTTCTTCCTCGTGTTCGTCCTGCCATTGATGTCGGCCGCGATCCGCTGGGGCTGGCGCGAAACCGGCCTCACCGCACTGGTGCTGGTGCTGCTGTTCCTCACCGGCGGCCTGCTGGTCGCCGGGTCGGAGGCGTTCGAGGTGCAACGCTTCGTCGTCCGCGCCGGTCACCTCGCGATCCTGTCGGGCATCCTCCTCTGGTTTGGAATCCATCAGCGCTTCGCAAGCCTTCACCTGCGCCTTCACGAATATGATTCGCAGATCGGCGAAAGCGACGCGCGAGAGCTTGCGCTGCGCATCACCATGCAGTCCGCCAACGCATCGCGTGGAACTCTGCTGACTGGTCACCGGGGCGCCGAGCGGCTGTCCGGGCTCCGGATCGAAGCGGGCAAGACCTCCGCAGCCGAACTGGCTGGGCGGCTGGTCCTCGATGACGACTTCGGTTCCGCGTTCCTGGTCAACCCGGCAAGGGACCGGGTGCTTGGGAAGAACGCGCACGCCCGGTCCCGGTTTGGCCGCGCCTCGAAGGTTCTGGATCAAGCCGATGCGGCCTTGCTCGGCCTCGGCGAGGCGCTGATCGCACGCGTCGAATGCGATACCGCCGAAGGCTGGCTGGTGCTGGAGGGGATTTCGGATCTTTCGGGCGACTATATCGAGCTTGGCCGCGAGTTCGGCCGCGCCGCCTGCTCGCTGATCGAGCGCTCGGCCCTGCTCGCCGCCATTGCCGAGGGCGCTTCCGCGCGCACTCGTCTCGGCCTCGCTCGCGACGTTCACGACAGCATTGTTCAATTCATCGCCGGCGCCACCTTCCGGGTCGAGGCGATTGCCCGCACGGCGCGTTCAGGAGGCGATGTCGACGACCAGCTCAAGGACCTCAAGGATTTGCTGGTGGAGGAGCAGCGCGATATCCGGGGTTTCGTCACAGCGCTGCGCAGCGATCGGGAGATGGCGCTTGGCGATGCGGTCGATGAGCTTCGTGCGCTCGCTGCCCGCCTGAGCCAGCATTGGGCGATAACGTGCCAAGTCAGTACGAAGGGGGATGAAGTGCCGATACCAATCCGGATCCAGCTCGATCTCCAGCATTTGCTGCGCGAAGCCGTCGCCAACGCCGTTCGCCACGGAAAAGCGGACCGGATCGACGCCAGCGTTTTCGTCGAAGGCGACGTCCTGCGCTTCGATGTGCACGACAATGGCAGCGGCTTCGGCCCCGCCAATGGCGCTTCGCAGGTCCAGCCCTGGTCGCTGCGCGAACGGGTCGAGCGCGCCAATGGCTCGCTTTTCCTGATGTCGGAACCGGGCCGGACCAACGTCTCGATTACCTTGCCGCTGAGCGGAGGCCCGGCATGACCCGGGTGCTCCTTGCCGACGACCATCCGATGATCGCCTCGGCGCTCGACATGTTGCTGCGCGGCACCGACTATGAAATCGTCGGCCGCGCCCGCAACGCTGCCGAGACCCTCGATTTCGTCGATCGGCACCAGCCCGACATTCTGCTCCTTGACGTCAACATGCCGGGCAAGTCGGGCATCGACGTGCTTCGCCGGCTGCGGCGCGAGCGCAAGCCGTACAAGGTGATCCTGCTGACGGCCGGCATGGAAGACCCGCAGTTGATGGGCGCGGCCGAGCTCGAGCCCGAGGGGATCGTCCTCAAGACTTCGGACCCGGCGCACCTGCTCGAATGCATGGACGCGGTCCGCGACGGTCGCCGCTGGGTCGATCCCGAGGTCACCGCGCGGATCCAGACGGTCCGCGATCGCGCCGCTTCCGGACCCTCGCTCACCGCCCGCGAGCGGGAGCTGGTCGAGCTCGTCAGCAAGGGCCTCCGAAACCGCGACATCGCCGCGGATCTCGGCGTCACCGAAGGCACGGTGAAGGTCTATCTTCACGGCATCTTCGACAAGTTCGGGGTCGAGAACCGGACTGAGCTCGCGATGCGCGCGCCCGAGCTTCTCGGCCGTTAGGCGGCTAGATCTGCAACTGGCTGCCCAGCTCGACCACGCGGTTGGTCGGCAGCTTGAAGAATTCCATGGCGCTTTCGCTGTTCTTCAGCATCCAGGAAAAAAGTTTCTCGCGCCACAGCGCCATGCCCGGCTTTTCGCGCGTCGGGATCAGCTTCTGGCGGCCCAGGAAAAAGCTCGTGCGCATCATCGCGAAGTGCTCGCCGCAGGTCCGGATCGAGGCGAGGTCGCCGGGGATATCGACCTCTTCCATGAACCCATAGTGCAGGATGACCTGGAAGAAGCCTTCCCCGGCAGCGTGCATCTCGATCCGCTTCTTGGGCGGGACATGGGGCACGTCCTCGACCTTGACGTGAAGGATCAGGACGCGCTCGTGAAGCACCTGGTTGTGCTTCAGATTGTGGAGCAGGGCCGCGGGGACGGTCTCCGCCGAGGTCGACAGGAAGACGGAAGTGCCCTGGACCCGGTGGACCGACGAGGCCGCCGACTTGATGAACACCGGCAGGGGCAGCGCCGCTTCCGCCAACCGCGCCCGCATCAGCTCGCGTCCCCTGGCCCAGGTCGTCAGCACGGTGAAGCTGACGCCTGCTACCAGTAGCGGGAACCAGCCGCCGTCGGGGATCTTTGTGATGTTGGAGGCAAAGAAGCTGCCGTCGACGATCAGGAAGGCGCCGATTGTCACGCTTGCGAGGACCCGGTTCCACCGCCACACCTGGAACACGAGCACTGCCAGCATGACCGTGGTGATCAGCATCGTGCCCGTGACGGCGATTCCGTAGGCCGAAGCGAGCTTGCTCGATTCCCGGAAGCCGAGGACGAGCAGGATGACCATCGCCAGCAGGCCCCAATTGACCGCCGGAATGTAGATCTGCCCGGCCGCCTTGGCACTGGTGTGCAGGGTCCTGAGCCGCGGCAGGAAGCCCAGCTGGACGGCCTGGTGAGTCACTGAAAAGGCGCCGGATATCACAGCCTGGCTGGCGATGATCGTGGCCAGCGTCGCAATGCCGACCAGCGGCAGCCGCGCCCAGTCCGGTGCCATCAGGTAAAAGGGATTGGTCGCCGTCGCCGGGGTCCCGATCATCAGCGCGCCCTGACCCATGTAGTTGAGCATTAGGCACGGATAGACAAGCAGCAGCCAGGAAAAGCCGATGGCCCGCGGGCCGAAATGGCCCATGTCGGCGTAAAGCGTCTCTGCCCCTGTGACCGCCAAAAATACCGAGCCGAGGGCAAGGAAGGCGAGCTTCGGGTCGAGTGCGAAGAATTGCAGCGCCCAGGTCGGACTCAAGGCCTGTAGCACCGCGGGCTGCGCGGCGATGTTGCTGACGCCGAGCGCGGCGAGCGTCGCCATGTAGACCAGGATGATCGGGCCGAAGAGCGTTCCGACCTTGGCCGTCCCGCGTGACTGGACGAGGAACAGGCCGATCAGGATGGAGATCGAGATCGGGATCACCAACGGCTGCAGTCCGGGCTGCACGATCTCCAGGCCCTCGACCGCCGACAGGACCGAGATCGCCGGCGTGATCATTGCGTCGCCGTAGAAAAGGCAGGTCGCAAGCACGCCCATCATCACCAGCGCCGGCGCCCATTTCTTGTGCCTGAGATTGCGCGAGATCAGCGAGAGCAAGGCGAAGGACCCGCCCTCGCCCCTGTTGTCGGCGCGCATCGCGACGAACACATATTTGACGGTCACCACCAGCATCAGTGACCAGAAGATCAGGCTGAGCACGCCGAAGACGTGCGGCGCGTCGACTGCCAGGGGGTGCGGGCCGAGGAAGCTCTCCTTCATCGTGTAGAGCGGCGACGTGCCGATATCGCCGTACACGACGCCGATCGCGCCCAGCATCAGCTTGGGCAAGGGCTCGGCGGGTCCATGACCGGTTGCTGCCCCTTCTGGGGCGGGCAGGATGTTGTCGGACGTAATGTCGTTCATTGCGGCGATGTGCGCGCTGCCCGCATAAAGATTCCATGTGGATTCTGGCTGGGGGACCCGGCGCCCACATGAAGATCAGGGAGGATGTCTCTCGACCTCGGCGCGCAGGAGGCGCACGGAAAAGCCATGACCGTTACCGAGATTTACATGACCGAGGGACCTCGCCGTTCCGTCATAAAGGGCGTGGAGCATTACATCGCGGCGCTGGCGACGGTCGCGGCGGTCACGCTGGCGGGCCTCTGGATCGCGCCGCGCTGGGGAACGGGGCCGGTCGACATGATCTACCTGCCGGCGATCCTTGCGGCGGCAGTCCTGTGGGGGCTCCGCCCAGCGCTTGCCGCAGGCATTGCCGCGGTCCTCGCGTACAACTTTTTCTTCACGGTGCCCGTGCACACCTTGCGCATCGATCGCATGGCCGACGTGGTGACCGTAGCGGTGCTGCTGACCGTCGCCGTCGTCACGAGCCGGCTCGCAGCCGGCGTCCGAAGCCAGGCACAACTGGCCACCGCTCATGCTAGGCGCAACGCCACTATCGCGGGATTCGCTCGCCGACTGCTGTCCTCAAGCGGCGAGGATGAAATTGCTCGCACGGCCTGCACGGAGCTGCGCAGCCTGTTCGACTGCAACGTGTTGCTCGTGCGCGGGCTGCCCGAGCCGGAAATCATTGCCGGCGATCCGGAAGGCAATCGTCTGAGCCCGAGCGACGTCGGTTCGGCGGCGCTTGCAATCGAGTCTGGAGAACCTGCGGGCCGGGGCGAGTCGCGGTCGGCGGATTGGGTATTCTATCCTTTAAGATCGCCAGGCGGCCTGCTGGCTGCGGTCGGGCTTGCACGGGACGATGGCATGCCTCCCGTCGAAGAGGGTCAGCTTCTTCTGCTTTCAAATCTGCTCGATCAGATCGCGCTGGCGCTGGGGCGAGCGCAGCTCGAGGACGCCGCGCGGGAATTCGCTTCAGTGCGTGAACGGGACCGTGTGCGTGCCACCCTGCTTTCGTCGATCGGACAGGACGTCACGCCGCGGCTGACGGTGATCGGCCATGCCGTTCGCGAGCTCAGGCGCCGCGCTTCGGCCGACAAGGCCCTCGTTTCGGCAATCGGGTCGGAGCTGGCGAGGCTTGATCGCTACATGTCCAACCTGCTCGAGCTTGGACCCGAATCGGGCGAACAGGACGTCGAAGCTGGCGGGATCAAGATCGACCTGTTCCATCGCACCGTTTCACGGGACGGCAATCCGGTGCATTTGACGCCGAAGGAATATGCCGTCCTTACCGAACTGGCCAAGCACCGCGGACGCGTGCTTAGCCACACCTATCTCCTGCGCGCGGTGTGGGGCCCGGCACAGGAACGTCAGATCGAATATCTGCGTGTTGCGATCCGCGCGCTGCGCCAGAAGCTGGAAGAGCTTCCGGCCCAGCCGCGGCTGATCGTCAACGAACCCGGCGTGGGCTACCGTTTGGTCGCTTAACCCGCATCATCGACTCTGCACGAAAAGGGCTTATTCAAAGGCCCTTATGGCGGACGCGGGCCGGAAACGGGGGAAATCGAAAACCGAAGCGGTAGACGAAGCGGCGGCGGTCGCCGCGGCGGCGACGGGCCTGCCCGCGGCGATGTTCACCGGCCCCGGCCTGCTGGCGCTGGCCGACCTGGTCCCGGTCATGACCGCCTATGTCGACCGCGAGTTTCGCTACCGCTTCCTCAACAAGGCGCTCGCCGAATGGCTCGAACGGCCGCGCGCCGAGGTGCTCGGGCGGACCATGGCCGAAGTGCTGGGCGACGACGCCTGGGGGCAGCGGCGGGCGATGTTCGAAGCGGCGCTTGCCGGGGAACGACAGTTTTTCGCCGCGACCTTCGATCATCCAAGCCGCGGCACGGTCGCGGCGCAAAGCGACTATGCCCCGTGGGTGAACCCTTCGACTGGCGAGGTCGAAGGCGTGGTCATCGTGGTGCTGGACATTACCGAGCAGCGCGCGACCGAGCAGGCGCTGCGCGAAAGCGAGGCGCGCTTCAGGCGTATCGCGAACTCCGCCCCGGCGATGATGTGGGTGACCCGGCTCGACCGGGTGCGCGACTTCGTCAACGATCATTATGTCGAGTTCGTGTTCGGGTCCCGCGGGGACCGCCAGGCGGCCCAGACCCTCGACTGGCGGACGCGGATCCATCCCGAGGACGTCGACCGGATCGTTGCCGAATCGATCGCCGGCGAAGCTTCGCTCAAACCGTTCACGCTGGAGGGCCGGTACCTGCGCCACGACGGCGAATATCGCTGGCTGAGGAGCGTGTCGCAGCCGCGCTTCGGGCCCGACGGGGAGCTGGTGGGCTTCATCGGAGTCGCCTCCGACATCACCCTCGCCAAGGAGGCGGAGCTGGAGCTTCGCCGCGAGGTCGACGAACGGACGCGCCAACTCGCCCAGTCCGAAGCGCAGTTCAGGGCCGTGTTCGAAGCGGCACTGGAAGTGATGGTCCTGCTCCGGCCCGATGGGACGGTGATCGCCGTCAACAACCGGCGCGAAAATTGGCGGCATCCGGACCCGAGCAAGGCGATGGGCGAGAAATTGTGGGAAGCGCCGACCATGCGCGCTTTCCCCCAGCATGTGCAGCTGATGAAGGACGGAATCGCCAAGGCCGCCGCCGGCAAGGTCTTCACCGCGGAAGTGCGGATGGAGCGCGAAGGCATGCCGACCGCCCACCTCGACGTCTCGGTCCAGCCGGTGCGCGATCCCGCCGGCAAGATCATCTATCTGCTGTTCGAAGCGCGCGACATCACCGAGCTCAAGGCCGCTCAGGAGCAGCTTCGCCAGAGCCAGAAGATGGAGGCTTTGGGGCAGCTCACCGGCGGCATCGCCCACGACTTCAACAACCTTCTGACCGTGGTCGTCGGCGGTCTCGATATCATCGTCAAGCGCGCCGAGGACGGCAAGCTCAAGACCTACGCCGTTAACGCTTTGGCCGCCGCCGAGCGCGGGGCGCGGCTCACCGGCCAGCTGCTCGCTTTCAGCCGGGTGCAGCGGCTCGAAGTCCGCCCGACCTTCGTCTCGCCTTTGATCCAGAACATGCGCCCGCTGCTTCGCAACGTGCTCGGCCCGGGGATCGAGAAGCGCTTCGACCTCGACGATGCGATGATCCCGGTGATGGCCGACCCGACCCAGCTCGAGGTCGCGGTCCTCAACCTCGCCATCAACGCCCGCGACGCCATGCCCGACGGCGGCGTCCTGACCTTCTCGTCCCGCCGGGTGACGATCGACAGCGACGACGGCGACCTGGCCGCCGGCGACTATATCGAGCTCACCATCGCGGACACCGGCGCCGGCATGCCGCCCGAGATCGCCGAGCGCGCGTTCGAGCCCTTCTTCACCACCAAGGAGGTCGGCAAGGGCACCGGCCTTGGCCTGTCGATGGTCTATGGCATGGCGCGCCAGTCGGGCGGCGCGGCGCGGATCGAAAGCACGCTCGGCAAGGGCACTGCGGTCAGCCTGCTGTTCCGCAAGGCCGAGCAGCTCGCCGACGAGGCCGCCGCTCTGGCCCCCGACGAGCCCGCCGCAGCGCCCGCGGACGAAGCGCAATCGTCGATCCTGGTCATCGACGACGACCCCGACGTCCGCAACTTCATTGCCGACGCCTTGGCCGAGCAGGGCTATCGCGTGCGCCAGGCGAGCGACGGCCGCGAAGGCCTGGCCGAGCTCGAGCGCGAGCCCGCCGACCTCGTCGTCATCGACTTCATCATGCCCGGCCTGTCGGGCGCGGAGGTCGCCGACCGCATCCTCGCCGCCACCCCCGGCCAGCCGATCCTGTTCGTCTCCGGCTACAGCGAGACCGAGGCGGTCAAGCGCCTCGCGCCCGAGACTCCTTTGCTCGCCAAGCCGTTCCGCGCCGAAGCGCTCAACAAGGCGATCCGGAGCGCGCTCGCCTAGCTTGTCCGGTTGGTTTGGATGGACAAGCCACCCAAACGCCTGAACCCCTCCGGCCCCATCGCGCGTTATGGCGTGGATGGTCCCGTTTCTCGTGCTTGCCGCAGCCGCTGCTGCCGCCGCGCCGAGCGCGCCGGTCGCCCCAGCGGCGGCGCAATTGTTCGAGCGCGACTGGGTGCTGATGAACTGGGCGCTGAAGTTCCACGACACCGACCGCGACATCTTGCTCGAGCCTGGTGAAGCCGCAGCGGCCGCGGCCGAGTTTCGCCGCATCGCCGACGCCGACGGCGACGGCCGCGTCACCCCGACCGAATATCGCGACGCCAGAGCCTTTCTGCTCGCCCGCTACTGAAAATTTCCCTGTCCTATTAGGATTTCGTCTGATCCATCCTCGCGGATGGGCATCCCCGTCATCTGCGACCGCTGCCGCTCGACCGGTTTTTCCGGCGACGGCGACTCCTCCCACCTCGGCGACCTCCTCGATTTCGAGCCCGTCCCGCGCAAGACCCAGCGCGCCGACGGCTGGACTCCGGATCGCCAGCGCGCCTTCATCGCCGCGCTTTCCGCCACCGGCTCGAAGCGCCAGGCGGCGCAGGCCATCGGCATGGCCCCCTACGGCATCGACCAGATCCTCAAGGGCAAGGACAATGCCGGGTTCAAGTCCGCCTATGACCGCGCGATGCTGATCGCCCGGGCCAACGGCAATATGAAGATCGCCGCCGGCGTCGCCGATTGCGCGGCGCGCAATGCGCAGCTTGCCCCGCCGCCCTCGCGCCTGATCGGCCTGCCAGCGCCGCCGCCGGGCCAGGTCCTCAACGAACAGGGCGAGTGGGAAGACGAGGAATCGTACCTGCGCCGCGGCGAGGAAGCGAAGGACAGCATCGCGCGCAAGCTGCTGCGCATCCGCCGCCTCTATCTGCAGGAATTGAGCCACAGCCCCGGCAAGCGCGCCGCGTTCGAAATCCTGACCGAGCTGCCGATCGACTGGGACAAGGCCGCCCGGGTCGAGCCACAGGCCGACGAGCCGTACCGAAACTCGAACCAGCGCGAGCCCGACATGATCCTCACCGCCGAAAGCGGCTGGTTGTTCGGCGACTTCGGCTACGGCCCGGACCGAAAGGCCGAGGCGCGGCGGGTGATCAATGAGATCAGGACGAGCGAAGGTCTAGCTCCGATAGACTGGAGCGAGAGCACCGAGAGTAGCGAGCAGGCGTGAAACGCCACGCGAGCTAGTCGAGAGATGCGTGCCCAGACCGGCCGACGACCGCCGCAGGCGTGTCGATCGACGTCACGTCGGGTTTACCCCGCGTGACGAACCTACGCCGCGCGGTTGAGCAGCTTGCGGAGGTCGGCGCGGATGCTCCCGCCGGCCAGGTGCGCGTCGACGTTCGAATAGCCCTCGCGCCGCAACGCCGCGCGAATCTCGTCGACCGTGGTGCATTCGGGCGCCAGCTCATAGGCGCGCTCGATGATCCCTTTTTCCATGGGTCGGGCGGTTAGCATGCCTGTAGCGCCGAGGATAGCGAGCAGGCGCGCGCGCCACGTGAGCTAGCCGAGAGACGCGAAAGGCCGGCCGACTAGCTAGACCCGCTGACCCTGAGCCTGTCGAAGGGCGGGTTTACCCCGCGTGGCGAATTGCTTTGCGGCACCGCACGCCTAGCGCCAGGACACATTTGCTAAGTCAGCGATTTAAAAAAATGAATCAATTCAATGCAGGCAGAGGACCGGTCGTCGTGGTACTGTTGACTCAGAGACAACCTTTCGATTCTCTGCGGCCGATGGAGGCGCGAAATTGAGGCTGTCATTCCCCGACCAAGTCTCAAAGCCCGGAGATCAGCTCCCAGATTACGAGTTCCCTCCCGTCGTGGAGTCTTCCGTCGGCATACAGTTTGACGGGCTAGCGAATTACCACAGTCTCGACGCCGGTTCGTTCTGGGAGCGGATCAAAGCCCAATTCCCCGTGATTGAGGAGATGGCTCCGCTCGAGCCAGCGTTCGAGACCTTCGGTCCGAGCAACGGTACCTTTCGCCAGGCGCAGCTCCAAATATTACCGGCCCCTATACAACCGCGATTCTGCTTCATATCTAAGACCGGTGCCGAGCTAGTCCAGCTTCAGAAGGATCGGCTCTTTTTTAATTGGCGGAAAACCGAGACTTCGGACGCTTACCCACGTTATCCACACGTGAAAGACCGATTGCGCGAGCAACTCGGACATCTTTACGCGTGGGCGGAGGCGAACCACCTTGGGGACATTGTCCCGACCCAATGTGAAGCGGTGTACGTCAATCGGATCCCTCTACAAGACGCAGAGGGAAACCAGTGTGGGTTGTCCCACTTTTTACCATGGCTGGAAGGACTTAAGGGCCGTACCGAGGATGGTACGTTCCTGTTTCGACGGCGCCTTCACGACGAAAGCGGCACGCCGGTGGCACGGCTCTCATTTGACCTTCGCTACGGGACCGACCAGGTGGGCGAGCGCGAAGCGCAACTGGTCCTGCTTGTTAGGGGGCGTCCACGCGAGCCGACCATGGAAGCAAGTCTCGAACTGATCGACGCAGAGCGCGAGGTCATCGTTCAGACTTTCACCGATATAACCGCGGATTCTGCTCATCGTATTTGGGGAAGGCGCCAGTAACCATGCAAACTCTTCATTATTCCGATGAACTCCCGCTTGTCTGGAGCGCCCCTCAGCAGCCGAGACCCCAGTACGAGCGGCCGGTGAAACGCAGTCAGTACGCGATGGTGGCTTTAGATATCTTTAGCGGCCCGCCGCAGTGGCAGCTGGAGGCCGATGAACGGCTCGCCGATCTGATGATGCTGCGACGCGGCTGGAACGGCCCTCAATCCGGCCCGGTCGGGATTGGGATGATTTCGTACATTCGGGCGCTGCTCCAATCAGTCATGAAAAGAGACACGCCCCTTCCGGCGTTCGTTCCGGCGCACGGCGGCTCCGTCCAGCTTGAATGGCATCAAAGCGGCTTGGATATCGAACTGATGGTTTTTCGTCCGCTGGACGCGGAGTTGTCAGTGCATTTCCACGATGGTCGTGAGCCAATCGAGGAAGAGCCCTTGAGTATCAATTTCGACCTCTTGAGCAAGGTTCTGAGCGAGATCGGCTGAGTGGCCGCGTTTGCGCCGCCCGTCGATGGCAACGGGCAAATACAACCTCACGACCATCCTGAGCTTGAGGGCGAGGCCCCGATGCTCCGAGGCATCGCGCGGCAACACATCGTATTCGACAAGAATTATAACTGCCAGAGGCTATCCTCGGCCGTTTTTAGAAATAAGCCTGGACGACAGGGATACCTCTCGTTCAATTCGCAGCGTTGCATTGAGGCACGAGGCGACGAGCCCGCTGACTATGTGCGGGCGAGGGGATGGATCGGCGTCGTGTCCATGAGCGTGGGCAAGTTCCGAACGTTTGATCCTGCGGAGCTTCCCGCCGATCGCTGGAAAATTGGCATGGTGCCGCTCTTGGAGGAGCAGCCGCCAGATCCCTGTCATGGGGCAGTTTGGGGGACAATTACCGAGGGTCGCGCCAACCAGATTCGCCGTGCCGTCGAATGGCTTGTCAAAGTGCCGGGAGTTACACTGGACGAAACTCAGTTACCAAAAGCGTAAAGCGTCACTTTTGAGGCTGCCGGAGTGCCTATGACCGACTTCTACGTTTCTTGGATGAAGCCGATCAAGCGAGCCCGCATCCACAAAGCGGATTGCCGCAATTGCAACGACGGCCGAGGCCAACTCGGTCAGGACAAAACGGGATCAGGTAACACTGGTTGGATCGAAGCGACGACAATGGAACGAGCGCTCGAGATCGCTAGCGACTTTAAGCGAAAAGGCTTCACTGACGTTGAATTCTGCGGAACGTGCCTTCGCTCTAAAAGGACCTAAATAGCGGCTGTCCTTAAGGACGAGTCCCCACCGAAATTTGCGTCGCTGGAAACTTGGCTTTTGGATCACAGCGCTCCGCCCAGGTTTGCAAGGCTTTCGCCCGAAGGATCGCCGCATACCCACGCATTGCGGCCGCGACGGCTGCGCCACCTGTAGCGGTCAGCGAGATTGCAATCCACCACGTCATAATCTTGGACTCCCGAGCCGAACGGTCGGCCTCTTCATTGAGTCCCAGAATATTAGGTATCTAACAGACCGGTTGAATCGCCTTTGGCATTCACCACTGTTCACCAGCACACCAACCATACACACCTCCCGAGGACGCAATGCGACCTAAAGTTCGTGCTTCTCAGTTGGGTGGACGAGCTTGCCGATGCTTCTGGTCCGGCTCCGGCTGAGACACGCTCTCAGCTAAAATTCGGTTTGGCAAGCCTGTTTGTTTCACAGTTGTGAAATTGTGGTGGATAGACATCCAGCGCAATTGAAGAATTCTTTGTGATAACAATAGCTTATCGAGGCACGATCAAACGCAAACCATTCACCGGAAGAGCACTGAGACAAACTCGAATTCACAAATCCATCGCAGAGAATGTCACGCGGGATAAACCCGACGTGACGTCGATCACCTCTCCCCCGGATCAAGCCCGGGGTCGGGTGTCGGCCGACCCTCCGCGTCTCTTCGACGTAAGTTGCGCATCGTGCCGATGCCGCTCCTTACGCTCGGCGCGTTACCTGCGGTTCTTACGGGCTGCATACCTTGCGTCGCGCGCGGCCTTGAGCTCGGCCTCGCTCTTCGGCGCATTGGCTGCCGCCTCGGCCGCAGCGGCATCCGCAGCCTCCTGACGCTCGGCCTTCTTGGCCGCAGCCTTCTCGGCCCTGGCGGCTTCCTTGCGTTCCGCGGCGGCGGCGCGCTCGGCCGCGACCTTCTCGTCGACCGGCGGGCGCGACTTATATTGGTCCAGCAGCTTTTGCTTGGCCTCGGCCGCCTGGCCGGCGCGGTCCTGGAATGTGCTCTTGTAGCTCATGATGGTGGCGGTCTTTCGTTCGAATGTCTGGATTACTCACGTGGCGAATAGAAGGTCCGTCACGCGGGATAAACCCGACGTGACGTCGATCCTGTCGGCTTCGCCGCAGGTCGGCCGGGAGTTCCGCATCTCTTCGACGTAAGTCGCGCATCGTGCCGATGCCGCTCCTTACGCTCGGTGCGTCACTCTTCCCCCATCCTCAGCGCCGCAATGAACGCCTCCTGCGGTATCGACACATTGCCATACTCGCGCATCTTCGCCTTGCCCTTCTTCTGCTTCTCCAGCAGCTTGCGCTTGCGGGTCGCATCGCCGCCATAGCATTTGGCGGTGACGTCCTTGCGCATCGCGCTGATCGTCTCGCGGGCGATGACCTTGCCGCCGATCGCGGCCTGGATCGGGATCTTGAACAGATGGCGCGGGATCAGCTCCTTCAACCGTTCGCACATGCCGCGCCCGCGCGCTTCGGCGGTGGCGCGGTGGGTGATCATGCTGAGCGCGTCGACCGGCTCTTCGTTGACCAGGATGCTCATCTTGACGAGGTCGCCCTCGCGGTGGCCGAGCTGCTCATAGTCGAATGAGGCATAGCCGCGGCTGATCGATTTCAACCGGTCGTAAAAGTCGAACACCACTTCATTGAGCGGCAGCTCGTAGGTCAGCTGGGCGCGCTGGTGGGCGCCGCTGCCGACATAGGTCAGGCCCTTCTGGATGCCGCGGCGGTCCTGGCACAGTAAAGCGGCGTTGGAGCGCGCCGGTTCCGTTATACTCCGCGATGGCGTCATCCCCGTCATAGAGGAACTTTGTGGTCGCCGCGCCGGCGGTCTGCGATAGGCGCAGCGCCGGGTCGTAGCTCAACGTCACCCCGCCGGTGGCCGAGGTCAGCAGATTTTCGGAGCTATAGCCGTAGGTCTTGCCGGACTGCGGCTCGGTGGTGAGGTTGCCCTTGCTGTCCCAGGTCGCAGCGACCCCGCCGATCGTCACCTGCTGGTTTAGGTCGTTTAAGGTGTGGCCGGTGGAGCCGTTAACTCTCACCGCATCAATAGAGCAATGCAGAGCGCAATCGCGAAAATCACGACGAGCATGATACTCGCACCCCGTATTGGGGTTGCGCGCTTTCGGACAATCCAAAATGCGATCGACGATGCAAGCAGCCAGCCGAGCGCATACAATGGCCGCGAGGGCTGATAATCGTCCGCAGGCAGAAACTGGACTCCCCAAGCGGCGATGCTGCAGATTAGGCCCAAAGCCGCCAAGCGGGCCAGGCGTTGTCCCGGAGTCACCCGCATGGGTTTCCTACCACCGAGTTCGTGATTAGCTCTCCCACGTGGCCGCCAATAATTTGACCGAGCTGATCGGCTCCCGCTGAGCGACCCACGACTCTGAATGCCACCTCTTGTAACCCGCCGTTCGTGTCTCCGAAAAACGACTTCCCCACGTTGAGCGCCAGACGGCCAGCGGCAACAAACTCGTAGAAGTCCAACGCACTGGCCGTGCCAGCTGCGCGCATGGCCGCATATTGTTCGGTCCTCGACAACGCGGCGCCTCCAAGTGCGACCCATTGCACCTTACCGAGTAACCGATCGAGGCTGTCAAGTGTCTGATAGAGTTGGTTTTCACAATATTTTGGCTTTGGCGGCACTGACGGTGTTGTCTTTCCTGAACGCCCGCCGCCGCCGCCTCCGGCTCCGCCAGCGCCTCTACCCCCGCCGCCAATGCCGCCGAGCCGATTTTCGAAATAGAACGGCTCGTAGCCGGCGATGTACCAATCGCCGCAGCTCGCAAATGGTGTGTCTGGATTGGTGCATGGCCTTTGCCAGTTGACGCCCTCCATCCAGATCATCCCGCTCGGATCGACCAGGTTCACCGGGTCGCCGAGCACATAGGCATAGAGGTTCGCGCTGTCGCCGTACCCCGCCGGATCGCTCTGCGCGAAGATGCCCAGCTGCGGCAAATAGTCGCGCGCCTTGTAATCGTAGAGGCCGGCCTCGCCGATCCACTTCTGGCCAGTGTATTGGTAGCGGCCGAGGTTCGACGCGCCGGGCTTGCCATATTCGTCGTAGGTGTTGAGGCCGAGGCTCGCCGAGGTGCTGTCGCTGACCGAGATCACACTCCCGCGCTCGTCCTGGCCGAGGTAGCGGCGGTTGGTGGCGGCGGTGCCGGTGCCCTCGTACCACAGCACGGGCTGTCCGGTGGTGGGATCGAACACGAACCGCCGCTGCAATGCGCCGGTTCCGTTATGTTCCGCGATGGCGTCCGCCCCGTCGTAGAGGAACTTGGTCGTCGCCGCCCCGACCGTCTGCGACAGGCGCAGCGCCGGGTCGTAGGTCAAGGTCACCCCGCCGCTGGCCGAGGTCAGCAAATTCTCGGACGAATAGCCGTAGGTCTTGCCCGACTGCGGCTCAGTGGTGAGGTTGCCCTTGCTGTCCCAGTTCGCTGGCGCCCCGCCGACCGTGGCCTGCTGGTTGAGGCCGTTCTGGGTGTAAGCGGTGCTGCCGTTGCCATGCCCGGTCCAGGCGTAGGCGTCGCCGGTCCGCACCGTCGAGACGATCTGGCTCGCTGGGTTGTAACTGAACGTCGCCGTCAGGTCGTTGGTGGTGCCGCTGAGATCATTGGTGAGCTGGCTCAGCCTGCCGACCGGGTCGTAGGAGAATACCTGGCTCGCGCCGTTGCTGAACGTCACGCCGGTGCGGTTGCCAAGATTGTCGTAGCCATAATCGGCCAACAAGGTGGTCGATTGCTTGATCGTGTCGAGCTCGCCGGTGACCAAATAGGCATAGTTGATCGTCAGCGCGGTGGTGCTCGGATAGACGATGCTCGTCCGTCGCCCGGCAAGGTCGTAGCCGAACGTGGTTGTGCCCTGCGCCCCGCCCTCGCTGGTCTTGCGGCTCAAGGCATCCCAGCCAAAGCTCAGCGCATTGCCAGTCTGGCTCGCCGAGGTCGGGCGGTTCAGGTTGTCATAAACGTAGCTGACGTCGGGCTCGGTGCCGGGCAAATCCTTCAGCGTCACCCGATTGAGCTTGTCATAGGTCAAGCCGATCGACTGGGCGGCGCGGTTGCGGAAGGCCGTGAGATTGCCGTTGGCGTCATAGGTCGGCTGTTCGTAGTCGGTCGTGCTGCTCGCGTTCGCGCCCTTGGTCGGCAGGGGATAGCGGATTTTCGCAACCCGATCGACGCCGTCATATTCGATCGTGGTGAGGTTATTCTCGGCGTCCTTTAGCGTCGTGACCTGGCCATTGTCGCTGTAGGTCAGCGTGCGCTCGTCGGCGGCATCGGCGGTGGCGTATGCGACAGTTGCCTTGGTCGGTCGGCTGTCGGCGTCGTAGGTCAGCTTGGTGATGCGGTCGGAGCCGAAGCTGCCGGCGGTGCCCAAGGTGCAGGCGCTGGCGGGGAGCGAGCCGTAGATCGCTGTGTTCATCCGCACCGCGCTGCAGTCGACCCGGCCGATGCTGTCGTAGCTGGTCTGGGTCAGCGCATAGGCGGTCGCCCCGCTCGATAGTTTCTGGGTGACTGGGCGAGCGTTGGCATCATAGGCCACGTCGACCGCCTCGAGAGGGGCGAAGGCGGCCCAGTCGGGGTCCGATTGACTGTTGACCGTGCCGATCTCGACCTTGGTCGCCTGGCCGTCGGCATTGTAGGTCAGCCGCTGCGCCCGGTTCTTGAGCGTTCCCGCGCCGTCGGGGTCGGGGCCGACGACGCCCACCACCTGGCGGTCGAGGTCGTAGCGGATGCGAGTGGTGTCGGCGGTCCCGCTTAACGGGCCGTCCACCGTCAGCCGGTTGCCGAAGACGTCGTAGGTGAAGGCCGTGGTCGCCGTCAGCGTGCCCGTGCCGTTGCCGCTCGCGACGGAGACCGGAAGGGCATTGGCGGTGCCGTTGGTGATGACGCTCTTGGCCTCATCGGCGAGGCCGATGCAGCTTGCAGTCGTCTGGCATTGCGAGATGCCGGTCAGCCGCATGACGGGGGTCGGGAAGTTGACCAACGTGCCGGTCGCGTCGCGATATTGCGCATAGATGCTGCCCTAAGTGTAGCGGGTCTCGGGCCGCACGCCGCCGGCGGCCGGCGCGGGCAGCGTGACCTTAGACAGCGCGCCGGTCGTCGTGTCCCAGACGTAATTGGTGACGTTCGCCTTGGCGTCGGTCGTCGTTAGCGGCTTGTTGCAGGTGACTGCGGGCGTCCCGCTGGCACATTTCCAATTCTGCGTCGCGTCGCTTGCCGGATAGCTCGCTTGGGTAAAGATCGGCGACAGCGGCGAGCCCGCCTTGGGAGTCAGCGTCGACTTGGTGCGATTACCGCGCGTGTCATATTCGAAGGATGCATAATTGCCCTCTGGGGCGGTCACCTTGGTAAGGAGTCCGTTGGTGTCGTAAAGGTACGAAGTGATCTTGCCCGCTTCGTCCTGGTCGGACGAGACGAGCATCGTCGTGAGGTCGGTCTTGACCACACGATCGCCCGAAATTGCATCGTTGATCGTCGTCGTGCGGACATTGCTGAGGTCGATATAGGTGTAATTGGTCGTCACACCTTCGTTCACGACCTGATTCACCTTTCCGCTCGACCATGCGACTGTCGTGCTGTTGCTGGCCGCACCGGGCCTCTTGATCCCGCTAAGCAGGCCAGACGTGAACGTGTAGTTCGTCGTCCGATTTAGGCTGTCGGTGAACGCGGCGGTGGGGACTCCGCGGCCCTCGTCAATGAGCAGGGTGGGCCAGGTCTGACTCGCCGGATCGACCGACATGTTGAGCGCGGTCACCTTGGCAATCTGTGCCCAACCGGTGGTACTATCGGACAGCGCCGGGTCGGGCTCTTCGAACTCGAACTGGAGTTTGTAGCCGTTGGTCGCCTCCACGCTCGCGAGGCGAACGCCGGTCGCACGCAACTCACAATTCGGAAATTTCTGCGTGATGATGCAGATTCCGTCGACGCCCTCCCAATTGAACGTTAGCTTCTCGCCGGTCGGGTAGGTGATCGTCGAAACGCGGTGCGTCCCGCCATACTGCTCCTTAACGACGTTTTCCCACGGATCGAGCTTATAAACCGCTCCGTCGCGCGTGGTGTAGGCGTAGGTGCTCCCACTCAGCGTCAGGGTTGAACCTGTTTTCTGGTTGGAAACATAGTTGCTTCCCGACAGCGTAAAGCTTTCCGAACTGCCGCCAACGCTTACAGTGTAAATTCCGGTCGCACCCGACGTCGACACGAAGATCGCGGTTGAATCTCGCCAGTCGGTATCGGACGTGACCGTGCGCGACCACTGCAAGCCGAGCGCGCCAGGGCCGCCGATGTTTACGCTGTGCGTGCGTCCCAACATGGAGCCCCGCGCCAAATCGACGCCATTAGCGTCGATCGTCTCGCGGATGGGCGGCGCGGCCGGGGGCACGAAGTCTTGCGCATGCGCAGTGCCGGTCAGCGCGGTTGTCGCAAGCAGCCCCCAAGCTGCGGCGGTGCCAAAAAATCGCGTCATCTTCTATCCCCCCGGTGAGCGTGTTGTGTGGCGGTCCGTTTTAGGGCGGTGGGGGATTGGGCGATCCGGTGGTCGTCTTGTTGGTTCGGTTGTCGGCCTTGTCGAGCGTGTAGGTGGTGACAACGTTGTTGTTGACCGTGCCGATGTGCGCGACCTGCTTCAAGCGGCCGCGGGCGTCATAGGTGTAGGTGATCGTCTCAGCGGCATAGGCTGCAGCGCCAAGCAAAATCAGTGTCAAAAAAACAGCAAGTGCTCGCATGGCCGCATCCTCAGCGACTCCGAGCAAGCATAGACTAACACAGATCAGGAACTTCCAACAATGCAGCTGTCCGTCACGCGGGAAATGGGCGGACGGAAGCGCTAGCTTTCGTCGCCCATTCTTAAAGCGGCAATGAACGCCTCCTGCGGGATCGACACATTGCCATACTCGCGCATCTTCGCCTTGCCCTTCTTCTGCTTCTCCAGCAGCTTGCGCTTGCGGGTCGCATCGCCGCCATAGCATTTGGCGGTGACGTCCTTGCGCATCGCGCTGATCGTCTCGCGGGCGATGACCTTGCCGCCGATCGCGGCCTGGATCGGGATCTTGAACAGATGGCGCGGGATCAGCTCCTTCAACCGTTCGCACATGCCGCGCCCGCGCGCTTCGGCGGTGGCGCGGTGGGTGATCATGCTGAGCGCGTCGACCGGCTCTTCGTTGACCAGGATGCTCATCTTGACGAGGTCGCCCTCGCGGTGGCCGAGCTGCTCATAGTCGAATGAGGCATAGCCGCGGCTGATCGATTTCAAGCGGTCGTAAAAGTCGAACACCACTTCGTTCAACGGCAGCTCGTAGGTCAGCTGGGCTCGGCTGTGGGCGCCGGTGCCGACATAGGTCAGGCCCTTCTGGATGCCGCGGCGGTCCTGGCACAGCTTGAGGATGGCGCCGACATATTCGTCGGGCGTGTAGATCGTCGCCCGGATCCACGGCTCGTCGATCGTCTCGATTCGGTTGGGGTCGGGCATGTCGGCCGGGTTGTGCAGTTCAAGTATCCTGCCGCCATCTTCGGCGGCCCCGCCATCCGACCGTCCTGAGCCTGTCGAAGGATTGTCTTTCTTGGTCCGGCTGAGGTGCATCTTGTAGACGACGCTCGGCGCGGTGGTGATGAGGTCGAGGTCATATTCGCGGGTCAGCCGCTCCTGGATGATCTCGAGGTGGAGGAGCCCGAGGAAGCCGCAGCGGAAGCCGAAGCCCAATGCGGCGCTGCTTTCGGTCTCGAAGCTGAACGAGGCGTCGTTGAGGCGGAGCTTGTAGAGGCTGTCGCGGAGCTTCTCGAAGTCGGCCGCGTCGACCGGGAACAGGCCGCAGAAGACGACCGGCTGGACGGTCTTGAAGCCGGGCAGCGGCGCGCCCGTCGGGCGCTTGGCGTCGGTGATGGTGTCGCCGACGCGCGTCTCCGCGACTTCCTTGATCTGCGCGGTGATGAAGCCGATCTCGCCCGGCCCCAGCTCCTGCAATTGCTCGATCTTGGGGCGGAAGCAGCCGACGCGGTCGATGAGGTGCGTCGTCCCGGCCTGCATGAACTTCACCTGCGCGCCCTTTTTCAGGCAGCCATCGATGACGCGGACGAGGATGACGACGCCGAGATAGGGGTCGTACCAGCTGTCGACCAGCATTGCCTTCAGCGGCGCAGCCAAGTCGCCCGTGGGGGGCGGAATTTTCTCGACGATCGCGTCCAGCACTTCGGTGATGCCGAGGCCCGTCTTGGCGCTGGCGAGGACGGCGCCGCTGGCGTCGAGGCCGATGATCTCCTCGATTTCCTGGCGGACGCCTTCGGGGTCGGCCGCGGGCAGGTCGATCTTGTTGATGACCGGGACGATCTCATGGTCGTGCTCGATCGACTGGTAGACATTGGCCAGCGTCTGCGCTTCGACGCCCTGCGCGGCATCCACGACCAGCAGCGCGCCCTCGCAGGCCGCTAACGACCGCGAGACTTCATACGCAAAATCGACGTGGCCGGGCGTGTCCATCAGGTTGAGCTCATAGGTGACCCCATCCTTTGGCCAGTGGAGCCGCACCGTCTGCGCCTTGATCGTGATTCCGCGCTCGCGCTCGATATCCATATTGTCGAGCACTTGCTGGTTGCCGCTCATTTCGCGGTCGGTCAGTCCGCCCGTCGCCTGGATCAGTCGGTCGGCCAGGGTCGACTTGCCGTGGTCGATGTGCGCGATGATCGAGAAGTTTCGAATTTTGCTGATGTCCGTCATTTAAGCCGGCGCTATAAAGGCTCATCGAAAGGGGGCAATCGATGAAGCGATTGATGTTGTGCGCGGCGGCAGCCGCAGTGATTGGGGCAGCGCCGGCCAAGCAGGCCGCGCCGCCGCCGATCGCCAGCTATTGGATGGATGTCGCGACGCAGAGCGGCATGGGTGCGCCGATGGCCGGCGGCGGCCGGCCGGACATGGGCCAGGTGATGGCGATGATGAACGGCGGCGGCGGCTCGGTCGCCCACACGCTCGACCTTCGCCTTGCATCACGCACCAAGCCGGCGGCAGCGCCACAGGCCGATCACCTGATCCCGGCCGGGCTGCAGATGGGCGCTAGCCTGCCGCTCTTGACCCCGCAGGTCGTGCGCGAGGAGCGGGTCCCGACCGAGATGCCGCGCGAGTTCCAGCGGCCCAAGGGGCGGATGCTCATCTATTGGGGTTGCGGCGAGCATGTCAGCGCCGGCCAGCCGACCGTGATCGACTTCGCCAAGGTGGCGGCAGGGCAGATGCCGCCGGGCATGGCGGCCATGGCCAGCATGGCCAAGGTCGTCTCCGGCCCGCATAGCGCCGCCGGTTTCGGCAAGTGGCCCAACGAACGCGACAGCAGGCCCGTGCCCACAACCGGCTCCCTTGCCGGAGCGCACAAGGTGCAGGCCAATTATGCACCACCGATCGATTTCAGCCTGGCCGCGAGCCAGGACTTCATGCCCGCGCTTGGCCTTCGCGAAGCCGGAAACCTGCCGTCGGGGGCGACGCGCCTGATGTGGCAGGCGGCGCCGCAGGCGACCGGCTATGCGCTGGCGATGTTCGGCAGCAACCAGGCCGGCGACGTCATCATGTGGAGCTCGGCCAATCGCGCCAGCATGGCGGCCATGGACTATCTCGCCCCGAGCGAGGTCCGGCGCCTGGTGAGTGACGGGGTGGTCCTCCCGCCGAGCACCACCCAATGCGTGCTTCCGGCCGAAGTCGCGGCCGCATCGCCCTTCGGCATGGTGACGATGATCGGCTATGGGCCTGAGGAGAATTTCGCCGAGGCCCCGAAGGCGCCGAAGTGGGTCACCAAGGTCCGCTACAAGTCGACGGCATCGGTAATGCGCGGCCTGGCCGGGATGATGGGCGACGCCCCCCAGCGCCAGCCGCAAGGCCAGCCGCCGCAACAGCAGCGCCGGCGTCCGGGGCTCGGCGGCATTCTGGGCGGAATTCCGATCCCGCGCTGAGGCTGGCAGGTAGGCAAGGCGGGTGCGCGCGGCGCCGCCATAAGCATCGATTCGCTCAAGTCGCGGTTTTCCGGTATAAGTACCGGGGGGCAAAAACTGATGACAGCTGTCACTTCACATCGGCGGAGATTCATTATCGCGGGCGCGGCGTTCGCTGCGCTGGGCGTGACAGGTCTGGGCCTGGTCCGCTTCCTTCCGGCGCTTGGGCCGATCGCGGGCACCATTGCTCCCCAGCTTTACGTAAACTCGCTGCCCAATGCGCAAATCCCGCTGCGCGGCCGCTACATCCTCGTCGATGCCGCTTCCGCGCGCTTGTACATGTTCGAGGACGGCCGGATCCTGGATTCGATGAAGGTCATTGTCGGTAAGCCGGACAGCCCGACGCCGGAGCTGAAGAGCGTGATCAATTATGAGACGCTGAACCCATACTGGCACGTGTCCGAAGAGCTGACGCGAAGCCTGATTGCGGCCAACGTGCTGAAGCAGGGCATGTCCTATCTCAACGACCGCGGCTACCAGGTCGTGTCGAAATGGGCGCCCGACGCCGAAATCATCCCACCCGAAACCATCGACTGGGAAGCCGTAGCGGCCGGCAGGACGAAGATCCTGGTGCGCCAATTGCCCGGGCCAGCAAACAGCCTCGGCTTTTTCAAGTTCGACCTGCCCAATGGCGACGGCATCTATCTGCACGACACGCCGAAGAAGGAGCTGTTCGCGCTCGACGCCCGCAACATCAGCCACGGCTGCGTCCGGCTCGAGGATGCGCCGAAGCTGGCGGAATGGCTGCTCGGCAGGGACCCGCCGCCCGGCTCACGGCCCGAAGAACATGTCCTTCTGCCCAAGCCGGTGCCGATCATGATCAGCTACCTCGACCAAGGCAGCCAGATGCGCCTCGCGGCGCTGCGCTAGGCGGTTCGCCGGCCGCGGCGCGGCCGGCCTCCCCACAAACGCGTTACTGAAGTGCCTTGGCCATGTTTAGGTGGCCGCTGACGATCGGGATCATCTCCCTGGCAAAGGCCTGGAGCTTGGGATTGTCGCCGTTCGCCGCATAGGCGTTGAGCGTGTCCAGCGTCTTCTGGTGAGCATCGACCTGAGCCGACGAATAGGCGCTGTCGAAGTCCATTCCCGTCACCGCCTGGAGCGAGGTCAGCGCGGACTGCTGCTCGGCATTGGGCGTGTCGTCGGGCGCGATCGTCGGAGTGACGCCGGCAAGCACCGACTTCAGCTTGGCGGTGCTCTGGCTGTGGACGCTAATCATCTGTTCGGCGAACTTCTTCACCGCTGAGGATTGGGCCTTGGTCGCGGCGAGGCGCGAGCTTTCGATCTCGAACCGGTCACTGGCAGCGGCCGCATTGACGAAGGCCTGGCCATTGGTCGTAGCCGGCGCGGCAGCGCCGTCGTTGACCGCAACATCGTTCAGCGCCGCATCGTTGAGCGCGACGTCGTCGACCGCGGTATTGTTGCCGATGTCGTTATTGCGGCAGGCGCCGAGGCACAAAGCAGCGCCGGCAAGCACGATCGTCAGGGCCTTCATTACGCATTCTCCTGCGGTAATCGAAACGGACGGCCAGGAACGGCTTGCGGTAACGAGCGGAAGATGGGCCTCGTTCCGCGCCCCCGGGCGGATGTCAGGGAGGTGCGGCTCACGTCGTTGGTCGAAAATCCCGTGCGCTCGGGCAAGAGGCGTTGCGCCTTGGCCAAGCGCGGTTAAGCTGGTCCGGATCTCAACAAATTACCGGGGAATACCAAGCTCATGCGCCGTTACCGCACCTTCGCCTTGCTTGCCGCCGCAACAGTCCTGACGCCGCCGTCGCTGGCGGCTGCGGCGCAGCCCGTCCAATCCGCGCCGGTCTCCGCGCTGGTCAAGGAAGTCAAGCTCGATCACAGCAGCTTCAAGCTGAAGAACGGCCTGACGGTGCTGGTCCACGAGGATCACAAGGCGCCGGTCGTCGGCTTCGGCGTGTGGTACAACGTCGGTTCCAAGGACGAGCCGGCGGGCAAGACCGGGTTCGCGCACCTCTTCGAGCATCTGATGTTCTACGGGTCGGACAATGTCCGCGAAGGCATCATGCCCTTCCTTCAGAACATCGGCGCGACCGACTGGAACGGGACCACCTGGTTCGACCGCACCAACTATTTCGAGACGGTGCCCAAGCCGAGCCTGGAGCGCGCGCTGTTCATGGAATCGGATCGCATGGGCTACCTCCTTGGAGCGATCGACCAGAAGAGGCTCGATACGCAGCGCGGCGTCGTCCAGAACGAGAAGCGCGAAGGCGACAACCAGCCGGGCGGGCTCGTCGAATATGCCCAGCTCGAGAATCTTTTCCCCAAGGGCCATCCTTATTATCACTCGACGATCGGCTCGATGGCCGACCTCGACAAAGCCAGCCTGGCCACGGTCAAAGGCTGGTTCATCGACAAATATGGTCCGAACAACGCCATCGTTGCGCTGTCGGGCGACATCACCGTCGATGAAGCCAAGGTGCTGATGGAGAAATATTTCGGCGCGATCCCTCGCGGCCCGGTCAATCGTCCGGCGCAAGCGACGGTGCCGACGCTAAAAGCGCCAAAGTCGATCGTCATGAAGGACCGCATCCCGACGGTCGAGATCAAGCGCTTCTGGGCCGTCCCCGGGGTGCAGTCGCCGCAGCTTGCGGCGCTCGACCTCGGCGCTTCGGTGCTCGGCGGTCTCGCCAGCTCCCGGCTCGACCAGATCCTGGTCCGCGAGGAGAAGATCGCGACCGCGGTCTCGGCCGACATGCAGCCCTTCCACCGTGTCGGCTTTATGGAAATCAATGCGACGGTGAAGCCCGGCGTCGACCCGAAGCTCGTTGAAAAGCGGCTCGACGAAGTGATTGCCGACTATATCGCCAAGGGCCCGACCGCGGACGAGCTGCAGCGCGCCAGCATGCAATATGTCGCTAGCCAGGTGCGCCGCATCGAACGCGTCGCCAGCCAGAACTCGGCCATTGCGGAAGGCCTGCTCTACAACGGCGACAGCGACTTTTATAAGAAGCGGCTCGAAAGCTACGCCAGCGTCACGCCGGCGCAGGCGCGCGCGGCCATGCAGCAATGGGTCGGCAAAAGGCCGCCGCTAAAGATCACGCTGGAGCCGGGTGAGCGCCCGCCGTATGTCGAGAGCAAGCCGATTCCGGCAAAGGCCGGGCCGGACATCAAGGTCAAGTCGGTCAAGCGCGACGTGCCGCCGGCGGGAGCCTCGGTTCCGCTCGATTTCCCCGACGTCACCCACGTCACTTTGCCAAATGGCATCAAGCTTGCCTACGCGCAGCGCACCGCCGCCCCGCTGACGCAGGTCGCACTGACCTTCGACGCCGGTTACGCCGCCGACGCGGCCAACGGGCGCGGCCTCGAGAACATGGTCGTCAGCCTGCTCGACGAGGGCACGCCGACGCGCAGCTCGCAGCAGATCGCGGAAGAGAAAGAGCGGCTCGGCGCGATCCTCGAGCCAGGCGGTTCGGCCGACCGCACGTCAGTGACGCTGTCGGCGCTGAGCGCCAACCTTGCGCCGAGCCTGGCGCTGATGGCCGACCTCGTCCGCAACCCGGCCTTCGCACCCGCCGAGGTGGAGCGCGTCCGCACCCAGCTGGTGACTGCGGTCCAGCAGGCGCGGACCAACCCCAACGCCATGGCGCAGCGCGCCTTCATGGCCCAGGTCTTTGGTGCATCGCACCCGTACGGGACGACCGCGCTTGGCGACGAAGCCGCGATCAAGCGCTTCACCCGCGACGACCTGGTTGCTTTCCAGCAGCAGTGGCTTCGCCCCGACAAGGCCGAGTTCTTCGTGGTTTCCGACCGCCCGCTGGCCGAAGTCCAGGCGCTGCTGACGCAGGCGTTCGGCGACTGGCGTGCCCCGGCGGTTGCGCCGGGCCGCAAGGCGTTCGGCACGGCCGCCCCGCGGCCGACGGCGCCGAAGATCCTGCTCGTCGACCGGCCGGATTCGCCGCAATCGGTAATCTATGCCGGGCAGACGACTCCGGTCGATCCGCGCTCGGACATCACCGCCACGCTGGCTGGCAGCGATGTGCTCGGCAGCGGGACCTTCTCGCGCATCTTCCTCGACCTGCGCGAATCCAAGGGCTGGGCCTATTCGCCCTTCAGCCAGCTCGTGCTCCGAGAAAATGCCGCGCCCTATCTGATCGCGGCGTCGGTCCAGGCCGACAGGGCCGGCGATTCGATCGCCGAGCTGATGACCATCACTCGCGACCTGCTGGGATCGAAGAAGGTCACGCCCGAGGAGCTGAAGCTGTCGGTGGCGGCCGCGACCGGCGAGCTCCCCGGCCAGTTCGAAACCAGCGACGCAGTGCTGAGCGGGATGATGACGAACGCGCTCTATGGCCGTCCCGACAATTATTACGAGCTGGTGGCGGGACGCTACAATGCGCTGACCACCGGCGGGGTGGACCAGGCGCTGGCCAGGATGGTCGATCCCAACGCCCTGGTGTTTGTCGTTGTCGGTGACGCCAAGCAGGTCCGGCCGCAGCTCGACAAGCTCGGCATGCCGATCGAGGTGATTCAGGCGCCTTAAAGCGGGTGATTGTGCAGTCGGCGCGCTTCGCCTAGTCGGGCCACCTTGAGTCGGTTGGCCGACAGAAGGCGAACGTGCCGAACTATTATTTCCAATTGCCGGGGCAGCTTCTGTCCGAGCGCGAAGGCTTCGACCTGCCAAGCCTCGAAGAGGCGCGGCGGGTCGCGGTGCGCACCGCCTGCGCAATGATCAGCCAGAGCGTCGATGAATTCTGGCTAGGCGGCGAGTGGCAGATGTCGGTGACCGACGAGGACGGCCTGGTCCTGTTCAGCCTGACCTTCTTCGCCACCGATGCGGCCGCAGCGAAACCGATCGAGATCCACGTCGGGCCGCCCCCGACGAGCTAAGGCTCAGGTGACTCGGGTGACGTGCCCCATCTTCCGCCCGGGCCGGGATTCGCCCTTGCCGTAGATATGCACGTGCAGGCCGCTCTCAGCGACCAGATCGGGCCAGCGGTTCACGTCGTCGCCGATGAGATTGTCCATCACCGCGCCGCCGCCGACGAGCGCGGTATCGCCCGGCGCCACGCCGCAGATGGCCCGGATATGCTGCTCGAATTGCGACGTGACGGCGCCCTCTATGGTCCAGTGCCCGCTGTTGTGGACGCGCGGGGCAATCTCATTGACCAGCGGTCCGGACGCGCTAGCGAAGAATTCGACGGTCAGCACGCCGACATGGCCGAGCGCCTCCGCGATGCTGAGCGCGGCCTTGCGCGCTTCCTCGACCTGGCCCGCCACGATGTCGCTAGAGGGCACGGTCGAGCGGCGAAGGATGCCTTCGCGGTGCTCGTTCTCGGCTGAGTCCCAGAACGCGTGGCGGCCATCGGCCCAGCGCGCGATGATGACCGAGAATTCGGCGCTGAAGTCGACGCCGGATTCGGCGATTGCCGGCTCCGCGCCGATCGCCTCCCAGGCGGCGCTGGCTTCAGCAGCCTCGCGAATCCAGGCCTGGCCCTTGCCGTCATAGCCGTAGCGGCGGGTCTTCAGGACGACGGGCGTGCCCAGTTCGGCGACTGCAGCGTCGACGTCCGCTAGCGAAGCGACCGTGCGCCAGGCGGCGACCCGAGCGCCGCAACCCTCGACGAACCGCTTTTCCGCCGCCCGGTCCTGCGCGGCCGCGAGCGAGCGCGTGCCCGGATTGAGCTTGGCGCCAAGTACTTCGAGTGGGCCGACCGGCAGGTTTTCGAACTCATAGGTGGCGACATCCACCGCCTCGCCGAACGCCTGGAGCGCGTTCGTGTTGCTGAAGTCGGCGCGGGTGAAACGCGCCGCCACGTCGGCCGCCGGCGGGGATTCATGAGGATCGAAGATGTGGCATTTGTAGCCGAGCTGGGCGGCGGCCATGGCCAGCATGCGCCCCAACTGGCCGCCGCCGATGATGCCGATCACTGCGCCTGGTGAAATCGTCATTCGGGCGCTTCGGCCACCGATCCGGTCTGCTTTTCGCGCCAGCTTTCGAGCCTTTTGGCCAGCGCCTCGTCGCCTGGGGCAAGCATTGCCGCGGCGAGCAAGGCCGCGTTGATTGCTCCGGCCTTGCCGATCGCCAGCGTGCCGACGGGGATGCCGGCGGGCATCTGCACGATCGATAGCAGGCTATCCATGCCCTTCAGTGCCTGGGTCTCGATCGGCACGCCAAGCACGGGCAGCGACGTCATGGACGCCGTCATCCCGGGCAGATGCGCGGCACCCCCGGCGCCGGCGATGACCAGGCGGAGCCCGCGCTCTTTTGCCGAATGCGCATAGTCGTAGAGACGCTTGGGCGTGCGGTGCGCGGAAACGACCCGCGTTTCATGGGGCACGCCCAGTTCATCGAGCGTTTCGGCGGCGTGGCGCATCGTCGCCCAGTCGGAGCGGCTCCCCATAATGATGCCGACCAGCGGCTTGGTCATTGTCCCGCCTTGAACCAGTGCCCGAAGCGCGCTCGTTTAGGGGGCGGATTTTGGCTAGGCAATCATTGGGTTGCTTAAGGTTATTGCTGAAGCGTCTCGTTCACGGGCAAGAGCCTGTATTTTCAAGCGTTTGGATTCGAGTTATGGCCAGTGCCGCAGACGAGAGCAGGGGCTCGGGGGCAAATGTCTGACGAATTGACGGATGGTCCGGACGTTGACGGGCTGGTCGAGGAGATCGACCGGCTCCGGGACAAGGTCGCCCAACTCCAGGAGCGGGTCGAGCAGCTCGATCGGCTGGCGCACCAGGACAGCCTTATCAACCTTCCCAATCGCCGCGGCTTCATGCGTGAGCTCGAGCGGCTGATCGCGCGTGTCGGCCGTTACGGCGATACGGCCGCGATGCTGTTCGTCGACCTCGACGGCCTGAAGATGATCAACGACACCTTCGGCCACGGCGCCGGGGACGAAGCGCTGATCCAGGTCGCCGACCTGCTGAGCAACGGCTCGCGGCGAAGCGATGTGGTGGCGCGGATCGGCGGCGACGAGTTCGGTATCCTGCTCGAAAACAGCGATGACGAGCGCGCTCATGAAACGGCCAAGCGGCTGACCGATCTGATCAGTGGCACCGACCTCGTCTACGAAGGCGATGCGCTGCCCTTGAGTGTTGCGATCGGGGTTAGCGTCATCGGTGCCGAGGATACGGCGGAAGCGGTGATCGCCCGCGCCGACGAGGAAATGTACCGCCGCAAGGCGGCCGCCTAAACGAGGTCGAAGCGGCGCTCGACGCCAAGGTCGTCGTTCAGTTCGTAGACGATCGGCTTTCCGGTCGGAATTTCCAGCCCGACGATGTCATCATCGCCAATGTCGGACAGATATTTGATGATGCCGCGCAGTGAATTGCCGTGGGCGGCGACGAGCACGCGCCTGCCCGCTTTCAGCGCCGGCGCAATTTCGGCCTCATAATAAGGAACGGCGCGGGCGATCGTATCCTTCAGGCTTTCGCTCGCCGGCACGACGACGCCCGCGTAGCGGCGGTCGCCGCTCACGTTATAGGGACTGCTCGGATCGAGCGCCGGTGGCGGAATGTCGAACGAGCGGCGCCAGATCTTGACCTGCTCCTCGCCGACCTTGTCGGTCATCTCCAGCTTGTTGAGGCCGGTGAGCCCGCCATAATGGCGCTCGTTCAAGCGATAATCCTTGGTCACCGGCAGCCACAGTCGGTCCATCTCGTGGAGCGCGAGGTGGAGTGTTCGGATGGCGCGGGTCAGGACGCTGGTGAAGCAGCAATCGAAGTCGAACCCGCGCTCCTTCAGCAACCGCCCCGCGGCGCGCGCTTCATCGACGCCGGTCGGCGTCAGGTCGACGTCCCACCAGCCGGTGAAGCGGTTTTCCAGGTTCCACTGCGACTGGCCGTGCCGCAGGAGCACCAGCGTCGGCATCAGGCGGGGACTTTTTCGCGCCTTGCTTCGAGCCGTTGCCGACTGACGCGGCCAAGCTCCGGAAGCAGCGCATGGAGCGCGTCGAGGCAGGAATAGGCCAGGAACTTCGAACGCTGCGGCGACCAGCCGTAGACCGGATCGGGCAGGGCGACATTGTCCTTGAACGGCATTTCCAGAGTCATCGAAACGCAGCCGTAGCGCTCGGCGAGCTGGGTCGTGGACATCGACATGTTGGCCTGGCCCGGCGCGGGGATTTCATAGCCCTGCTCGCGCTGGAAATCTGGCGAGAGCCGCTCCAGGATTTCGCTGAACTGCGCGAACAGCCTGGTCTGCCGGTCGGTCAGCGAGGGGATGCCTTCGAAGCCGGCGAGGAAGTTGGCGGGGATCGCTTCGTCGCCGTGGACGTCCATCGCGAAATCGACGCCGGTTTCGTCCATCGCGTTGCGGACGCAGAGGACTTCGGGACTCTTCTCGGCGGAAGGCGCGTGCCATTCCCGGTTGAGATTGGTGCCGACCGCGTTGGTGCGGAGGTGGCCGCGGCGCGATCCGTCGGGATTCATGTTGGGAACGACGCGGAAGGTGCATTCGGCGCGAAGCACGCGGGCGACCGGATCGTCCTCGTCGGTCAGCTTCTCGAGCGCGCCCTCCATCCACCATTCGGCCATGCTCTCACCCGGGTGCTGGCGGGCGTAGAGCCACACATTGAGCGGCCCTTCGCCGATCGTCAGGCAGTCGATGTCCTGCCCGTCGAGGGATTTGCCGAGCGAGCGATATTCGACTCCATCGATCGCAGCCGTCTGAGTCACCAGGTCGTGATGACGTTCCATCGAATAAGGCGCGAAATAAGCCGCCCACACGATGTCGGTGGGCATCGTGAAGCTCATCGTCAGGACCCCGTCGGCGAAGGTCGTGTCTTCGATGCGGAACCACTCTTCGCGGTCGAAGCTCATCACGCCTTTGTAGTCGGGCCAGCCGTTCGGGTAGGCGGAGCCGGCGCAGTTGGTGATGCGCAGGGTCACGTCTTCGCCCGCAGTCCCCGCCACGCGGAAATAGAACCATTGGTAGAAGTCGCTCATGTGGTCCTTGACGATCTCCAGCTCGGCGCTGTCGCCGTCCTGCGAGATGACGCGGATATTGCCGGCGTCGAAGGAGCTCGAAATCGTGATTGGCATGAAATTCACTCGGCTTGGTGTCGGGGTCGGCGGCGTGATAGCCGAATTCGTTGTGCTCGCAAGCTCATGGCCTTTGCAGGCGATGCAGCAGTCCGCTAGCGGCGGCGCATGAGTAAAGTCCCAGTCCTCGTCACCGGCGGCGCCGGCTATATCGGAAGCCACGCGGTCCTCGCCCTGCAGGACGCCGGCTGGCCTGTCGCCGTCATCGACAACCTCTCCAACGGCACGCGCGCAGTCGTGCCCGAGGGCGTGGCCTTTTACGAGGGCGACATCGCGGACCGCGCGCTGGTCGAGCGCATCTTCGCCGAGCAGAAGATCGGCGCGATCATGCATTTCGCGGGATCCATCGTGGTCCCGGAATCGGTCGAAAGACCGCTCGATTATTATCGCAACAACACGATTGCGACGCACAGCCTGGTCAGCGCGGCGGTGGCGGCGGGCATCAGCCCGATCCTCTTTTCGTCGACCGCCGCCACCTATGGCGCGCCCGACCGGGTGCCGATCGACGAGGACGATCCCAAGCTGCCGATCAACCCTTACGGCTGGTCAAAGCTGATGACCGAGCGGATGCTCGCGGATGCCTCGGCGGCGGGACTTCTGAGCTACGGTGCGCTTCGTTACTTCAACGTCGCCGGGGCCGACCCCCAGGGCCGATCGGGCCAGATCGGCAAGGGCTCGACCCACCTCATCAAGGTCGCGGTCGAAGTCGCCGTCGGCAAGCGCGACAAGATGGCCGTTTACGGCACCGACTACGATACGCCCGACGGCACCTGCATCCGCGACTATATCCACGTCAGCGACCTCGCGGCGGTGCACGTCGCGGCGCTGGAATGGCTGCTTGCCCACCCGGGCCAGAACCTCGTCATCAATTGCGGTTACGGCAAAGGCTTGTCGGTGCTGGAAGTGCTGAGCGCGCTGGACCGGCTGACCAACCGGCCGATCACCCGCGTCATGGAAGGCCGCCGCGCCGGCGACCCGCCGCAGCTGGTGGCGAGCAACAAGCGCATGCTGGAGACGCTCGACTGGCGCCCGGCCTATGCCGATATCGACCGGATCGTCGGCGATGCGCTGGCGTGGGAGCGCAAGCTCGCGGGCTAGCGAAGGCCCGGCACTCGGCCGGGCCTCCGATCAGTGAGCCTTATGGCCACCACACCCATTCGTTGGAATCGATCCGCCCGTTGTTGTTGCGGTCGATCCGCGCCCAGGTCGATGTCGACCAATATTCGTCCGGTGTCAGATAGCCGTCGCCGTTGGCGTCGAACCCGATCCAGTAATTACTCCAGTAATTGGGATTGTAATATGCGGACCGGTAGAAGCCGCCGGCACGATAGCAGCTTTCGAACTCGGTCTGGCTGATCCGGCCATCATGGTTGATGTCCCAATCGCCATAGCTGCGGGTGCGGAAGGTGTTCCATTCGTCGCCGCTGATGAAACCGTCATTATTGACGTCGACATAGCCGTAGTTGCCGCAGACATTCGCGGCAGCGACCGTCGCCGGTGGCACGGTGGCGCAGCCGGCAAGGGCCGCCGCGCTCGCGGCAAGTGATGCAAGCAAGAGCCTGTTCATTTAAAGGGCCTCCTGACAAAACCGCCCCTTCGCTCCGCCTCTCGGCAGCAGGAAAACCCCCACGCAACCGCTGCGGTTCCGAAACGAGGGGCCGGAACCGGACCGGATCGGCGGCAAAGCTTGACTTGGCAGAGCCTGCTGACTAGGTGGGCCGCCGGTCCTTTTAGAGGACCTTTTCGACAATTTATCCACGAGACACGAGCAGGCGCCCGGCCATGAAGATTCGCAATTCGCTAAAGTCGCTGAAATCGCGCCACCGGGACTGCCGAGTCATCCGTCGTCGCGGCCGCACCTACGTCATCAACAAGACGAACCGCCGCTTCAAAGCGAGGCAAGGCTAAGCTCCGGGGGAGCTTGGGCTTCCGAACTCGCCAGGGCTAAGCCCCGGGCTTCGGCCCTCTTGCAAAAGCTGCAATCCGAGCCACCTTTGCAGGTGAGCCTTTCGTCGTACCCGAAGCTCGATTCGCCGTCAGGGCGGATTAATCTGTCGGATGGTAGACGTAAGGGATGAGGAGTCGTGCAATGACCAAGACCGCCACTCGAACGCTGGTGCTGAGCGCTTTCGCTCTTGCCGCGACGGCTGGCTATGCGCCGTCGGCTTTCGCGCAGGCGCAGCAGACCCCCCGCGGCTGGAACTACGAGATCAGGGACGGCAAGCGGGTTCCGAAATCGAACCGGGTCACGAATCCGGACGGCAGCTGGCGCGAAGAAGTGCGCCAGGGCAATTGCGTCACGGTGAAGGAAAAGACCGCGGCGGGCGAGTATCGCGAAACCCGCCAGTGCAACCCAGGCCAGGCCGGCTAAGGCTCAGCTTTCGATCTTGTTGAAGTCGCCCTTGGGCCGCTTCGCGATCTTGCAGGCCGGAAGGCCGCTCCCGGGAACATCCTTGCAGTCCCTGACCTGGGCGCTTCCGTCCGGGCCGGCGAAAATTGCCCAGTCGACGGCGGCGCCGCTCGGATAGACGCAATGCGCCGTCCACATGTCGAGATTCTTCCATTCGCCCACGAATCCGGCGTCGGTGATCCGCTTGCAGGTGTAGCCGGCGTCGTAGATCGCGCGCTTCAGCGCGATGGCGAGGTTCAGCGCGTCGAGATCGTGAAGCTGGTTCTGCTCGGCGCTGCGGACCTTGATCGGCCGGGTTTGCTGTTGCTGGGGCTCGCCGCAGCTCGCAAGGGCGAGGCCGGCAAGCAGCGCGGCTGCAAGCTTCCTGGTCATCATTTGGCTCCTTTCCCGCCTTCATAACGAATGCGCACCCGCTGGGCTGCGGCCTTGGCGCGCTCGATTGCGTCATCGGTGGTTTCGCCGCGGGCGAGCGCGACCCCCATGCGCCGGTTCACGAGCGTCGCGGGCTTGGCGAAGATGCGGACGTCTACCGGGCTCGCGGGGGCGCCGAGCGCCAACGCCTCGGCCAGGCCTTCGAAGGAGAATCGCTCGCTTTCGCGATCGGCGAGGATGACCGCCGAGGCGGAGGGGCCGACAAGCTCGATGCCGGGAATGGGGAGGCCGAGAATGGCCCGCAGGTGAAGCTCGAACTCGTTCGGGAATTGCGAGATCAGGGTGACCATGCCGGTATCGTGGGGACGGGGCGAAAGCTCGGAGAAGATCGCCTGGTCGCCCGAAACGAAGAACTCGACCCCGAAAATGCCGTGGCCGCCAAGGGCCTCGACAATCTTGCGGGCCTGGAAGCGAGCCGACTGCAGCGCTTCTCGCGGAATCCCCGCGGGCTGCCAGCTTTCGCGATAGTCGCCGATCTCCTGCCGGTGGCCGATCGGCGCGCAGAAGTGGACGCCGTCCTTGGTCGCGACGGTCAGCAAGGTGATCTCGCTGTCGAAGCGAATGAACTCCTCGACGATGATGCGAGGCCGGTCGCCGCGCATCTTTTCGACCGCATAGTCCCAGGCCTTGCCGACCTCTTCCTCATTCTCCGCCGTGCTCTGGCCTTTGCCGGAGCTCGACATGACCGGTTTGATTACACAGGGGAGGCCGACCTCGGCCGCCGCGGCGATCGCCTCCTCGCGGCTTTCGGCGAAGCGATAATTGGAGGTGTTGAGGCCAAGCTCGCGCGCGGCGAAGTCGCGGATGCCGTCGCGGTTCATGGTCAGCTGGACCGCCCTGGCGGAAGGGGCAACGCGCCAGCCTTCGCTCTCGAGCGCGGCCAGGGTCGCGGTGTCGATCGCCTCGATCTCGGGCACGATGACGTCCGGCTTATGCTTTTCGACCGCTTTTCGCAGCGCCTTGCCGTCGAGCATCGGGAAGACTTCCGACTCATCGGCGAGCTGCATCGCGGGCGCATTCGCGTAGCGGTCGCAGGCCACGATTCGGCAGCCGAGGCGCTTGGCGGCAATAGCGAATTCGCGGCCGAGCTCGCCCGATCCGAGCAGCATCAAAGTGGCAAGGTACATGGCAGGGCGATAGCCGGGCGGCTTCTGCTCGGCTAGATCAGCCTCGTTGGGGAGGAATGAATATGCGTAGCCTGCTGCTTGCCACCGCGTTGCTGACTCTTGCCGCGGCTCCGCCGCCAGCCAAGGTGCGCTCACCCGGAGACGCCGTGAAAGCGGCGCCGGCGAGCGACTGGATCGAAATTCCCGCCGAAGACCTGATGGTGATGGACCTCGCCGGCGGCAAGCGCGTGGTCATCCAGCTAGCGCCGCTTTTCGCCCCGGTTCACGTCGCCAATGTCCGAACGATGGCGCGCAGCGGATACTGGGCCAAGGCGACCATCTATCGCGTCGTCGACAATTGGGTGACGCAGTGGGGGCTTAATGAGGATGCGGCCAAGGGCGACACGATCACACCGCTCCCCCCAAGCGCGGTCGCCCGCCCGCCCGAAGAATATGAGCGCAGCGCTGCCGGACTGAAGCGCGTCCCGATGGGCTCGCCCGATCCTTATTCATCGATGGCGGCCTATACCGATGGCTGGCCGGTTGCGATCCAGCCCCGCGGCAAGGCCAATGCGACCTATTGCTATGGCGCGGTCGGAGTCGCGCGGGATGCGGCCCCCGATACCGGGAACGGCAGCGAGCTCTTCGCCGTCATCGGCGCCACTGCGCGCCGCCTCGACCGCAATTACGCGCTGGTCGGTCGGGTGATCTCGGGCATGGAGAATTTGTCCGCGCTGCCGCGAGGGACGGCAGAGATGGGCGTTTACGCCAAGGACCAGCCGCCGATCCCGATCACCACGGTCCGCATTGCCTCGGACATGCCGGCGACAGACCGTCCGCGGTTCGAGTATCTGCGCACCACCTCGCCCGCCTTCGCCGATTATGTGAAGCTGGCGTCGCATCGCGCCGACTACGGCGTTCCTTCGCCGGGCGCGGACCTGTGCGCCGTTCCGGTCCCCATTCGGAAGATCGAGCCGAAGCCCTAGAAGGCGCGGGCCTTAAGCAGCCCAGGCGTGGGCGTCGCGATTCTTGTGCTGGATCACGACCGGCCCATTGTGTGAGCGCATGCTCGCCTCGGCGAGGGGCAAAGCGGTCGTGCAAAAGGCACATTCGGCCGACACTCGCCCGATGATCCAGTGGGTGCGGCCGCAGCCCGGGCAGTGATTGACCTCATGCTCGCGATAAACGGCGTGATAGCCCCGCTCATAAGGTTTCCATTGTTCGGCCTGAACCGTCGACATGGCAGACTTCCTTTCGCGACTCGCCCAACGAGCGAGGCCAAGCGCGGTTGCACGGCGCGACTCGAATGAGGCGCGTTTGCAAGAGGATGAGCGCGGCGGAAGGAGCCGGGCAGCCGACCAGCCGTCCCCTTCGGATCAGTCCTTGAGCGCCTCGAGATCGATCGGCTCGGCGAACTCGGCGCCGAGCTTGTCGCCGGCGGTCCACTTGACCACGGCATTGGCGCGCTCGCGCCCGGGAAGCATCAGCCACACCCGCGATCCGACCTCGAAATGGCCATCCGCCACGGCCATGAAGCCGCTTTCCGAAATGTTGAGAATCCGGGCATCGACCCCGTTGGCGCCGAGCTCGCGCATCCTGGCGTCCAGCTCGACCGGCAGGCGCATCGAGCGCCGACGCTCGTCCGAGTCCTCGGCAATGCGCGCCTTGATCATGCTGAAGCTCATCTCCATCCGCCTTACATCCGCGGTTCAAGCGACCCGCCGGCAGGGACGGCCGGCCACGCTTTCAACTGTGACGAGTCAGGGTCCCGGTCAAGCGGGGGCAGCGCCAGGCGCGCACCGATCATGGAGAAGTGTCGAAAAAGCACCACATGGCCTCCCACCAAGGCGCCGCCGATCCTAGCCAGCAGCGCTTAAGGATTGGTTTGCAACAGGTTGACCAGAAGTTCGCGAGCGAGTGTTGCGGCGGCGCGTCTGGCGGGTGATTCTGAAAGAATGTAGGATGATTTCCGCGGCACGTAATCGGTTTGAAATGAATGGGTTGGCAATGTTGAGCAGGTCCAGGGTCCGACTGTCGATATTTACTGCTGCGGCGGCGCTCGTCGCGCTTCCGGCGGTCGCGCAGGTGCAGCAGGCGCCAGCGCCGCGGGCAGTCCAGCCGCCGCCGGCGCCGGCCATCAGGGCGCCGGCCCAACCCGCCGTCCAGCCGCCCGCCATACCCGGCCAGGTCCAGGCCGCGCCGGTCCCGGTGCCCTTGCCGCCGGCGGTCTGGGATCCTGCCAATGTCCAGGCGCTGGCTGCCTTCATCGGCACGATCGGAGCCGAGGGTCTGAACCCGGCCGACTATGACGTGGCAGGGCTACAAGCTGCGATCGCTTCGCAAGACGTCGCGGCGATTTCGGCAGCGGCGACGGAGCGCTTCAACCTCGTCTCGTCGGACCTGGCGCTGGGCCATGTGCGCCGCGCCGCGCGGCCGGCCTGGTTCATGGCTGACCCGGACCTCGATTCCGAACGCCAGGATGCGCTGCTCCGCTCTGCGCTCGCCGCGCACGACGTGCCCGGGGCGCTCATCGGCCTGCTTCCGACCCATCCGCAATATGCGGCGCTCAAGGCCGCGCTTGCCGCGACAGCGCCCGAGGACAATGTCCGCCGTGACAAGATCCGGCTGAACATGGATCGCTGGCGCTGGCTGCCGCGGGAACTTGGGCCCAAGTATATCATCGTCAACGTGCCAGGGTTCCATGCGACCCTGGTCGAGAACGGGGTGAACCGCTGGAAGCAGCGCGCGATCGCCGGCGCGCTCAAGACGCCGACGCCGCAACTGTCGGCGATGGCGGTTGGCGTGGTGCTCAACCCGTCCTGGGAAGTGCCGCCCAGCATCACCGGCGAGGTTGCGGGCAAGAAGGGGTTCGTGCCGGTCATGAAGGACGGCAAGCTCATCCGCTGGAGCCAGCCGCCCGGCCCGACCAACGCGCTCGGCCGGCTCAAGTTCGTGATGTACAACCCACAGAATATCTATCTTCACGACACCAATGCGCGCAGCCGTTTCAGCAGCAGGATGCGGGCGCTGAGCCACGGCTGCATCCGCACCGAGCATATCCTCGACCTGGCGACCGAGCTGCTGACCGACGACGGTGGCACCTGGAAGCCCGAGCGGATCCAGGCCCAGCTGGCGACCGGCAAGACGAAGCAGGCCAACTTCGTGAAGCCGTTGCCCGTCTACATCGTCTACTTCACCTCGGCCGCGCTACTCGACGGCAGGATCGTCGAATATGAGGACCTCTACGGGCGGGACAAAGGCCCGCTCGCCGCGCTCAACATGCGCGACGGCGGGGCAGCGGCCTTCAAGTCCAAGCCGAAGCCGAAGCCGAAGGCGCCGGTGAAGCCGGCGGCGACGACGACCGCGGCGCGGTAGGGGGGAGTGTTCGTCGTGGGCCGTTACGGGAGTGAATCCCGTGACGTCGGTCCTGTCGGTCTTCACAATTTCGTTGTTCGACCACAGGCCGGCCGCGGCTTCGCATCTCTTCGCGCTGCGGCGCTATGCGCCGGCGTCGCTGCGCTCGGTGCTACGCCAATTTATCCGCGTAGATCATCCGGCCGCCGGCTAGCTTGCGCATCACCTTGTGCTGGTTTTCGCGGCTCATCGAAAAGCAGCCTTCCGAGCGACCGAGCTTGCCATGGAGCGCAATCATGTCGTCCTCGGCATACCAGGCATTATGGATGACGATGGCGCGCGACTCGGCGTTGAAGTTGCTCCAGTCGAGCCCACGGACCTTCATCGAAAGCCCGTATTTGCCATTGTAATAGTCGCTCGTGACGTAAGTGCCGTTGGACGTGGCAAGCGACCCAAAGTCGTTCGAGAAGCGCTCGACGAAGCCGTCATGGTTTGGGTCGGAGCCGCGGCCGTGCGCGACGCGGAAGCTCTCGACCTGCCCGCTGGCGAGATCGACGAGATGGAAGCGCGGCTCGGCCGACGGCTTGGAAAAGTCGACGATTCCGATCGTGTCGCGGGCGTAGATGCGGTGCTGGTCGAGCGCAGCCTTGGCCCGGCCGAACAGCTCGGGGTCGATGCCGGCCGGCGCAGTCAGCACCGGACGTTGCGCGAACGGCGACTGCGGGATCGCATTGGCGCCCAGCGGCTGCTGCGGCGCAAGCAGGTTCAACCCCTGCGAGGCACCCGACGAGGAGATGAGTGCTCCGGCAGCGCCCATGGCGCCAAGACGCAGCATTTCCCTCCGATTCACCATTATTCACCCTCCGCTCTTGAGCCGTGTCTTTATCATTCAAAGGGTTAATGGCCGATAACCTTATGTTGCCGGTTGCCCCGTCCATCGTCTCCGGCCCACGGTTCACCGCACTGTTGCCCGATTGTCGCCGAATCGCGCGTTCCATGTCGGCGGGTTGAACCTGCGTCGATGCGCTGCTACAGCGCCGGCCCGCCGCCGAGGACACGCCTCAGACGGCCGATTTCCATTGCCTTAGAAGGGTTGTGACGGGTTACATGCAGATCATCGTTCGCGACAATAACGTCGAGCAAGCGCTGCGCGCGCTCAAGAAGAAGCTGCAGCGCGAGGGCGTCTACCGCGAGATGAAGCTGCGCCGCCACTATGAGAAGCCGTCGGAGAAGCGGGCCCGCGAACGCGCCGCCGCCATCCGCCGCGCCCGCAAGCTCGAGCGCAAGCGCGCCGAGCGCGAAGGCGCCCGTTGAGCCTAGCTGAACCCATCGATGTCCGTCGCTGAAGCTGCCCACCGACCTGCCCGCACCGGGCGGTCGGTTACGCTGTGGCTCGCCTTCATCCTGGTCATTGCCGCCGGGATCGGCCTCGCCTGGATCGGCGCCGGCTCAATGCGCCCCGAAGTCAGCTCGAGCGGGCTCGAGTTCCGCACCGTCAAGGACGGCCAAGGCCAGCCGATCGGCGAGGCTGACGCGGCTTTGCTCGATTATGTCCTGACCGCCAATGACGGCACCGTCTTCGACGCCAGCCAGCAGCCGACTCCGATGGCCATGGGAAGTGTCTTCCCCGGCTTTGCCGAGGCCATGAGCCGGATGAAGGAAGGCGGCGAATATCGCTTCACCATGCCGGAGAAGCTGGCGTTCGTCGGCACACCGCCGCCCCCGGGCTGGCCCAAGGGCAGCCCGCTGACCTTCGACGTGCGCGTGCGCAAGGTCGTTCGCGGCGGCGCGGCGATGATGCAGCAACAGGGCGCGTCCGGCGGCCAGCCGCAGGAATAAGGTTTCGGCCTAAGATCTCCGGAGCGAATCGCCGGCCCGGCCCGGGCGGAAGGCGCTGAACCAGGTCCTCGGATCGTACCAGACGGTCGACCCATCGAGCGAGAAGGTGATGAATTCGGCGCGGCCGCCGATATTCTCCCACGGCACCGGGCCGCCGAGCCCGCCGCGCCACACTTCGATCCGGCTGTCGGCGCTGTCGTCGCGATTGTCGCCCATCAGCCAAACCCGACCGGCCGGAATCGTCACCGGCCCGAAATTGTCCTCGACTGTCCGCCCCAGCTCGACCGTGTCATAGGTGCGGCCATTGGGCAGCGTTTCGCGAACGACTGGCACCCGGCACGCGGGCTTGCCGTCGGCGCCGGCGACGCGGAAATTGAGCAGCGCCTGGTCATGCGGGGATCCGCAGGGCGAATTCTGGTCGATCGGGATGATCCGCGGCGGCAGCGGCTGGCGCTTGACCGCCTTGCCGTTGATGATCAGCCGCCCGTCGACCATCCGCAGCGTATCGCCGGGAAGGCCGATGACGCGCTTGATATAATCTACCTTGGTCCCCGGCGGGGTAACGATCACGATATCCCCGCGCTCCGGCATCCGGCCGAAGAGCCGCCCGCTGAACGGCGGCAGGACGTGGAAGCTGGGCGAAACCCACGACCAGCCATATGGATATTTGGTGACCACCAGGCGGTCGCCCGTAAGCAGGCCCGGCATCATCGATTCCGACGGGATGTAGAAGGGCTTGGCGATAAAGCTGTGGAAGGCGAGCACCGCCAGCAGGACCCAGACGAGCCCCTTGATCTCGCGCCAGACGGCCGAGCCCTTTTTCGCCTTTTCCTCCGGCGCAGCGACTGCTGCCGGTTCGGCCTCGGCGGGCGGGACAATGTCGGTCATCAAGGCTCCAGCTTGCGGGCGGTAAGGATGACGAACGCCTGCGCCCAGGGATGATCGTCGGTCATGGTCAGATGCATGTCGATGGCGTGGCCGTCCGGTGCAAGGGCGTCAAGCCGCGCCCTGGCGCCGCCGGTGACCTGTAGCGTCGGCGCTCCTGACGGCAGATTAACGACGCCGATGTCCTTCATGAACACGCCGCGCTTGAAGCCGGTGCCGACCGCCTTGGAGAAGGCTTCCTTGGCGGCGAAGCGCTTGGCGAGCGTGCCGGCAATGGTGTGCGGGCGGCTGGCGGCCTTGGCGCGCTCGGTCTCGGTGAAGACGCGGTTGAGGAACTTGCCGCCCCAGCGGTCGAGCGAATTCTGGATCCGCTCGATGTTGCACAGGTCCGAGCCGATGCCGACGATCACGCGGCCGTCCCTCGCGCTTCGTCCATCAGCGCGCGCATCCGGCGGACGCTGTCGCCAAGGCCGGTGAAAATCGCCTCGCCGATCAGGAAGTGGCCGATGTTGAGCTCGGCCAGCTGCGGGATCGCGGCGACCGGCACGACATTGTCATAGGTCAGGCCGTGCCCGGCGTGGGGCTCGATGCCGTTCTTGGCCGCAAGCGCGGCGGCGTCAGACAGCCGCTTGAGTTCGGTCGCTCGGTCCTCGCCCTGCGCGTGGGCGTAGCGGCCGGTGTGGAACTCGACCACCGGCGCGCCGAGACGAATCGCCGCCTCGACTTGTGCTTCCGACGGCTCGATGAACAGGCTGACGCGGATGTCGGCATCGCCCAGGCGATCGACGAACTCGGCGAGCTGGTCGAGCTGGCCGGCGGCGTCGAGCCCGCCTTCGGTGGTGCGCTCCTCGCGCTTCTCGGGGACGATGCAGGCGGCATGCGGGCGATGGCGAAGAGCGATCTCGAGCATCTCCTCGGTCGCCGCCATTTCCAGGTTCAGCGGCAGGTCGATCTCCTGCCCGAGCCGCTCGATATCCCGGTCGGTGATGTGGCGCCGGTCTTCGCGCAGATGGGCGGTAATGCCATCGGCGCCAGCTTCGGCCGCAAGGATCGCGGCGCGGACGGGATCGGGAAAGTCGCCGCCGCGCGCGTTCCGGATCGTCGCGACATGGTCGATATTGACGCCGAGGCGGAGCCTTTGCGTCACGCCCCCTCGGCAGGGCTCGGGACGGGCGCGGCGCGGCTCCCCGGCTTGATCGCAGGGATGGCCGCAAGCTCCGGCGGAAGCGCGTCGGCCGCATAGGTCGGCACGTCGATCCGGATCAGCGGCACGAACGGAACGCCGAGGTCGGCCAACCCGCCCGAGCGGTCGACGAGGGACGCTTCTGCGACGACGTCGCCGCCCGCCGCAACCACCGCTGCGATTGCTTCGCGTGAGGAAAGGCCGGTGGTGACCACGTCCTCGACCATCAGCACCTTGGTGCCGGCCTCGACGCGGAAGCCGCGCCGAATCTCGAACACGCCCTGCGGCCGCTCGACGAACATGGCGGGACGCCCAAGGGCGCGGCCCATTTCATGGCCGATGATGACGCCGCCCATCGCCGGTGAGACGACCGCCTCGATCCGCTCGCGAAGCTTCGCCGGGATCTTCGCGGCAAGCGCCCGGGCCAGTCGCTCGGCCCGCGCTCCGTCCATCAGCACCCTCGCGCACTGCAGGTAGCGGGGGCTGCGGAGGCCCGACGAAAGGATGAAATGGCCTTCGAGCAGGGCGTCCGCCGCCCGGAACTCGGCCAGGATTTCGTCGTCGGTCATCATCGTCGAAAAGAGGCCATAGGGCCCGCGGCGGCGGGCTTCAACCGCTCTGCCGAACAGGCGCTTGAGGCTCTTGAAACCCGCGCCTATAGAGACGCCCAAATCCGGCGGCCGCGGCGTCTCGCGGACCTGTCTTAACGACGACCTGGGGTGACGATGAAAGCGATTTGGTTGGCGATTGCCTTGGCTGCAGCCGGGCTTACTCCCGCGGCGGCGCAGGCCCCGGCAGGCTCAACCAACGAAGCGGCGGCGTCGGTTGCGACCCCGCCCGCGGGGACCGCGCAGAACCCCGACAAGCCCGATGCGGCGCAGCCGGCGATCGTTCCCGGAAGCGTCGGCCATATGGCTCCGACACCCGGCGTCGGCGTGCCCGATGGGCGCAAGGGCATCCAGCTTCAGGTCACTCCGATCGGGAAGGAGGCCGCAGCCTTCCACAACAATTGGCTGCTGCTGCTATGCGCGATCATCAGCATTTTCGTGCTCGGGCTGTTGCTGTACGCGATGGTGCGCTACCGCCGCGGCGCCAATCCGACGCCATCGCGCAACTCGCACAACACGACGATCGAGGTCATCTGGACGCTGGTCCCGGTGCTGATCCTGGTCGCGATCGCGATCCCCTCGATCCGGCTGATGCGCAAGCAATATTCGCCGCCGCCGGCCGACGTGACGGTAAAGGTCACCGGCAACCAATGGTATTGGAGCTACGAGTTGCCCGACTACGGCGTCAGCTTCGACAGCTACATGCTGAAGGAAGCGAACGACCCGACCCGCCAGGCCAACCAGCGCGCCCGCACCGACAATGACGGCCCGCCCCTGCTTGCGGTCGACGAACGGCTGGTCATCCCGCAAGGCAAGACGGTGAAATTCATTGTGACCGGCAGCGACGTCATTCACAGCTTCGCGGTGCCGGCCTTCTGGGTGAAACAGGACGCCAACCCCGGACAGCTCCACGAAACCTGGGCCAAGGTCGATCGTCCCGGCGTCTATTTCGGCCAGTGCTCCGAGCTTTGCGGTGCGCGCCACGCCTATATGCCGATCGGCGTCGAAGTGACCTCGCCGGCGCGCTTCGCCGAATGGGTCGCCTCTAAAGGGGGGCATATGCCGGGCGCCAAGCCGGCAGCGGCTCCGGCCAACGCAATGCCCGCCGCCGCCACGCCGGCAGCCGCCGAACCCGCAGTCCAGCAGCCCGCGACCAACCAGGCCGCGACGGCCAAGAATTAAGCCCGAGAGAGCCTATCCATGAGCACCACCGCCGCGAATGCCCTGAACCTCAAGACCCACGAAGCGCATGACGCGCATCATGACGCGGACCACAAGCCGGGCTTCTTCACCCGCTGGTTCATGTCCACGAACCACAAGGACATCGGCACGCTCTACCTGATCTTTGCGATCGTCGCGGGCGTGATCGGCGGCGGCATCTCCGGCATCATGCGCTGGGAGCTGATGGAGCCCGGCATCCAGGTCTTGAACCGCGCCTGGCCGATCGGCGCCGGCACCGCGAACTTCGACGAATGGGCCCACCATTGGAACGTGCTGATCACCGCGCACGGGCTGATCATGGTCTTCTTCATGGTCATGCCGGCGATGATCGGCGGGTTCGGCAACTGGTTCGTCCCGCTGATGATCGGCGCGCCCGACATGGCCTTCCCGCGGATGAACAACATCAGCTTCTGGCTGCTGATCCCGGCCTTCGCCCTGCTGCTGGGCTCGACCTTCGTTTCGGGCGGCACCGGGCTCGGCGCCGGCACCGGCTGGACGGTCTATGCGCCGCTTTCGACTTCGGGCTCGGCGGGTCCGGCGGTCGATATGGCGATCTTCTCGCTCCACCTTGCGGGCGCCAGCTCGATCCTCGGCGCGATCAACTTCATCACCACCATCTTCAACATGCGCGCGCCGGGCATGACCCTGCACAAAATGCCGCTGTTCGTGTGGTCGGTGCTGGTCACCGCCTTCCTGCTGCTGCTCTCGCTCCCGGTCCTCGCCGGCGCGATCACCATGCTGCTGACAGACCGCAATTTCGGCACCGCCTTCTTCGACGCCTCGGGCGGCGGCAACGTCGTTCTCTACCAGCACCTGTTCTGGTTCTTCGGGCATCCCGAGGTGTACATCATGATCCTGCCGGGCTTCGGCATGGTCAGCCAGATCGTCGCGACCTTCAGCCGCAAGCCCGTGTTCGGCTATCTCGGCATGGCCTACGCCATGGTCGCGATCGGCGTCATCGGCTTCATCGTCTGGGCCCACCACATGTTCACCACGGGCATGAGCGTCGATGAGAAGATGTACTTCACTGCGGCGACGATGGTCATCGCGGTCCCGACGGGCGTGAAGATCTTCAGCTGGATCGCCACCATGTGGGGCGGCTCGCTGACCTTCGAAACGCCGATGCTGTGGGCGATCGGCTTCATCTTCCTGTTCACCGTCGGCGGCGTCACCGGCGTCGTCCTCGCCAACGGCGGCGTCGATAATTACATGCACGATACCTACTACGTGGTCGCGCACTTCCACTACGTGCTCAGCCTGGGCGCGGTGTTCGCGATCTTCGGAGGCTTCTATTACTGGTTCCCGAAGATGACCGGGAAAATGTACAACGAGCTGCTCGGCAAGCTGCACTTCTTCGTAATGTTCATCGGCGTGAACGTGGTCTTCTTCCCGATGCACTTCCTCGGGCTGGACGGCATGCCCCGGCGTATCCCCGATTACACGCCGGCCTTCGCCGAGTGGAACCGGGTGGCGACGATCGGCTACATGATCACCATCGCCGGCGTCGCGGTCTTCTTCGTCAACATCATCTGGTCGCTGATCGCGGGCAAGAAGGCTCCGGCTAACCCGTGGGGCGAAGGCGCGACGACGCTCGAATGGACTCTGCCGAGCCCGCCGCCGTTCCACCAATTCTCGACGCTGCCGCGGATCGACTAGGGGAAACTGGCGTGCACAGATCCTTGGGTCTCGATGACGACTTGGACGGCATCGAACTTATCCAGGATATCGAAGCTGCGTTCGCCATTCGGTTTGCTGAAGAGGACATAAACAAGTGCGTTACGGTCGGAGATGTCTTCGACCTGGTCGCGGCGACGCTTCCGAAGAATAAGCTTGGCGGAAGCTGCGCGACGGCGATGTGCTTTTACCGGCTTCGCAGAGCGCTCAAGGCGCGCCTTCATATCGAGCTCAAGCCGGATACGCCGATCGAGGAACTGAAGGTGGGCTCGGTCCGCGAGCTATATCGAATAATCGAACAGGACGGTGGTTTGCGTGCTCCACCCAAGATCATTTCGATGTGGGGGTGCATCGCCCTAGCGCTCGCCGGCGCGGTCCCATTAGCACTCATTACCCTTGGAACTTCTTGGTGGCTGGCCGCAGCGTCCGCTTTACCCGCTATCGCTGCTTACGCTGCAGCCCCCATCCGGATGCCGGCCGATGTTGCCAATTTCGGAGATTTGGTCCGTCGGGTCACAGACCGCAGCATTGGCTCATTACAGGCGAAAGGAGCTCGTCTTAGGGCACCCGAAGCATGGTCAGCGTTCAAGGGAATAGTGGCCGATCACACCGTCGTTCCCAAGGACGAAATTCGTGCCGACATGCTGCTCTTGGCCTCCGCCGAGGCCACAAGCTGAGCACTTAACCAGAAGCTGGTTTAACCCGCGCGGCCTTGATGATCTTGATCGTCGGGTCGAGCATCTGACCCTTCATCGGGCCCTCGCCCTTGGTCTCGGAAACCGGCGCGTCCCAGATCTTCTTCACGACATCCATGCCGTCGAGGACGCGGCCGAAGACGGCGAAGCCGGTGCCGTCGCTTCCCGGCCCATCGGCGTCGAAGCCCGGCACGTCGTTGACCAGGATGAAGAAGTCGGCGCGGGCGGTCCCGGCGCCGCCGTTGGCCATCGAAATGGCGCCGGCGACATTCTTGAGGCCGGTCTGCGTCGTCGGCTCATGCGCGATCGGCGGATAGAGCTTGCGCGCATCGCTCCTGACGCCGCCCTGGATGAGGTTGCTCGTCTCGCTGTGCATCGCCCGATAGAAGCTCTCGCCGTCGAAGCGGTGGGCGTCGACATAGCGAAGGAAATTGCCGGCGGTGACCGGCGCCCGGCCGCGGTCGATAGCGACCACGATCCGGCCGACGCTGGTATCGATCGCGACGGGAACGAGGTCTTCCTGGGCCTGGGCAGCTGGCGCGGGAGCGTTTGCGGCGAGGAGTGGGGCGGGGCGGGAAGGGCTGCGAGCAGCGCGGCGGCGAAGATACGCATCGTCATGGCCGGCTCCATAGCAAAGGCGGATGAACCGCCGCTAGCCAAGGGACTTTTCCTCTCCGGACCGACTGCGTATAGGCCGCGCCATGCCCAGCATTGAGGTGACCAGAGCAGCCGCGCTGCCGGCGGATTGGCGCGATTTCCTCGCGCTGACCAAGCCGCGGGTGATGTACCTGGTGGTCTTCACCGGGCTGTGCGGCTTGCTGGCGGCGCCGGAGCTTCCGCCCTTCGTCCTCGGATTCACCGCGATTCTCTGCATCGCCCTGGGTGCCGGAGCCTGCGGAGCGCTCAACCAATGGTATGAGGCCGACCTCGACGCCAAGATGCGCCGGACGGCCAAGCGGCCGCTTCCGGCCGGGCGGATGGAGCCCGAATCGGCGCTCCAGTTCGGGGTCGGGCTGGCGGCTTTCTCGGTGCTCCTGATGGGGCTTGCCACCAACTGGCTGGCGGCAGCGCTGCTGACCGCTTCGATCCTGTTCTACGTCTTCATCTATACCGTCTGGCTGAAGCCGCGGACGGCGCAGAACATCGTCATCGGCGGAGCGGCCGGCTCCTTTCCGCCGCTGATCGGCTGGGCCGCGGCAACCGGCCAGGTCGCGGCCCTGCCGCTGCTGCTGTTCCTAATAATCTTCCTGTGGACGCCGCCGCATTTCTGGGCGCTGTCGCTGTTCGTCCGCTCCGACTATGCCACGGCCGGAATCCCGATGCTGCCGGTGGTCGCGGGCGCGGCGGCCACGCGCCGGCAGGTCTTCATCTACAGCCTGCCGATGGCGGCAGCGGCGGTGGCGCCCTGGCCGCTCGGCATGACCGGGCCGGTCTACGGCGCCTGCGCGGCGCTGCTCAGCTTCGTCTTCCTCGTGCTTGCCTGGCGCGTGCTCCGCAACGAAGGCGACGATCCCGCCGCAATGGCTCCGGAAAAGCATTTGTTCGCTTACTCGGTCTTCTACCTGTTCGCGCTGTTCACCGTGCTCGTCGCCGATCGCTGGCTGCCGTGGTGACGCCCGAGGACGAACTGATCCGGAAGCGCCAGCGCGGCCGTGCGCGAGTGATGGCCGTGCTGCTGGGCGCCTTCGTCATCCTCATGTTCTTCATCACCGTGGCCAAGACTGGGATCAATTGGTGAGCACCGCCGCAGCCGAATATCGCCATGGCAAGACGCTGGGCATCCTGCTGGCGATTGTCGCCTTCATGGTGCTTCTGGTGGCGGTAAGCCCGACCCTCTACCGCGCCTTTTGCGAAGCGACCGGCTTTGGCGGCACCCCGCTCCGCGCCGAGCGCGCGCCGGGTGCTGCCGCGGGCGAGGTCAGCGTCCGCTTCGACGCCAATATCCACCCCGGCCTGCCGTGGCGCTTCGAGCCGGTGCAAACGACGGTGACGGTCAAACCCGGCGCACAGACCAAGATCTACTATCGCGCCCAGAACCTCTCCGCGCGGCCCTGGACCGGCCAGGCGGTATTCAATGTCTCGCCCGACCAGGCCGGCAAATATTTCAAGAAGATCCAATGCTTCTGCTTCAACGAGCAGACGCTGAAAGCGGGCCAGAAGGTCGACATGCCGGTGGTCTTTTTCGTCGATCCCGCGATCGCGAAGGACCCCGACACCAAGAGCATCCACGAGATCACCTTGAGCTATACATTTTACCCGGTGGAAACTGCCGCGGCGGCCCGCTAGAGCCGCTCTCAAACTAACGAGGGAAACGTCACCACATGGCCGCCACGAAGAACCACGATTACCATCTGGTCGATCCGGATCCCTGGCCGATCATCGGGGCAGCCTGCGGCGGAATCCTGTTCAGCGGCGCAGTGATGTGGTTCCATGAGAACCCCTACGGGCCGATGGTGATGGCGCTCGGCCTCATCGGCGTCCTGGTCACCATGTACAATTGGTGGGCGAACACGGTGCGTGAGGCGCATACCGGCTACCACACGCCGGTCGTCCAGCTTCACCTGCGCTACGGGATGATCCTGTTCATCGCGTCCGAGGTAATGTTCTTCCTCGCCTGGTTCTGGGCCTTTTTCGACAGCTCGCTGTTCCCGCCCGCCGCGATCGGGGGAATCTGGCCGCCCAAGGGGATCGAAGTCCTCAATCCCTGGGGGTTCCCGCTCCTCAACACCCTGATCCTACTCTGTTCGGGCACGACGGTGACCTGGGCGCACCATTCGCTGATCCGCGGCGACCGCCATGGGCTCAAGCTCGGGCTGTGGCTGACGATCCTGCTCGGCCTGCTGTTCACCAGCATCCAGGCTTATGAATATGCCAACGCGCCGTTCGCCTTCAAAGGCAGCATCTACGGCTCGACCTTCTTCATGGCGACCGGCTTCCATGGCTTCCACGTCATCGTCGGCACGATCTTCCTGATTATCTGCCTGATCCGCACCTATCGCGGCGACTTCACGCCCAGGCAGCATTTCGGCTTCGAGGCGGCCGCCTGGTACTGGCACTTCGTCGACGTCGTGTGGCTGTTCCTGTTCACCTCGATCTACATCTGGGGCGGCTGGGGCGCGCCGGTTCACGGCTGATGAGGCGGGCTCATGACTGAGCCCTCACCGGTGATCGACGCCGCGCGGGGCAATTGCCCGCGTTGTCATGCCCACAGCCTGTTCGCCGGCTGGGTGCGCTTTGCGCCGCGATGCCGCTCGTGCGGCCTCGACTTCGCAGCTTTCAATGTCGGCGATGGCCCCGCCGCGTTCCTGATCCTGATCGTTGGCGCGATCGTCACCCTGGCCGCGCTGATCGTCGATTCCGCCGAGCCGCCGTGGTGGGTTCACCTGGTCTGGCTCCCCGTCACCGCAGCCCTGACGATCGGCGGGCTGCGGCTGGCCAAGGCCTGGCTGATCGGCGCGGAATTTCGCCATCGCGCCCGCGAAGGCAGGATTTCCGAATGACCCGGCGGATACCGATCGTCCCGACGCTGATCGTTCTCGCTGCAGTGGCGACGATGGTCGGGCTCGGCGTCTGGCAAATACAACGCGCGACCTGGAAGCAGGGCGTGCTCGCGCGTTATGCGGCCGCGGAGAAAATGCCCCCGATCAGCTGGCCGACGGTGCCGCTGAGCGATGCCGAGCTGCCGCTGTTCCGGCACGCGACCGGCCTTTGCCTGCGTCCGATTAACAAGCGCGCCATGGCCGGCCAAAACCTCGCGGGTGAAACCGGCTACGTCCACATCATCGACTGTTCGACCGGTGCCGAAGGGCCGGGGATCAGCGTCGAGCTCGGCTGGTCGAAGGACCCCAACGCCAAGTTCAACTGGTCGGGCGGACTGGTCAGCGGGATCGTCGTTCCCGACCGGCGGAGCCGGATCCGGCTGGTCGCGGCAAGCGCACCGCCGGGCCTCCAGCAAAGCGCGCCGCCGACCGTTGCTTCGGCAAGCGCGGTCTCGCCGGCCGGGCATCGCGGTTATGCGGCGACCTGGTTCGCGCTCGCCGTCGCCGCGCTGGTCATTTACGGGCTCGCCATGCGCAAGAGGATGCGCCCATGATGCGCCTCACCACCCTCGCCAACGGCCTTCGCGTTGCAAGCCGGCCGATGCAGAGCGTCGAGACAATCGCCGTCGGCCTGTACGCCGCGACCGGATCGCGCAATGAGCCGGCCGCGCTCAACGGCATCGCCCACCTGTTCGAACATATGGTGTTCAAGGGCGCGGGCGGCCGCTCGGCTCTGGAGATCAGCGAGCTGGTCGAGGATGTCGGCGGCGACCTCAATGCCTCGACCGACCGCGAGCTGACCGCTTTTTACCTCAGTCTGCTGGCCCCGGACCTGGAGCTCGGCGTGCGGTTGCTCGCCGACCTGACGCAACGTCCGCATTTCGAAGCGGCCCATCTCGAGCTTGAGAAGAAGGTCGTGCTGCAGGAACTGGCCGAGGCCAGGGACACCGCGTCCGACATGGTGTTCGAGCTGCTCCAGGAAGCGGCCTTCGACGCCCAGGCGCTGGGCCGTTCGGTACTCGGCGATGAGGCAACGGTTCGCGCGGTTCAGACCGACGACCTTCATCATTGGCTGCAGAGCCAGTACCGCCCGGCGTCGCTCGTCCTCGTGGCTGCCGGCAAGCTGGAGCATGAGCGGCTGGTCGACCTCGCCGAAAGCGCATTCGGCGGAATCACCGCCGGTCCGGCCGCCGCCCGCGAGGCGGGCAATTTCATCGGCGGCAGCCGCTTCGGCCCGCGCAAGAGCGCGCAGGCGCATATCGCCATCGCCTGCGCAGCGCCGCACTGGGGGGCACTCGACGCTTATGCCTCGCAGCTGTTCGCCGACGCGGTCGGTGGAGGCACCTCGTCGCGCCTGTTCCAGCAGCTGCGCGAAGAACAGGGGCTCGCATATTCGGTCGCTGCCGGCGCCACCAACTATGCCGATTCGGGCATGTTCTGGACCTATGTCGCCAGCGACCGCGGCGACGCCGGGCTGGTCCACCGCGAGATCGAGCGAGTCATTGCCGAAGCCGCATGGAGCCTCGAGCAGCGCGACCTAGAACGCGCGCGCAACCTCGCGAAGGCCAGCATGATGATGAGCCTCGAGAGCTGCTGGGGCCAGGCGAGCTATCTCGCGACGCGGCTGCTGCGCGACGGAGAGCTGGTCGAGCCGGCCGAGATCATCGCCCGGCTCGATGCGGTGACGCTGGACGAGGTGCGCGACGTCGGGGCGCGGATGATCGCGGGTCCGCGGGCCGTCGCCAGCGTCGGCGCCAGGCTCGCAATGGCCGCCTAGAGTCACCGGCGTGAGCGACCTCAAGACCATCGTTGCCGAGCCCTGGGACGACTGGGGCCTGATCGATTGCGGCAACGGCCAGAAGTATGAGCGGTACGGTCCGGTCACCGTGGTGCGGCCTGAGCCGCAGGCGATGTGGGCGCCGGCCCGTGAGGACTGGGATCCGGACGCGACCTTCGTGCCCGGGTCGGACGAGGAAGGAGGCGGGCGCTGGGTCCAGCATCGGCCAGTGCCGCGCCGGTGGGGACTCGAACGCGGCAGAGCCAAGTTCAACGCCTCGCTCACGCCCTTCCGCCATCTCGGCTTCTTCCCGGACATGGCCCCGCAGTGGGACTGGATGAGAGACCGCGCCGCCGACGCTGAAGTGCTCAACCTGTTCGGCTACACGGGCGTCGGCACCCTGCTGTTGAGCGAGGCGGGGGCTCGCCTGGTGCATGTCGATGCGTCCAAGAAGTCGGTCGAGCAAGGTCGCGAGAACGCGGTTCTTTCCGGCCTCGATGAACGTCCGATCCGCTGGCTGGTCGACGATGCGACCAAGTTCACCGCGCGCGAGGTGCGGCGTGAGCGGCGCTACGACGGGATCCTGCTCGACCCGCCCAAGTTCGGGCGCGGGCCGGATGGCGAGGTCTGGCGGCTAGAGGAGAATCTCGCGCCACTGCTGGCCGACTGCCGCCGGCTGCTCGATGCCGACAGCCGCTTCCTCGTGCTGACCGTCTATGCCGTGCGCATGTCGGCGCTCAGCATTGGCGAGCTGGTGAAGCAGCTCTTCGCCGACCTCGGCGGAACCGTCGAAATCGGCGAGATGGCGGTGCGCGAGGAAGCGCGTCGGCTCTTGCTCCCGACGGCGATCTTCGCGCGCTGGAGCCGCTAAGTCCGGCTAGCGCGGATCGCGGCCCCCGCGACGAAGGGCGCTCCAGCAGTCAGCAGCAGCGCGACCGCTGTCTCCAGCAGGAAGGGCGCCGATTGACCGCTGCCCGCGGCCGCCGCGCCGAAGATCAGCAGCGGTACCGTCGGCGGGATCACCAGCAGCCCGGCGAGCGCTCCGGCGCGTGGAAGCCCTGCGGTGATCGCCGCGATCGCGACGGCGACGGCGGCAAGTGCGGGCGAAGCGAGGGCTAGCGCCAGCTCGGTCCGGCCAAGCGCTTCCAGCGGCATTGCCAGCAATGCGGCGGCGGGGATTGCGGCAAGGAGCAGCAGCGGGGCGAACCCCAGCCAGTGCGCGGCGATCTTGGCCGCTGCCACGCTTTCCTCGGCAAGCCCGCGCAGCGCGAGCTGGTCGAGCACGCCGTCGGCCCTATCCGGCTCGATCAATCGCTCGATCGGCAGAAGCGCGGCGAGCAGCGCGGCGATCCAGATCATCCCGGGTCCGATGCGCGCCAGCAGCCGGGCGTCGGGCCCGATCGCGAATGGCAGGAGCGTCGCAACAAGCATGAAAAAGGCTATCGGCAGCCAGGCTGCGCCGGTGCCCGCGCGGCGCAGGTCGCGGGCGATGAGCGCGCCGATCATTGGCCCAGCTCCACCGTCCGCCAGTCCCCCGGCAGCGGCTGGTGGGAAGCAGCGATGACCGCGCCGCCTGCGGCCAGCTGGGAATCGATCGCCGAAGCGAGCAGGGCCGCACCGTCGGAATCGAGCGCGTTCAGTGGCTCGTCGAGCAGCCACAAAGGGGCGCCGCTCGCCATCACGCGGGCCAGCGCCGCGCGCTTCAGCTGGCCCGCAGAGAGCAGGCGGACCGGGACGCGCTCGAGATCTGCCAGGCCGAACGCGGCAATTGCCTCGCGCAGTTGTCCGCCGCGCCAGAACGCCAGAGCCTTGGCGAGCGGCAACTCGCGGTCGAGCGCGGCATGCTCGTCGGCGAGCGCCAGCGGCGCTCGGAGAATCGTCCCCGCCGACGGCTGAAGCAGACCTGCGACCAGCCGCAGCAGGCTGGTCTTGCCGCTGCCGTTGGCTCCGGCGAGGTGGAGCCGCTCACCATGGGCGACCTTGAGGTCGAGGCCCTCGAACAGCATCCGCCCGCCGCGGACCAATGCCAGGCCATGCGCCTCGAGCAAGCGCTCCGTGCTCACCCGATTCTCTCCTCGAGCGCGTGCATGTCCTCGTCCGAAAAGCCGAAATGATGGCCCATCTCATGGATCAGGACGTGGGCGACGAGATGCTCGAGCGTGTCATCGCCGTCCGCCCATTCATCCAGGATCGGGCGGCGAAAGAGGCGTACGGTATCGGGCAGGGTCCCCGACTGGCTGACGCTTCGTTCGGTCAGGGGTACGCCTTCGTAGAGGCCGCTGAGCTCGAACGGGTCTTCGATTTCCATGTCTTTCAGGGTCGCTTCGTCGGCGAAGTCTTCGACCAGCAGCACGACGTCGCCAAGGCTCGCGGCAAAGGGCTCGGGCAGCGAATCGAGGACGTGGCGGGCGACCGCCTCGATCTCGTCGGCCGAAGGCGGATGTCCGAAGCGCCGCATAAGCTCATGCGCATAGGGGCAGCGGAGGCGCGGCTGCAAGGTTGCCCGATGCGGCGCGCTTGCCTACATGGCGCCCCTTCCAGCGATTAGCGGAGCGGTGGCCGAGTGGTCGAAGGCGCTCGCCTGGAAAGTGAGTATACGGCAAAACCGTATCGAGGGTTCGAATCCCTCCCGCTCCGCCACCATGCATTGATATAATTAGGTATTTTAGCAGCGCTGGCCATAGTTCCCACAACCGCTCCCCAATAGCTTCTTTGCTAGACAGGGATTCGCGCGGCCGACCGTCCAGTGGTAAGTCATCCGCGAAAGGCGGGCGATGATGGGGGTGGGTATGCGTAGGATCACAGCGCTTCTTGGCGCGGCTCTACTGTCTTCACCAGCAGCAGCGCAGCAGGTCGGCAACGACGACTCCACATATGTTGACAGCATTCTCGTCACCACGGACGACGTGAACACTTGCCCCTACCGACTTGTGGGGATGGTCACGGTGGCGTCGGGCGAAGATTTTATGACTAGCGGCTACAACCGGGACAAGGTCCACAACAAGCTACGTGACGCGGCGAAGAAACTTGGAGCCGATGCGGTCATCATGGTTCAGCGCGGCAGCGGCCATATTAGCATGTGGTCGTGGAATCGCCGCGAATACAGCGGCCGCGCCATCCGCTACGTCGATCGGAGTTGTGCGCCGAAGCAGTGAAGCGAATGCAATTAGCCTCGATCTAGATCGGTCAAGAGTTGCGCCATCGCTTTGACGTAAGAAGCTGCCTTGATTGCATCGTCGGAGCGCGCTCCATGCTTCCAGGCGTTGCGATTGCCTCTAGGCGCTCCGGGATTCGTCCCGCCGTGCATTCGGCACCTTTTCCGGCCCTTTACCGCTGGGGATCGGCACTCCGTTCCTGAGCGGGTCCGGGCTAGGCAGCGCGGCGCTTGCGCCAGCCGATCCGGTTGCACGGCATTGATCGCTATTTCCGGCTCCAGCCCCCCCGGTCCCGCCTTGATTGAATGTGTCTGCGACAATCGCCTGCCCTCCATCATTGACGTGCACCACCGTCACCGTTTGCTTCCCCCCCCGTTTGACGCGAGCGAGCGTCTCCACTGTCGTCCGACATTGGCTCTGCGCCTTCGCAGCAAGGTTGGTGTAGCGGTCCGCAGCGTCGGGATACTCGCCGAGGTTGACCATCGCCCGTCTGCTATACTCGGTGAACATGCTGTCCAGCGTAAGCGCCTGAGCAGTTAGCATATCAGTCAAATCATCGAGGTTGCCTGACCGCACCTTCCCGCACATTCCGGCGACGATTTTCATCGTCTCGCTATATTCAATTCCGCCGCCGCAGTGCGGTGAGGCGAAGCCCTGAGCGCTGAGTGCGTTTCGGCCGATTGTGCCCATACCCAGCTCGGCGATCATCTGTTTGCGTGCCTTGCCGCTTTCTAGAGGCACTTCGACCTTCGCAACTTTCCGGTCGTTCGCGTCGCTCGTCATTTCTGTTGCTCCCTTCGCGCCTTCGCGCCGATGTTCTGCGACGTGCCGCAACGCTTCCCGATGATGCGCCCGCCCGCTTCCAGCCGATCCAGGTTGAATTGAAAGGCGGCCTCAGCGCTTGCGCCCTTCAGCACGTAGCCCAGCGCCACATCGAGATTGATTGCATGCAGTTCGGGATTGCCCGCTTCCAGTCCAAGCCGACCGCCGATCGGTTTGCTGTAGATGACACGTGCTCGGTAGGGTTGGCCGGTTATACGCCGCAGCCAGCCGCGCTGGAGCGAGGTAACAGCCTGAACCAGATGGGCGGGGACGTGCGCCAGCAGATGGCAATGGCCGCCTTTGCCGTCGCCGTTCTCGTGCGCCCATAGCCAAGCGGTTTTGCTGCCATGTCGCAGCAAGCATTTCGCCAGTAGGTCGGTAAATCGACCCGTCGCCCTCACCATGCCCGTTAACGGCACTCCGGCTGCCTCCCAGTGGATTGTGAGCATCCGGGTGAAGGGGAGGCCTATCGCTGCCGAATGGCCCTCAGCGGCTTTTAGATTGGCGATCTGGCGGGCTGAAAGGGCATGGCTCACCCGGTCGGCACGGTTGTGTGCTCCGCCCCGGCCTATGCTGCCAGCGAAAAGGGCTGCCCCACCTAATGTAAGATAACTTATTGCAGAAGGCGTGCCAGTTCGCGGGATCGGCAGGTTTGCGCCATTTGTCGGCTGGGGCGGCCCGATTGAAACTTCACCGAAACCGTCATCCCGGTGAAGTTTCAAACGGCGACGCTGCGGAGCGCCGTGACCCGGCGGGAGCATGGCGGCAGCAATCACGCGACGACCCAGACAATGGCCAGCTTGCCGGTGCAGTTCGCCCTCCGCTGCCCACTGTCCCGGATCAGGCCTTTGCGCTTCAGCTCGCTTGTCCGCGGCTGGACTGACCAGCGATCCATCTCCAGGCGCGCGGCCAGTTCGTCGGCGGTGAGTCCGTCTGGGCCAGCGTCGCCGATTGCCCCTTGTGCCAGCCGCTGGAGCCGCCCCAGCCTTGGCGCAAGCGCCTCAGCCGCAGCGATGGAGGTTTCCACATTTCGGTGCCCTGGTGCATCAGGATAGGTGCTCATTCCGCGCCTCCCTCTGCCAGCGATGACAATCCGGCCCGCTCAAGCAACTTGGCGAGCCAGTCGGTCTGCGCTTCGCTCATGGGCGTGGAATCGACGGCAAGCTGTCCCAGGAACTGCCCAGCCTTTCGGCTCAGACGTGAACTGCCGTTGAGAAGCGCGAGTGCCGCCGCGCGCTGATCGAGAAACGGGCCGCTCATTGCGCGTTCCCTTCACTACAGCGGGCGACAAACTGCTCGCCAAGGTGAAGCGCGATCAGCGCCGGGAGTTGTTGCCGCGATTGAGCGGAAGGGCTAAGAGAATCACGCAACCAGCCGCCAAGTTGATTGCGCGACGCCCCGCCCTTGTGCGGGGTTTCGCATATCTGGAGCATGGCTCATGCCTCCCCAGCGATCAGCGCGTGCAGGCTCTCGGCCGGAATGACCGTCCGTCCGCCGATCCGGACAGCCTTCAAACGATTGGCCGCGATGTGCGCGTAGAGGGTTGTCCTGCCTAAGCTGGAAACTTTCGCGGCTTCCTTGATCGAATAAGCGAGTTTCGGAGCTTCAATGGATGCGATCTGCATTTGCGTCCCCATGTTGCTCTCGCGGGATTGCGAGGGCGTTCATGGGCAAACCAGTTAGGCCACAGCCGTTCGGCGCGCGAGGCGACTTAAGTTGCTCGTGCTTATGAACCCTCACAACGGCCAGATAGATTTTTCCCCACCCAACTTCGGCGCAGTTTCGTCCCTAGCTCAGTGAGAACCCAGCGGCTTTCCGAACGTCTGCAGGTAATCGGGGATCTGAGGCATCAACATCGCCTTCAAACTGGCCAATCGCACCGCCTCCTCGATTTGAGCGAACGACATTGACGCTTCGGGCGGCTTGCCTTCGCGAGCTTCATAGTCGGCAATGGTTGAACGAGCGCGGTCTAACATTGACTGCCAAGGGTCCATGCCCGGCAGAGAGGCAACTGCTTCAATGGCTCGGACATGCGCCGCATAGGGGAATCCCCCGCGGCTGATGTCGTGAGCCGTCACAAACACAAACCAGCGTCGATCATACGGACCGCGCGACAGCTTCCGCTCAATGCGCTTGTGTGTCGAAACGACGCTCTGGCCGGGCCGACGCTCCGCGAATGCCTTAGCGATCGAATAGTTGGAGCGACCGGCAAACGGGTCGCCACCATTCAACCATTCCACCGCATCCTCGTGAATGATGTCCTTCAGCTCCGGCCAGTCCGGCTCGCGGGGACGGCCGATCTTCGCCTTGGTCGCTTCCTTCACCGCTGCTTTTACAGCTTCGGCTCCATATCGCTGAACCGCTCGTCTTATGTCGTCATTTACGGTCGGGCCGACCAGGTCCATCTTCGGCGAATAGGCCAACAACGCGTTGACCGGCGGTTCCTGCTCGATCGGTTCTCGCTTCGGTTGCTTATCTGCCAAGTCCGCCTCCCAAGCGGTTCCCAAGGTGAGGCGGGGAAGCGCGTGGGAATCACGCTTGTCGGCTGGCCAGCCTATCCCCGGCTTTCAATCTAGCCGCGCCTGCTTTCCCTTGCGAGGGAGCTTCGGTCTCATTCGCACCACTTCCGCATCTGGAGCGCAGCAAACCTGCCATCCGTCACGCATGACGGCTTGTCGGAATAGGAGCGCCACAGACGCGGGCAAGCGAAAGCGGAATGCATCGCCGCCCGATGTGAATGTCACCAGCATGTGACCGGTCGTCGCCTCGACCCGTGTATCGTCAACATGGAGAATGCCGTTCACGCCGCCACTCCCCGGATAGGAGTAACTTTGGCGGCTGGCGCGGCTGGCATGGCGCAGTAAGCCGCCCAATCATCCATGAGCCTCCGCCGTTTGTCGAACAGGTCGCCGCGCCGATAGGCACGCTCCACCTTGTTCTCGATCGTGTGCGCAAGCGCCATTTCCGCAACCTCATGCGCGTAGCCGGTGCACTCCGCTGCCCAGTCGCGGAAGCCGGAGCGGAAGCCGTGCACCGTCGCATCAACCTTCATGCGGCGCATCAACATGGTCATAGCCATGCCGGACAGCTTGCCGCCCTTCGCGCCGGGAAAGAGGCATTGGCTTCCGAGCGGCTTGAGGCTCTTGAGGATCGCAACAGCGCGCTGTGTCAGCGGGACGCGGTGCTCTTTGCCGGCCTTCATGCGCTCCGCCGGGACAGTCCAGAGCGCCTTGTCGAGATCGACCTCGCTCCACTTTGCGCCGATCACTTCGCCAGAGCGGCTGGCCGTGAGGATCGTGAACTCCAGCGCCAGAGCGGCGACTGCTTCGCGCTCGTGCAGCTTGGCCACAAACGCGGGGACTTGCTCATAGGGAACGGCCTTGTGATGGCCGCGAGATAGCCGCGTGCGAGCGGGGAGGATTTGCGCGAGGTGGCCGCGCCAGCGCGCCGGATTCTCGCCTTCGCGATAGCCGCGCGCCTTCGCGCTATCGAGCACCGTTTCGATCCGGCCGCGAACGCGGCTGGCAGTCTCGGCTTTGCTTTTCCAGATCGGCTCCAGAATCCTGAGCACGTGCGCCGTTCCAATGTCCGCCACTGGCAGCTCGCCAATCACGGGATATACATAAGCCTCCAGCGTGTTGCGCCATTGTTGCCGGTGTTTCGGATTGCGCCAGCTTTCCTCGTTCGCGGCGATATAGGCGTCGGCAACGTCCCTGAACGTCGTTCCTGCCACCTTCGCGGCCTGTGCGGCCGCAAGTGCCTCAGCCGCCGCGCTCTTGCGTTCTTCGAGGGGATCGATTCCCGCCTTCACCTTTACCCGTAGGGCGTCGCGAGCATCGCGAGCGGCACCAAGGGAAATGCCGTCCGGTCCAGCTGCGCCCAAGCCAATGTCACGCGCCTTGCCGTTGAGCATGAACCGATAAACCCATGAGCGCGCACCGCTCGGCTTCACCAGCAGGTGCAGCCCGCCGCCGTCGGCGTGCCGCCCCGGCTTGGCGCTCTTCACCTCCAGGGGAGTGAGTGCATTTGTGAGCTTGCGGGGCATGGCTTTCGGCCTCCGTTCCCAAAACCGCTCCCCGATAATACGCCGGTTTTATGGGAACGCAAGCGAACGGATTGGGACGGTTATCCGGCCGTTGTTTCGGCAAAGGCTCTAATTTTAGCCGTTTTTTTGGACAGATCGGGACGCGGCCGGAGCCTAGTAAGGCGGACTCCCGCTCCGCCAACTACCACGGCCTCACCCGGTGATGCTGACCACGGTTTTCCCAGTCTCCTGAAATCATTCGGTAAATATGAGGCTTTCCGCCGTGGAGACGCGGCGTAGGCCGCGCAGCGCAATCGCCAAAGAGTCCACTCGCGTGGGCTGTTTGAGTCCTCAGCTCGAGACCTACGCTTTACCGGTCAAACCGCGCTCGGAGCGCCCCGCTTTCTGTGGGGGCAGCGTTTCGCCCCGGCCAAAAGAATGGCTCTATTCTCTGTCAGGTAACGACAGTTTTCAGGGTGTCAGGTAGCGCCAACTGACAACCAACTCTCTACGGTAGGATTTATCGGAAACCCGCCATTTCGACTGTCGGCTGAAATCGGGTAACCTCACACTCAAAGGCCCTAAAAAAAAGGAAGTGTCGGGAAACTGTCGGGTTCGATCCTTCAGACGTGCTCGAATAGTTTCCGCTGCGCATCCCAGGACGCGGACATGGGCTTCGCCAATAGGTGATCGAGAGTGAGGTCGGCGGGCTGTGTGCCCTCGAGTATCGCGAGCTGGAGATCAGGTGCGAGTAAGGCTAGCGCAAGTAAACGCCGTCCGTATTGCGTGGCGGGCGAAGTCCTACAGACGGGCAAGTGCCGGGCATCCAACTCCACCATCGCGTGGGCCCGCTGGAGCGCGCCGATGAGGACGGGATCCTTCGAATGCTTGCGAACGGCGGGTGACTGGATCTCGGTTCGTCCGCGGCGGTTACGAATACGAACCGTGGCGACGAGGCGAATGCAGTTGGAGTCGGTCGCATCGTCCTCGAGCCGCTCATCGTCGGTCAGTCGGCCCTGAATGCCAGAACACTCCGATCGCGGTATCGTCAGGTGAACGGCGCTCCGATGAACTTCGATGCGCTTGGGCAAGGCTAGGGGCTGGTTCGAGGCCGCCGGGATGAGCTTCGCGATCAGCTGTGAGAGTTGAGCCTCGAGCGCATCCGCGGAGATACGGCGCACCCAAGACGGCCGCGTGCCAACGCTTGATCGGCCCTTCTGGAGGCAGGCGCTGACGTAATAATGGTAGCGCCTGCCAGATTTGCCGGTCGACATCGTCGGAGACATAGGCTCGCCCGCCGCATCAAAAATGCGGCCCGTGAGCGCGGCCGTGGAGTGCAGGGTTGGTCGCGAGGCGTAGCGCCGACGTTTGGCCTCAAGGGTCGCCTGCACCTCATGGTACAACGCTGCCTCGAGGATTGGCGGGTGCTGGCCCTCGTGGACCTTGCCTTTGTGCCGGATCTTGCCGCGATAGATTGGGTTGCGAAGAAGGTGGTAGAGCGCGCCCCGATTAAAGGGCACGCCCCCAGTGACCTTGCCACTGCGAGCCGTGTAGCTCTTCGAAACATGACCCTCGGTCTTGAGCCAGGCCTCAAGCGAGTTGACCGACCCAAGCTTGAGATAGGCCTCGAAGATCAGCCGGACAGTCGCCGCCTCGGTCTCATTGACGATCAGTGTTCGTGACTTGTCCTGCGGCAAATCGTAGCCGAGCGGCGGAAGGCCGCCCATCCACATGCCCTTGGCCTTGGAGGCGGCGATCTTGTCGCGAATCCTCTCGCCGGTCACCTCGCGTTCGAACTGCGCGAAAGACAGAAGCACGTTGAGCGTGAGCCTCCCCATCGAGCTGGTCGTGTTGAACGACTGGGTGACCGAGACGAAGCTAACCCCGTGCTTGTCGAACAATTCGACCATGCGGGCGAAGTCAGCCAGGCTGCGGGTGAGCCGATCGATCTTGTAGACCACTACGACGTCGACCTTTCCCCCGGCGATCTCCGTAAGCAGGTGCTGGAGGCCGGGTCGGCTCATATTGCCACCCGAAAAACCGCCATCGTCATAATGACCAGGCACCAGCTTCCAACCTTCGTGGACCTGGCCGGAGATGTAAGCCGCGCAGGCCTCGCGCTGCGCATCCAGGCTATTGAATGCCTGGTCGAGACCCTCGTCACTCGATTTCCTGGTGTAGATGGCGCAGCGCAGCGCCTTGACCCTGGTTGTCATGGCGGGCCCTTCCGAAGGCCGAAGAAGCGCGGACCATTCCAGTTGGTGCCCGTGATGGCTTTGGCGACCGCGCTCAGGCTCGCGTGCGTGGTGCCGTTCCAACAGAACCCTGCGCCAGTGACCTCGATCGTGTAGCTCTGGCCCTGCCACTCGCGCTTGAGCTTGGTACCGACAGAAAGGTCGATGGTGGAGTGAGGATCGGCCTTCGTCGGACGCCGGAGGCGCCGCCGGATGGCCGCATCGAGGCCACCGTAAATTCGCGCCTGCAGTCGCCAGCTCAGCGTTAGCCGCATCAGATCGGTTGATTGCAGCGTCGGCGGCGTTCCGAAACGCTCGGACCAGAGCTGGCGCAGGGCCAAGAGGTCCATGCTCTCAATTGTGGTGAGCTGGGCAAGGAGCTGCGCGCGCTTCTGGTCGAGGGCGCTGCTAGGTACTGTCGCGCCAATATCGCCGTGCGCTGGATGGTCGAAGGTGTTGGTAGAGGTCACGATAGCAGCCGGTAGTTTTCCTACCGAGACAGCCCGCATTGAGCGGGCGGGGGCACACAAGCGACAACCTGGCCGGATAGCTAGAAGAATATTCGAAGGCGTGCCGACGATGGTCAGGGGGATCAGTCTGCTCTGAAAACGACGCGGATCGCGGTTCAACCCCATGCACCGTAGGCTGCGGTAGGGCCCTGGCGCCACGAAAGGTCCGCGGCCGTCAGAAAGGGCCTATCCGATCCAACGGTCGTGACACGACAACCCCTCCTATGAAGTCGAATCACAAACGCAACTTCGAGGCCATGCAGGCCGCGCCCCGCTGTCAGGCCGTGACCAAGGCAGGAACCGCGTGTCGCAAGCCCGCGATGCGTGGCTCACCCCTATGTAAGAGTCATTCATACGAGCCGGTCCGGCCGGTGCCGCCCACGGTGCAGATTGCCCATAGGCGCCGTGCCTATGTCGAGCAGCAGCAAGCAATCCGAGGTTTGGCGCGCGAGTTCGAACAGCTTATCCGGAAGGTCAAGGACAACGACCTGCCAGATTGGCTCACTGATCGGCTGGTAGCGTTCCGGGTAAGGCTACGCGCGCTCGGGGATCGGGATGCCAGCCCGCTTATCACGCCCGCAAGGAAGGTTCTCTCGCCCCAAGGCGCCGCGGGGAGCGGGGGCACCCCGCCTTCAATGGCGACGGGCATGCCGAGGCCATCGCCCGCCAAGATGCCCGCCGAGCTAATCCGTGACCGCGCGATTGGTGCCGTCGTCGGCCTCCGCGGTCGGCGACGCGATTGGGGTGACGACGGCCGGATTGGACCGTGGGAGCTTCCGGGAGCGGTCGGGCATGTATGGCGGCGGCTTGCTTGGTCTGAAGCCTGGCGAGTGGTCCTGGGATACGGCGATGATGCTTATGCTCGGTGACAACCTCGTCGACTATCGCGCGTTCGACCCGCGGCGCTATCTCGAGGAGCTTGTCCATCATCGCGACACCGGCAGTTATTCGCCGTTTGATAGTACGAATCGTACTAAATATCAGGAGGCCGGGCAATGCAGTCGGTTTGGTGGGCGTTGGGGATGATCGCATTGACGCAGGCGGCAGCGGGCGCCGGCGAGCCGTCGAGTGCCTGGCAATCGGCCGACATGGACCGAAGTTGCCCAGGCTGCACCGACTTCTACCGCTACGCCAACGGCGGCTGGCTTGCCCCGCCAGCGCATACCCGAAGGACGCTCCTTCTGGAGCAGGTATGACGAAGTCGACGAACGCGTCCGCGCGGACCTCAATCATATCGTCGCCGATGCCCAGCAAGCGGCGCGATCGGGCGACAAAGGGACGCTCGGCAAGATCGGGACCTTTTACGCGACCTGCATGGACGAAGCCGCGGACCTGGCGAAAGCCTCGCCAGCGGTTCAAGAGAGCGGCTTAGACAGGCGGCTCCGATTGATACGAGCGTCCGAGGCCGACCGCTGCCCAGATCGCCTCAACCACTCCGAACGGCCATGCACCCTGCAAGAACCCGTAGGACGAACCTAACACGCAAGCCAAAGCGAACCCGAGTATCCACCAGTGGGATCGCCGCTCCATGGCATAGCAAATCAACATGAGGGTGACGGCCACTAGGCCGAACTACGTAAGCGCATCCATAGATCGGTAATCGCTACTCTTTCGAATGTTCCCAATCCGTCGAACCTGGTCACGGCGCCTTTGGGTGGAAGCGGACACCCGTTAATCGAGGCTTACAAGGCACGTCGGCGTACTAGTCCGTAGGCATGCAACGTGCAGATGCATGTTGCGGGTGGTGACCATAAAATGGCGGAAACCAGCCACCTTGAAGCCGCTGCAATGTTGGTCGACTAGTTTTTGAACCCAGGTTGATTGTAGGACCTCGACGTAAGGCCAAGTCCCTCCATACGGATACGGCTCAGCCAACTGTGGCACGGGAGCGCCCCTTCTGATTAAGACGTCCATGTGATCTTCGAACATTGTGAAAGCGAACACTCCCTCAAAAACTAAAACTACGCTCGCGTCATCTTCATCGCGGTTGGTCGCATAATGTACGGTCGCGAGAAGTCGGATTTGCCCACCTTGCCAGTTAAGATCGACGAGTTCTGCAGGTCGATCAGGCAACCCTTGAGCTGGGTTCCACCGGACCAATTGAGGGTCATCGGTCATGCTCGGACCATGCGCTGACCTGCTAACGTCCGCAATGGGTGGAAGCTGACGTTAGGGGCTCATTGGGCTGGGGTCGACTCGTTCGACGCGGCGAGCCGATGAGCAAGAAAAAGGCGGCCCCAGAGTGCCGCCCTTCTCAAATGCGATTTTGCGAGATCACCGCAGCAGTGCGCTGATGACTTGCTGCACCAGCATGGTCTTCGAGTCGACCTGATAGAGGTAGCCGTTCCGGTAATAATACCGGTCGTCCTGGTCAAACCCGTAGCGCGAGCGCAGGTCGGCCGGGATCTGGTTGTACGTCCAGACATTGCCGAAGTTGCGATTGTAGCGCTGACCCACGTTGTAAATCTTTTTAGCCTGACCCGGGGGCAGGCAGCCGTTGTCCTTTCTGGCAAGCCCTGGCGGGCAGCTGCCCCGAGCGTTGAACGCATAGAGGCGGTTGCCGCTGCGCGTCGTCACGATGTGTTGCCGGTTTGCATGCGCCTTGCCGTTCGCCATTGAAGAATGCGCTGGGCTTTGTTTGCCGTGGCTATTGCCACGCTGTGCAAGAGCCGGCGTGCCTACGACAAATGCCACGACGGCCGCGATTAAGATCAGCTTTTTCATTAGTAACCCTTTCCGGGTCAGATTTTACGAGCATGCTGCTCGCTTCACTGGGCCAACCCACCGGCAGCACAGGAAGTTGCAGCATTCATCCGCCCGCAAGGATTTAACGGGTTCGTAGAGCTGGTGACCTTATTTCGGCTTCGGGTGGAAAGCAGACATTCGAACAAGCGCGTCAATCAACTGCATTCATTGACAGGTACGGTTTGCCACCTATCCTTACGCGCGTGATCCGGCTCGTCATCTCGATCCTTTGTGTGCTTGGGCTGGCGTTCTCGCCGTTGGCGGCGGGCGCTGCTCCGGCGCCGGGCGCCGACATGTCAAGCTGCACGATGGACGGAAAGATGCCGCCCAAGCCTCTCGAACACTCCAAGATGGACTGCTGCACAGCGGGTTGCCAGATGAGCTCGGCCGCGGCGCTTCTGCCGCAAGGCGAGCCTGCAGCGGATCAAACAATGAGCCGAGGTGACTTGCACGCCGGCGTCGCCGTCAAGGCTCTGGAGTCGTTCGGACCAACCGGGCTCGATCCTCCTCCACGAGCCTGACCTTCCGAGAATCCGCTTGGCTCGCGTGACCGGTTCGCCGCGTCGCGCGAACTGATCTGCAACGGGCGCGCAAGCGCCTGACGGAAGGCATGAATCATGAAGCGTTCGATTTCGATTGCGGCCGCCGCGCTCGCGCTGGCCGGGTGCGGACAGGCGCAGAAGCCTGCCACCGAGAACAACACGCAGGCGGGTCAGCCCGCGCAGACCTACAGCGGTACCGGCAAGATCAGCGGCGTCGCGGGAGATCAGGTCACCATCCAGCATGGTCCGATCGAGGGACTCGGCTGGCCGGCGATGACGATGACCTTCGCGGTTCCCGCCAACCTCGCGAGTGAAGCGCAGGTCGGGAACGCGGTCGACTTCAGTTTCCGGCAGAACGGCAGTGCGTATCAGCTGACGTCGCTCAAGAAGCGCTAGGCCATGCGCCGCTCCCTTATCGCAGGTGTCGCGCTCGCGGCACTGCTGCTGGCGTCGGCTGCTCAAGGCGAGCAGCAAGCTGCCATCGCACCGCCTGCTGCAATGGCCGCACCCGACCGGGCAGGGTCCGTGCTGAACCTGCCCGACGCGCTTGCGCTGGCGGGAACCGATCAACCGCGCATCGAGGCGTACGGCCGCGAGGCGCAAGCGTCCGAAGAAGCTGCGGTCACGGCGCGGAGCCTGCCCGATCCGCAGGTCACGGCTGGCATCCAGAACTTCCCGATCACCGGGGAGAACGCATTCAGCCCGACCGAGGACTTCATGACGATGTATACGATCGGCATCATGCGCGAGCAGGTGCGGCGCTCCAAGCGCGAAGCCGCCGCGCAGAAGATCCTCGCCGAGGCCCTCGTCAGCAAAAAGCAGGCCAGCGCCGAGGAGCGGCACATTCGGCGGGAGGTGATGGTCGCCTGGATCAATGCCGTGGAAGCGCGCGCCAAGCAGAAGCTGCTGGCGCGGATCATCTCGGACCTCGCCACCGGCCGCAAGGTCATGGAGGCCGGCGTGCCGACGGGCGGATCGACTCCGGCCCTCGTGCTGCAGGCGGATGCCGAGGTTGCGATCGAGCAAGCGCAGCTCGCGGACGGTGAACGCGCCGAGCGGCGTGCCCGCTCGGAACTGGCCCGCTGGATTGGACCTGCCGCCTATAGGCCATTGCCCGACGCCATTCCCGACCTGGAGGTGCCGCTAGGCATGGTGCCGCCGATCGACACGCACCCGGAGGTTGAGGTCGCGCTTGCGCAGCAGCAGGTCGCGGAACGCGAAGTTGAGGTGGCCAGTCAGAGTCGCAAGTGGGATCCGACCTGGTCCGTGATGCTCGGCGTCCGTCCGAAATATGGCGAGATGGTCACGGCGACGGTCTCCATCCCGCTCCAGATCAACCGGCGCAACAAGCAGGACCGGCTGGTGGCGGAAGCGCGATTAAGGGCTGACGCGGCGGCGCTCCGCGCGGAAGATGCGCGGCGAGCACTTTCCGAGAAATATCGCTCGGCCGTGGCCGACTACGAGGGCGCGAACGCCGAACTGGCGCGGCTCGACAAGGATGCGATCCCTGCTCTGGAAGGTGCGTTCAAGGCCGCCGAGGCCCGCTACGAAGGCGGGGGCGGCGGAACGCTCGAACAGCCATTCGCGATCGTGCGCCGCTACGTCGAAGTGCACATCCAGTCGGTCGAAGCGCAGGCCCGCCGTGCCCGCGCTGCCGCGGAAATCCTTCATGTTCACGGGGAGACCCACCAGTGAGGCAGAATTTGATCGTCCGCTACGCCCGCCGCCGCGAAGGACTGATCGCGGCGGCAGTGCTGCTGATTGCCGTTGCCGGCGGGCTTGTCGGCTATCTGCTCGCGGGCGGTGGGTCCAACGCCGAGTCCGTCTGCCCGGGCGGCACGCGGCCGCTTTACTGGTATGACCCGATGATCCCGGACGAGCATCATCCGGCTCCAGGCAAATCGTCGATGAACATGGACACCATCCCCAAGTGCCCCAACGAGGGCGCGCAGGGCGGCGTCAGCGTGTCCCCGGCCATGCAGCAGAGCCTCGGCATCCGGCTGGCGCTCGTCGAGACCCGCGACATCGCGCCGATCGTCAACGCCGTGGGCCAGGTGCAGTTCGACGAGCGGCTGATCAGCCAGGTCCAGACGCTGACGCCCGGCTTTGTCGAGCAGCTGGCCGTGCGCGCGGAAGGCGAACCGGTTGGCGCCGGCCGAGTGATCGCGAGCGTTTATTCGCCTGACCTCCTCGGAGCGCAGAACGAATACAAAGCGCTTCTGAGCATGCGTAGCCCTTCGGCCGCCAGCCTGAAGGGCGGGGCGCGGAGCCGGCTCAAGCTGCTTGGCCTGCCCGAAGGCGCTGTCCAGCGGCTGGAGCGCGGCGGAGCGCCGCAGCGCACCTATCCGGTCGTCGCACGCTCGTCCGGCGTCGTCACCCAGATCGGCGCGCGGCCCGGCGCCCAGGTCACGCCTGGCCAGTCGATCGTCACCATTCAGGGGCTGGGGCAAGTCCTGGTTGTGGCCGATGTCCCGGAAGCGTCGCTGGGCAGCGTCCATGTCGGCCAGCCGGCAGAGATCAGCTTTCCGGCCTATGCGGGCGACATCCGCAAGGGCGTCGTCGATTACATCTATCCGTCATTCAACGCACAGGCGCGCACCGCGCGGGTGAGGATTACCCTCCCGAACCCCGGCCTCAGGCTCAAGCAGGGCATGTTCGCCAATGTGACTTTGCAGGGCACCGGCGGAATGGCGATTGTCGTTCCGAGCGAGGCAGTGATCGACACCGGCCGGCGCCAGGTCGTGATCGTCAAGCGCAGCGGCGCGTTTGTGCCGCAGGAAGTGCGGATCGGCCGCGATTATGCCGAATGGACCGAAATCGTCTCCGGCCTTCAGCGGGGCGAGCAAGTGGTCGCTTCGGGCCAGTTCCTGATCGACTCCGAAGCCTCGCTATCGGGCGTGATCAGCCGGCTGCAAAGCAACCCCGCCGCGCCGCCGCGGACGGCAACCGGCCACGGCATCGTCACCGCGATCGATACCGCCAGGCAGACCGTTACGATCCGCCACCAGCCGATACCCGAAATGCGTTGGCCGGGGATGACGATGACCTTCAAGGCCGCCGAGCCGGCAATGCTGCGCGGCTTGCGGAAAGGTCTGAAGGTGCAGTTCGCGGTCGAGATGGAGCCGCGCGACAACAGCTTCGTCATCGACCGGATCGCGCCGGAGCCGGGATCGTGATTGAACGGGTCATCCGGTGGTCGGTCGCCAACCGGCTGTTCGTGCTGCTCGGCGCGGCCTTCCTCGCCGTCGCCGGCATTTATTCGCTCGCGCAGACGCCGGTCGATGCGCTGCCGGACCTATCGGACACGCAGGTGATCATCCGCACCACCTATCCCGGCCAATCGCCGGGCACCGTGGAAGCACAGGTCACCTATCCGCTCGCGAGCACCATGCTCTCGGCGCCGCAGGTGAAGGCGGTGCGCGGTTTCTCCTTCTTCGGCGACAGCTTCGTCACCGTGCTCTTCAAGGACGGGACCGATATCTATTGGGCGCGCTCGCGGACGCTGGAATATCTGAGCCAGGCGCGTGACAAGCTGCCGAAGAACGTCTCGCCGACGCTCGGGCCGGACGCGACCGGTGTCGGCTGGGCCTATGAATATGCACTGGTCGACCGCACGGGCCAGCACGACCTCGCGCAGCTCCGATCGCTCCAGGACTGGTTCCTGCGCTTCCAGCTGAAGGAGCTCGACGGGGTTGCCGAGGTCGCCAGCGTCGGCGGGATGGTCCAGACGTTCCAGGTCCAGCTCGATCCGACCAAGATGCAGCTTTATCGCGTGCCGGTCTCGGACGTCACCGACGCGATTCGCCGCGCCAATAACGAATCGGGCGGCTCGGTCATCGAACGCGCAGGCGCCGAATATATGGTTCGCGTCGGCGGCTACCTGAAAACGCTCCAGGACTTCCGCGACATCCCGCTCAAGGCCGAAGTCGGCGGCGTCCCCGTGACCATCGGCGACGTGGCACGGGTCCAGCTCGCCCCTGACTTCCGGCGCGGCATCGCCGAGCTAAACGGCGAGGGCGAGGTCGCCGGCGGGGTCGTCGTCGTGCGCCAGGGCGCAAACACCGCCAAGGTCATCGCCGAGGTCAAAGACAAGCTTGAACAGCTCAAACGCAGCCTGCCGCCCGGCGTGGAGGTCGTGACCGTCTACGACCGATCGGCGCTCATCGACCGTGCGGTCACGAACCTTTGGGAGAAGCTGCTTGAGGAGCTGCTTGTCGTCGCCCTCGTCACCGGCCTGTTCCTGTTTCATCTCCGATCGTCGCTCGTGGCCGTCGTCACGCTTCCGCTGGGCATCCTGACGGCGTTCCTCGTGATGAACGTTCAAGGGGTGAACGCAAACATCATGTCCCTCGGCGGCATCGCCATCGCCATCGGCGCGATGGTCGATGCCGCGATCGTGATGATCGAGAACGCGCACAAGAAGCTCGAATATGGCGGGGGTGCAGAAGGAATGTCCGAAAAGACGCGCGTCCGCCTGCTCGTCGAAGCGGCCGTCGAAGTCGGCCCCGCGCTCTTCTTCTCGCTGATCATCATCACCCTGTCGTTCCTGCCGGTGTTCACCCTGGAAGCGCAGGAGGGCCGCCTGTTCCGGCCGCTGGCGCTGACCAAGACTTATTCGATGGCCGCAGCGGCGGGGCTGTCGATCACGCTCATCCCGGTGCTGATCGTGATGTTCGTGAAAGGGAAGATCCGAAGCGAGCAGGACAATCCGATCAACGCTTTCCTGATCCGCATCTACCGCCCCGCGCTCGCCTGGGTGCTGCGCGCGCCGAAACGGACGCTGGCAATCGCCGGCGTGATCCTTGCTGCGACGCTGCTGCCCATAACCATGCTCGGCGCGGAGTTCATGCCGCCGATGGACGAGGGCGACATCCTCTACATGCCCACCGCGCTTCCCGGCATGTCCGCGGCCGAGGCCGGCCAGATGCTCCAGGTCACCGACCGGATCATCAAGACCGTGCCCGAGGTGAAGACCGTGTTCGGCAAGGCCGGCCGCGCCGAGACCGCGACCGACCCGGCGCCGCTCGAGATGTTCGAGACCACGATCCAGCTGAGGCCGAAGGACCAGTGGCGGCCGGGCATGACCACCGACAAGATCATCGCCGATCTCGATTCCAGGCTGAAAATCCCTGGCCTCGCCAATGTCTTCGTGCAGCCGATCCGCAACCGCATCGACATGCTCGCGACCGGCATCAAGAGCCCGGTCGGCGTGAAGATCACCGGCCCCGACCTCGCCACCTTGCAGCGGCTGGGTGAAGAGACGGCCAATGCGATCAAGCCGATTCCGGGCGCCTCATCGGCGGTGTCCGACCGCATCATGAGCGGCCGCTACGTTCAAGTCGACGTGAACCGTGAGGCCGCGGCGCGCTACGGCCTGTCGATCGACGAGGTGCAGCAGACAGCGGCAACGGCGGTCGGGGGCGCATCTGTCGGCGAAAAGATCGACGGGCTGGCGCGCTATCCGATCAATGTCCGCTTCCCCCGGGAGATGCGTGATAGCGTGACCGCGCTCCAGCAGCTGCCGATCATCATGTCGGACGGCGCCGTCATCCCACTCTCAGCGGTCGCGAGCATTCGCGTCGAGATGGGCCCATCGATGATCAAGAGCGAGAATGCCCAACCCTCTGTCTGGGTCTATGTCGATGTCCGCGACCGCGATGTTGTCGGCTTCGTGCGCGAGGCGCAGGCCAAGGTTAGCTCGGCGGTGAAGCTTCCGCCCGGCTATTCGATCGGCTGGTCGGGGCAGTTTGAATATGCCCGGCGGGCCGCACAGCGCCTTGCCTGGGTGGTTCCGGCAACGATCGGCATCATTTTCCTGCTGCTGTTCCTCGCGTTTCGGCGCGTTCGCCAACCCGCGATCATCTTGCTGAGCCTGCCCTTCGCGCTGGTCGGCGGCATCTGGTTCATCTTCCTCCTGGGGCATGCCGTGTCGGTCGCGACCGCGGTCGGGTTCATCGCGCTCGCGGGCCTCGCTTCCGAGTTCGGCGTGGTGATGCTGGTCTATCTCGACAGTGCGATCCAGCAGCGTATCGACCGCAAGCAGTTTGCGACCGACGACGAGCTAGACGAGGCGCTGATGGAAGGCGCCGTGCTCCGCGTTCGGCCCAAGGCAATGACCGTCGCCGTCATTCTCGCCGGCCTGTTTCCGCTGCTAATCGGTGCCGGCACCGGCCACGAAGTAATGCAGCGTCTCGCGGCGCCAATGGTCGGCGGGATGATTACCGCGCCATTGCTGTCGCTGTTCGTGCTTCCTGCGATCTACAAGCTCATCGGCTGGAGAAGACACGTAAATTCTGCGCTTGACAACCGTCCCATTGAAACTGGCGAGTTAGCACCGGCCTAATGTCTGCTTTGGGTCGAACACGGTCACGGCAGGCTGCCTGGAAAGCGGACATTAGCCACTGAGGGCCACGAATATGCCTTTGTGCTTTACTTGGCCCGCTGGAAGCAGGGCGACTGCCGCGGGTTCGCTGTTGTGTGTAGACGCTCACCGCAGTGAGGTAGCGATGTCACGTGATGTTCGCACCATTCGGTCCGCTCGGTCGCTGGGTGAGTTGAAGGCTTGCCTTGCGCCAGAATTAAGGATGGACGTTGGCCGACAACATGGCGCGTGGAGGGGCTCCGCAACCGATGCCGGTGGGCTCAAGGCGTTCAATTCGATGACCGACATCGGCATTCGACTTTATGAGCAGGGCAGCGCTCGCACCGTGGTGATCTCAACGCGGCTAGCACGTGCCCTCAGACCAGCCGAAGAGCATGCGATCAACCGGTGCATTCGAACTTAGCTAATGGCAGCAATGGGTCGAAAGCTGCCACTAGCCACTTCGCAGACTGGCCGTGGTCGTTCCCTGTTTGGCGGCAGCGTTTTCCCTGTTCAACCCGAGGCAATTCCCTGTTTGCTCAGCAGGGAATCACAGCTGCGTCCCCGCAAAAAACTGCGACGAAATTAGTCCGGAGGCCGATGTTCGAGGCCCCGGTTTCTGGATTTTCCCTGTAAATTGCCGCGAACAGGGAATTGACAGGTGGAGACGAGTTCGCAGCTGACTGTTCGCACCGCCAAACCCTCGCAATCGATCAACCGAAGGTGAAGGCGAAGGCCTCGACCCCCGGATCGAGAAATTCGATCGTGAAGGTGCGGTCGCGCACTGCGCCCTTCTGTCGCACCAATTGATAGAGCCGCTGCCCGGTTACGACCCCGCTGCCGTCCGGCTTGACGTCGACTCCGGCGTCGGCGCCCGGCGCTCGGCCATCCAACGTGACCCGGAACCGCACCGGCTTGCCCCTCGCCGAGCCGAGCACGAGGTGCAGGTCGCGGGCGTGAAAACGGAGACTGATCTTGGCGTCGGGCTCCAGTGAGCGCGCATTCTGCTTGGCGTCGAGCCAGCGTCCTTCGAGCGCCCAGTCGTTGAGGTTTAGCGGCGCGCCCGCGTAGGTCTTCGCGCTGTCGCGCGCCAGACCGCCCGGGGAGACGAAGCGGTCGGCACGGCCATATCCGACATAGGTCTCGCGCGATTTGACCTCGTTCCACTGGGCGCCCGCTTCGGCCCCGGTCGCGCGAGCCTCAGCCAAGGTCGCGTCACGCGGAGCCCGGCCGGCCTCGGCCAGCAGCTGGCGGATGACACGCTCGGACATCTCGTAACTGCCCTCCCCATGATGGCGGTAGCGGACCCGCCCTTGGGCATCGATGAAATATTTGGACGGCCAATATTGGTTCTTGAGCGCGCTCCATAGTTTGTACTGATTGTCGAGAGCCACCGGGTAGCGGATGCCAAGGTCGCGGATCGCCTTGGCGACGTTTGCGGGATCGCGTTCGAACGCGAACTCCGGCGCATGGACCCCGATGATGACTAGGCCGTCCTTGCGGTATTTCTCGTCCCACGCCCGCAGATAGGGTGTCGAGCGGATGCAGTTGATGCAGCTGTAGGTCCAGAAGTCGATCAACACGACCTTCCCCTTCAGCTGCTCGCGGGTCAGCGGCGGGCCGTTGAACCAGGGGCCGAGCCCGTCGAGAGACGGAAGCTCGCCTTCGACCGGCAGGATCAGCTGTCCCATCTTGTCGACGCTCGTTTTCGAATCGCCTAATGCCTGGGTCGCGCCGAGCCTGCGGGCCAGGCCGGATTCGAGGCTCGCGGTCTGGGCGCTCGACAGCTTCGCCAACACCTTGGTGTCGAGCCCGAGCGCGATTGCGACCACCCCGACGAGGACCAGCACTCCGAGGACCTGGCGGATGCGTTCGCTCGCGCCGAGGCTCTTCTTCATGCGAGCGAAGACCTTGCCGCCGATCAGCAAAGCCAGCGCGAGCGAGGTCGCCGCGCCGAGCGCATAGGCGAGCAACAGCAGCGTAGTGTTGAAGCTGGCGCCTTGCAGCGCGGCGGCAGTGAAGATGATGCCCAGGATCGGCCCCGCGCAGGGCGCCCAGAGCAGGCCGGTGGCGACGCCCAGCACCGCCGACGACCAGGCGCTTTCTGCCTCTCCCGGCTGCCGTTCCGACATGCGGGAGCCGAGCGCGACCAGGGGGCGGGTCATGCGGTCGGAAATGCTTGGGAAGACCAGCGCAATTCCGAACAATGCGAGCAGCAGCAGCGCCGCCCACCGGCCGATGGCATTGGCCTGCACCGCCCAGCCGCCGCCGACCGCGGCCAGGGTCCCGACGATGGCAAAGGTCGCAGCCATTCCGCCAAGCAAGGGCAAGGTGCTCCTGACGAAGCTGCGGTCGGCGCGTGCGAAAACGAAGGGCAGCACCGGCAGGATGCATGGGCTGAGAATGGTCAGGATGCCGCCGAAATAAGCGAGCAGGATGATCAGCATGGCGACTCTCTGGCTGGGGAGGCGGGCGGTGCGCTACAGGCCGCGTTCATCCGCTCTCCGTTACGACGCTGTAACCAGATATGAACGACCGCAGAACTTTTCTCGCACTCGCCGCCGCCGCGGCGCTCGGCCTCGTAGTGACCGGGCGCCAGTCGTCGGCCAGCCCAGCCTTGCGCTTTTCAGTCAACCATTCACCGGCCGAATGGCGGCGGCTTCTCGGGCCGCAGCGCTATTACATATTGCGCGAGGCGGGTACCGAACGTCAGTTCACCAGCCCGTTATTGAAGGAGCACCGCAGCGGCACATTTACCTGCGCCGGCTGCGCACTGCCCCTGTTCAGCTCAGCGACCAAATATGACAGCGGGACCGGTTGGCCGAGCTTCTGGCGGCCGCTGCCGCGCGCAATCGCAACCCGGCCGGACCCCCGCTATGGCTATATCGGGACGGCGCCGACGGAAGTTCTGTGCGCTCGCTGCGGCGGGCATCTCGGCCACGTCTTTGATGACGGTCCGCGGCCCACCGGCCTGCGCTATTGCATGAACGGCCTGGCGCTCAATTTCCGCCCGGCCTGAGCCGGCCCGCTAGGCGACGATCCGCAGCTTGTCGCGCTTGCCGGGCTTGGCGTAGCAGACGACGCCGAGCTCAGCCTGTAGCCGGGCCAGCTCCTGCTCCTTCGCTTCGCGCGACTGTTCGGCGTAGCGCTGCTCGATCTCGGCCTCTTGCACAGTCTGGTCGCGGAAATAGCTGATCGTGATCCGGTGTCCGAAGATCTCGTCGCCGCGCAGCCGCAGCTCGGCGTCGCAATCGGCCGGCATGGAATTGCGCAATTCGGTGAGGTTTGCGATCAGCTCGTCGAGCGACAGCTGATCCTCGATATCGACATAATCCTTGACGCGTCTACTCATCGTCACCCTCCCCGTCTCCCGGGGCGCTAAATACAGGTTGCACGAATCGCCGCGCAACAATTGGGACCCAACTTATCCCCAGGGAAGTTTCACCGCTCTGAATCGAGCAGACATCAGAGGTTTAGGTTCATGGCGGCCGATCGCATTCAACTGAGCAGCGGAAAGCTCCGGCTGACGCTATGCCCGTCGATCGGCGGCTCGATCGAGGTGCTCGAGTGGGTCGAGGGCGAGCGGTCGCGCTCCATCATGCGCCAGAGCCCGGAGCCGCTCACCAACGTGCTCGAGGCGGCGAGCTTCCCGCTGGTGCCCTACGTCAACCGCATTCGCGGCGGCGAATTCACCTTCCGCGGCCGGACGGTCCGGATTGCTCCGAACATGGCCGGGGATGTCAGTCCGCTGCACGGTCAGGGCTGGCTCAATGCCTGGACGGTCGAGTCCGCTGACGACAGCTGCGCCGTGCTCACCTACGTGCACAAGGCCGGCGAATGGCCCTGGGCTTATGAGGCGCGGCAGGAGTTCGCGCTCGACGAACGCGGCTGCTCGGTCGTCCTCAGCTGCCGCAACACCAGCGAAGAGCCGATGCCCTGCGGCCTCGGCGAGCACCCCTATTTCCCGTGTGGCCCCGAAACCCGGATCGACACCAGGGTCAGCCACGTCTGGACCATCGACGAGCATGTCCTGCCGGTCGACAAGGTGCCGGCGGAAGGTCGCTACGACCTTCGCGACCGGCTGGTTTGCGGGCAGGACCTCGACCACGGTTTCGGCGGCTGGGGCGGGGAAGCGCGGCTGACCGATCCAGACTGGCCCTTCCGCGTCCGCATCTCCTCAGGCGATGCGCATTTCTTCCAGCTCTATTCGCCGGCCGCGGGCGGAATCTTCGTCGCAGAGCCGGTCAGCCATGCCAATGCCGCGCTCAATGCACCGGAGGAGCAATGGCCGAATCTCGGCATGCAGGTGCTCGATCCGGGCGAGAGCTTGTCGCTTGCCATGCGCCTCGATGTCGAGCCGGTTGAACCCTGACAAACCGGCCTCTATAGCCCGCCGCTCCTAGCCGCTGCGGAGACGTGGGTGAGTGGCTGAAACCAGCGGTTTGCTAAACCGCCGTACGGGGATTTCCCGTACCGAGGGTTCGAATCCCTCCGTCTCCGCCAGCGCTGCGTTTTCCAAAATCTGCCGCCGTCCAGAAAAACCGCTGGTTTCCTCGTCTTATCGCCCTCTTATTGCCCGCCACTGTCCATTGACATTTGCTCCAATCCGCCGGAAAGTGTGGGGGTGAATGTGGGGTTGAAGACGAAAGGCGGCATAAATGGGCAAGCTCAATCCGCTTCAGGTTCGCAACCTGAAAGAGCCGGGTCGCTATAGCGACGGCGACGGCCTGATCCTGGAGGTCCGGCCGGGAGGATCGAAAAGCTGGATTGCGCGGCTGCAAGCCAGCGGGCGGCGGCGGGACTATGGACTAGGCTCGCTCAAAGACATTTCATTGACTGAGGCGCGGGACAAGGCGCGGGAATATCGCAAGCAGCTCCGCGCCGGGCTCGACCCGCTGGAGGCCAAGCGGAAGGCGCTCGAAATACCTACATTCAAGGTGGCTGCGAAAGCCTATCACACGGAGTGGAAGCGCCGCCGCCGCAACGCGAAGCATGAAGCGCAATGGCTGGCGACGCTCGAAACCTATGCCTTCCCGCGCTTTGGCGAGCTTCGCGTCGATCTGGTCGATAACGGCCATGTGCGCGACGCGCTGGCGGAGATTTGGCTGACAAAGCCGGAAACCGCGCGGCGCGTCCGCCAGCGGATCGGGACCGTGCTTGCCTATGCCCACGGAAATGGCTGGCGCGGCCATGCATTCGGCATGGCGGCGGTCAATAAATCGCTCCCCGAGCAACCCGCCAAAATCGGCCGGTTTGAGGCCATGCCTTACGCTGGCGTTCCCGAGTTTCTGGAAACGGTGAAAGAGCGAGTCAGCATGGGGCGGCTGGCGCTGGAGGCCCTGATCCTGACGGCCACTCGCTCGGGCGAGGTTCGCGGCGCGCGCTGGAGCGAATTGGACCTGGATGCGGCAACCTGGACCATTCCGGCCGAGCGCACGAAAAGCGGCAAGCGCACCGGCAAGCCGCATATCGTTCCGCTGCCGCCAGCCGCCGTTGATGCTTTCAAGCGCGCCAAGGCTCTGCGGATTGAGGCGAGCGACCTAGTTTTCCACGGCTCCAAGCGCGGCAAGCCGCTTAGTGACATGACGCTGCTGAAGGTGCTCCGCGACCTGAAAGAGCCGTTCACCGTTCACGGCTTCCGCTCCGCGTTCCGGGACTGGGTTGCCGAGCAAACGAACTTCCCCGGCGAGGTCGCGGAAGCGGCGCTTGCGCACGCTATCCCCAACCGAGTTGAGGCGGCTTATCGGCGCACGGATTTTCTGGAGAAACGACGCAAGCTGATGGAGGCATGGGGCGACTATTGCACCGGCGGCGCTGGCAAGATTGTCCGGCTGGCGGTGGCACAATGAGCGGCGTCCTCTATGTCGAAGCGACCGAAGTTGAAGCAAGCTCCGGTCGCATGCTCGTCACCTTCAAGTCAGGTGGCGACGCGTTTCGTTTCCACATTCCGGCGCACATAGCGTTGCTCTTTCGCCAGCGCGTTATCGAGGACGCTTGGCAGGTCTGTTGCGCCCCTAACGCGGACGTTGTGGAGCTGAAACGCATTGCGGAGCTGAACCGCAAGCGGCGGCAGAAATGAGCGCCACACTCAACAGCGAGCTGGCCGCTTACAGCCCCGGCGAGCTTGCCGAGCTTGCGGAAACTATCGGAGTGCTCCTGGAGGCCGCCGACAACGGCACGGTCGGTTATTGCGAAAGCCATGCCCGCATTAGCACAACACTATCTCGGGCGATTCAAAAGCGGCTGGAGGTCGAGCGCGACGCCGCCCGCACGGCAACAATCATTCCGTTTCCGCGTCAATGAGCGGGCCAGCCGACAACGGCCGCAGCGCCGCGCCAGAGCCCCTCGACCGAGCAATCCGCCGCCTCATTGCAGTTTACGGGGCGGACGCGGTGAAGGCCGAAATTGCGAAGCTGACCAAGCCGCGTCGTGGCGCCCCGCCCAAAAAAGATGGACTATTGCTCCGGCCATACCTGGAGCCGGACGCTAAGGATTGGCTAGAGGGCCGCAATCCTTTCGAATTGCGAACGAACAATGCCAACGCCAAAGCGGCGGACGGTGCCAATCCGGCTTCGCACACCCAACCGCTCACTCAGTGGCGTCGGTTGATGCGTTGGCAAGAGCGTTGGCGAATGCAGAGGATGCTTTGGCGTGCCTTGGAGCTCGCCTGGGACCAATACCCTTACGCCGCACACTTTCGGGTTTTGGAAGCGCTCGCAGAGGAGGGCGCGAGGCGGGAGGCGAAGGGTGAGTTGCCGAAAGAGGCGCACGGGGCTTGGCAACTAACCTTGCAGTTGGATCATGAAAGCCTCGCTCGCTACCGCGAACTCTATGGCGAGCCTCCTAGCGCCATGACTTGGCGAGAAATCGAAGCGAAGCCTCTGTGGGACCCGCTAGCCGCTCTGTTGCCTAAGCCTCAATCCCTTTTCGACACGTTCCCGGCCGCCGCTGAAAGGAATGAATGAAGGCCTGAGAAAAACACGCTCGCATTTTCCCAATCTTCCGCGCGAACAATCCGCGCTGATATTCACCCGTGACCGCCACGCAATTCCGCGATGGTGGCGGAACGGGAGAACCTAAATTGGACACTCTACTGTGCAGCATCCCCGACGCGGCCAAGGCGCTCGGGATTGGCCGCTCGAAGCTCTATGAGCTTATCGACGCGCGCCAAATCGAAACTGTCGCCATCGGAAGGCGTCGGCTAGTCCGCACCGATAGCGTTCGCGCGCTTGCGCTCGGGGAGGCCGCCTGATGCCCCCGGCTCCGTCGCCCCGGCAACGCAGAATCCGGCAAGCCTGAACCCACAGACGGCGTTGCAGGCGCTTGGAGCCAGCTACGCCAGCAACGCGGCGCGGCCATTCTCGACCATCGCCAATCCGGCCCTCCCACGTTGATTAAGAATCAAAGAAATCAAACGGAGAATGAAGCATGCAAAGTGCTAAAGAAAATGGCCCCCGCGCGGCTGGAACCGCGCGGAAGGCCAGAATTGCCGCCTCTGAAAAGCCGACCCGGATTCCTTACTCGAAATCGTCGCTCGACGCTAGCGCCTATGCGCGCGGCTGGGTTGCCCGGCGTTACCGCGCCCGCACCCGTTGGGCAGGACTGATTGCGGAAGCGGCCGGACTTGGAGGGCGCGCATGAGCCGCCGGCAAATCACCGCCGTTGGGCCGCAAGGGCGCTTCACCGTCGCGGGGCAGGAAGCGAAGGCATTGCTGGCGCTTGTGAGCGCCGGATCAGACGGTCGCACTGCTCTGGAGGTCGCAAGCTGGGCCTATCGCTTTGGAGCCTATGTGTGGAAGCTGAGGCACCGCTACGGGCTAGCAATCGAAACCCGGCGCGAGCTTCACGAAGGCGGCTGGCACGCACGCTATGTGCTCGCTTCTCCCGTCACCATTGCGCCTGGGGAACAGGCGGAGCCGGAAAGGCGGGCAGCATGACCCGGCGACCGTCATTGCGTGCCGCAATCGATGCCATGTGCAAGAGCTGCATTTATGATCCGGGAAACGGCAACGGGACATGGCGCGAGCAAGTTGAGGCCTGTTTGTCGTCAAATTGCCCGTTGCACCCTTTAAGGCCGATTTCAGCGCCAAAAACGCGCGCCGAAAGGGTTGGGGCTAGTGGCCTGGCACGGCGACCCAATTCGCGCCTGCACGGCCCGAAAAACGGCCTTCCCAGCCGCACTATCAGGCAGTTGGAAGGCAATGCGGCATGAGCGCGGCGGCTTTTCAGCACCATCGGCAAGCGGCGCTCGCCTTGCTCGGGGAATGCCCGGACTTGCCGCACAAGCCAGCGGGCTTCCTGGGCCATGTGTGCGTCGCGCGCGAGTTGAGCGACAAGCAGCGCAATTGGCTCGGAAAGCTGCTGGACCGCCACGGCTTGCCCCCCTTGGCGGAATAGGCCGGATCGGGGAGCGACTGGCGACGGCCGCTCCCCCTTTTCAGCGCCAATCTTGAAACTTGCGAAACATGAACGGCACGACCCTTTGCGCCAGCGACCAGTCAGTTGAAAAAGCGGCAGTTTTTCCAACGGCTTGCCCTAATCGCGCGCGCCGGCAAATGGACCGCCGCGTAACTGATAATACAGCGGAAAAACAGCGTGTTGAGCCGATTGGCACGGCCCATGCAATTAAGTTAAGTCTTAGTGTGGCGTCATCTCCCGCTCGACGCTGGGGAGGAAGGCGCAACAGCGCCACCCGCACAAGCGATAGCCTCTCTCTAAATCAGGCGGCGAACATTTTGGCGGCGGCCCAATTTGCGGCGGCGGCCGGAATGCCCTTCAACCGCCACCTGACAATCCATTGGCAGCAAGCTGGCATCCCCGACGAACGGGCCGCGTGGGCAACCGGCCGCTTCCTGAAGCTGGCGGGCGACTGGATAGCGAAAATACGCACTGACTACGCACGGCAGTTTGCGTGGGAATGGGTCCGCGAGAACGGCGAGCGCAAGGGCAGCCATGCCCATATCCTGTTGCATCTCCCGGCCGGGACGCGGATCGGCACAATGCAACGCCGCTGGCTTCGCTCGATAACTGGCAAGCCATACAGCGCGAGCACAATCAAAACGGCCCGGATCGGCGGCACGGCCGACGCGGCCCAATCGGCCCCGGCCGCATATCGAGCGAACCTGGCCACGGTCGTCGGCTATGTCCTGAAGGGCGCGTCACCCGCCGCCGCCCGCGAGCTGGACTTGCAACGGCTGGAGGCCGGCGGCCGGATCATCGGCAAGCGGGCCGCGACTAGCCAGAATATCGGGCGTGCGGCGCGAGCCCGTCTAAAGTAGATTGAAATAGGCACCGTTTCATAACGGCGAGAAACGGGCCGTGCTTGGCGAAGGGCGCAAAGTCACATAATCTGTAGCAATGCTTTTGCTTGCACTTGGGTCGGCGTTGCTGACACCCGCTCCGTGCGAATGGAAATGGGATTGCACGGGAGGCCAGTGCCGTCAGGTCGCAGTATGCGATAATGCAATCGATTTGCCCGGTATCAAACCGCTTGGCATCCCGCCTATTCCCCCACCCTCGATTGCTCCGCTGCCAACACCGACGATTCCGCCAATCGGCACGCGCCAGTGCTCTCCGCGCTACATCTGCAATTATGGGCAATGCACTTGGCAGACGATCTGTCAGTGAGTGACGCACGATTGGCGCACTCCGCGCCCGCGCGCGAATAAAATAATGGACGGATATTCCGACCCGGTTCTTACGGCAGCAAAGCCATTGATTTTGACCCGGCTGGGAGGCCCCATGAAGCACTCCAAAACCACAGCGGTATTTTTAGCGCTCGCGTCGCCTTCATGCTTTTCCTCTGTCGCCGCACAGGATGCCCCTACGGACATCTTTCACGGAAACGGGCTTTTGAGCGCGTGCGAAGACTCAGACGTCTTCTATAAATCAGCGTGTCTGACATACATTAGTGGGGTATCTGATGGGGCGAAAGCGTTGGGTTTTATCTGCTTGCCGTCGGAGGTGACAAACGGGCAAGCGATGGACGTGGTGCTTAACGGTCTGCGGGAGCACCCGGAAGTGCGCCATAAGCCTTCCGCCGTATTGGCCCTCGGATACCTTGTTCACGCCTTCCCTTGCGCCCCACCAGCTAAATAGAGAGGACGCATCACTGAAAGCGATGCCTCTAATTTCGGATTCTCGGGCCGGATCGGGGAGCGACTGGCGACGGCCGCTCTGAATGGCGCTTGCGGCGCTCGGATGTGGGGGGAGATGTGGGGACAGGCCAAAGCGCTCTTGAAACAGTCTATAGATTTCAAACCTATATAGCTATTAGTCCAACGGACTCCGTCTCCGCCACCTCAGTCTTCGCGGCCCGACCGCCACAGGGCGCCAGTTAGCGGTTCCAGCAGATATTGGAGCGCGGTCCGCTTGCGCACCCTCATAACGGACTCAACCGGAAGCCCCGGGCGAAGCTCGCCATTGCCAAGCCCCGAGCGGACCAGCGCCAACTCCTTTTCAGGGACGACAATTTCGGCTCGGAAAAATGCGCGACCGGTCTTTTCGTCGACGAAACTGTCCGCTGACATGGTCGTCACCTTGCCTTCCAGTAGCGGCAGCGAGCGATCGTGCACGCTGACGAAACGAACCTGGGCCGTCTGCCCCACGAACACGTTGTCGGCGTCCGCCGGATTGACCTGCGCCCGGATCACCAGCTCACGGCCGTCGGGGACGATATCCATCAGCGTTTGGCCCGGACTGACGACTCCGCCAACGGTGAACACGGTCAATCCGACGACCTGCCCCGTCGCGGGAGCGCGAACCATCGATCGCTGGAGCTGCTCGCGCGTCGCCACCAGCTTTGGCAGCGTTTCGGACAATTTCGTCTGCGTCTCGTTGAGGTCGCTTTCGATCGATTCAAGGCGCGACCGCCCGATCGACAAGGATTGCATGCGGGTTTCGCCGATGCCCTCACCGGCGCGGGCATGTTCGGCGGCCATCTGCGCTTCCTGGCCTTGCAGATCGGCCTGGGCACGCTGGAGCTGACGAACCCGGTTCATCGAGGCATAGCCCTTGGCCGCAACCGACATCAGCCCGTCGAGCTCCTGTTGGATGAGCTCCTGTTGGCGCTGCAGGGCTTGCCGCTGTTTCACATAGCCACCCTGCTGCTGAACCAGCTGGCCGGCGCGTTGGCCGAGAACCGAACGCTGCGCCGAATCCGATCCGGCCCGAGCGCGCATTTCCGCCCGTTGCAGAGCAAGCGCCTGCCGGGCGATCTCCTGATCCTGCGCCGGAATCGAAGCGAACTCGGCTGGCGGCGCAAAATCGCGCTGCCCGGAGCTTTCGGCCAGCAGGCGCGAGCGGCGCGCGAGCAACGTCAGATAATCGCTGGTCAATGCCCGTTCCGAAGCGCGCAACTCGGGGGCCGAGAGCTCGATCAGGACGTCGCCGGCGCGGACATGCTGCCCTTCCCGCACGTGAATTGCGGTGACCACGCCACCGTCGCGGTGTTGTACGCTTTGGCGGTTTCCCGACACCGCGATGGAGCCTTGAGCGTTAACGCCGGCATCGAGCGGGATGAAGGCGGCCCATCCGAGGAACAGCACGAAAAAGGCGGCGGCAATGGCGGCGCCCAGGCGGATTTCCCTGGTCGGATTGCCAGCCCGGATCTCAGTGGCGGGAAGAACCAACTCATTACTCACGCGGCATTCTCCGCAGTCTTGCTTCCGGTCAGGCGCGCAACGACGTCGGCTGACGGTCCGATGATCCTGGGGCGGCCTTCGTCGAGCACCAGCAACCGGTCGGCCGCTTCGAGCACTCCGCGGCGATGCGCGATGACAATGACGCAGGCCTTGCGCTTGCGCGCCGAAGCAACCGCCGCAATGAGCGAAGCCTCTCCCGCCTGATCGAGGAAGGCGTTGGGCTCGTCGAGGACCAGGAGAGTAGGATCGCCGTAAAGCGCCCGGGCGAGCGCCATCCGTTGCGACTGTCCCGCCGAAAGCCCCGCGCCCATGAGGCCGAGCGAGGTGTCGTATCCCTGCGGAAGTTGAAGGATGAGCTCGTGGACTCCGGCCTGGGTCGCGGCGGCGATGACCGCTTCATCGATCGTGCGCGCCTCGTCGGTGCTCCTGGCCTGCGCGAAACGGCTGATATTTTCCTTGATCGTGCCTTCGAACAGCGACGGTTCCTGGGGCATGTAGCCGATGTGCGGGCCAAGCTGGTGCTCGTCCCAGTCGGTCAGGCGAGCGTTGTCCAGCCGGACCGTCCCGATGGTGGGCTGCAGCGCCCCAACGAGGATCTTCCCGAGCGTCGTCTTGCCCGAACCGCTCGGACCGATGATGCCGAGAATCTGCCCCGGCTCGGCTCGAAAGCTGACGCCCACCAGGACCGGACGTCCGTCGCGGCCGCGAACTCCGACTTCCGCGACATCGAGCACGCCTTTGGGCACCGGCAGCGTGGTGTAGATGCGCTCGCTCCCGACCAGTTCCAGGCTGTTCGAAAGGCGCTGCACTGCGGCGCGCGTGGTCGCCAGCGACGACCATGCGCCGATGATGCTTTCGATCGGCTGGAGCGCCCGGCTCAACAATACCGACGAGGCGATAATGGCCCCGGCCGAAATGTACCCCGCAATCGCCAGCAGGGCGCCGAGGCCGAGCGCAGCGGACTGGATGAACAGCCGGAAGAACTTGCTGGTCGCGGTCAGGCGAGAGCTGACCATTTGCGCATCGACCTGGTTGGCCAGCGCGATCCGGCGATGGTCGAGCTGGCGGTTCACGATCGCGTCGGTCATGCCCAGGCCCTTTATGGTCGTGCCGTGAAGCGCGGCCGCTTGCTGGCTGTTGTGAGCGGCGGTCATGGCCGTGATGGAAATCTCCATCCGGGCCCGTGTTGCGCGCTGGTTGGTCCAGGCGAGAACCACCAGCAGGGCGGCGGCCACCACCGCCAGAACGCCGATCCAGAAATGAAGCATGAATGCGACCGCCAGGAACACTGGCGTCCACGGCACGTCGAAGATCGCCGCAATCACCGGCGTCGACATGGTGGAGCGGATGGAATCGAAATCGCGCATGGCCTGGCCCGCGGCCGCGCTGTCGGTCGCCATGGTTTGCTTGAGGATCGGACCTGCAAGCAGCGTGTCGAGACGCTCGCTTGCGCGGAGCAGCAGGCGGTTGCGGACCATGTCGAGGCCCGACAGCGCGAGAAGCGCCAGCGCCAACGCCAACGTGACGAACAGCAAAGTGGTCTTGCCGGCGGTCGGAACGACGCGGTCATAGACCTGAAGCATGTACAAGGTCGGCGCCAGGTAGAGGATGTTGATCAGCAGGCTGAACGCCGCGGCCGCCATGAAATGCGGGCGGCATTGCCGTAGCGCCCCGCCGAGCGCCGGAGGCAAATCGACACCCAATATTTTCATCGACAAGGCCATGTCGCTCCTGTTGGCCGCAGCCGCATAGAGTTTAGCGAAGACATGCTGATCTGCTCAAGGATGTGGGCCCGCGCATGGCTGCGAAGAAACGCAATTCACGCGGTAAACGAAGACCTTACGCGCGGCGGGCGGCCACGTCGAGGGGGGAGAGTTGGTCGGTTGGGACGCCATTGCATCAGCGCTCAGCTACTCCGCCGACTCGACCCGGTTGCGGAGCGGCGCGTCCGATGTAGATTGCGGCCTCTCGAGGGGAGAGTGTGAGTGACGAGCTTGGAGCTCATCGGCGTACGCAAGGCCTATGCGGCGACCCCGGTGCTCGACGACATCAACCTCAAGCTCGAAAAGCGCGAGTTCATCGCGTTCCTGGGTCCATCCGGGTCGGGCAAATCAACACTGTTGAGGATCATCGCCGGGCTCGAGCAAGCGGACGCCGGCGAGATCCACCTCGAAGGGCGGCGCATCGACGGGCTCCCGCCGGGCGAGCGCGGCGTCGCCATGGTGTTCCAGCATTACGCGCTCTACCCGCACATGACCGTCCGCGAGAACATGGCCTTTGGGCTGAAGAACGCGCGGGTCGCAAGCGAAGAGATTGAGCGGCGAATCGCCGATGCTGCCCGAGTGCTCGAGATCGAGCCTTTGCTTGACCGCAAGCCCGCGGAAATGTCCGGGGGCCAGCGCCAGCGCGTCGCGATCGGACGAGCCCTGGTGAAGGAGCCGCAGCTGTTCCTGCTCGACGAGCCATTGTCCAACCTCGACGCCGCGCTTCGTCTGCGCACGCGGGTCGAGCTCGCGCAGCTAAAGCGCCGGGTCGATGCAGCGGTCATCATGGTCACTCACGACCAGGCTGAAGCCATGACCTTGGCCGACCGGATCGTGGTCATGAACGACCGCCGAATCCAGCAAGTCGGCGCGCCGATGGAGGTCTATAACCGGCCGGCGAACACCTTCGTCGCGCAGTTCGTCGGCTCGCCGGAAATGATGCTGATCCCGGCCGAGCTCAGCAAGCGCGGCAAGTTTTCGACGGCGACGCTCGCCGACGGAACGGTGGTGGAGACGAGGGTTTCCGCAACCGCGCTGAAGGACGCCAAGGACGTCCGTGTCGGGCTTCGTCCCGAAGCGATCCGGGTCGGCGACGGGCAGACCAAGGCCAAGGTCGAGCTCGTCGAGCGGCTCGGCGATCGCACCCTGGTCTATGGGCGCCTGACCAACGGCCAGGCCGTCACTGCCGAGGATGAAGGCGACAGCCGGGTAAAGATCGGCGATGAGGTCACCCTGCGCATCGATGGTTCGGCGGCGCACATTTTCGGTCCGGACGGCGCCGGCTATCACCGGTCGGACGCATGACCAGCGAGCGAAATTGGCGCGGCCTGCTGTTCGTCGCTCCGTTCCTCGCGCTCTATTCCGTGATCCTCGTCTTTCCGCTGCTCCGCGGCCTGTGGCTAAGCCTCAACCAGGTCGATCTGTTCGGTGACGGCAAGTTCGTAGGCGCGGGCAATTATGTCCGCCTGGCGCACGACCCGATCTTCGGCACGGCACTGATCAACACGTTCGAAGTGACGCTGATGATCGTGCCCGCCTTGACGGTCATTGCGCTGGCGCTCGCGCTTGCGCTCAACCGGGGAACGCGGACGGCGGCAGTCTTTCGCGGAATCTTCTTTTCGTCCGCAGTGCTCTCGGTGACAATCGTCACCCTCATCTGGCGCTTCGTGCTCGCGCCGGACGCCGGCCTGCTCGGCAATCTCTGGACCGCGCTCGGGTGGGAACCGCTGCCGTTCCTCAGCAACGAACATTACGTGCTGCCGGCGCTCGCGCTCACCACCATCTGGTGGTCGGTCGGATTCCCGATGCTGCTGTTCCTGGCGGGGCTGCAGCAAATCCCGCATGACATGTACGAAGCGGCGGCGCTCGACCGCGCCGGGCGATGGACGACCTTTTGGCGCATCACGCTGCCGTCGCTTCGGCGCACCGTGGTGCTGGTCGTCATGCTGCAGACGGCGGCCCAGCTGCAGCTGTTCGGCCAGTCGCAATTGCTGACCGCAGGCGGCCCCAGCGGCGCGTCGCGCACCGCAGTCCTGTTCCTGTTCGAAAGCGCCTTCGGCCGGTGGGAGCTGGGTTATGCAAGCGCGGCCGCCGAAGTGCTGTTCCTGATCATCCTGGCGGTGACCCTGACTCAATATTGGGCGACCGGCCGAGCCAGCGGAGCGCAAGATGGCCGCTAGCGTGCGACGCGGCCGGCTGGGGCCGATCGGCTGGCTCGGCCTGCTCATCGGCGCGGCGATCATGCTCGCGCCCTTGGTGTGGACGCTCCTGCTCTCGCTGAAGAACAATGCCGAGCTCGTTGGGCATAGCGAGGCGGCGCTCCGCGGGCCCTACACGCTGCAAAATTATGCGACGATCTTCGGCAGCAGCCTGACCATGCGCTGGCTGCTCAACAGCACCATAGTCGCGCTCGGTCAGACCATCGGCGTGCTGATCCTGACAAGCCTTGCCGGCTACGGCTTTGCCCGCCTCGATTTCCCGTTCCGCCGGACTTTGTTCGCGCTCGTCCTGCTCGGCCTTGCGGTGCCGAGCCAGGCCGTCATCCTGCCGCAACATCAATTGTTCGCTTGGGCGCATCTCCACAACAGCTATCCGGGCCTGATCCTGCCCGGGCTGGTGGCGCCGTTCGGCGTGTTTTTCATGACCACCTACATGCGGGGCATTCCGCGCGAGCTCGACGAAGCGGCAATGCTCGACGGTGCCTCGCGCTGGACGATCTTCTGGAAGATCATCTTGCCGCTGACCCGACCCGCGCAATCGACCCTCGCGGTGTTCACCTTCCTCGGCGCGTGGAACGATTATTGGTGGCCGCTGATCAGCGCGACGCGAAGCGACATGTACACGCTGACCGTCGGCCTCGCGGCTGCGCAGATGAATTATGCGCAGACCAGCGGGCTTGGTTACCTGATGGCGCAGGCCTTCTTCGCTTCGATCCCGATCTTCGTCGTCTACGTCATCTTTCAAAAGCAGATCGTGCGAGCGATGGCGGGAACCGCCGTCCGGTGAAGCGCGCACTGGTAATCGCTTTGCTTGTGGCCGTGCTCGGCAGCTGCAAGCCCGCCGACGGCAAGACGCACATCTATCTGCAGCGCTTTTTCGGCGAATGCAGCGCCGAATATGGGGCCATCACGGACGTCTCAAAGGCGGAGGGCGAGTGCGGGATCATGACCGCGCTGGTAAACAGCTTCAATGCGCAGAACCCCGATATCCAGATCGACGTCAACGTCGTCGCCTGGCCGGGCTATCCCCAGCTGACGGCGCAGGTCGCAGCGCGCGATCCCCCGGACCTGGTCACCATGCACGAAGGCGTCATCAGTGATTATGCGTCCAAGGGCCTGGTCGAGCGGGTCGATCCCTATCTGCGCGTCGCGGGAATCTCTCCCGCCGATTTCACGGAAGCCGCGCGGCAGGGCGTCACCATGTACGGCTCCGTTTACGGCCTACCGATCGACACTCACGGCGGTTTGTTCCACGTCAACACGGCGCTGTTTGCAAAGGCCGGATTGATGCGTGGCGGAAAGCCGATCCTGCCGACCAGCGCCGATGAGCTCGTTACCCAGGCGCGCCAGTTCGAACAGCGCACCGGCAAGCCCTATCTCATCCAAAGCAATGTCGGCGATCCTGCCTTCGCCGCGCGCAATCTTTATACGTACATGATGGCGCGCGGAGCAGTGCTGTTTCCCGATCCCAAGCACATCCGGCTGAACACGCCGATCGGTGTCGACGTGGCGCGCTTCTTTCGCCGCCTGAATGCGGAGAAGATCGGCACGCAGAACATGGATACGCCCGCCGCGATCGCTGCGTTCGTCAGCGGCCAGGGCGGCATCTACCCGACCGGCACGTGGATGATCGGATCGTTCCAGGAAGAAGCGACGAAGCCGGGTCGGCCGCTCTACAAAAGCTATGCCGTCTATCCCTATCCGCGCCTGTGGGGCGAGCGCGTCGAATATGTCAGCGGCCACGCCTGGGTCGTTCCAACGCGCCAGCGAACGCCTGCGCAGAAGGACGCGATTGCGCGCTTCTTCAAGTTCATGGCCCAGCACGATTATGACTGGGCGCGCACGGGTCACATTCCGACCTTCCAGTCGGTCCTTGCCGACCCGCGTTTCAAGGCCCTTCCGCATCGCGCGGACATTGCGCCGCTGGCAGCAATGGGCCGGCCCTTGCCGGGTTACGTGCTCCGCCAGAACGCGATCGAAGGAATCGTCGGCGAGGAAGCGGCTGCAGCCTTCACCGGACAGAAGCCGGTCGAGCGCGCGCTTGCCAATGCCGAATACCGGGTTAACCAACTCCTTGCGCAAACCGACTAACTAACTTGTGTCAGTGTTGCAGCTTTGCAGCTTGCGGCGCGATTCAACCGAAGTCATAAAAGTGTCGCAAGCCGCTGGTTTTCGGCGGCGGTCGCTTGAGGGGGCTCAATTATGCGGCGCGTTTACAATTTTCTCTGGTCGACGACTGCGCTTGCGGCGCTCGTTTCCATGTCATCGCCTGCCGCTGCGCAGGATCAGCCGGTGCCGCCCGATCCAGCGGCGACCGCGCAACAAAGTCCGTCGGACCCGGCGCAGAACGCTGATGCGCCGCAAAGCCCGCAGGCCGCTGCCGGCACGGGCGACGATGGAATCGTCGTCACCGGCCTGCGCCGCGCGCTGCAATCGGCCCGGAACATCAAGCGCAACAGCGACCAGGTGGTCGACGCGGTCGTTGCCGACGACATCGGCAAGCTTCCCGACATCACCGTGTCCGACACCGCTGCGCGCATTCCGGGCGTAATGGTCGAACGTTCGCGCGGTGAAGCGAGCCGTGTGCTCGTGCGCGGTTTCGACAACACTTATTATACGACGACGTACAACGGCCGCGAGATCTTCACGGCGGAAACGCGTTCCGTCGCGCTGCAGGATTTCCCCTCGGGCGCAATCGCAGCAATCGAAGCCTTTAAGACGTCGACCGCGAACCTGGTCGAGCCGGGCATTGCCGGGCTGGTCAACGTGCGCTCGCGCCGCCCGTTCGACTTCAAGGGCCTGGAAATCGCCGGTTCGGTCTGGGGTCTCTATCCGCTCGAATCGCGCGACCTGACGCCCAACGGCAATATCCTGATCACCGATCGCTGGCGGGCCGGCGATGGCGAGATGGGCGCCCTGATCAACTTCTCCTACACCAAGCTCCACTATCGCGATTCCATTCGCCGCCACGCCTTCTGGATTGCTGGCAATCTGGGTGGCGCGGATGGCGGCCGTTCGCCCGACTTCCCGGAGCTTCAGGTCAATGAGGGCCGCCGCACCCGTCCTTCGATCAACGGTGCGCTACAGTGGCGGCCCTCGCCCGGTGTCGAGCTTTATGCCGAGGGCCTGTGGCAAGGCTATCGCGACGACTGGTCCGACCGGTGGATGCATTTCCCGCTGTGGGGCGGCGCCAGCTATGACAATCTGCAGGTCAACGACCAGGGCCAGGTGATCAGCGGCACGGTCAACGATCCGGGCGGATGCTGCGGCATCGTCCCGGAGGGCTGGCAAGGCGCGACCAAGCGACGCACCAACACCTATCAGTTCGCTTTGGGTGGCAGCTATGACGCCGGACCGCTGCGCATCTCGGCGGACGTGGCCCACACCACCAGCACGTTCAAGCTCTATGTGGAGAGCGTCGATTTCCAGCTGAACCAGCGCCCGACTTCCGTAGACTGGTATACGGGACGCCCCGGCGGTTACGGACCGACGTTCCAGATCAACGGCCTCGATTTCAGCGACCCGTCGATCTACAATTACCGCGGCCTGTTCGATGCCCGCCAGACGCCGCACGGCGAGGATTGGCAGGGCCGCCTCGACTTCGAATATACGCCGAGCGGACTGGCCGCGATCCCGAAGATTCAGTGGGGTATCCGCTACGTCGACCGCAAGGCGTCGGACCAGCAAGGCGAGCGCTACGCCTATACGGGCAACCTCGGAATTCCGATCAGCGCGGTGCCGCTTGACTATGTTCTCTATCCGCCCGGCTTCCGCGCCGACGGTAATCCGCCGACGCCCACGCAATGGATCGGCCCGAGCTTCGATAGCGTCTGGGCGAACCTGATGCAGCTGCGGCAGTTCAACGTCGATCTTGGCCGGGCACCCGACACCAACGATCCGCCGATGAACCCGGCGCGAGAGTTCCACGTCGCCGAAAAGTCGTACGCCGGCTACGCGCAAGCGAATTTCCAGTTTGACTTGGGCGGTGATTCCACGCTCGACGGCATCGTTGGTATTCGTGGCGTCCGCACGACCGAACGTATCGAGGGCTTTTCGGTAACAAGTGGCGTCGCGACGCCGGTCGACTACCGCAAGGCCTATTGGGACTGGCTGCCCAACGCCAATTTGAACTTCCGTTTCGCGCGCGATTGGCAACTGCGGCTCGCGGCAACGCGTACGCGGACCAGGCCGACCTTCTCGCAGTTGAACCCGGGGCTGAACCTTGCCCCGCCGAACTTCAGCTGCGACCCGGCGGTCACCCGCTGCGAACGCACCGGAAGTGGCGGCAACCCGTTCCTCGAGCCGCTCAAGTCGACCAACCTCGACGCCAGCCTCGAATATTATTTCTCGCGGACGGGCTTCGCTTCCGCGACCGTGTTCCACCGCGACATGACGGGCTTCATCATCAATCGCACCTTCGAATATCCGGACCCGGATCCGGTGACCGGCTATCCGCTGGTCATCACCGGCCCGGTCAACTCGCAAAAGGCGCTGATCGACGGGTTCGAAGCCCAGGTCCGCACCTTCTTCGATTTCAATGGTGTGCCAGGTTGGCTGCGCAATTTCGGGATCGAGGCGAACGCGACCTATATCAACGCTCGCGCCGACTATAATTTGTTCTGCGCGCCGTCGGCGACGGCCTGCACGGCACCGACCGGCGGTCCTAATGCGGCGGTTCGCCGGCTGCCGATTCCGGACGTCTCCAGGTGGGCGGCGAACGTCACCGCAATGTATGAGAAAGGGCCGCTGTCGGTCCGCGTCGCCTACAACTGGCGTGGTCCCTATCCCGAGGGCGCGCTTGCCGAATTCGACGGAGGCAACCCCAACAGCTTCACCCTGCAGGGTCACGGACGGCCTGCGCCGCGCCTCGACTTTTCGAGCAGCTACACGCTCAACGACAATCTGACGTTCTTCTTCGACTGGACGAACATCCTGAAGAGGCCGTTCAAGTCGGACATCATTCGCACCGATTACGCGAGTGCAGCGCAGACTTCCGTCGACGAGTTCCCGATGGTCGTCCGGTTTGAAGAAAGCATCCTGTCGGCGGGCGTCCGCTTCCGTTGGGGCCGCGAAGCTTTGGTCGCCGCGCCGCCGCCGCCGGTCATCGCGCCGCCGCCGGTGGTTGAGCCGCCCGCACCGCCTCCGGTGGTCGAACCGCCGGCGCCGCCACCGCCGGCTCCCGTCGAGCGCGGCGAACGCGGCTAGTACTGTCTACGCCAAGTAAGGAAGCGGGGAGCCTCGAGCTCTCCGCTTTCTGCTTGTTTAAGCCAGTCCAGACTGCAGGATGGGCGGCATGAGCGAGCAGGCCATCCGCAACATCGTCATCGCCGGCGGCGGCACCGCCGGCTGGATGGCCGCCGCGGCGCTAAGCCGTCTCATCAAGGCCGACATCAGCCTGGTCGAATCCGACGAAATCGGCACCGTAGGGGTCGGCGAAGCGACGATCCCACATCTTGCCGCCTTCAACGCCATGGCCGGGATCAACGAAGACGAGTTCCTCGCCGCGAGCCAGGGCACCTTCAAACTCGGCATTGAGTTTGTTGATTGGGGGGCGAAGGGCGAGCGCTACTTCCACCCCTTCGGGCCGCACGGCCAGGACCTGCGCGGCGTCCATTTCCACCAGCTCTATCTGCGCCAGGCGATCGGGCACCCGCTGCCCGACATCCGCGAATGGTCGATGAGCGGGGTCGCCGCCCAGCTTGGCCGCTTCGCTCGGCCCGGCGCGGGCGCGCGGCTGCCCTTGTCCCAATTGGCCTATGCCTTCCACTTCGACGCCAGCCTGTACGCGCGCTTCCTTCGCAAGCGTGCCGAGGCCGCGGGCGTCGCTCGCGTCGAGGGCAAGATCGTCGAAGTCGAGCGCGATGGTGAAACGGGTAACGTCGCGGCCGTGAAGCTCGGCGATGGCCGCACCCTCGCCGGCGATCTCTTCATCGATTGCTCCGGATTCCGCGGTCTCTTGATCGAGCAGGAGCTCGAAAGCGGGTACGAGGACTGGAGCCACTGGCTGCCGTGCGACCGCGCGGTGGCGGTGCCGAGCAAGCTCGCTGGCCCGCCCGATCCGTTCACGCGCTCGACCGCTCGCGAAGCTGGCTGGCAATGGCGCATCCCGCTTCAGCATCGCATGGGCAATGGCTTGGTCTATTCCAGCGCGCACCTGGCCAAAAAGGATGCCGAGCGATCGCTGCTCGCCAACCTCGAAACGGAGCCGCTGGCTGACCCTCGGCACTTGTCGTTCACCGCCGGGCGGCGGCGGCTGGCATGGAATGCGAATGTGGTGTCGCTGGGGCTGGCGAGCGGCTTCATCGAGCCTTTGGAATCGACCAGCATCCACCTGATCCAGGTCGGCATCGGCCGCCTCGTCGCGATGTTCCCCGACCGCCGCTTCGATCCGGCAGAGCGGGACCAGTACAATCGCGAGATGAAGGCCGTGATGGACGACATCCGCGACTTCATCATCCTCCATTACAAGGCGACGCGACGCGATGATTCGCCGTTCTGGGATTATTGCCGGACGATGGATGTGCCCGACAGCCTGGCCGAGCGGATTGAGCTTTGGCGAAGCAAGGGCCGGGTGTTTCGCGAGAGCTTCGAACTGTTCGCCACGCCGAGCTGGGTCGCCGTGCTGCTGGGCCAGGGGATCGTCCCGGCCGAGCCCGAACCGGCAGCGCTCGCGATCGACGCAGAATTCGCCGCAGACGCGCTGGAGAAGATGCGCGCCAGCTATCGCCAGATGGCCGAGCACATGCCGACCCATGCCGATTTCATTGCGGCGGCTTGTGCGGCCGAACCGGTGGCGCCGAACTAGCGGAGGCTCGGCGCGATTTGCGGCTTGCCGTCCTTCCAGAATAGGGGGGCGATATAGAGCTCGCGCTGGTCGCCGGCCTTGCGGCAGCCGCTGGTCGCCTGCCAGGCGTGGAAGCTCATGAAGGTGCGGGTGCCGACCTGGAAGATCGACTGGTGTCCTGGACCGCTGAGGCAGCCTGCTTCGGAATCGCGGAAGCTGTGCAGGATCGGGTTTTCCTTGGCCGCGGTGCATGGTCCCAGCGGTCCGGCGCAGCTGGCATAGCCCATGGCGTAGGGCGAAAGCCCGCCTTCGTCGGGGTTCCAGCCGAAGAAGCCGCCTGAGAAGAAGAGCTCATAGCCGAGCGGCGATTTCACCATGGTGGGCGCTTCGACGACCCGGTCTTCCCAGCGCTGGTCGTCCTTCAGGAGCTCGACCGGCTGTCCGGTCAGCGAAAGGCCGTCGGCGGCCAATGTCTGGCCCCACAAGGAGGTGCGCGCACGGACCCGGTTCCCGTCGTTCTTGAAGTAGAGGTAGAGCTTGCCGTCGCCGTCACGGAACGGGCTCGCGTCGATCGTGCCGCCAAGCGCGGTCTGGCAGATAATCGGCTCCGCGCGGTCATCGACGAACGGGCCCATCGGATCCGTCGCCACCGCTACGCCGACGCACTGTGCGTCCTTCCTTTTGTCGCTGGCGGTATAATAGAGCAGATACTTGCCGCCGAGCTCCATCACTTCAGGCGCCCAGGTGAAGCCGGTCTTGGCCCAGATCCCGAGCGTCGGCAAAGCGTCGCGCTTCTTGCCGCTAGAGTCCCCGACAAACTGCCAGTGAACGAGGTCGGTCGAGGTCGCCATCGGAACGTTCGGGCCGTTGTTGGTGGCGTAGGCGATGAACCGCGCGCCGCTGCGCAGCACGAAGGCGTCGGGGAAATCCTGGCGAAAGACGGGGACGAAGGACGGATCGGCAGGCGCGGCCGCGGCCTGCGTAGTCGGCAGCAGCCCGGCCATGGCGATCAGTGCAGCAAGCATCCGCATTACTCGCTCCTTCGAAGCTTCAGAGCAGGGCGACCGTGATAGGATTTGGATTGCACGAGGAGAACCCCCTTGTGCGCAACACGCGTCCGCATAGACTGGCCAAATGGTGGTGAAGCGCTGGATCGTTGCGCTGATGGTGCTTGCAGCTTGCGGCTGCACCGCGCCGCTGATGCAAGCCGCGGCCCCGGCCGTTTACACCAATCCCGTTCTCGACGCGGACTTCCCCGACCCGTCGGTGATCCGCGCGCCCGACGGCTATTACTACGCTTATGCGACCCAGACCCAGCGCGACGGCCGCTGGCTCAACCTGCAGGTCGCTCGCTCGGCCGATCTCGTTCACTGGCAGCATCTCGGCGATGCCCTGCCCGCCAAGCCGCGCTGGGCGGCAACGACTCAGGATTTCTGGGCGCCGGACGTGGTTCGGGATGGCCGCCGCTACATCATCTATTATTCGGCCAAGCCCGATAATGCGGACGAGCGGCACGGGCTATGCCTCGCCGTCGCTACCGCCAGCTCGCCGGCGGGACCGTTCACCGACATTGGTCAACCGATCAAATGCGGGCAGAGCTTCGTCAATATCGACCCGAAGGCGATCGACGACCCGGCGACCGGCAAGCGGCTGCTCTATTGGGGCTCCGGCTTCGAACCGATCCGCGTCCAGGAGCTCGCACTCGACCGCACCAGCTTTGCGGCGGGCAGCACGGCCCGCGACCTGGTTTCGCCAAACCCCGTCAAGGACGCCTTCCCCGTCCTGGTCGAGGGTGCCTGGGTGATCCACCGCGGCGGCTATTATTATCTGTTCTACTCGGGCGACAATTGCTGCGGCGCCAAGGCCAATTACGCCGTCATGGTCGCCCGCTCGAAACGCGCCGAAGGACCGTTCCAGACTCTCGAGCAGGCGAAGGGCACGCCGCACAGCATTGTCCTTGAAAAAGCGGGCTATTGGGTGGCGCCGGGCCACAATTCGGTCGTCACCGATCGCGCTGGGCAGGACTGGATCGTCTATCACGCCGTCGACGCCCGCAAGCCTCGGGAAAGGGCGACGGACGATCTCAATACGCGCCGTGTGATGCTGATCGACCGCATTCGCTGGGTCGATGGCTGGCCAGTGATCGACGGACCCTCGGCCACGCCGCAGCCCGCTCCCGCGCCTTAATCGCGCGCGCTCGTTACTCACCCCGGTAACGGTGAGCCGAGTCCGCGCTGCGACCGGGCGAACTTCACCTCCGCCACCCAAGGCGTATCCTTCGTCGTCGAAGGTTAGGGAGGGAATGATGATCTGGATGATCGGGCGAACCGAGGCGATGACCGACCCGGTCGCGGCTCGGCGCAAGGCGCTCGCCAAGCTGCGCGGGCTCGAGGAGATCGATGATCCGGAAGCACTCGTCGTGCCGATCCTGATCGACGCGATCCTGATGGCCGAAAGCTATCGCGGCGCGCGGCACGAAATCACCTTCCTCGCCGAGCTAACGCGCAGCGTCGACGCGCTGATCCGCGAACTGAATGCCGCCGAAAAGGCGAAGGAGTGGGCCGAGCCCGTCAGCGGAGCTTAGGCAGGCGCTGAGCGCCGCGTCCCCAATCTCCGAGCGCGGGGCTCGCGGCGCGCTCGATCAGCAGTTCGACATCGCCGATTGAAAAGACGTCGGCGCGATCGACGCCGCCAAGCTCATCCCACGTCACCGGCGTCGCAACCGGCATGCCGGCCCGGGCGCGCGCCGAATAAGGCATGATCGCGGTCGCGGTTCGCTGGTTGCGCAGGAAGTCGAGGAAGATGCGTCCGCGGCGCTGCGGCTTGGGCAAGGCGATGGTGAAGCGGTCGGGCGCGGCTTGGGCCAGCGTGGTGCAGAGCGCCTGGGTGAAATCGCGGACCTCGTCCCACTCGGCAACGGGTTCGAGCGGGACGACCACATGCACGCCTTTGCCGCCGGTCAGGAGCGGGAAGCTTTCGAGCGCCAGCGCATCGAACATTCGGCGAAGCTCAAAGGCCGCATCCCTGACCGCTTCGAAGCCGAGCTTCGGATCGGGATCGAGGTCGATGACCAGCCGGTCGGGTGTTTCGACCTCGCCGGCCCGGCTGTCCCAACCATGGAACTCGACGCACTGGACTTTGGCGCAGGCAGCAATCTCCTCGACCGTTTCGAGGTAGAGATAAAGCTCGGTCCGGCCGTTCTTCTGCGCCACCGGTTCAAGATGGACCAGGCTGTCGAATTCGTTGCCGGTCGGCGGGTGGTCGCGGTTGCGCTGGAAGAAGCATTTGCCTTCGCGGCAGCGATAGAGATTGAGCAGCCGCCGTTCGAGGAACGGCAGCATGATCGGCGCTGCGATCTGGTGATAAAGCGTCGTTGCCCGAACGCTGATCTCGGGCTTCGGATAAGACGGCTCACGAGTCCACGCCATGGCGATGAAACGCGTTCGCTCACCTGCTTGCTCCGAGCCTCGCGGCGGTTATTGGTAACGCTAACAGGGGAGACGAAGCCATGCGCGTTCAGCGGATCGTTGCGACAATAATTGCAGTCCTGGTCTTCAGCTTCGCGAGCTGCGCGAATGCGTCCGCGTACCGCAATTTCCGCGCTGCGATCTACATCCCGGTCGGCGGCGCGAAGAAGCTGGCGAACCCGGCGACATTCGAACGCGAATTCGCCCGCGTCTCATCCCAGCTCAAGTTCGACAAGGTCTATATCGAAGCCTACCGCGACCGCGTCTTCGCGACCGATGAAGAGCTGGAAACCGTGAAGCGCGCGTTTCGCGCCAAGGGCATCGAGACTTCGGGCGGGATCACGCTCGCCGCCGGCGGTTCGGGCGGACAGTTCGGCACCTTCGACTATGAAAATCCCGCCGACCGTGCCGAATGCGAACGGGCGGTGCGGCTGATTGCCCGCCACTTCGACGAGATCATCCTCGACGATTTCTTCTTCTACACCTCCAAGTCCGACGCTGACATCGCCGCCAAGGGCAACCGCAGCTGGACGGACTACCGCCTGGATCGGATGCGCGAGGCCAGCAAAACGCTCGTTCTCGACCCCGCGAAGCAGGTCAATCCGCGCGTCCGGGTGATCATCAAATACCCCAATTGGTACGAACATTTCCAAGGCACCGGCTACGACCTCGCAAGCCAGGCCAAGATGTTCGACGGTATCTACACCGGCACCGAAACGCGCGATCCGGTCATCACCGACCAGCTGCTCCAGCAATATGAAAGCTACGAGATCGTCCGCTACCTTTCGAACATCCGCCCGGGCGCGAACCTCGGCGGCTGGGTCGACACTTATTCGATCCGCTCGATCGACCGCTACGCCGAGCAGCTGTGGGACGGCCTGTTCGCCAAGGCCCCCGAACAGATGCTGTTCGAATGGGGCGCGATGGCGAGCGACAAGCCCGCGGACCCTGGCACCCGGCCGTGGGCGAAGCAATCGACCAGCTTCCGCTGGCCCGCCGCCGGCGGCGATGGCTGGGCGAGCGCCGCGAACCAGGCGCTCCATACGGTCGATGCGGTACTTGGCGACCTCGGAAATCCGGTCGGCGTTGCCAGCTACCGTCCGCCGATCGCGACCGGCGAAGATTTCCTCCACAATTACATCGGCAACCTCGGCGTTCCGATCGAGCTCTATCCCGACTATCCCGCCAGCGCGCATACCATCCTGCTGACCCGCGCCGCGGCGGCGGATCCGGAGATCATTGCCAAGATCGAGGCCAGCCTGCGTGGGGGCGCGAACGTGATCGTCACTTCGGGCTTCCTCGAAGCGACCCAAGACCGCGGCTTCGGCCAACTCGCCGAATGGCAGGTGACCGGCCACACGATCGCCATCGATCAATATTTTGTCGGCTTCGGCGCCGGCAACGGGACCGAGCTCAAGGAGGCCGGCAAGACCAGGCCCGTCCTATTCCCCGAAGTGCGCTTCTACACCAACGACAGCTGGGGGATCATTCGCGGCGTCGCGGCGGCCAAGGGGTTCCCGATCGTCCTGATGAACCATTATTCGAAGGGCACGCTGTACCTTTGGACCATGCCGGCGAATTTCGGCGACCTGTACAATCTGCCGCAGCCGATGATCACGCAGGTGAAGCAGTTCCTGTTCGCCGATGCGCCGGTGCAGATCGACGCGCCCGACCATGTCGCGCTGTTCACCTACGACAATGGCGCGTTCGTCGTTCAGAACTTCCGCGACACTGCGGCAAAGGTTGGCGTTTCGCGCAAGGGCCAAGCGCAGGCGGAAGCCGTGACCATCGCTCCGCACAGCTTTCGCCTGTTCAAACCTTGAGCGCGGCTGCGGCCTCGGCTTCGCGCTGGAGGTTGCGGGCAAGCTGGGCGAGGCCGGCCAGATATTGCGGCGGGCAGGCGACGTCGCGGTAATCGAGCTGGGCGGCGGCGCGCAAAGTCCAGAACGGGTCGACCAGGTGCGGGCGGGCCAGCGCAACGAGGTCGGCGCGGCCGGCGGCGAGAATCGAATTGGCATGGTCGGGTTCGGTAATTGCTCCGACCGCCATGGTCGCCAGCCGCGCCTCGTTGCGGATGCGGTCGCTGAACGGAGTCTGGAACATGCGGCCGTAGACGGGCTGCGCGCCCTCCCAGGTCTGGCCCGCGGAAACGTCGATGAGGTCCGCGCCTTCGCGGGCAAAGGCTTCGCCGATCAGCACCGCTTCGGCGGGCGTCACGCCCTGGTCGCCGGCCCAGTCGTTGGCGGAAATGCGCACCGACATCGGCTTGTCCTTCGGCCAGGCGGCGCGCATCGCGGCAAAGACTTCGAGCGGGAAGCGCAGCCGGTTCTCCAGGCTCCCGCCATATTCGTCGGTGCGCCGGTTCTGAAGCGGAGTGAGAAAGGCCGAGAGGAGGTAACCATGGGCGGCATGAAGCTCGACCATGTCGAATCCCGCAGCGATCCCGCGCTGGACCGCGGCGACGAACTGGTCGCGGACCATGTCCATGTCAGCGCGGGTCATCGGCGTCGGCGCCTGGTTGACCGGCGACCAGGGCACGTCGCTCGGCCCCATCACCGGCCAGTTCCCATCGTCCAGAGGGACATCATAGCCCTCCCAGCCGACGCGGGTTGAACCCTTGGCTCCCGAATGGCCGAGCTGGAGGCCGATCTTCGCGCTCGAGTTGGCGTGGACGAAACCGACGATCCGCGCCCAGGCCGCTTGCTGCTCGTCATTCCACAAGCCGGTGCAGCCGGGCGTAATCCGCGCCTCGGGCGAAACGCAGGTCATCTCGGTGAACAGGAGTCCCGCGCCGCCGAGCGCGCGCTCGCCATAATGGACGAAATGGAAGTCGTTGGGGACGCCGTCGACCGCCGAATACATAGCCATGGGCGAGACGACGACGCGGTTGGCGAGCTCGAGCTCGCGCAGCCTGAACGGCGCGAACATCGGCGGCGCGCTCTTGTCCGATCGGCCGTCGGTGGCGCGTTGCCAGAACCAGCGCTCGACCGTCTCCAGCCAATCGCGGTCGCGCAGGCGCAAATTCTCGTGGCTGATCCGCTGCGACCGCGTCAGCAGCGAATAAGCGAATTGCAGCGGCTCGAAATGGACGTAGCGCTCAAGCGTTTCGAACCATTCGGTCGAATTGCGCGCACTGTTCTGGAGCTTGAGCACTTCGAGGTTTCGCTCCGCCACATATTCGTCGAGCGCGCCTTCGAGGCTGAGGGTCTCATTGGCGTCATTGCGAGGAGCCGCAGGCGACGCGGCAATCCAGCCGTTTTCTGGATTGCTTCGCTGCGCTCGCAATGACGGGGAAACGCGGGACAGCACTTCGGCGAGCTTGATCGCATCTTCGAGCGCGAGCTTGGTCCCCGAGCCGATCGAGAAATGAGCGGTGTGCGCGGCGTCTCCCAAGAGGATGACATTGCCCTTGCTCCAACGCTCGCACTTGATGCGGCGGAAGTTGAGCCAGGCCGCCGAACCGACCAGATGCGACGCGTTGGACTGCAGGCGGTGGCCGTCCAGATATTTGGCGAAAAGCTGTTCGCACGCGGCGATGCTGTCGTCCTGAGTCATCTTGTCGAAGCCGAAGGCGCGCCAGGTTTCCTCGCAGCATTCGACGATGAAGGTCGAGGCGTCCGGTGCGAAGCGATAGGCGTGCGCCCAGATCCAGCCGTGCGGAGTCTCTTCGAAGGCGAAGGTGAAGGCGTCGAACACCTTGGACGTGCCGAGCCAGACGAACTTGTTGGCGCGGACGTCGACATCGACTCCGAAGGCTTGCTGGTCGGCGTCGCGGAAGCGCGAATTGATCCCGTCCGAAGCGATGACGAGGTCGTAGTTGCGCCACTTCGGATCGGCGGGATCGCACTCGGCCTCGAAGTTGATGACGACGCCCAGCTCTTGTGCGCGGTCGGTCAGGATTTCGAGCAGGCGCTTGCGGCCTATGCCGATGAAGCCGTGTCCGCCCGAGGTGATCGTGCTGCCGCGGAAGTGGACGTCGATATCGTCCCAATGCGCGAACTCGCCGATGATCGTCGCGGCGGACACGGGATCGTTCCTGCGGATGTTGTCGACAGTCAGATCGGAGAAAACGACGCCCCAGCCGAAGGTGACGCCGGGCGGGTTGCGCTCGAAAATCTCGACCTCGTGGCTCGGGTCGCGAAGCTTCATCGAGCTGGCGAAGTAAAGGCCGGCGGGCCCCGCGCCGATGCAGGCGATCTTCACCGAGCGCGGCTCCGAATGTTCCCAATGGTCGCAGTGACTCGCGTGCGCGCGAGGGCGTGCGCGCGAGTGTTGGCCAAAACCGCGGCGTACAGCGCTTGCCGTTCGAACTGCATGGGCGCAGCATGGCACAGCATCGCGGCAATAGGACAGGGCAAAGTCCCGCTTGCCGCAACTGTATTACTCATATAACACTCCGCCGACTCATTCCTGGGGGATTTCCAATGCGCGCCTTTTCGCTCGTCGCTGCACTTCTGCTTTCTACCGCCTCCGCCAACGTCTCAGCCGAGACGGTCATCACGCCCGATGCGAGTGCGCCGAAGGGGCGTCTTCCAGACGTTGCCGCGCCGACGGCCTACCGGCTCGATTTCACCATCCTTCCTGAAACCGACCGTTTCACCGGCCATGACGAGATCGACGTCAGGCTGAAGCAACCGGTCAAGTCGCTCTATCTCCACGGCCGCGACCTCGACGTGAAGCGCGCCGTCGCGATGGTCGGCGGACAAGTAGTGCCGGCGACCTTCGTCCAGGTCGACAAGAGCGGCACTGCGCGGCTCGATTTCGCGAGCGAAATCCCGGCCGGCAACGCGACTCTGGTGTTCGATTATGGCGGGACGTTCGGGGACAGCGCCTCGGGCCTGTTCCGGGTCAAGGTTGCCGACCAGTGGTACAGCTGGACGCAGTTCGAGAGCATCGATGCGCGCGCCGCCTTTCCCGGCTTCGACGAGCCTGGCTTCAAGACCCCCTTCACCGTCTCGGTCACGACTCACCCTGGCTATGTCGTCGTCGGCAACAATCCGGTCGTGTCGGTAACCAAGACCGCGGACGGCATGGAAAAGCACCAGCTGTCGCCGACCAAGCCGCTGCCGACCTACCTCGTCGCCTTCGACACCGGGCCGTTCGTCCGCAAAGCGGGAACGATTGCGCCGACGCCGCAGCGCTCGACGCCAATGCCCTACGGCTCTGTGGCGACCCAGCCACAGAAGGACAAGATGGATTATGTGATGGCGGAAACGCCGCGCATCATCTCCCTTCTCGAGAATTATTTCGGCGAGCCGTTCCCCTTCCCGAAGCTGGACCAGATCGGTACCCCGATCATGCCCGGCGCGATGGAGAATGCCGGCGCCGACACCTATGGCGACGGCATCATTTTCCTCGAGCCCGGCGCGACCACCGGCGACAAGCAGACGTTCGGCATGGTCGTCGCGCACGAGCTTGCGCACCAATGGTTCGGCGATCTCGTCACTCCCGCCTGGTGGGACGACATCTGGCTCAACGAGAGCTTCGCCAACTGGATGGGCTATCGCATCGGCAACGAGTGGCGCCCGGAGCTGAAGATCGGGCTCGGCGCGCTCGACGAGGGCTTTAGCGCGATGAACACCGACGCGCTGCTGGTCGGGCGGCCGATCCACCAGCCGATCAACGAGAATAGCGAGATCGATTCCGCCTTCGACAACATCACTTACGGCAAGGGCGGCCAGGTCGTGGCAATGATCGCCGCCTATCTTGGCGACGAGAAGTTCAAGGAAGGCGTGCGCCTCCACCTCAAGCGCCATGCTTACGGCAGTGCAACTTCGGAGCAATTCTTCCAGTCGATCGCCGACGCAGCGAAAGATTCGGAAGTGCTGGCGGCATTCAAGAGCTTCGTCGACCAGCCGGGCGTCCCGCTCGTGACACTCCGTCGCGAAGGATCGAACGTCGTTGCGACACAGTCGCGCTACGCTTTCCTCGGCACCAAGGCGCCGCAGCAAAGCTGGGTCGTTCCTTTCTGCATCCGCTCCAGCGACGCCAAGAACTGCATGCTGCTCGACAAGGCCGAGACGAGTTTTGCAGCTCCCGGCAATGGGGCACTGGTCCCGAACGTCGGGGGCACCGGCTACTATCGCTTCGACATGCCCGCCGCCGACTGGCGGGCACTGATCGCGGAATCGGCCGCGCTGTCGCCGGGTGAAGCAATCGCCACCACTGACAGCCTGTGGGCCTCGTTCCGCGCCGGGCGCGCTCCGGCCAGCCTGCTGATCGCCGAAACGAGGGCAATGGCTGCCAACCCGAGCTCGACCGCGAGCGTCGATCCCGGCCAGCGCCTGGCGGGGCTCAATTCGCGCGGGATGATCCCCGCCGCGGCGGTCCCGGCATATCGCAAGCTCATCGATTCGGTTTACGGCCCGCGGTTGAAGGCGATCGGCTTCGATCCCTCGTTTGGCGCGCATGCCGCCGATACGCCCGAGCAGCAGCAGCTTCGCCAGCAGCTCGTCGGCCTGGTCGGCACGCAGGCGAAGGACGCCGCGGTCCGCGCCAAGCTCAAGGCCGCCGCCTCCCGCTATATTGCCGGCGATACCAAGGCGCTCGACCCGAGCTACCTCTTCCCGGCGTTGGCGGTCGCGGCTCAGGACGGCGGCCTGCCGATGGCCAAGAAGCTGGCCGAAATGGGACTTTCCAGTGAGAATCCAAACGTTCGCCAGGCAGCGCTCGGCGCTGCGACGCAGGCGGGAACCGTCGCGACCGCCCAATATCTGCTGAACCTCAACGACAAGCGCCTGCGCAGCTTCGACCGGCTGGGGCTGGTCGGCGGCCTCGTCGGCAACGACAAGACCAGCAACTATACGTCCAACTGGATTCTCGCCAATTACGACAAGCTGGCCAGCGGCAACGGCATCTTCTTCGGCAGCCGCCTGCCGAGCATGCTCGGCGGTCAGTGCAGTGCGGCGGGCGCCGACCGGATCGAAAAGGAGCTTGGACCCAAGGTGGAAAAGGCCGGTGTCGGCCTACTCGAGTTCAAACGCACGATCGAACGGATCCGCAATTGCGGCATCCTGAAGAAAGCGAAGACGGCGGAAATCGGGGCCGCGTTCCGCGGCAAGTAAAGCGTCAGGCGTGCGAGTCGACGGCTCGCACGAACGCGCCGACCAGCGTGTTGAAGGCGTCGGGCTTCTCGAGGCTACCGAGATGTCCGGCGCCTTCGATCATTTCGAGCCTTGCACCAGGAATGAGCTGGACGAGCTCGCGCGATAGTGCGGGTGGCGTCACCTTGTCCTCGGTCCCGCACAGCACCAGCGTCGGTACGCGAATGTCGTGAACCCGCTCGCGCTGGTGGGCGAGCCACACGGCTTCCGCGCCGATCACGTAAGCGGCGGGGGCAATCGCGGCCATGGTCTCGATGACTTCGCGGCGGACTTCAGGGTCCGCGGGTTGGCCGAGAAGGACGTCGACGCGCGCTTCGGCGAGGACTCGCAAGTCGCTGCTCGCGGCAAGCGAGCGTTCGTAGATCGCCTGGCCATCGGGATGCGCGGCAAAAGTGTCGGCGAGGATCAGCGACGCCATTCGATCGGGCGCTGCGGCGTGCATGGCGATGGCCACGACTCCGCCCAGCGACAATCCGCAGACGTGCGCGCGCTCGACGCCGAGCGAATCCATCGCGCCCAGGATCGCGGCGGCATAATCGTCGCGGCTGGTGCCCGCGGGCGCAGCGTCGCTGTCGCCATAACCGGGATAGTCGAAGGCGATGGTGCGGCGTTCGGTGGCGAAATGCCCGAGCTGCGGTCGCCAGACGCTTTTGTCCGAGCCGACTCCGTGGAGGAAGACGAGCGGCGTGCGTTCGCCCTCACCGGCCTCTTCATAGCCGAGCGCGACTGTGGTGTGGGTGCGAGCCATCAAGCAACCTTGGCACTGGCGTGCGGGGCGCGCTAGCCTTCCGCTCATGGCCCGAATGACGCTCAACGGCGAACCCATCGAATACCGGCTCGATCCCGCGACGCCTTTGCTCTGGGCATTGCGCGACACCTCCAACCTGACCGGGACCAAATATGGCTGCGACAGCGGCGATTGCGGCGCCTGCACCGTGATGGTCGACGGCCGCGCAGCGCTGAGCTGCCGAGTCGCGATCGGCACGCTCGAGGGCGCCGATGTCCTGACCATCGAGGGCCTGTCGGGATCGCACCCGGTGCAGCAGGCCTGGCTGGCGGAGCAGGCGACGATGTGCGGCTATTGCGAGCCGGGCTTCATAATGGCCATTGCGGCGCTGCTCAAGGCAAGCCCGAGCCCGAGCGAAGAGCAAATTTCGGCGCTTCCCAACCTCTGCCGCTGCGGCGCCTATCCGCGGATCAGAAAGGCGATCGCGCGTGCTGCGCAGGTCGCTGCCACGCCGCCGCCGAAGCCCGGCGAACCCAACTTACAAAGATGAATATACGGACCCGAAACCATTAAGCCGTCGCTAATCTGGGAAAGCGCACCACAGCGGCCAATACAGTTGAAAGGTCATGGTCATGCGTAAGGTCATTCTTTCCCTTTTACTTGCCGGTGTGGCCGCCAGCCCAGCGCTTGGCGCCGCACAGGATTCCGAACCCGATCGGCCGACGCGCGCCGAGCGCCAGGCGCAGCGTTCGGAGCGGCAGCAGGCGCGCGACGATTCGCGGCCGGCGCGCAGCTCCGAAGCCCGTCCGGCGCGCGAGCCGCGGTCGAGCAGCTTCACGCCCCCCTCGGCACCGGCTTACAACCCGCGGTCGGGCGGGGGTTACGTTCGCCAGTCGGCCCCGCAGCAGCCTGCGGCGCCGTCGGAAGGGCGGGCACAGCAGCGCCAGCAGGTCCGCGACGCCCGCGAGAATCGGCAGGATCGGCAGCAACAGGTGATCACCGACCGTAGCGAGCGGCGCGATGCGGTGCGGCAACAGACCCGCGTCCCGCCGGTCTTCCGCGATCGCGTTCCGGTCGTCAGCAGTACGCCGCAGCCGAACACGCAGCCGCCCGCACCGACCACGACCCGCTATACCCCGCGGCCGTCGTGGAGCACCAATTGGAGGAACAACGGCCGCTACGACTGGTACAATTACCGCAACCGTCACGGCTCGCTGTTCCGGCTCGGGCTCTATTTCGACCCGTTTGGCTGGGGCTACCAGCGGTACAACATCGGCTGGCGCCTCTGGCCGAGCTATTATGGCAGCAACTTCTGGATCGACGATCCGTGGTCCTACCGTCTCCCCTACGCGCCGCCGGGCACGCGCTGGGTTCGCTACTATGACGACGCCATCCTGGTCGACATGTGGAGCGGCGAAGTTGTCGACGTGATCTACGATTTCTTCTGGTAGATCGCTTAGTCCAGTTGATCGAAGGGGCGTTGCGGCATTGCTGCGGCGCCCCTTTTCGCATTACCCGTGACTGACGGGATATGAGGGGGCTCACCAACACCTTGCTGCTGATCATGCTCGCCGCACCCGCGGCGGCTGCTCAGCCGCGCGCGCCGTCGGCGGTTGCGGCGCAGCCGAGCGCCCACGACCGGTTATTCAAATTGTTCAGGGACAGCGATGAGGCGGCGCTGAAGCGCAACCCGCTGCAGGCGCTGTATCGGGGAGAGCTGCGCTTCGCCAACGGTCTTGGCGATCTGTTCAGCGACGCCCATTACCAAGCCGAGAAAGCGGCCGCCGAGCAGGACCTGGCAGCGCTTCAGGCGATTCCGCGCGACGCGCTGAGCCCGACCGACCAGCTTGCGTATGACGTGTTCGATTTCACCACGCGCGACACGCTCCGCCGCCTCCAGCCCGACCTATTGGCGGTGACCAAAGCGCTGCCGATGAATCACTTCTACGGATTGCATAACGATTTCCCGTCAGTCGCCAGCGGGCAGAGCGGCGGCCGCTTTGCGACCCTTGCCGATTACGAAAACGGGCTCCGCCGCAACCGTGAGTTCGCGCCCAATGTGGAGATCGCCATCGCCCAATGGCGCAAGGGCATGGCCACAGGGATCGTCGATACCAAGCTGACCGTCCGCAACATGATCGAGCAGATCGACGACCAGCTGAAGCTGGCGCCCGAGCAGTCGCCCTACTGGACGCCGGTGCGGATCATTCCGAAGACGATCGGGGCCGCCGACAAGGCGCGGCTGACGCGCCAGTATCGGGAGTCGATCGCGACCGGGGTCTACCCCTCGCTCAAGCAGCTGCGCGACTTCCTCAACGACGAGTATCTGCCCCAGGCCCGCGACGGCGTCGGGCTGATGAATGTCCCGGGCGGCGAAGATTACTACCGCTACCTCGTCCAGTCGGCGACCACGACCGAGCTGACGCCAGAGGAAATCCATCAGCTCGGCCTTGCCGAAGTGAAGCGGATCACCGGCGAGTTCGAGCAGGTGAGGCAAGAGATCGGCTTCAAGGGCGACCTCCACGCCTTCTTCGAATATATGCGCACCGACGCCAAGTTCCGGCCCAAGAGCCGCGACCAGGTGCTGTTCGACTATTACCGGCTGAAGACCGCGGTCGACGCCAAGATGCCGCGGTTCTTCTCCAAGCTCCCGAAGACGCAGCTGTTCATCCTGCCGTATCCGCCGGTCCGTGAGCGCTACGAAGCCGCGGCGGCATACGACGCAGGGACGCTCAACGGCAGCCGCCCCGGCACCTTCTATTTCAACACCTACGATCTGCCGTCGCGAAGCACGTGGGACGAAACCACCCTGTTCCTTCACGAGGGCGAGCCCGGCCACCATGTGCAGATCAGCCTGGCGCAGGAAAATCCCGCACTTCCGGCCTTCATGCGCTTCGGCGGCAATACCGCCTTCGTCGAAGGCTGGGCGCTCTACGCCGAGACCCTGGGCTACGACATGGGCCTCTACGCCGACCCCTATCAGCGGTTCGGCACGCTCAATGACGAAATGCTGCGCGCGCTTCGGCTGGTGGTCGATACCGGCATCCACACCAAGGGTTGGACCCGCGATCAGGCGGTCGATTACATGCTGTCCAACTCGGGCATGGGCCAGACCGACGCCAATGCCGAAGTCGAGCGCTATATCGCTATTCCGGGCCAGGCGACCGCCTACAAGATCGGCGCGCTGACAATTCAGCAGCTCAGGCAGAAGGCCAAGGACCAGCTTGGTCCGCGGTTCGATATCCGTGCCTTCCACGCTCAGGTTCTCGAGAGCGGCGCCTTGCCGCTCGCCATCCTCGAACAGAAGATCGACCGCTGGATCGCGCAAGTAAGGGATGCGCAGCCGCCGCGCCACAGCCGCAAGGGCGGGCAAATCCGGGGGTAGGGGCGGCGCTCTCAGCCGCCGGCCAGCGCCTCGGCGATCAGCTTGCGGCTGTTGTCGATACCATAGAGGGCGATGAAGCTGCCCATGCGCGGCCCCTGGGAAGAGCCGAGCAGCGTTTCGTACAGCGCCTGGAACCACTCGCGCAGCGATTCGAACTGGTGGCGCTTGCCGACTTCGAACACCGCGTGCTGGATGCTCTCCGCCTCGGCATCGGCGGGGAGTTTTGCGAGCTCGGCGTCAAGGTCGCGCAGCGCCTCCGCTTCTTCCTCGGTCGGCGGCCGGCGCTTCAAGTCGGGCACCACGAAATCGCGCGCGTAATTGACCGCAAGCCCGATCAAATCGTCGAGATCGGGATCGCTCTCCGGCGAGGTGCCCGGCGCATAGCGCTGGACGAAGCGCCACGCGGTCTCCTTGTCGGCGACTCCGGGCAGCGAGACGAGGTTGAGCAATAGCCCGTAGGTCAGCGGCAGCGTCTCCGTCGGCACCTTGCCGGCGTGGATGTGGTGGACCGGATTGCCGAGCTTCTGCTCGATCGGCTGGTCCGGATAGTTGCCGCGGAACTGCCAATATTCGTCGACCGCGCGCGGGATGACGCCGAGGTGCAGGCTCTTGGCGCGCTTCGGCTCGCGATAGATGTAGAAGGCGAGGCTCGTCTGCGAGCCGTAGCGCAGCCATTCCTCGAGGCTCAGCCCATTGCCCTTGGACTTGGAGATCTTCTCGCCCTTTTCGTCGAGGAACATCTCGTAATTGAAGCCTTCGGGCGGGCGACCGCCGAGGATGCGCGCGATCCTGCCCGACTGGACCACGCTGTCGATCAAATCCTTGCCGGCCATTTCATAATCGACGCCGAGCGCGACCCAGCGCGCCGCCCAGTCGACCTTCCACTGGAGCTTGGCGAGCCCGCCGAACGCCGATTGCCGGACGCGGCTGCCATCCTCGTCGTCGAAGGCGATCAGCCCCGCCTCGGCATCGACGACCTCGACCGGCACCTGGAGCACGCGTCCGCTATCGGGCGAGATGGGAAGGAGCGGCGAATAGGTCTTGCGCCGGTCCTCGCGGAGCGTCGGCAGCATCACGCCCATGATCGCGTCCCAGCCGAGGAGGACCTTACGGATCACGTCGTCGAAGCGGCCGGACATGTAGCAATCGGTTGCCGAGAGGAACTCGTAGTCGAAGCCGAAGCGGTCGAGGAAGCCGCAAAGCATCGCATTGTTGTGATGCGCGAAGCTCTCATGCTCGCCGAACGGGTCGGGGATTTGGGTCAGCGGCTTGCCGAGATTCTCGGCCAGCAGCGCGCTATTCGGGATGTTGTCGGGGACCTTGCGCAGCCCGTCCATGTCGTCGCTGAAGGCAATCAGCCGGGTGGCTTTATCCCTTGGGTGCGCGCCGATCAGCTCTTCATAGGCCTGGCGGACGAAGGTCGTCCGCGCGACCTCGTTCCAGGTGCCGATGTGCGGCAGGCCCGAGGGGCCGTAGCCGGTCTCGAAAATGACGGGTTCGCCGCCGGGCCTACCTTCCGGCCAGCGCTTCAGGAGCTTGCGCGCCTCCTCATAAGGCCAGGCTTTCGAAGCCATTGCGGCGGAACGAAGGTCGGCGGCGTCCAAATTCGTTGCTCTTCTGTTCTCTTGGCGTCAGGGTCTTTTGATGGCCGCTCCTTTGCCCCTTCCCGCGCTGCACGCAACCCATGCGGGAATCTGGCTGGCGGACGGTACTGGCGACGTGCGCGAAGCGACCCGCGGCGAGGCGATCGCGCGGGCCGCCGAAACGCCGCACATCATCCTCAATGCGCCGCTGGTCGGGCAGCGGCTCGGTTACCCCGAATTGAGCGGTCTCGACCTGCTCGAACTGTTCGCCTTCGTCCATCCGGCGCGCTTCGCCGTCCCCACCGCGAGCGGTCTTAGCCGCGCGTTGGGCTTGGCACCGCCGACTGGCGAGGCGGAAGCCGCGGCGGCGCTGCGGGCGATCGCCGATCGGCTGCTGGCGGTGTTCGACGACCCCGACTGGCGCGAGCGCGAGGGCGCGTGGACGTCCAATGCCACGCTGCACCGCCTCGGCTGGGGCTGGGCGCCTTTGGTCGGCGCCCGGCTGGAACGGCCGGAGCGCAGCGAGCGAATGCTCTTCTCGCGCCTCAAGGCCTGGGACGAAAGCGCTGAGCGGCCGCCGCCGCGGACGGTCGTGGTCGATCCGGCCGAGGCAGTGCGCAAGCTCGACCAGCTGACCGGTCGCGCCGAGGCGCGCGAAGGGCAAAAGGCCATGGCCGAGGCCGTGACCCAGGTCTTCAAGCCGCGTCCCGCCAGGGGTTCGCCCAACCTGCTGCTGGCCGAGGCCGGGACCGGGATCGGCAAAACGCTGGCCTATCTTGCGCCGGCATCGCTGTGGGCGGAGCGAGCCGGCGGGGCGGTCTGGGTCTCGACCTTCACCAAGGCGCTGCAGCGCCAGCTCGACGCCGAAGGGCCTAAGCTGTTTTCGGACCCGGCCGAGCGGGCTGAGAAGATCGTGATCCGCAAGGGGCGCGAGAATTACCTCTGCCTCCTCAACCTCGAGGACGCGTTGCAGGGCGCCTTTTCCGGGCGGGCCGCAGTGCTTGCCCAGCTGGTCGGGCGCTGGGCGGCCTATTCGAAGGACGGCGACATGGTCGGCGGCGACTTGCCCGGCTGGCTGCCGAGCCTGTTCCGCAGGGCCGGCGCAACCGCGCTAACCGACCGCCGCGGCGAATGCGTTTATGCCGGCTGCCCGCACTATCGCCGCTGTTTCATCGAACGCGCCGAACGCGCCAGCCGCGAGGCGGACATCGTCATCGCCAACCATGCGCTTGTGATGGTCAATGCCGCCCGCGCCCGCGAGGATGCGCCGCGGCGGATCCTGTTCGACGAAGGCCATCATTTGTTCGACGCCGCGGATTCGACTTTCTCGGTGAGGTTCGGGGGGCAGGAAGCGATCGAGCTCCGACGGTGGATCGTCGGGCCGGAGGGCCGCTCGCGCGGGCGGCGGCGCGGCCTCGCGGCGCGGCTGATGGACGTTGCGTCGTACGACGAGGAAGGGGCGAAGGCGCTCGAAGCGGCAGTCGAGGCGGCGCGTGCGCTCCCGTCCGATGGCTGGCTTCAGCGGCTGGTCGAAGGCTCGCCGTTCGGGCCGGTCGAGGGGTTGCTCGCCGAGGTCCGCGGCATGGTTTACGCGCGCGCCAAGGCGCAGGAGGCCGGATATGGGCTCGAAACCGAGCTCGCCGAGCCCGATGGCGCTTTGGTGTCGCAAGCCGCGGCGGCGATGCAGCTCCTCGAAGCGCTGCACAAACCATTGGCCGCGCTCGGGCGACGGCTGGAGGCGGTCATCGAGGATGCGCCCGACTGGCTCGATGCCCAGGCGCGGGCGCGGGTCGACGGCGCAATTCGCGGGCTGGCGTGGAGGCGCGAGACGGTCGCGGCCTGGATTGCCTTGCTGGCGCGCATCGGCGGCGAGGCGGACCCCGAATTCGTCGACTGGCTCGCCGTCGAGCGGATCGACGGGCGTGAGATCGATGTCGCGATCCACCGGCGCTGGCTCGACCCGACCAAGCCCCTGGCAAGCGCCGTGCTGAGTTCGGCCGAGGGCGTCCTCGTGACCTCCGCAACCTTGCGCGGCGGCGGCGAGGATTGGAGCGCCGCCGAAGCGCGGACCGGTGCGCTGCACATGCCGGCCCCGGCCGGGCGGTTCGAAGCGGAAAGCCCGTTCGACTATGCCGGCTGCTCGGAAGTGCTGATCGTGACCGACGTGAAGCAGGGCGACACGGCGGCGCTGGCCGGCGCTTATGCCCGGCTGATCGAAGCTGCCCAGGGCGGAACGCTCGGCCTATTCACCGCTGTCCAGCGGCTGAAGGCCGTTCATGCGCGCATTGCCGACCGGCTGGCGCGGGAGGGGCTGCCGCTTCTCGCCCAGCATGTCGATCCGATCGACGCCGGGACGCTGGTCGACATCTTTCGCGACGACCCGCGCGCGTCATTGCTCGGCACCGATGCCCTTCGCGACGGGGTCGATGTGCCGGGCGAATCGCTGCGGCTGGTGGTGATGGAGCGCGTGCCCTGGGCGCGGCCGACGGTGCTTCATGCGGCGCGGCGGATGGCTGCGGGCGGTCAAGGGTTCGACGATCGCGTAGTACGGGCGCGGCTGGCGCAGGCCTTCGGGCGGTTGATCCGGCGGCAGGGCGATTGCGGCGTGTTCGTGATCCTGTCCGCGGCAATGCCCTCACGGCTGCTCGCCGCTTTCCCGCCGGGCGTGCCGGTGCGGCGAGTCCCGCTCGATGCGGCAATCGCGCGTGTCGAGGAGCGCTTGGCGGAAGGCGTCACGGCCCCGTCCGAACTGGTGCAATGAAGCGCCTGACCATCCTGCGCCACGCCAATTCGGATCTTGGGATGGACGATTTCGAGCGGCCGCTGAACAGGCGCGGCGAGGCGGCTGCCCACCGCGTCGGCGAGAAATTCGGCGCACGAAAGCTCGAATTCGACCTGGTCCTGGCAAGCCCGGCGAAGCGCGTGCGCGAAACGCTCGACCGCGTCGCGGAGACCTGCGGCGCGCTCCCGGTGCGCTTCGAGGAGGCGCTTTATCTCGCGCCCGAATTGACGCTGCTGGAGTCGATCCGGGCGGCCCCGGACGAGGCGGAGTCGCTGCTGTTGGTTGGACACAATCCAGGACTCGAGCGGCTAATCGTCGACCTCGCGCTTGACGACGGGGGAGGCCTGCGCGCCCGCGTCATCGGCGGTTTTCCGACCGCCGCGGTCGCGATTCTCGATGTGCCCGTGGATCGTTGGAACGAGGTGGCGTCGGCACGGGCCACGATCGCCGAGCTGCTGGTTCCGCGCGCGCTCGATTAACGGTCGAGCGCGTCCGCCAGGCGGTCGCGAAGATACCTCAGCCGATCGATGTCGATGCCGCCGCGCTGCATCTCGACAGGTGGCGTTGGATGCGGCGCAACCGGAGCAGGCTGGAGCGGGGCCTCGGACGCGGCGGCCTTGTCGCGAAGCAGCTTCTGCACGCCGCGGACAGTATAGCCTTCTTCGGTCAGCAGGCGGTGGATGCGGTGGGCAAGCTCGACGTCGGCCGGTCTATAGTAGCGCCGGTTGCCGGCGCGCTGCATCGGGCGCAGCTGCGGGAACTTGGTTTCCCAATAGCGAAGGATGTGCTGAGCGACGCCCAGCTCCTGCGAAAGCTCACCGATCGTCAGAAGTGCGCCGGGAGCCTTCTGTCCGGCCGTCGCCAAGCCTTAGCCTTTCGCGATCCGGTCGCGCATGATCTGGCTGGCGCGGAAGGTCATGACGCGGCGCGGTGCGATCGGCACTTCGACGCCGGTCTTCGGATTGCGGCCCACTCGCTGGCCCTTGTCGCGCAGGATGAAGGTACCGAAGCCGGAAACCTTCACATTCTTCCCCTGCGAGAGCGCGTGGCACATGTGGTGAAGGACGCGCTCGACGACCCCCGCCGATTCCGCCCGCGACAGGCCGAGGCGGCGATGAACAACGTCGGCAAGATCGGCGCGCGTGAGCGTACCGTTGGTGTCCGCGTCATTAAGCCGCGCGATCCCGAGATCGGCCATGATATTCTCCCGCCTGGAACGGCGTGCCCCCGCCGCTTTCAATACGCTTTCGTAACGGATTTCCGTCGTGTCGGCAATTCGACAATTGCCTGATATTCCAACTTTTTCAATACCTGAGCGCTGCCGCCCCCCAAGTAAAGCCTCCGCCCATCGCTTCAAGGACAATTAGATCGCCGCGCTTGATTCGGCCGTCCTTGACCGCGGTGTCCAGTGCCAGGGGAACCGAGGCCGCCGACGTGTTGGCGTGGCGGTCGACGGTAACCACGACTTTCTCCGCCGGAAGCCCGAGTTTCTTCGCGGTCGCGTCGAGGATCCGCGCATTGGCCTGGTGAGGGACGACCCAGTCGACCTCTGCCGACGTCAGCCCCGCCGCCTCGAGCACTTCGTTCAACACGTCGGCAAGGTTGACGACGGCGTGGCGGAAGACCTCGCGCCCCTTCATCCGGAGCTTGCCGACCGTGCCCGTGGTAGACGGCCCGCCGTCGACGAACAGAAGGTCGTTTTGGCGGCCATCGGCGTGGAGCCTGGTGGCGAGGATGCCGCGCTCCCCTTCCTCCGGGCCGAGCACGAGGGCGCCGGCGCCGTCGCCGAACAAAACGCAGGTCGCGCGGTCTTCCCAGTCGAGGATCCGGCTAAAGGTCTCGGCGCCGATCACTAGCGCCTTGCCGGCCCCGCCGGCGCGGATCATCGAATCGGCGACCGACAGCGCATAGAGGAAGCCGGTGCAGACGGCGTGGACGTCGAACGCCACGCAATCGTTGATCCCCAGCGCGGCCTGGACCTTGGTCGCCGAGGACGGGAAGGTCTGGTCGGGGGTCGCCGTGGCCAGCACGATCAGCCCGATTTCGCTTGCCGAAACTTTGGCATGCTCGAGCGCCCGGCGCGCCGCCTCGGTGGCGAGGCTGGCGGTGGTCTCACCCTCGCCGGCGACGTAGCGGCTGCGGATGCCGGTGCGCTCGACGATCCACTGGTCGGTAGTGTCGACCGTCTGAGCCAGCTCTTCATTGGTGACGAGCTTCTTCGGGAGCGCGCTGCCGACGCCGAGGACGACCGAGCGCGTAATGGATTTTTGGGGGCTCATTGGGCGGCTTCGTTGGCGAAGGCGTGGGCGCGGAAATTGTCGAGGTCATCGCCGATTTTCCGCGTGATGTCGTTGCGGACCATGCTCGCCGCGACCTGGATCGCGTTGGCAACGCCCTTGGCATTGGCGCTGCCGTGGCTCTTCACCACCAGCCCGTTGAGGCCGAGGAAGACGGCGCCATTGTGGTTGTTGGGGTCGAGTTGGACCTGGAGCAGGTTCAGTGCCGGTCGCGACAGCGCGAAGCCGGCCTTGGACCGGAAGGAGCTGGTGAAGGCGCGGCGCAGAAGGTCGGTGACGAACCGCGCCGTGCCTTCAGCGGTCTTGAGCGCAATGTTGCCGGAGAAGCCGTCGGTGACGACCACGTCGACCTCGCCGCGGGACAATTGGTCGCCTTCGGTGAAGCCGGCAAACCGGAAGGGTAGATAGTCCGCCTCACGCAGCAGCGCGGCGGCATCCTTCAATTCGTCGGTCCCTTTAAGTTCCTCGGTGCCGATGTTGAGCAGCTTCACCCGTGGTTGCGCGAGGCCGAGCACCGTCCGCGCATAGGCCGAGCCCATGACTGCGAACTGGACCAGGTTTTGCGCATCGCACTCGGTGTTGGCGCCGAGGTCGAGCATGATGACGTCGGTTTCGCCAAGCGTCGGGAGGAGAGCGGCAAGCGCCGGTCGGTCGATCCCGGGCATGGTCCGAAGCGCGAGCTTCGACATGGCCATCATCGCGCCGGTGTTGCCGCCGGAAACCGCCGCATCGGCCTTCTGCTCTTTGACCGCGTTGATCGCCATGCCCATCGATGTCGTGCGGGCGCGCCGGATGGCCTGGCTCGGTTTTTCACTCGAGGCAATCGCCTCGGGCGAATGGACGATCTCGGCCTTGTCCTTGAGATTTCGGTGGCGCGCGACTTCCTGAGCCAGGACGGCCTCGTCGCCGTAGAAGGCGAAGCGCAGGCTTGAATCCTCGCGAAGCGCGCGCGAAGCACCCGCAATCATCGCCACTGGGCCGGTGTCCCCGCCCATGGCATCAATCGCAATGCGTGGGGCCCCGCTCATGGCCCGCTGCGCCGGTTCAGCCCTCGGGCGAGCTGATTTCGCGGCCGTTATAGTGGCCGCAGGATTGGCACAGATTGTGGGGCAGCTTCAGCTCGCCGCAGTTCGGGCATTCCTGGAACGTGGTTGCCTTCAGCGCATGATGGCTGCGGCGCATGTTCCGCTTCGACGGCGAGGTTTTTCTCTTAGGGACAGCCATTGCGGCACCTTTGAAACATTCGAGACAACAACAAAAATTGCGACGATCTGCGCCTCATCTCAGCAGGATAAACCCGCTGGGGGCGGCCGGATCGTCGCGAACCGCCGCTCCTATAGCGGATAAGCCGTCGAGCGCAAGCACTCAGCACCTTCGATCTCGGCTTTCGCGCGCCTCACGTGGAGCGAGTGCAAATCCCGTCCAGGTTAGGCTTTTTATCGGTTGGGTTCGCGTAGCCCCGAAACCCAAATTCATTCGCACTGGTGCGTATAGTCTCGTTGCGGCCAAGTTTCCCGTCGGATGATGCCTCGTCCAACCACTCCTCGGTGTTTCCGGTCCACGGCTTCAGGGTGGAGACGATCCACGCGCCGTTGCCATCCAGCTGCGCCTGAACCCAGCGTCCGTTCTTCTGGTCGTACGTAATCGATTTACTAATCGTATACGGAACCGGATTGCCGGGAATCGTCACTTCGTCCCGTTCGCGCATGATGCCCGAATCCATCACGAAATTTACGAAAACGTCGAGTGTGGACCCACCGGCGGGGGTGGCTTTGCACGCCCATGAGCCCACAAAATACTGCATGGCCGCCATTCCGCCCGTAGGTTGTGCGGCGGCACCACTAATCACCGCGCAAAGGACGAGCATCGCGAAACCTGCAGCGCGCATATCGGGCCTCCTGTCGTCGAGCCGTCTTGGATTCGCCACGATTGGTGTCGACCTTAGAGACTCGTCAGAGTTGAAGCCAAGGCCGAATCGCCGACGAAGGGATTGGTCGTGCGTTCATGGCCAAAGGTCGACATCGGTCCGTGGCCGGGCACGAACGCCGTCTCATCACCCATCGGCCACAGGCGCTCGGTGATCGACCGGATCAGCTGCTGCTGGTCGCCGCGCGGAAAGTCCCAGCGGCCGACCGCGCCCTTGAACAGCACGTCGCCGACCAGCGCCAACGAGGATTCCGCATGATGGAAGACGACATGTCCCGGCGTGTGGCCGGGGCAATGACGAACGGCGAGGGTAAGCTCGCCGACGCTGACGGTGTCGCCGTCGACCAGCCAGCGGTCGGGCTTGAACGGGACGCCGGGAACGCCGAAGCGCGGCCCGTCCTCGGCCAAGCGCTCGATCCAGAAAATGTCATCCTCGTGCGGGCCTTCGATCGTGACGCCAAGCTCCTCGGCAAAGGCGCCGGCGAGCCCGCAATGGTCGATATGACCGTGGGTCAGAAGGATCTTCTCGACGGTGACCTTGGCCTGTTCGGCCGCGGCCTTGAGCTTGCCGAGGTCGCCGCCCGGATCGACGAATGCCGCGCGGTTAGTCGCGGTGCACCAGATCAGCGAGCAATTCTGCTGAAGCGGGGTAACCGGGATGATTGCCGCGCGAAGCGGCGCGTCGCTGCTCATTCGTAATCCGAGGTCAGTTCATCGGCGGCCGGAGCCTCGCCCGCCATCGACTTCGACACCGCCTCGGCCTGGCGCAGCGCCCGTAGCACGTTCCCGCCGGCAAGCTTGGCGAGGTTCTCGTCCGACCAGCCGCGGCGGATCAGCTCGGCGAAGAGGTTGGGATAATCCTGCACTCCGCTCAGGCCCGCCGGAGTCGAGGGAATGCCGTCCAGATCGCCGCCGATCCCGACATTGTCGTGGCCCGCAACCTTCGCGAGATGGTCGACATGGTCGGCGACCCTGGCCACGTCGGTCATCGGCTGGGGATGGGCCGCAAGCCACGCTTCGATGGCGCCGTCGATCTCGGCCTTGTCGCGCCCGGTGTACATGCGCGCGATCCGGGCCTTTTCGGCGTCGCGCTCGGCCGACCATTTCCAGATCGCTTCGTCGACATAATCAGGGGCGAAGTTGACCATCACGACGCCGCCGTTGGCGCCGAGCCGCCGAAGCACGGCGTCGCTGACGTTGCGCGGGTGGCTGTCGACCGTCTTGGCGCTGGAGTGGGAGAAAATGACCGGCGCCTTCGCGATCGCGAGCGCGTCGAGCATCGTCGCTTCGCTGACGTGGCTCAAGTCGACCAGCATGCCGATGCGGTTCATCTCGCGGACCACGCGTTCGCCGAACGGGCTGAGCCCGCCATATTTGGGCGAATCGGTGGCCGCATCGCCGACGTCATCGGTCCGGAAATGCGTCAGCGTCATGTAGCGCGCGCCGAGCAGATGGAATTGCCGGAGCGCGGCGAAGCTGTGCCCAATCTGGTGGCTGCCCTCGATCCCGATCAGCGAGGCCACCTTGCCCGCCTTGTGGATGCGGACGACGTCGTCGGCGGTGTAGGCCTGCTCGAGGTCGCGGGGGTAAGCGGCGACCAACCGCTTCACGATGTCGATTTCCTCGAGCGTGTTGCGGATCGCGCGGTCGCCGGTGACCTCGGCGGGTATGTAGACCGACCAGAACTGGCCGCCGACCCGCCCGGCCCGGAGCCGGGCGATGTCGGTGTGGAGCGCTTTGGGCTTCCAGCTATCGCTGCCGCTCGCGAGCCCTTCGGTTTTTCCGGCGTAATTCTCGCGCAGCATCTCGGCGATGTCATTGTGGCCGTCGATCAGGGGCGTCGCCTTGAGGATGCGGTCGATCCGCGCCTGGACTTTCGGGTCGATCGGCTGGGCGGAAGCCTGAGAGGCCATGGCGGCGGCTATAAGCAACGTTAAGGGAATGCGCATCGGCGAACATTAACGGCAGGCGGGGGTTGCGCAATCCTCGCCGAGCCGCGAAGCTTCGCGCGAATGGGGCAGGATCTTCAGGAAGTGATGCGGTTCGATCCGGAGGATGGGATCGCCGATCTCGACAGCCACCTCGACCGCCTCAAATCCGCCGCCGACGCCCAAGGGTTCAAGTTCGACCGCCATGCCGCCCGCAACGAACTGCAGGCGGCGACCTTCGGCAAGCGCCGCCCCGCGGTGGCGCGGCTGCTGCTCTCGCCAACCGGGGCGATGGCGATCGAGGTGAAGGCGGACTAAGCGGCGAGCGGAAAGCGCAGCAGCCGGTCTGAGACCGGGACCAGCGCCGCCGCATCATCGCCGACCGAGCGCAATATTTCCGGATGGTGGGCGTCGAGTCCGCCGGTGAGCGCGCCGAACGCCGGCATGATCAGCTTGCTCGGGGAGGCAACGAAGCACCGCCTTGAGACGCTGCGGCCCTTGAGGTGAAGCCGAAGCTTGGGATGAAAGTGGCCGGAAATTTCGGGCCGGGCTTCGTAGCGCTCGGCTTCGTGGCGAAGCACGATGCCATCGGTCACGACTTCCTCCTCGAGCCGGCCGCCGCAATGATCGGCGAACCCCGGATCGTGATTGCCGACGATCCACACCCAGTCGATCTTGCTCGTCAGCTCCATCAGCAGGTCGCGCGCGGCCGCGGGCAGGCGCTCGCAGCCGAAGCGGTCGTGGAAGCTGTCGCCGAGGCAATAGAGCCGACTGGCCCCGGTCGCCTCAAGGTCCGCGGCCACCGCGCTCAGCGTCGCCTGCGAATCATATGGAGGGAGGAACTGGCCGAGCCGGGCAAACCAGCTCGCCTTTTCGAGGTGCAGGTCGGCGACCAGCAGCGCTTCCTGGCGCCGCCAGTAGAGCGCGCCGGAGGCGGTCGCGAAGAATGTTTCGCCTGCGAACGAAAGGGGAACCATAAATCCGTCATTGCGAGGAGCAGAGCGACGAAGCAATCCATTTCTGGATCGGTGAGCTAGCTTCCTTCGCTTCGCTCGCAATGACGAGCGGTTATGAGGGCTTATTCGTAGTCGCCGCCCGACGGGGTCGGGCGCGGCGGCGCGGCGGCGGTCAGGCGAAGGGCCTCGGCCGCTTCGCTGATCGAGGCCAGCTCTTCGGTCTCGTCCTCTTCGTCGATCCGGACCTTCTGCAGGTTGGAGACAACCGCTTCCTTGAGCTCCTTAGGCCTCACCGTCTCGTCGGCGATTTCGCGCAGGGCGACGACCGGGTTCTTGTCGCGGTCGCGATCGATGGTGAGGTCGGCGCCGCCCGAAATCTGGCGGGCGCGCTGCGCTGCGAGCAGGACCAGGTCGAACCGGTTGGGGACCTTGTCTACGCAATCTTCAACAGTAACGCGCGCCATTCATCGCTCCAGTGGAGTGGGGGTTGCCGGTATATGGGGTGCCGGGAAGCCCGGGCCAATAGCTTGCGGGGGGCCGAAAAGTCAACAAAAGCGGGCGGGCATGCCCGTTGCTTCCCCCGACTCCGAACCGCGGCTGCCGATCCGCGCCGAAATCGCCGGCAATCTCATCGAGGTAATCGAAAGCGGGGAAACGCGGCTGCACGCGCTGATGGCGCTGATCAACGGCGCGACCAGCAGCGTGAAGATGCTGATGTACATGTTCAATCCGGACCATGCGGGCGGCGTCGTTCACGATGCCCTGCTTGCAGCGGCCCGGCGCGGCGTCGAGGTCAGTCTTCTGATCGACGGCTTCGGATCGGGCGCAACGCCCAGGTTCTTCGCCGATCTGGGCGAGGCCGGCGGCAAATATTGTGTTTTCAATCCAAGCTTTGGCCGCCGCTACCTGCTTCGCAATCACCAGAAGCTGATCACCGCCGATGACGCCGTCGCGATCATCGGCGGAGCGAACATCGACAACAGCTATCTGACCGACGACGGCGAAGGCCGCTGGCGCGATTTGTGGCTGCGCATCGAAGGGCCGGAGGTGGCGCTGGCCGGCCGCTATTTCGATTACATCTTCCGCTGGTCGGAACAGCCCAGGTCGACGCTTGGCGCGCTGCGGCGGAGAATGACCGAGCTCAGCGAATGGCGCGGTCCGCTGCAGTGGAAGTTCAGCGGGCCCTTGAGCATGCGCAACAGCTGGTGGCGAAGCATAGGCGGCGACCTCAGGCGGGCGCGGCGGCTCGACATGATCTTCGCTTACTGGGCGCCGCCGGGGGCGATGCTCCGCCGGATTGGCCAGGTCGCAAGGCGCGGCCAGACACGCATCATCAATGCCGCGCGCTCCGACAATAATGCGACGATTGCGGCGGCCCGGCACAGCTACAGCCGCCTATTGCGCCGCGGCGCGCAATTGTTCGAATATCAGCCGGCAAAGCTCCATACCAAGCTCGCCATCGTCGACGACGCCGTCCACATCGGCTCATCCAACTTCGATTACCGCAGCTTCTACATCAACCTCGAGCTGATGCTTCGGATCGAGGACGCCGGATTCGCGGAGGCGATGCGTGCCTATTTCGAGCGCGAGCTGGAGGATTGCAGGGCGATCACGGTCGAGACCCACCGCCGCCGCGCAACGTGGTGGCGCCGCGTCAAATGGGCCGTCTCGCATTTCCTGGTGAACGTCGCCGATTATACGGTGACGAGGCGGCTGAATTTCCGCCCGGACGCTTAGTCCTTCTTGGCCTTCCACGCCCAGAAGAGGGTCGCCGGCGGCACGTTGATCCATTCGAACCCGCGATCGATGCGGTCGAAGTGGGGCGCGATGAAGTCGCGGACCTTGGGGCTGAACTGATAGACGAGGAAGGCGCCGCCCGGGCGAACGACCTTGGCCGTGGCTTTCGCGATCGCGTCGCCGATGCCCGGCGGAAGGGTCGAAAAGGGCAGGCCCGAAACCACGTAATCGGCCTTGGCGAAGCCACGGTCGGCAAGGATTTTCTCGACGTCCGCGGCCGAGCCGGTGACCGGCACGAGGCGGGGATCGTCGATCGATTCCCTCAGATATTTCGTGAAGTCCGGGTTGGTGTCGATGGTTAGCAGCGTCGCATCTTCGGCCAGATGATCGAGGATCGGCCGCGTGAACGTGCCAACGCCGGGGCCATATTCGACGAACAGCTTGGTGGTTTCCCAATCGACCGGGCGAAGCACCTTTTCGATAAGGACGCGGCTCGACGGGATGATCGAGCCGACCATCACCGGATGCTTCAGGAATCCACGCAGGAACTGCCACTGGGGACTGATCCCGCGGCGGTCACGTCGGCGATTGAGGCGGCGCGAACTCTTGAGCGTCCGCGCGGTCGAACTGGGCATCGGTACTCCGTGTGGGCCCCGGGAAGGGGCGAACCGTTGGCAAATGCACGGCGTGTTGGCAACTAAATCCGCGACGAACGGCAGGTTCCGTCCGCCCGGCGACCTATTCCTTTCCGCCCGGGCGAGGCCGCAGCATGCCGGGAAGGACGAAGCCGATTCCACCCAACGGCCGCGTCGCCTCGCTCTTCAGCGTCTCCTGGATCCGGCCATATTCCTCGAGCATTTCCGGCGTGACAGACGCGCGGGTTTCCTTCAGCGCCGTTTCGAAGTCGTCCTTCGAGACCTTCTTGGCGTCGAGCCCGCCGCGAAGCGCGGTCAGGCCGGCGCGACGCACCAAATCTTCGAGGTCCGCGCCGGTGAAGCGATCGGTCCGCTTGGCCAGCGATTCGAGATCGACGTCGTCGGCCAGCGGCATCTTGCGGGTGTGGATGGCGAGGATTCGCCGCCGCCCCGCTGTGTCGGGGGTCCCGACATAGATGAGTTCGTCGAAACGGCCGGGACGCAGCAGCGCGGGATCGATCAGCATCGGCCGGTTCGACGCGCCGATTACGACCACGTTCTGAAGCTCCTCGAGACCGTCCATTTCCGACAGGATGGTGTTGACCACGCGCTCGGTCACTTGCGGCTCGCCGAGGCCGCCGCCGCGCGCCGGCACCAGGCTGTCGATCTCATCGATGAAGATGATCGTCGGCGCGACCTGGCGGGCGCGATTGAACAGCCGCGCGATCTGCTGCTCGCTCTCGCCATACCATTTGCTCAGCAGGTCCGAGGACTTGGTGGCGATGAAATTGGCTTCCGCTTCTCGCGCCGCGGCCTTGGCGAGCAGCGTCTTGCCGGTGCCGGGCGGGCCGTAGAGCAGGAAGCCCTTGGCGGGGCGAATGCCGAGCCGGCGGAAAGCCTCGGGGTGCTTAAGCGGGAGCTCAACGCCTTCGCGCAGCCGGTCCCGAGCGGCGTCGAGCCCGCCGATATCGTCCCAGCGAATCTGCGGGGCTTCGACCATCACTTCGCGCATTGCGGAGGGCTGGACGCGCTTCAGCGCATTTTCGAAGTCGCGGTTTTCGACGGTCAGCGCATCGAGGACCTCGGTCGGGATCGCTTCCTCGGCAAGGTTAAGCTGCGGCATGATGCGGCGCACCGCTTCGAGAGCGGCTTCGCGGGTCAATGCGGCAAGGTCGGCGCCGACGAAGCCGTAGGTGCGGCGTGAAAGATCGTCGAGGCTGACGTCCTGCGCCAGCGGCATGCCGCGGGTGTGGATGCCGAGGATTTCGCGGCGGCCGGGTTCGTCGGGCACGCCGACGACGATTTCGCGGTCAAGGCGGCCGGGGCGGCGAAGCGCTTCGTCGAGGGCTTCGGGCCGGTTGGTGGCGGCGATCACCACGGTGTTCTGGCGCGGCTCGATCCCGTCGAGCAGGGTCAGCAGCTGGGCGACAAGCCGCTTTTCGGCTTCGCCGGTGACCTGGCCGCGCTTGGGGGCGATCGAATCGATCTCGTCGATGAAGATGATCGAAGGCGCGTTCTGTGCCGCCTGTTCGAAAATCTCGCGCAGCCGCCTTTCGCTCTCGCCATAGGCCGAGCCCATGATCTCGGGCCCCGCGATGTGGAAGAACTTCGCCGCGCTTTCGTTTGCGACGGCGCGCGCCAGCAACGTCTTGCCGGTGCCTGGCGGGCCGTGGAGCAGCACGCCCTTGGGCGGATCGACCCCGAGCCGCTGGAACAGCTCAGGGTGGCGGAGCGGAAGCTCGACCATTTCGCGCAACGCGTCGATCGTGTCGCGCATCCCGCCGAGATCGTCGTAGGTGACATCGGCGCGGCGCTGGCCCTCCGTCTCCGCATATTCGGAAAGCAACTCGACCGCGGTCTTGCTGTCGATATGGACGATGCCCTTGGGCGCCGCCGAGACGACGACCAGGCGAAGCTCCTGCAACGCGAAGGCGGGCGCGTTCAGTAATTGCCGGACATGGTCGGGCATGTCGGCATTCACGCGCTGGTGTCCGGTGGTCGAAATGACGTCGCCTTCGACCAGGGGACGGCCGGCGAACGTCCGCCGAAGCGCGTCAGCCGAGCCCTGAAGCCGGACGTTGGGCTGGGCCGGAGCAAAGACGACGCGGGTCGCCGGTTTGGACTTGGCCTTGCGGACCTCGACCATGTCGCCGCCGCCGACGCCTGCGTTGGCGCGCTGCAATCCGTCGAGGCGGATGAGGTCGGTTCCCGCATCCTCGCCATAGGGGCGGATGGCGCGCGCGGCCGTGGTGCGCTTGCCGGTGATCTCGATCACGTCGCCCTCGGCCAGGCCGAGCTCTTCCATCACCCGGTCGGGCAGCCGGGCGAAGCCGCGCCCGCTGTCGGCGGGGGGCAGGCTTGCCACTTGCACCTTGCGGCCCTTGGTCCGCTCGATCGTGTCGGTCTCAGCCATTTGCTCGTTCCTTGCTCAATATTTGATCGCGCCGGCGATTTTCCGAACCAGCTTGCGCGGCGCGAACCGAGTGCTTGCAGCGGTCAGCTTGTTCTGGATTCCGGGCACGACGACCGCATGGTTCCTGTCGAGACCGCGAAGCCCGGCCTCGACGACTTCGGCCGAATTCATCGCGACCCGGTCGAACAGGCCGTTGCCGCCGAAGCCCGCGACATCGCCGAACTCGGTTCGGGTCGGTCCGGGGCACAGGCAGCTGACCTTGATTCCGTGGGGCTTCAGTTCTTCGTGCAAGGCTTCGCTCAAATGAAGGACGAAGGCCTTGGTTGCGAAATAGACGGCCATCTTCGGCCCCGGCTGGAAGGCCGCGGTCGAAGCGACGTTGAGGATCGCGCCCGACTGGCGGTCGATCATTGCCGGGACGACCGCGCGGCACAAGTCCATCAGCGTCCCGGCGTTGAGGTCGACCATCTGCCGCTCGCGCCTGGCGTCGAGCCTTGCGAACTGGCCGATCAGGCCGAAGCCGGCATTGTTGACGAGCAGGTCGACGGTCTCGCCGTAGGCTTCGATGTCGGACATCAGCCTGGCGGCGGCATTGGCCTTGGACAGGTCCACCGCCACCGCCCGGGCATTGCCGAGCTCTTTAGCCAGCTCGTCGAGCCGGTCCTTGCGCCGGGCGACGAGCACCAGGCGGTAGCCGCGCGCCGCCAGCTGGCGCGCGAAATCGACGCCAAGCCCGGCGGATGCGCCGGTGATCAATGCTATTTTCGTCATTGCGAGGAGCCAAAGGCGACGAAGCAATCCACCTTCTCAGCAACTGGATTGCTTCGCTTCGCTCGCAATGACGGTCGGAAGGTCAAGCAACGGTCGCCTTGAGGATCTTGCCCGGGTCGCGCGGCGGCTCGCCGACGGGCAGCGCGTCGACATATTCCATGCCGCTCTCGACCTCGCCCCAGACGGTGTATTGATTGTCGAGGAAGCGCGCGTCGTCGAAGACGATGAAGAACTGGCTGTTGGCGCTGTTCGGATCGGGCGTCCGAGCCATCGAAGCCACGCCGCGAACATGGGGCTCGGCGGAAAATTCGGCCTTGAGGTCGGGAAGGTCCGATCCGCTGGTTCCGGTGCCGGTCGGGTCGCCGCCCTGGGCCATGAAGCCGGGGATGACGCGGTGGAAGACGACGCCGTCGTAAAAGCCGCTGTTGGCAAGCTCGGTGATGCGGGCGACGTGACCCGGCGCAAGATCGGGCCGAAGCTTGATGACGACATCGCCGCCGGTCGAGAGATTTAGGGTCAGGCGGTCGCCTTCGGCCATGATTTGCTCCTTGGGTGTAACGAACGAAAGGCCGCGATTTAGGGGGCCGGGGCTGCTTGCGCCAGAGCAGCGGCGACCATAGGAGGGCGTCACCGGGTCCAGTCGAGGGGAACATCATGTCGGAGAGCGAGCCCATCGCCGCCGCGCGCCCCCGGGACTCGGTCATCGATTCCGAAGACCGGCTGCTTCCTGATTTTGTCGAGAAGGTCCTCGACGCGGTCGAGGCCGGGGACGATGAAACCGCGCGCTCGCTGGTGGCCCCGCTCCACCCCGCCGATGTCGCCGACCTGATCGAGCTCGCGCACAGCGACGAGCGCGAAGGGCTGGTGAAGGCGCTGGCGGCGATCGTCAGCCCCGACGTGCTTGCGGAAATGAACGATTACGTCCGCGAGGGCCTGATCGACGAGATGGAGCCGCAGCAGGTCGCGGACATCGCCGGCCAGCTCGACACCGATGACGCCGTCGCGCTGATCGAGGACCTCGACCGCGACGAACAGCAGGCGGTCCTGCAGCGCATGGAGCCCGACGACCGCGCCGCAGTCGAGGAGGCGCTGAGCTATCCGGAAGAATCGGCCGGCCGCCTGATGCAGCGCGACCTGATCGCGGTGCCCGAACATTGGAAGGTCGGCGCGGTCATCGATTACCTGCGCAGGACGCCCGATCTCGCCGACGATTTCTGGGAAGTGTTCGTCGTTTCCCCCAACCATCACCCGGTTGGCACCTGCAAGTTGTCGACGATCCTCCGGACCAAGCGCGACACCGCGGTCAGCGACATCATGCAGCGCGAGCAGACCCTGATCCCGGTCGACCTCGACCAGGAGGACGTGGCCCTGCGCTTCCAGAAATATGCCCTCGTCTCGGCGGCGGTGGTCGACGGCTCGGGCCGGCTCGTCGGAATGATCACCGTCGACGACGTCGTCCACATCATCTCCGAGGAAGCGGGCGAGGACGTGCTGCTGCTGTCGGGCGTCGGTGACGAGGGCGACATCAACGAGCCCGTCTCCGAAAGCTATCGCTCCCGCGTTCGCTGGCTCATCGCCAATCTCGTCACCGCGCTCGCCGCGGCGACCATTATCCGCCAGTTCACCGGGTCGATCGAGCATCTCGCGATCCTTGCCGCCCTTGGGCCGATCGTTGCCGGCGTCGGCGGCAATGCCGGGACGCAGACGCTGGCGGTCACGGTCCGTGCCTTCGCGACCAACCAGCTGACCGGGTCCAACCGCTGGCGCGCGGTCGGCCGCGAAATTCGCGTCGCCTTGCTGAACGGCCTGACCATCGCCCTGCTGGTCGGCTTTGGCGTCACTTTCGTGCTCGGGAGCTGGGAGCTGGGCGCAGTCATCGGCGCGGCGATGTTGATCAACATCTTCGTCGCAGGGTTCGCCGGGGTGCTCGTCCCGCTGACGCTCGAGCGGGCAGGCGCCGACCCGGCGGTGGCAAGCAGCGTGTTCCTGACCATGATCACCGATTCGATGGGCTATTTCGCGGTGTTGGGCCTGGCGACCGCGTCGGGGATCGTCCGCTAGCTCGAGGTCGTCTTGCCGACTCTGAACGCCCTCGGTATCGCTGCGGAAACCAGCACCCGCAGGAGGTCCCACATGACGACATCGGTTTCAGCAGCGATCGACCAGAAGGTGGCCGCCCGGGCAATGCTTTCCCACCCATTCTACCAGGCGTGGACCGAGGGGCGGTTGTCACTCGACACTTTGCGCGCCTACGCCCGCCAATATTACCACCATGTCGAAGCCTTCCCGCAAGCGGTCAGCGCCGTGCACAGCGCCTGCCCGGACCGCGACGGGCGCCGGATGCTGGCCGAGAACCTGGCCGAGGAAGAAGGCATTGACGCCGGCAAGCAGGATCACGCCAGCCTGTGGCTGATGTTCGCCTGCGGCCTTGGCGAGCAGGAGGCCGCGGTTCACGGCGAGACGCTGAACGCCGAGACGCAGGACCTGATCGACACCTTCCGCAAGCTGTCGCGGCAATCCTACGCCGCCGGGCTGGGTGCACTCTACGCCTATGAAAGCCAGTTCCCGGGCGTCGCCGGGGCCAAGATCGAAGGGCTGATCGACCGCTACGGAATCGCGGACGAGCAGACATTGCGCTTCTTCCGCGTCCATGAGAGCGCCGATATCGAGCATAGCGCGGTGTGCCGCGACTTGCTTGATCGCCTTCCCGAAGCCGAGCGGGCGGAAGCTATCGCCGCCGGCGACGAGCTCGCCGGCGCGCTGTGGAACTTCCTGTCGGGCGTCGAGGCGACTGCCTCGCTCAACTAGTCTTTCCGGAACAGGCTAGCGGCAGCCGCTGACTTCGGCGGAGCCGCTAACCTTGAGAATGCAGCTCGGCCGGCCGCCGAGGCGGACTGTGGCTGGGCCGCTGGCGTCGACCTTGACCGTATCGCTGACCGATGCTTCGATCGTGGCCGCGCCGTCAGCAGTGAGGACCGCATTGTCCGCATTGAGCGCGCCGGCGGCGAGGCTCGAAACGCCGCGTACCAGCACCGTGACCTTGCCCGCTTCGCCGGCGAGCAGGGCGCTTGCGGTTCCGGCCAGGTTGACGATCAGCTCATCGACCCGGGCATCGCCAACCTCGACGCCGCCCGAGCCATTGACCGCCAGGTCGAAGGTCTGTCCCTTCACGCGGTCGATCGCGATCGTGCCCGAGCCGCTCATCCAGGCCGAGCTGAGCTCATGCGTGCCGAGCATGATCTCGACTGTGCCCGTGTCCTGGCCCTTGTAGCCGCCGCGGGCCGAACGGCTGTTGCGGATGGTCAATGTGTTGCCGCTGGTGTCGATGTCCACACGGTCAAGCGCTGCCTGCGAGCCGACCGCCCGGGCATAGGGCGGCACTCCAGTGCGAAGCGTGACCCGGAATGGGCCTTCGACCCGCACCTTCTGGAAGCTGGTGATGCCGAAATTGCGCGTCGCGGCGCCGGCGGGAGTGGCGGAAAGGGTGGCCGCGGCAAGGGCGGCGATGAGGAAGCTGCGCATGGGCACAGCTTCCACTATCGCAGTTAAGCCCGGTTTAAGAGCAGGTAACTTCGCCCGATCCCTGCTTTTCGACGCTGCACTTGGCCCCGCCCGAAATTTCGACATTGCCCGACCCGGCGATCTCGACATTGGCGGTGCCGGTGGCGTGGGCCCGGATATTGCCCGATCCGGCGATCGAGGCCTTGGCCTGGTCGGCATTGACCGCGCTGGCGTCGATATCGCCCGAACCGGCGATTTCATATTCCGCGCTCTTGGCGGAGCCGGCGCCTGTCTTGACCCCGCCGGAACCGGCGATGCCGAGCTTCAGCGCCTGAACCTCCACCGCGCCGACGCTGAGGTTCCCCGAGCCCGCGACGCCGCCTTCGAAGCGGTCGCCCTTTACCCGATCGATGTTGATGTCGCCCGAACCGGCGATGGCCGCGCCCTTAAGCTCGGGCACGGTGACCACGAACTTCGCGCTGCCGCGAGTGGACCAGCCGAAATTGAAGAAGCCGCGCCGCTCCTCGGGACCAATCCGAAGCTTGCCGTTTTCGACAACGACCTTGGTCTTGGCGAGCAGCTTCTCGCCGCCCTCGGCCGCGACGCTTGGCTTGGCGCCGGTGCGGACCTGGACATCATAGGGTCCGGCGACCTCGATCTCCTGGAAATTGCCGACCTGGTAGGTGCGCGAAACAGTCGCGCCGGCGTCCTCACTGCGGGCCTGACCACAGCCGGCGGTCGCGGCGGAAGCGGCAAAAAGGGCCGCGGCGATGGACTTGCGCATGATTCCTCCTGTCTTGCTGTATTATGCTAATAACACGGCAAGCGGACGGGCTCAAGCGGCAAAAGAAAGGGCGCCCGGTGAGGGGCGCCCTTGGTTATTCGCGATTGCGAAGGACGGCTTAGGCCGGTTCTTTCGCCTTGTTGTGGATCAGCGACGCCTTGTTGAGGATGTCGAGGATCTTGGCCAGCGCGCCCTTCTCGTCGGTCTGCTCCATCGCGCCGAGCTCGCGCGCCAGGCGCGACGAGGCGGCTTCGAAGATCTGCCGCTCCGAATAGCTCTGCTCCGGGGCATCGTCCGGGCGGAACAGGTCGCGGACCACTTCGGCGATCGACGTGAGATCGCCCGAGTTGATCTTCGCTTCATATTCCTGGGCACGGCGCGACCACATGGTGCGCTTGACCTTCGGCTTGCCCTTCAGGGTTTCGAGCGCGTCCTTCATCGTCTTGTCCGACGAAAGCTTGCGCATGCCGACCGAATCGGCCTTGTTGACCGGCACTCGAAGGGTCATCTTTTCCTTCTCGAACCGGAGCACATAGAGGTCGAGACGAGTACCGGCGATTTCGGTGCTTTGCAGCTCTACGACGCGGCCCACGCCATGCTTGGGGTACACAACATAATCGCCGACATCGAAGCTAAGCGCCTTTGTAGCCATTGCTAACCTTTCCATATCCGGCAGACGGGCCGACGCGCCTTGCTACGCCCCCCAAAACGACCTCCAGGCCGCGGCTCTGCTGCCGATCTCGTGGCTTCCTTAGAAGTTAAGGCCGCAGCTGAATCGCTGACGGCCCCTATGTGACAATTTTATACCACAACTGACCTCCGAATTCCAGCCCAAGCTGGATTGGCGCGTTAATTTCGTCTTCGATCAGGTTGTGAAGGCCGAGGCCCAACAGCCTGATTCCCTTCGGCAGCGGATGAAGCGCGGCGAGCAGCGCCTGGCCAGCGGCAGTGAAGGCCGCAAGGTCGGGCACCGGCTTCGCGAAGCTCTTGGAGCGAGTGATCAGCGTGAAGTCGCCATATTTGACCTTCAGGGTGACGGTCCGGCCGGCGACTTCGGCCCGCTTCACCCGGTCCCAGGAATAACCGGCGATGCGCTCGACCTCAGCTGCCAGTCGGTCGGGGTCGCGCAAATCCTCGTCGAAGGTGCGCTCGGCGCTGACCGACTTGTAAGGCCGGTCGGGCTTGACCTCGCGCTCGTCGATGCCGCGGCTGATGCGCCAATACCATTCGGCGGAGCTTCCGAAATGCGCCTCGAGCGCTGGCAAACTCCAGTCGCGAAGGTCGGCGCCCGTAAAAATACCGAGCCGTTCCATCTTGCGCGCAGTGACCGGACCGACGCCATGGAAGCGCGCAACCGGCAACGAGGCGACGAAGTCCGCCCCCTTCTCCGGCGTGATCACGCACAGGCCGTCGGGCTTGCGGTGGTCGGAGGCGAGCTTCGCGATGAACTTGCAGTAGGAGACGCCGGCCGAGGCGGTGAGCTCGCACTCCTCGCGGATTCGGCGGCGGATATCCTCGGCGATCGCGCGGGCGCTGCCGAGGCCAAGCCGGTCCTCGGTCACGTCGAGATAGGCTTCGTCGAGGCTTAGCGGCTCGATGAGATCGGTATAGTCAGCGAAGATCGCGCGAATCTGCTGGGAGACCGAGCGGTAGACGTCGAAACGCGGCTTTACGAAGATCAGCTCGGCGCAGCGCCGCTTGGCGGTGACCGAAGGCATGGCCGAGCGGATGCCGTACTTCCGCGCTTCGTATGACGCTGCCGCGACGACTCCGCGATGGCCGCCGCCGACGGCCACCGGCTTGCCCTTCAGCTCGGGATTATCGCGCTGTTCGACCGACGCGTAGAAGGCGTCCATGTCGACATGGATGATCTTGCGGGCAGCAGGTCCCTTTGGGCTGTCGGCACTTTGCATCGCGAGCCTGTTCTGATTAAGGCCCGCGCCCATGAACATCCATGAATATCAGGCAAAAGAGCTGCTTGCGAAATATGGCGTGCCGGTTCCGGCGGGCTTCGCAGCAATGGACGTCGAAGAAGCGGTTGCCGCCGCCCAGAAGCTCCCGGGACCCTTGTGGGTCGTAAAGTCGCAGATCCACGCCGGGGGCCGCGGCAAGGGCAAATTCAAGGAGCTGGGTGAAACCGCCAAGGGCGGCGTCCGGCTGGCCCATTCGATCGACGAAGTCCGCGAACATTCGGCCGAAATGCTCGGCAAGACTTTGGTCACGGTCCAGACCGGCCCCGAGGGCAAGCAGGTCCAGCGGCTCTACATCACCGACGGGGTCGACATCGCCAAGGAATTCTACCTTGCGCTGCTGGTCGATCGCGAAAGCGGGCGCATCGCGGTCGTCGCGTCGACCGAAGGCGGGATGGATATCGAGACCGTTGCCCATGACACGCCCGAGAAGATTACGACCATCACCGTCGACCCGGCGACCGGGCTGATGCCGCACCACGGCCGCGAAGTCGCGGCAACGCTCGGCCTCACCGGCGATCTCGCCAAGCAGGCCGGCAAGGTCCTCGCCAAGGTCTACGACGCCTTTATCGGCACCGACGCCTCGCAGATCGAGATCAACCCGCTGGCGGTGACCGAAGCTTCGGGTGATTCTGGGGCGAAGCTGATGGTGCTCGATGCCAAGGTCGGCTTCGACAATAATGCCGAATTCCGGCACCCCGACCTCGCTGCGCTGCGCGACGTTTCCGAAGAGGAAGCAAGCGAGATCGAGGCATCCAAATACGACCTCGCTTACATCAAGCTCGACGGCAACATCGGCTGCATGGTCAACGGCGCGGGGCTTGCCATGGCGACCATGGACATCATCAAGCTGGAAGGCGGCGAGCCGGCGAATTTCTGCGACGTCGGCGGCGGCGCTTCGAAGGAAAAGGTGGCCGCGGCCTTCAAGATCATCTTGTCGGACCCGGCGGTCAAAGGGATCCTGGTCAACATCTTCGGCGGCATCATGAAGTGCGACATCATCGCCGAGGGCATTGTCGCCGCGGCGCGCGAGGTCGAGCTCGACGTCCCGCTGGTCGTCCGCCTCGAGGGCACCAACGTGCAGCAGGGCAAGGACATCCTCGCCTCGTCCGGCCTGCCGATCATCCCGGCCAACGATCTCGGCGATGCGGCAAGGAAGATCGTCGCCGCAGTGAAGACGCCGGTCCCGGCGTAACCTGGAGAACGACATGAAGCTGCTCGTCGCGGTCAAGCGCGTCATCGATTACAATGTGAAGCCGCGGGTCAAGATGGACGGCTCCGGGGTCGACCTCGCCAACGTCAAGATGAGCATGAACCCGTTCGACGAAATCGCGGTCGAAGAGGCGATCCGCCTCAAGGAAAAGGGCGTCGCGACCGAGATCGTCGCGGTTTCGATCGGCCCCGCCAAGGCGCAGGAAACGCTGCGCACGGCACTGGCGATGGGTGCCGATCGGGCGATCCGGGTCCAGACCGATGAAGAGGTGGAACCGCTGGGCGTCGCCAAGATCCTCGCCAAGATCGTCGAGGAGGAGCAGCCGCAGCTGGTGATCCTCGGCAAGCAGGCGATCGACGACGATAACAATGCGACCGGCCAGATGCTCGCGGCGCTGCTCGGCTGGCCGCAGGGCACCTTCGCCTCGAAGATCGAGGTATCCGACCGCGCGACCGTCACGCGCGAGGTCGACGGCGGGCTGGAAACCGTGAAGCTTTCTCTTCCGGCGGTTGTTACGACCGACCTCCGGCTGAACGAGCCGCGCTACGCCTCCTTGCCGAACATCATGAAGGCCAAGTCGAAGCCGCTGGCCACCAAGACGCCCGACGAACTGGGGGTCGATATCGCGCGGCGCCTCGAAACGCTGAAGGTGGTCGAGCCGGCCAAGCGCCAGGCCGGGATCAAGGTCGTCACTGTCGATGAACTGGTCGAGCGCCTCAAGGGCCTGGGAGTTGCGAAATGAGCGTCCTCGTTTTGGTCGAACATGACGGCGCGTCGATCAAGGACGCGACCCTGGCGGCAGTTACCGCCGCGGCCAGGCTTGGCGAGGTGCACGCCCTGGTCGCCGGCAACAATGTCGATGGTGTCGCGCAGGCAGCGGCGAAGATCGCCGGGGTGGCGAAGGTCTATGCGGCGAGCTCGCCCGCGCTCGAGCACCAGCTTGCAGAAGCCACGGCGCCCGTCGTCGCCAGGCTGATGGACAGCCACGATGCTTTCCTCGCTCCGGCGACGACGACCGGCAAGAATGTCGCGCCGCGCGTCGCCGCGCTGCTCGACGTGATGCAGATCACCGACATCCTGTCGGTCGAGGGGCCCGATACGTTCACCCGGCCGATCTACGCCGGCAACGCCATCGCCACGGTCAAGTCGAGCGACGCCAAGAAGGTCATCACGGTTCGCACCACCGCCTTTGAAAAAGCCGCAGCGCAGGGAGGATCGGCCTCGGTCGAGAAAGTCGAGGCTTCGGGCGATCCGGGGTCGAGCAGCTTCGTCGGCCTCGAAGCCAGTGAAAGCGAGCGGCCCGAACTGACCAGCGCCAAGGTCATCGTTTCCGGCGGCCGCGCCTTCGGTTCGTCCGAGCAGTTCCATGCGCTGCTCGACCCGCTCGCCGACAAGCTCGGCGCTGCCGTCGGCGCCAGCCGCGCCGCGGTCGATGCCGGCTATGCGCCCAACGATTACCAGGTCGGCCAGACCGGCAAGATCGTCGCCCCCCAGGTCTATATCGCGATCGGGATCTCCGGCGCGATCCAGCATCTGGCGGGCATGAAGGATTCGAAAATCATCGTCGCCATCAACAAGGACGAGGAGGCGCCGATCTTCCAGGTCGCGGACGTCGGCCTGGTCGGCGACCTGTTCAAGATCGTGCCGGAGCTGACCGAAAAGCTCTGACGCGGCCGGGATGATTCAGGAAATGGTGCCCAGGGACGGAGTCGAACCGCCGACACCGTGATTTTCAGTCACGTGCTCTACCAACTGAGCTACCTGGGCGCGCATCAGCCAAGACGGATGCCTTGGCGGGCGGAGCGTCCCTAACTGTCACCATCGTCGCTGTCCACCCTGCCGAGGACCTCCTCCGGATCCGCCTTCGGCCCGGGGATGCGATAACCGCCGCCGAGCCAGCGCAAAAGGTCGCGGTCTCGGCAGCCGCGGCTGCAAAAGGGCGTAAACTCTGAGGTCTCCGCGTTGCCGCAGAGCGGGCATTTCTTGGCTTTAGACGTTGACGGCATGGCCGCCCGACATGGGTGTCTTACCGTCGGGGCGCAAGCTGATGGCGCCGCCGATTTGCTTGGCCAGCGCGTCTATCCACTCGGGCCGGATCGCGTCGATCACGGCGGGATGCGCGACGAGCGATTTTGCGCCGGGCGGCTCGAACGCGACGCGGCGAAGCAAGGCGCGGGCTTCGAAGCTCGCGCGGTCCTGCCCCAGCTCGACCAGCGACGCTCGCCGGCGCGGGCGGACGATCTGGACAAAGCCGAAGCCATTGACCGCGGTGCGCTCGAACGGCTGCGGCAAATGGGCATCGATCGCCTTGGCGGCGGCCTGGCGTGCCGTCTTGCCGCTGGTGGTCGGAAGGTCGATCCCGATCGAGCCACCGATGTCGAGGCGCCGGATGGCCTTCGCCGCTGCAGCGGCGCCGGCGATTGCCAGATCGCCCGCGGGCAAATGGCCGTCGACATCGACCATGGTCATGGCGGGCGTGGGGGAAATGCGCAGCTCTCCGCCCGCGAAGCGAACGATCCCGCTTCGCGCCTCATCGACCAGGTCGTTCCAGCCGGCCTTTCCGAGCGGGTCATCGGGCGAGGGGAAGGGCAGGGTTTGCCCCCCGGTCGAGGGAACGATGGACGATTCGCCGGCGATGCGCGCCAGCGGCCGCTTCCATGGCTCCGTGCCGGGGATGCGTTCCCGAACGACCTCGATCGTGATCATGGCGCCTTCGGTGACGCCCGGCGCGCCTTTGGGAAGGAGATATTCCTGACCATCGGCGATCGCGACGGCGGGATTGCTGGATTTGAGCCTGGCGGCGAGCACGTCACCGGATCGGGCAAGTCCATCGAGCAGGATTCGCGCCTCGACAATCTCGCCGTCCTCGACCGACGCGCAGCGCGTCTCGCCGATGCCGCGCTCGACCAGCCAATCAGGCAATCGGATAACCTGCCGATTTCAGCAAGACCCGCGTCTCGGCTAGCGGCAGCCCGACGACGTTCGAATAGCTGCCGGCGATATGCCGGACATAAACCTCGCCATAGCCTTGGAGCGCATAGCCGCCGGCCTTGCCGCGCCATTCGCCATGGCTTGCATAATAGTCGATTTCTTCGGGCGACAGGCGCTTCATCGCGATCATGGTCTCGACCAGCCGCTCGCGGACCGTGCGCCCGGGCAGCGCCAGCGCCACGCCGGTCAGCACTCGGTGCCGCCGGCCCGAGAGCAGCGCCATGCATCGCCGCAGCGTCGCTTCATCCTCGACCTTGGGCAGGATTCGGCGGCCGACCGCGACCACGGTGTCGGCAGCGAGCACCAGCGCTTCGGGCTCGCGCCCGGCAACGGCCAGCGCCTTCTCGCGCGCCAGCCGAGCCGCATGCTGCCGCGGCAGCTCGCCTTTGGGCACGCTTTCGTCGATTTCGGCGGGAAGGACCGCGTCCGGCACGACGCCGATGCGCTGCAACAGGTCGAGGCGGCGCGGGCTCGCCGAAGCGAGGATCAGCCGCATCGGCAGGGATTAACCCGTGTAGCCCGGCGGTCCGGCGCGGCCCGGCATGAAGCGATAGGTGATCCGGCCCTTGGTCAGATCGTAGGGCGTCAGTTCGACCAGCACTTCGTCGCCGGTCAGCACGCGGATGCGGTTCTTGCGCATCTTGCCGGCGGTATGGCCGAGGATCTCGTGGCCGTTCTCGAGCTCGACGCGGAACATCGCGTTGGGCAGCAGTTCGACCACCCGTCCGCGCATCTCGAGCAATTCTTCCTTGGCCAAGCAAATCCTCTTTCTTGTCTGTCGAAAAGTCGCAGCGCCTTAGCCGCGCAGGCTGCAAATGGGAAGGCGACAGGTCAGATAGTCAGGATTGTCGATCCGCTGGTGCGCCGTCCTTCGAGTTCGCGGTGTGCTTCGGCGGCATCCTTGAGTGCAAAACGCTGCTTCACTTCGATCTTCACCTTGTCGCCGGTCACGAGGTCGAACAGCTCGCGCGCGCTCTGCTCCAGCTGCTCGCGGCTGGCGATATAATGAAAGAGCGTCGGGCGGGTCAGGTAGAGCGAACCCTTCTGCGCCAGCACGCCCAGCGCGATCGGCTCGGGCGGACCCGAAGCGTTGCCGAAGCTGACCATCAGCCCGCGGGTCTTGAGGCAGTCGAGCGACTTCAAAAAGGTGTCGCGGCCGACCGAATCATAGACCACCGGCAGTTTCTCGCCATTGGTGATGCGCTGCACTTCGGCGACGAAATCCTGCTTCGAATAGACGATCGGGTGCGCACAGCCATGCTCGCGCGCAAGCTCGGCCTTTTCCTCGGTGCCGACGGTGCCGATGACCGTTGCGCCGAGCGCCGCCGCCCATTGGCACAGGATCAGGCCGACCCCGCCGGCAGCGGCGTGGATCAGGATCGTGTCGCCTTCCTGGACCGGGAAAACCGAGCGCAGAAGCATCTGCGCGGTCATGCCCTGGAGCATCATGCCCGCCGCCTGCTCGCTCGAAATCGACTTGGGCAACTTGACGACGCGGTCGGCGTCGATCAGCCGCATTTGGGCATAGCCGCCGAGCGGCCCCGCATAAGCGACGCGGTCACCCTTCTTGACGTTGGCGACCTCGGGTCCGACCGCCTCGACCACGCCGGCGCCTTCGACTCCTGGTGTGAACGGGGTCGCCTGCGGATAGAGACCCGTGCGGTGATAGACGTCGATGAAGTTGAGGCCGGCGGCTTCCTGACGGAGCAGAAGCTGGCCGGGACCGGGCTCGCCGGGCTCGACCTCCTCCCATTTGAGAACGTCGGGGCCGCCGGGTTTATGGATTCGGATCGCGTGAGGCATCGGCCGCCTTCAAGTCGTTTCCGCGGGAAAAGGAAAGCCCCGCCGCGGAGGTTCCGGGCGGGGCTCTGAGTTAAATTTTGCGGTGCGCCTTAGGGATGCGCCGCAAGCGCCGCCAGCAACAGCAGCGCGACGATGTTGGTGATCTTGATCATGGGATTGACGGCCGGGCCGGCGGTATCCTTGTACGGATCGCCGACCGTATCGCCGGTCACCGCGGCCTTGTGGGCTTCCGAGCCCTTGCCGCCGTAATTGCCGTCCTCGATATACTTCTTGGCATTGTCCCACGCGCCGCCGCCCGAGGTCATCGAGATGGCGACGAACAGGCCCGAGACGATCACGCCGAGGAGCAGTGCGCCAAGCGCCGCGAAGCCCGAGGCCTGGCCGGCGACCGCGGTGATCACGAAATAGACCGCGATCGGCGTCAGCACCGGCAACAGCGAGGGCAGGATCATCTCCCGGATCGCCGCCTTGGTGACGAGGTCGACGGTGCGCCCGTAATTGGGCCGGACGCTGCCTTCCATGATGCCCGGATTGTCGCGGAACTGGGCGCGGACGTCCTCGACCACCGCTCCGGCGGCACGTCCCACTGCGGTCATGCCGAAGGCGCCGAAGCTGTAAGGCAGCAAGGCGCCGAGCAGCAGGCCGACGATGACGTACGGGTTGGACAGCGAGAAATCGACGGTCACGTTCGGGAAGAACTGCCGAAGATCGGTCGTGTAGGCGCCGAACAACACCAGCGCGGCAAGCGCGGCGGAGCCGATGGCATAGCCCTTGGTCACCGCCTTGGTCGTGTTGCCGACCGCGTCGAGGGCGTCGGTGCGCGTGCGCACGTCCTCCTCGAGCCCGGCCATCTCGGCGATGCCGCCGGCATTGTCGGTGACTGGACCGTAAGCATCGAGCGCGACGACCATTCCCGCCATGGCGAGCATCGCGGTCGCACCGAAGGCGACACCGATCACGCCCGCCAGCTGGTAGGCGGCGATCACCGCAATCACGATGACAATCGTCGGCAGCGCGGTCGATTCAAGGCTGATGGCAAGACCCTGGATGACGTTGGTGCCATGCCCGGTCTGGGATGCTCGGGCGATGCTCTGCACCGGCCGATAGTTGGTCCCGGTATAATATTCGGTGATCCACACCAGCAGGCCGGTGAGGCCAAGGCCGATGAGCATGCAGTAGAAGAGCTTCATGCCAGTCAGTTGGATCTGGGCATCGCCAACACCCGGGATCGTCGCCACGACGGCATTCATGTCGCCGAGGACGTACTGAGTGACCGGATAGGCGAGGATCGCGCCGAGCACGGCGGAGGTCCAGAAACCCTTGTACAGCGCGCCCATGATCGATCCCTTGCCGAGCCGGACCATGTAGGTGCCAATGATCGAGGTCACGATGCAGAGGCCGCCGATGATCAGCGGCAGGCTCATCAGCTTCATCAGCATCTCGCTGTCGCCGCCGGTGACGGTCAGCGCGATCGACACCATGGTGACGCCCAGCGTCACGACATAGGTTTCGAACAAGTCGGCGGCCATGCCGGCGCAGTCGCCGACATTGTCACCGACGTTGTCGGCGATGGTCGCCGGATTGCGGGGATCATCCTCGGGAATTCCGGCCTCGACCTTGCCGACCAGGTCGGCGCCGACGTCGGCGGCCTTGGTGAAGATGCCGCCGCCAAGACGAGCGAAGATCGAAATCAGCGAGGCGCCAAAGGCGAGGGCGACAAGGGCGTCAACGACGATGCGGTCGTTGGGCGCGTGGCCGGCGACCGCGGTCAGATAATAAAAGAAGACCGAAATCGCGAGCAAGCCGAGGCCGGCCACGAGCATCCCGGTGATCGCACCCGAGCGAAACGCCATGGTGAGGCCGCCCTGAAGCGAAGTTCGGGCCGCCTCGGCGGTGCGGACGTTGGCCTTCACCGAAACGTTCATGCCGACGAAGCCGGTCACGCCCGACAGCAGGGCGCCGATCAGGAAGCCGATCGCGGAGACTTGCCCCAAGAAATAGTAGACGAGGGCGACGACCACGACGCCCACGATGGCGATGGTGCGGTACTGGCGGGCGAGATAGGCCTGCGCGCCTTCCTGGACGGCGCTGGCGATGTCGCGCATCCGCTCGTTGCCGGCAGGCGCTTTGAGCACCTGCATGGTGGTGACGACCCCGTAAAGCACGGCGAGCACGCCGCAGATAATTGCGATGAGCAGCAAATTCATGACTTCAAGCTTCCCTGTTTCCTGATCGGACGATGCGGCCAGGCGAATGCGGCCGCGCCCGAAAACGGCGCCGGTTTAGGGAGCGTTTACGCGGCTGGCAACCGCGCGGATCAACGGCTTAACGAGTTAGCGCTAGCGACAGGAAAAGCGCCAGGCCCGTGCCCGACGCGAGGCCGCTAATGGCGATCAACCACTGGCGAAACGGGCCGCGCGGGATGCTGATTGCTGTCATGCTCAAAACCCAAGACCTCCGGCAGCGGGACCGGCTTGCCCTTGCTGGTGAGCCGGACTTCGGGCTCGCCAGCCGCAAGGGCGCCGATCGCGGCAATCTTCGTCCCCGCGGGTAAAGAAAGCGTTTCGGGATCGAAGTCGGGCGGCAGCGCTGCAAGTAGGGCGTAATCGTCGCCGCCGGATGCCGCGAACAACCGCGCCGCCCGGGCCTTGCCACGCGCTTCGACGAAAGCGCCGGAGAGGGGAAGCGCGTCGACATCGATCTCGGCGACGCAGCCGCTGGTTTCGGCCATGCGCCGGGCGTCGAGCAGAAGCCCATCGGAAACATCCATCATCGCCTTGGCATGCGGGGCAATCGCCTGCCCTGCGACGAGCAAGGGGATGGGGCGGCGGTAGACGTCGACCAATGCGCTCGACGCGCGGCGGTCTTCCCGAAGCTGGGCGAGTCCTGCCGCGGAATCGCCCAGCGTTCCGACCAGCCACAGCCGGTCGCCGGGCTCGCCGCCGCCGCGGTCCGGCACACGCGGTCCCGCCCGGCCAATCGCAGTGAGGCCGAGGACTCGCGGCGCCCCCTGGGGCAAGGTGAATGTATCGCCGCCGATCAGCGGCAAGGCGTAGCTTTCGCAGGCAGCCTCAATGCCGTCGAGAAGGAGCGACTCCCATTCCCCGGCGCCGGTCAGCGGCAGAGACAGCAAGGCCCCGGCCGGTGTTGCGCCCTTCGCGGCAAGGTCGGAGAGGTTCACCGCGACCAGCTTCCAGCCGACGCTGGCCGGTGGATCTTCGGGCAGGAAATGGACGCCCTCGGCGATGCTGTCGTGAGTAATAACCAGGCGGTCGAGCAGCGCCGCATCGTCCGCGAGGCCGCGCGCTTCGGGCGCGGTCGCGATGCGCTTCAGCCGCGCGAGAACCTCGCGCTCGTTCACGACCTAGGCTCGCGCCTGCTTGGCGATGGCATCGAGCAGGCCGTTGACGAAGCCGCTCTCGCGCTTGTCGTAAAAAGCGTGGGCAACATCGACATATTCGCTGATGACCGAGCCCACCGGCACGTCATTGCGGGCGATGATCTCGTAGGTCCCCGCGCGGAGGATGGCGCGCATCGGCTTGTCGAGGCGATCGAGCGACCAGCCTTCGGCCAGCCGCGCGGCGATCAGTCCGTCGATTTCCTCGCGACGACCATCGGCCCCGATCACGATATCGTCGAAAAAGTCCCGCTCGGCTTCGTGATAGGTCTCGTCTTCGATCGTGGCACCCAGCCGGTGGTCGTGGAATTCCTTCAGCAGCCGGGGCAGCGGCGTGCTTTCCATGTCCTGCTGGTAAAGCGCCTGGACCGCGGCAAGCCTTGCCGCCGAACGCGAACGGGAACGAGTCTGGCTCATCGCTGAGCGCCCTAGCCTCGCTAAGGGCCGGGCGGAAGGGTCAGGGGTAGCTGACCGTCAGCGGCCTTTCGGGGAGCGGGATGAATTCCTCGTCATCACCCGGGATCGACGCGAAGCGCTGCGCCTTCCAGTCGGCCTTGGCCTGGTTGATCCGGTCGCGCGACGAGGAGACGAAGTTCCAGAAGACGTAGCGGCGCGTGGCAAAAGCGCCGCCGCCAAGCAGCATCGCCCGCCCGCCGTTTGCGCTCGACAGCCGCATCGGCTGGCCCGGCGCCAATATGTAGAGCGTGAACAGCTCGAGCTTCTGGCCGTCGAGCTCGCCCGCGCCGCCGACCAGCATCACCGCCCGCTCGTCGGCTTGGGCATCGATCGGGATCGACCCACCAGGTGCGAGCTCGATATCGGCATAGATGGTCGGCGAATGCTGCGGCGTAGCGGCGCTCGCTCCCCACAAGCTGCCCATCAGCACCCGCGCCCGCGCACCGCCATCCTCGACGAAGGGCAGGCCGTCGCCGGGCACATGGTCGAAGGCGGGGGCGACCTCCTCGCCGCCGTCGGGAAGCGCGAGCCATGTCTGCATGCCGTAGAGGCTCGGGCCTTCCGGGCGCAGCGCTTCGGGCGAACGCTCGGAATGGACGATCCCGCTGCCCGCGGTCATCAGGTTGATCGCGCCCGGCTCGATCACCTGGTGCGGGCCAATGCTGTCGCGATGCTCGATCGCGCCGTCGAACAAATAGGTGACGGTGGCGAGGTTGATGTGCGGGTGCGGGCGCACGTCCATGCCCTGGCCCGCAGGCAGCCGCGCGGGGCCGAACTCATCGACGAAGATGAATGGGCCGACCATCGTTCGCTCCCGCGCGGGCAGCGTCCGGTGGACCTTGAAGTCGCCGAGGTCGTGGGTGACCGGACTGATGGTCATGAGCGAGGATTCCATACCGCTCACTTAGCTCGCGGCCCTCGTTCCCGATAGCGGCGCAACGAAGCATATTCATTACAGGCACTTAATGAGCGTTCATCTGGGAGTCAGGCGCGGGCCGCTTTTAGGCCGCCCATTACCGGGGGTTGAACGGCTCGGCGTCCTGCCGTTGCGCGGTTCCCTTTCACATCCAGCAGCCGGCCTGCGCGACCTCATCGCAAAGGATTGGCCGCGCACATTCACATCAACCGGCAGCCGAGCTGCTTGCCGGAACAAGGGGTTCTGACCGCATGCGTTTCCTACTCGCTTCCACTGCTCTTGCCGCCCTCGTCGCGGGCCCTGCAGCCGCCGAAACCGTCATCTCCACGGCCGTCACCACGCCGGTCAAGACGAGCACTGCCAATGACGATTTGCGGATCAGCTCGGCCGGATCGGTCAAGGTCACGAGCGGCGCCGCGGTCACCATCGACAGCAACGACAGCGTGAAGAACGAGGGCACGATCGCGTTCCAGGGGGCGAACAATTCGACGGGGATCCTCGCCAACCCCAACCTCACCGGGAACATCACCAACACCGGTGCCATCACCATCGACGAAAATTACACTGCGACCGACGCGGACAGTGACGGCGACCTCGATGGACCGTTCGCGCAGGGCAGCAACCGCTTCGGCATTCACGTGCTCGGCGGCGGCACCTTCACCGGCAATGTCGCCAACAGCGGCGCGATCACCGTCGAGGGCAACCAGTCCGCCGGCATCGCCATCGACAGCCCGCTCATCGGCTCGCTGAACGACACCGGCAAGATCAGTGTCATCGGCGACGATTCGTTCGGCATCCGCACCAGCGACGTCAGCGCCGGGATTACCATCGGCGCCGGAAGCGTGACGAGCGTCGTCGGCAAGAACTCGATCGGCGTGCTGGTCGGCGGCAATGTCGGCGGCGGCGTGGTGATCGGCGGCTCGATCAGCTCGACCGGCTACCGCAACACGACCCCGCCTGCCGACACGTCGAAGCTCGACGCCGACGACCTCCTCCAGGGCGGCTCGGCCCTGGAGGTGGCAGGCAATGTCAACACCGGTATCGTGCTCGACACCGGCAGCTCTGTCACGACCACGGGTTCTACGCCCGCCGTCCGCATCGGCTCAGCGACCCAGGACCTCACCATCGGCGCCGCAGGCTCGGTCTTCGGCCTCAACCTCAAGGGCGCGGTCGCGGGCGTCGGCGCCTATAGCGGGGTGTCCGCTACCGGCGTCGCGCTCGGCGGGCTCGGCAAGGCGGTGAACCTTGCCGGCGGCATCGTTGTCACCGGCGCCGTTCAGGCGAAGGCGGTCAACGCTGACGCCGTCGGCCTCAACGTTGGCGCCGGAACGACCGCGCCGCAGATCGTCGTGGCCGGTGCAGTCGTCGCCACCGGCGCGGGTACCGATGCGACCTCCGCCCAGGCGCTCGTGATCGACGCCGGAGCAACGGTGAATAGCCTGACCAACAGCGGCACGATTGCCGCCGGCCGCTCGGGCACGGCGGGAACCGCCAGCGCCATCGTCGACAAATCGGGCACGCTGGCGCTGATCACCAACAGCGGCACGATCGGCGTCACCGACGCGGCGACGCTCGGCGACAAGGCGACCGCGATCGACCTCAGCGCCAATACGACCGGCGCCGTCGTCCGCCAGATCGCGGCCGCGACCGGCAAGCCGGCGCCGCTGATGTTCGGCAACATCCTCTTCGGCAGCGGCAACGACACGCTCGACATCCAGGCGGGCACCGTTTCCGGAAAGGTGGATTTCGGGGGCGGCAGCGACATCCTCAGCCTCACCGGCGGCGGAGCCTTCCACGGCACGCTCGCGAATTCGGCCGGCGTCGCAGCCACCGTCGGCACCGGCTCGGTCCTCGATGTCCGCAACCCTGGCACGGTCGACCTGGCGTCCCTGACGACGGCGGCCGACGCCTCGCTCGGCGTGCGCATCGCCGACGCCGGCCACACAATGTACCAGGTCGCGGGCGCCGCGAGCTTCGGCACGGGCACGAAGATTCTCGTCTCGCTTGACCATGTCGGGACCGCCGCGGGCACTTACACCATCGTCGATGCGGGCACGCTGACCGGAGCCGAGAACCTCTCGAGCTCGGTGGTCACCCTGCCGTTCCTGTTCAACAGTTCGCTGACGTCCAACGCCGCGACCGGCCAGGTCGCATTGAAGGTCGAGATCAAGGGCTCGGGTGAGCTTGGCGTGAACGCGGCCGAAGCGACCATCCTCGACGCGGTTCTGGACGTCGCCGACAAGGACACTGGCATTGCCGCTGCCTTCCTCCAGGCTGCCGATTCCGGATCGATCAAGAACACGCTCCAGCAGCTCCTTCCGGACTTTGCCGGCGGCAGCTTCGAAGCGGCGACCAAGGGGTCGCGCCTGACCGCCCAGACCCTGTCGGACCCGCGCCGCGTGTCCGGCCTATGGCTGCAGGAAGTAACCTGGGGATCGCGCAAGAAGATCGGCCAGTCGTCGGGCTATGACGTCAGCGGCTGGGGCTTCTCGGGCGGATACGGCGCCTCGCTCGGACCGATCGGTACGGTCGGCGTCACGGCCGCCTACATGTTCGGCAAGGACTCGCGCCTCAACAACGAGCTCGCCGACAATCATTATGAAGCCGGCGTCTATTGGCGCGGGGGCACCGGGCCGTTCACAGCCTGGGCTCGCGGCACCGCGGCGACCATCAATTTCGACAGCGTCCGCAACTTCGACGCGACGCTGACCGCCGGCACCGTCAGCCGCAGAGCGCATGCCAAGTGGAACGGCCGCCTCTATTCGGCCTCGGGCGGCGTCGCCTACGAAATGCGCACGGGCCGGCTCGACATCCGCCCCAATGCATCGGTCGAATATTACAAGCTGACCGAAGGCGCTTACACGGAGACGGGCGGAGGCGAGGCTTTCGACCTGACGGTGCGCGAGCGCACGAGCAACGAGACTGCGGCCAACGCCATGCTGGCGATCGGCTATGAGCTGCTCGGATCCAATCCGGACGAGGCCTGGGCCCGCTTCGAGATCGAGGGCGGCCGCCGCGAAATCCTCAGCGGCGCGCTCGGCAAGACGGTTGCCTCATACGGCGCCAACAATCCGTTCACGCTCGTCCCCGAACAGCGCGAAAGCGGCTGGCGCGGCGCGGTCCGCTTCCTCGCCGGGGGTTCGGCGCTCAGCCTGGTGGCCGAAGCCAGCGCCGAGAAGGTCCAGGGCGACATGTCGCTGGCGGGGCGGCTCGGCGTCGGCATGGCTTTCTGATGTGAATCTGGGGGGCCGCCTCACCGCCGTCCCTCATTCGCTTGGCGCGCTCGCCTTGATCGACAAGGCATGGACTCTGTTCTCCATCAGCTCGCCGAGCGCGGCGTAGACCAGGCGCTGGCGTTCGACCCGGCTCTTGCCGGCAAAGGCCGCGCTTTCGATGCGCAGGCTGAAATGGCTTTCGCCCGCCGAGTTGTATCCGCCGTGCCCGCGATGCGCCTCGCTGTCGTCGATGAGCTCGATCGCGCTGGGCGAAAGCGCCGAGTTGAGCCGGTTGAGCATTTCGGCCGCGACCGGGCCGGTTCCAGGAGTGTTCATGGCCCCTATATAGTGGGGTTCAATGGCTTCGAAACAGGCACGGATGCATGGGCGGGTCGAAGGGGCGCAGGCGCGGTGCGCGGTCCCGGGATGCGACGCGCCCGGCGAATTCAAGGCGCCGCTCCAGCCGGCCAATTTCGACGGGCCTGGCGCCTGGCGCTTCCTTTGCCTCGACCATGTGCGCGAGCACAACGCCAAGTATAACTTCTTCGAAGGCATGAGCGCCGAGGAGATCAGCGAAGCGCAGTCGCCGCTCGCTGGCTGGGAGCGGCCGAGCCGCACGTTCGCAGCGAACGGTGCCGACCCCGCACCCAAGTGGAGCGACTTCTCCGATCCGCTCGACGCCATTGCCACGCGCTTCGGGGCAATCCGCGAACGCGGGCAGCCGTCGCGCTTCACGAAGGCCGAGCGGCAGGCACTGTCGGTGCTGGGGCTCGGCAATGATGCCGACCGCCATCAGTTGCGTCAGACCTATTCGACGCTGGTGCGCCGCTACCACCCGGACAAGAATGGCGGCGACCGCTCGAAGGAAGCTCGCCTCACCGCAGTGATCGAAGCTTACCAGTTGCTCCGGAAGTCGGCGGCCTTCGCCTAATCGCGATCGGGCGCGCCGAGCGGGAAATAGTGGCGATAGGGCCGCGCGCCCTCAATCGACTTTGCAACGGCGGGATGGGCGAGAAGGCGCGCGCGATAGGCCTTCAGGCGAGGCCGCCCGTCGCCAATCTCCTCGATCCAGTCGGCGTAGAAAAGCGCCGGGGCGCCGGCGCAATCGGCGAGTGTGAAGCTGTCGCCCACCGCCCATTCGCTGTCCGGCAGATTTTCCTCGAGCCAGTCGTAGGCGATGCGGAGCTTCGCGAGCCCAAGCTCGGCGCCATACGGGTCGCTGCGACCTTCTCCGCGGATCGCATTATTGACCGTCGGCTGCATGTTGGCCTGGACGTGAAGGTCGAAGAACCGGTCGAGGAAACGGGCCCGACGGCCGACCTCGCCCTCCGGGATCCACACATTGGGCCCTGGGTGCTTCGCCTGCAGATGCTCGATGATGCAGCTCGTCTCGACGATCACTTCGCCGTCGTCGACCAGCACCGGGAATTTGCCGAGCGGCCATAGCTTCAGCATCTCCTCGCCGGCGCCGGGATTGGACGGATCGACGTTGCGATAGGTGTAAGGCGTGCCGTCGGCGTCGAGCGGGATCTGCACCTTCCAGCAATAAGAGCTGAAGGGATGGGCGTAGAGCTGAAGGCTCATGCCGCCTGGTCGGCGTCGGCGAAGCTGCCGATCGGGACCTCGCCCGCGGGCTCGTACATGGCGAAGACGACGCCCTTGTCGGACACGTCATGCTCGACCAGCTTCAAGGCACCCGCAGCGGGCGGTCCGTCGAAGATCGACTTCCCCCCGCCCAGGACCACCGGGAATGTCATGACCACCAGTCGGTCGATCAGACCCGCGCCAAGCAGCGGCATGTAGAGCGTGCTGCTGCCCTGGATGAGCAGGTCGCGGCCTTCGCTGCGCTTGAGCTCGGCGACTGCCTCGGCGGTGTCGCCGGACAGCTTGTGGCTGTTCTTCCACTCCAGCGGGGCCTCGGAATGGGTCAGCACATATTTGTTGATGCGCTGGAACGTGGCGCCGATCGGATTGTCCTGATGATTGGGCCAGTATCCCGCGAAGATGTCGTAGGTCCTTTTGCCCAGCAGCAGGTCGTAATCGGCGCCGATGATCTTGCCGAATGGCCTTTCCACGCTCTCGTCCCAGAAATGGAAAGACCAGCCGCCGAAGCGGAAGTGGCCGCTTTCATCCTCTTCCGGTCCGCCCGGTGCCTGCATGACCCCGTCGAGCGACTGGAATACCGCGCCCGTCAGCTTACGCATCGGCGGGCACCCCTTCGACGGCCCGATCGAGCGCGGCGATGTCGATCTTCTTCATCTCCATCATCGCCTGGAACGCGCGCCTGGAGCGCTCGCCGCCTTCGTTCATCAGGTCCATCAGCCGCTGCGGCGTGATCTGCCAGCAAAAGCCCCAGCGATCCTTGCACCAACCGCACGCGCTTTCCTCGCCACCGTTGCTGGTGATGGCGTTCCAATAGCGGTCGGTTTCCTCCTGGTCTTTGGTGAAGACCATGAAGCTGACCGCTTCGTTCGGCTTGAAATTGGGTCCGCCGTTGAGGCCCACGAAGGACTGGCCGAGAACAGTGAATTCGACGGTCAGTTCTTCGCCCTGTTGCCCGCCAGGAAAATCGGTCGCGGCTGCGTGGCCTGAATCGACGTGGGTGTCAGGGAAGACGGAAGCATAGAATTGCGCCGCCTTGCGGGCTTCGCCTTTGTCGAACCAAAGGCAGGTCGTCATCTTGTTGCTCATTATCAAAGCCTCCTTCTTATTCGCCGCCGACGAGCGCGAACTCGGCCCCCTGAGGGTCGAAACCGATCAGGATCCAGTCGCCGCTCGGCACCGGGTGCGGTCCCATCGCGACGGTCCCGCCATTGGCCTCAACCGCCTGCGTGGCCTTGGCGATCGACGGCACGCGGACGTAAAAACGCCACTTCGGCTTGCCTCCGGGCGTCGTTCCACAGAGCGCACCGAGACGCGTCCCGTCATGGTCGATGAAGCGGTATTCCCCCATCGGGCCCATATCCATGAAGTCGTCGGTGCCCCAGCCGAATTGCTCGGCATAGAAGCGCCGTGCTGCGCCGGGATCGTTGGTCGACAGCTCGTTCCAGCCGACGCGCTGCTCGGCATCGGCGGAGAAGACGTCGCTCTTGGCGTTGGATCCGTCGGTCGGCGGCATTGGCGTCATGATGTAAAATGGAGCGCCCTGCGGGTCCGATACCATTGCGATCCGGCCCACGCCGCCAATGTCCGTCGGCGGCATGAGGGCCTTGCCGCCCGCGGCCTCGATCGAGGTGGTGGTGGCGTCGACGTCGGCGACGTTGAGATAGCCGAGCCACATTGGCCGGGCGCCATGTTCTGCCATTTCGCCGGTCATGCGCAGGACGCCACCGGCGTTGCCCCCGTCCGCACGGCGGATCATGCGATAGTCCATCACACCCGTCGGCGCGGGCTCGATATCCCAGCCGGCGACAGCGTCATAGAAGGCCTTGGCGGCGTCCGGGTCGGGGGTCACAAGCTCATACCAGATGAAGTTGCCCGTGTCGGTCATCGTTCGACCTCCTGATTGCCGTGCGGTTCAGGCGCTGATCGGCGCCGACTGGCCCTGATTCGCCGCGTTCCCGGCGGTGTCGAGGATCTTCTCGAATCCGCCCCAGAACATGCGCTGGCCGGCGAAGGGCATCTCGCCCTCGGGCTTGAGGCTCTCGTCGGACATGATTTTCTCCCATGCCTGGTCGCGCACGGATTTGTCGGGCCATTCGATGAAGGAAAAGACGACGGTTTCGCCGTCCTCGGCCTTCACCGCCCGGTAGAAATCGGTGACCTTGCCGTGATCGACGTCCTCGGCGATTGCCTCGATCACGCGGGTTGCGCCGTGCTGGCGGAACACCTTCGCCATCTTGGAGGCCATTTCGCGATAAGCGTCGCGATTGCCTTCGGGCACCGGCACGACGAAGCCATCGGTGTAGCTGCCGCCCGGGCTGCCCTCCTCGACGATGGCGTCGAAGCCGCCCATGATCATGCGCTTGCCATCGAAGGGCATGTTGGCGCCCATTTCTTCCATCCGCGGGTCGCTCATCATCTTGGCGTTCGCGGCGTCGCGCGCCGAACGATCCGGATATTCGAACCAGGAAAAGACGATCTTCTCATCGGCCGTGGCCTCGACCGCCTTGCGGAAGTCGGTGACCTTGCCTTCGGGAATGTCGCTGTCCCAGTTCTCGACCATGCGCCGGACGCCGAATTCCTGGACCATCGGCGCGAAGTCGTTCGCGTGCCTTTCGTACTCCGACTTCTTGCCGGCCGGTACGGGGACGATGAAACCTTCGAAATAGGTCATGCTGCGACTCCTTCGGGTTGGTTCTCGCGAAACGCGGCGAGCTGGTCGGACAAGGCCTGCTGGAACGCGGGCCGGGCCTCGCCGCGCTTCACGAGCGCTGCGAGCGTTGGCAAATCGGCCAGCTGGCCGCTGCGGTCGGCGATCCGGAGGACGCTGACCATCATCAGGTCACCGATAGTGAAGCGGTCGCCTTCCAGCCATTGATTATCGCCCAGCCGGTCGGCGATCTGGCCAAGGCGGAGGCGCGCATAATGGTCGAAGGTCGGCTTGGCCGGCTCCGCCCACTCAAGCGCGGCGAACGGCCCGTTCAGAAGCGCCCGGAACTGGATGAACGGCTCGACGCTGCTGACGGCCGAAAAGGTCCATTGGATGGCGCGGAATTTGCCGAGCGGATCGCGGGGCAGCAGGATTTCGCTCTGCTCCCCCAGATACTGGAGAATCGCGCCGCTTTCGAAGATCTGGACCTTGCCGTCGTCGAAGCAGGGCACCTGGTTGAAGGGCTGCTCTTTCACATATTCCGGCGGCCGCTCGAGCGGCAGGAGACGCACGCGATAGTCGAGCCCGGCTTCCTCCAGGGCCCAGCGGATGCGCAGGTCCTTGACCACGCCCTGCGCGGGAGCCGGCACCCAGCTTAGCGCCGTAATCTCGATTTCGGCATCGTCTTTTAGCGGCATCGGAACCCCTCTCCGACTCGATTCGCTTGTCTTTTGACCCACGAAGTCCTAAATTACAACTGTGCAGTTAGAAAAAGTAACCAAGTCGCGACCACCCGAAGAAAAAAGGCGCTACGACGACGCCTGTGGGCTTGCTCATGCGCTCGACCTGATCGGCGAACGCTGGGGGATGCTGGTGCTGCGCGAGCTCGCCTACGGCCCGCGCCGCTTCTCCGAGCTCAAGGCCGACCTTCCCGGGATCAGCGCCAATGTCCTGACCCAGCGCCTGGCGGAGCTCGAGCGGCGCGGGATCGTGCGCAAGACGAAGCTGCCGCCGCCAGCCTCGGTCCAGGTCTATGAAGCGACCGACTGGGCGCGCGAGGCCGCGCCGGTCATCGGCGCGCTCGGGAAATGGGCCGCTCGGAGTCCGCTCCACGACCCGACCCTCCCGATGAGCCATGTCTCGGTGATCATGTCGTTCGAGACTCTGTTCGCGCCCGAGCGGGCCGAGGGGGTCGGCGCCCGCATCGGCTTTCGCTTCGGCACGGCGAGCTACGTCCTCACGCTTCGCGACGGCCGCCTCGGGGTCGAGCGCACCGAGCCGATTGGCTGCGACGTCGTCTTCACCGGCTCCTCCAATGACATTGCCGCGGTCGTCCACGGCGGCGCTCCGTTCGATCTGATCAAGGTCGAGGGCGACCTCGACCTCGCCCGCCGCTTCGTCACGCTCTTCCCATTGCCGGAGAAAGTTGAGGCGTCCGGCCCCATCGCCTAAGGCGAGTCCCATGACCGATCTGCCCAATGCCCAGCCCGAAAGCCGCGCGGAGACGCTGATGACCGCACCCGACAAGGTGGTGAAGGTGCGCGACCTGTTCGGAGTCGATTCCGACATGGAGGTGCCGGCTTTCAGCGACGCCGACGAGCGCGTGCCCGACCTCGACCCGACCTACGTCTTCGATCCGACCACGACGCTCGCCATCTGCGCCGGCTTTTCGAAGAATCGCCGAGTCATGGTCCAGGGCTATCACGGGACCGGCAAGTCGACCCACATCGAGCAGGTGGCCGCGCGGCTGAACTGGCCGATGATCCGGATCAACCTCGACGCCCACATCAGCCGCATCGACCTTGTCGGCCGCGATGCCATCGTTCTTCGCGACGGCCAGCAGGTGACCGAGTTCCGCGAGGGGCTGCTACCCTGGGCGCTGCAGCACCCCGTCGCTTTGGTGTTCGACGAATATGACGCCGGCCGCCCCGACGTGATGTTCGTTATCCAGCGCGTGCTGGAAGCAGAGGGCAAGCTCACCCTGCTCGACCAGAACCGCGTCATCCGCCCCAATCCCTGGTTCCGCCTCTTCGCCACCACCAACACCGTTGGGCTCGGCGACACCACCGGCCTCTATCACGGCACGCAGGCCATCAATCAGGGCCAGATGGATCGCTGGAACATCGTCACGACGCTCAATTACCTCCCCGCCGCAGTCGAGGCGCAGATCGTGCTCGCCAAGTCCGGGGAATATGATGAGCCGGGCGGCAAGGAGATTGTCGAGAAGATGATCAAGGTCGCCGAGCTTTCGCGGCAGGGTTTCGTCAACGGCGACATCTCGACTGTGATGAGCCCGCGCACCGTGATCAGCTGGGCGCAGAACGCGCATATCTTCGGCGATGTCGGCTACGCCTTCCGCGTCAGCTTCCTCAACAAGTGCGACGAGTCCGAGCGGCCGCTCGTCGCCGAATATTATCAGCGCGTGTTCGGCCAGGACTTGCCTGAAAGCGTCGTCGGCAAGGGCGCATAAGAAAAGGGCGCCGCTCGCAAGAGCGACGCCCTATTTCTTTCTTCCGGCGCGATTAAGCGAAGATGTAGTCGCCGCTGTTCACCACACCCGCCGAATTGATGAACATGTCCGCGATGCCGTTGTGATCGGTGTCGATCTGCACCTGGTGAGTGGTCGTATTGTACGACACATTGGAGGCGGTCACGCCTGCGACGCCGCTCAGGTCGATCTTGTCGGCGCCGGTCGCGAAGTCACCGATCGTGTCGAGTGAGCCGTCATTGGCGAAGACGAACAGGTCGCTGCCCGTACCACCGACCAAGGTGTCGTTACCCGTGCCGCCAATTAGCGTGTCATTGCCTTCATTGCCCTTCAACACGTCATCGCCGCCCAGGCCCTTCAGCACGTTGGCCACTTCGTTTCCGACGAGCAGATCGCGCGCCGAACCACCGATCGCATTCTCGATTACGACGCCGTAGGCGATCGATACATTGTCGAACTGGGTCGCATTGATGCCGGTTACGCCAGTGTCCGCTGCGATGCGTCCGGAGACAATTGATTGCACCGCGCTCTGGGCCTGAGCCAGGAACGCATCGGTGAAATAACCGGCTGGAAATTGCAGCCCGTACGCAGCATAATATTCGGTCCAGTAGGCGTTGACATCGGCCGCCGATGGCGCCCCGCCCCCGATCGAACTGAACGCGCCGGCATGGAGATCGATGAACTGGCCGACGTTGAACCCCGACGCATCGATAGTGTCGTTTCCGCCCGCATCGTAGATCGAATACATCGGATTGGGATTGGCGTTGAAATCGTACAGCTCGTTGCCGGCGTTCGAATTGAAACCATACGTCGTTGCACCGGTGCGCGTCGTAGGATCGGCGCCATACGATTGCTGGATGACATAAATGTCGTGCAGCTGCGGCGCTTCAGGATAATTTGCGCGGAAGCTGAAGCCAGTCACGGCCCCACCGGACGAATAGCTGATCGAACCGGGCACGACGCCGCCGAGGTCCCAATTGATTGCCAGCTGCCGCGAGTTCGTCCCGTTGAAATAGGACATGATCGAATATTGATACGTGTCCTGCGCATATTCCGCGTCAGTGGCGAACGTCCCCGTTCCGTTGTAGGCTCCGGGGTGCGACTCGCCGAGGCTGTGGCCAAGCTCGTGGATCAACGTCGTGTTGCCGTACTGACCGTAGTTGAACAGCGTGTTTGACGGATTCAGGGCTGGATCAGCGACGAAGACGTCACTTTGATAAGTATAGCCTTTACCATTGACAGGGTAATAAGCGAACGCCTGTGCGGGGTCGCTGCTGTTCGCGAAAATGATGTCCGCGCCGCGTCCGTTGGATTCCTTGAAAGTTTGAGGAATGAGATCATCCCACAATTGAATCGCCGCGCGTGCGGCATCCTGCTGTTCAGGTGAGAAAGCCGAATAATCGCTCGACCCAGACAACCCGTAGTTCGGATTGTTGAACAGCCCGGTGGCATGCGGCAGCTGGTTGAAGGAATAGGTGATAACGCCGCTCGACGAATGAACACTCCGACCGGTGTCGAGATGGGTCGTGACGCTGTTGGCGCCGTTCAGTGCCAGGATCGGCTTGCCGCCATAAGTGTATCCAAGACCTCCGTACGGATCGAGGCTGAAATCGCCGGGCTGGGCTGAATTATAAGCAACCGGCTTGGACCCCGAATTTTGTACGCTCATTTACTGTCCCCTCAAAGTTCGAACTTGATCGGATTTCCTCGCGCCCGGACGAGCAGAATTAACGAACGGTAATGTCCGCGCGCGGCGAGTCAATCGAAAAGTAACTCATTATTAGCCATAGCTTTTTTGAACCACATTCTTGTTTCAATGCGGGATTCTTTCCTCCTCGCGCCGGCCCCGCTACATCCCGCTGATGCCCGAACGCGCGCCTATCGATGAGTTCCGCCGCGCCCTTGCCGGGGCGGCGCGCGCGATCGCCAGGGACCCCGATGTCGAGGTCGTCTTCGCGAACGATACCGCGCCTGCCTCGGGCAAGACCGCGCGCGTGCCCTCGCCCGGCGCCGGGCTCGAGCCCAAGCTGGTGGCGGAGGCACGCGGCGCCGCCGACGCGCTTGCGCTCCGGCTTCGCCATCACGATCCGAAGCTGCACGCCCGCGTCGTCCCCGCCGATCCGGATGCCCGCGCGGTCTTCGAAGCCCTCGAAAGCGCCCGGGTCGAAGCGCTTGGCGCGCGCGCGATGGCGGGCGTCCGCGAAAATCTTGCGATACTGGCCGACGCTCGCGTGCGCGCGGATTCGATCGTCCGCGCCCGCAATGCCGAGGAAGTGCCCTTGTCGACCGCGGTCGGCCTCATCGCCCGCGAGCGGCTGACTGGCGAGGCGCCGCCCGCTGCTGCAGCCGCCGGGCTCAAGCTGGTTGCGCCCTGGATCGAGGAAAAGGCGGCGGCCGAGCTCGACGCGCTCGCGCTGACGCTCGACGACCAGGCGGCCTTCGCCAAGCTGTCGCGCCGGCTGCTCGAGGACCTCGACCTCGCGGCCGCCGAATACCTCCAGGATCAGCCGCCCGAAGACGCCGGCGACGATGCCGAGGGCGATGAGGGGGGAAGCGAGGATTCCGCCGAACAGGGCGACGAAAGTTCGCCTGGCGGTGGCGATGTCGAAATGCGCGGGGAAGAGGTGGAGGAGAAGGCCGACGCCCAGGGCCAGGCCGAAGAGCTCGATGCCGGCGATGATGAGTCCGCAACGGGCGACGATCTCGGCGACAACATTTTCGCCTCGCCCGGCCGGCGTAACTGGGAGCTTGCCCCCGAGAGTGACTACAAGGCCTTCACCACCCGGTTCGACGAGATCGTCGAGGCCGGCGAGCTGTGCGACGAGGAGGAGCTGGGGCGGCTTCGCGCCTATCTCGACCAGCAGATGGCGGGCCTGTCGAACGTCGTCACGCGGCTTGCCAATCGCCTCCAGCGGCGCTTGCTCGCGCGCCAGGCGCGAAGCTGGGATTTCGACCAGGAGGAAGGGCTGCTCGATGCCGCGCGGCTGGCCCGGGTGGTCGTCAGCCCGAGCCACTCACTGTCCTACAAGATCGAGCGCGACACCGAGTTCAGGGACACGGTGGTTTCGCTCCTGATCGACAATTCAGGCTCGATGCGCGGCCGCCCGATCGCGATCGCCGCGATTTGCGCCGACATCCTTGGCCGCACCCTCGAACGCTGCGGCGTCCAGACCGAGATCCTCGGCTTCACGACGCGCGGCTGGAAGGGCGGGCAAAGTCGCGAGGCCTGGCTGTCGGCCGGCCGGCCGCCGCATCCGGGCCGCCTCAACGACCTCCGCCACATCGTCTACAAGCGCGCCGACGAGCCCTACCGCCACTCGCGCAAGCACCTCGGGCTGATGATGCGCGAAGGTCTGCTCAAGGAAAATATCGACGGCGAAGCGCTGCTCTGGGCGCACAGCCGGCTGATCGCGCGGCCCGAGGAACGGCGCATCATGATGGTGATTTCGGACGGCGCGCCGGTCGACGATTCGACCGCCTCGGCCAATAGTGGCGCCTATCTCGAGCGCCATTTGCGCCAGGTCATCGAATGGATCGAAAAGCGTTCGAGCGTCGAGCTCATCGCCATCGGCATCGGCCACGACGTGACCCGCTATTACGAGCGGGCGGTGACGATCATGGACGCCGACCAGCTGGCCGGGGCGATGACCGACCAGCTGGCGATGCTGTTCGACGCGCCGTGAGCCTCGGCCATAAAAATTGGGCCCGGCGCAACTACGCGCACCGGGCCCCCCTCGTTACGCGACGCGAGGGAACTTGCCCGTTTCCGGGCGCGATGGGGAAAAGGGGATAAACCCCATCGCTTGATGGGGGATATGCCCGATTCGCGGGCAATGAAGGCTGAACGCAGGGTGCAGCCTGCGTTCAGGAAAATCTTTGACTTTTCAGAAGCTTGGCAGGGCCTCAGGAGGCCGCTTCGGCAGCCTTCTTGGCAATCTCGCGCTTGAGCTTGCGGACCTTAAGCGAAAGCTTGTCTTCGCTGGTCTTCAGCAGCCAGTTGTCGAGCCCGCCGACATGCTCGATCGAACGCAGGCCATGCGTCGAAACGCGCAGCTTCACGCTCTGCCCGAGGGTGTCCGAAATCAACGTGACGTTCTGCAGGTTCGGCAAGAACGTGCGCTTCGTCTTGTTGTTGGCGTGGGAAACATTGTTGCCCACCTGCCGGCCCTTGCCGGTCAGCTCGCAAACGCGCGACATGGTTTCTATCCTGATTTTTATAGACGGACCCTGTAAGGCCCGAAGAGCGCAGCCCGTTAGCTGTTCGGGCCCGGCTCGTCAACGCCGGGCGGACGGCAACTCTAGCGCCAAGTCCGCGTTCTGTGGCGGTCGAGCAGCGACGGGCAAGCGTTTGGGATAGGCAACAGGGAAAGACAAACAGCCGATGCGCGCCATCATCTTCATCCTGATTATCGCGATCGTCGCCGTCATTGGTGCGGTCGCCACGGGCTTCCTGGACATCAACCAGGTCCGCGGCGCCAAGGCGCCCCAGGTGTCTGCCTCCCAGAACGGCGTCGTCGCCAAGGGCGGACAGGCGCCGGCCTTCGATGTCGAGACCGGGTCGGTTCGGGTCGGGAGCAAGGAAACGACGGTGAGGGTGCCGGCGGTCCAGGTGGTTCGCCCGCGCGACAATAGCGCCGCCAACGCGACCGCGAATGCCCAATAGCTGACAGGAACCGCGGCAGGCGCTACCCGGCGCCCATGTCTTTTCCACTACCGCCGCCGATGCGCCGCGCGCTCGAGCTTGCGCGCGAAGCCGCCGATGCGGGCGAAGTGCCGGTCGGTGCGGTCGTGACCAAGGGCGATTCGATCGTCGCGCAAGCGCGCAATGCGATGCGCGGCTCGACCGACCCCACTGCCCATGCGGAGATGGTCGCGATCCGCGCCGCGGGACAAGAGCTCGGAACGTCACGGCTCGACGGCTGCACCCTCTGGGTTACGCTCGAGCCTTGCGCGATGTGCGCTGCCGCTGTCGCCATGGCGCGGTTCGAAGCGCTGCGTTTCGGGGCGGAAGACCCGAAGGGTGGCGGCGTGATTCACGGCCCCCGAATCTTCTCGCAGCCGGCGTGCCACCATCGCCCAGACGTGATCGGGGGGATCGGTGAAGCGGAAAGCGCCGAGCTGCTGCGCGGCTTCTTCGTCGAGCGGCGCTAGCCGCGGTACGGCGCCAGCCGAATCTCCACGCGCCGGTTCGCCGCCTGCTTGGTCGGCGTGTCGTCGGGATTGTAGAGCGGCGCGCTTTCGCCCAGCCCCCGCGAGGCAAGGCGGGCCTTCGCCACGCCGTGGCTGCCAAGATAGGTTGCAACCGCTGCAGCGCGCTTGTCCGATAGCGCCTGGTTCACCTGCGGCGTGCCGCTCGTGTCGGTATGCGCGTAGACGTCGACGTAAGTCCGGCTGCGGGTCTTTACCGTCCGGGCGATTTCCAGGAGCGTCGCGTCGAACTGCGGCTTCACGGCCGAGCTTCCGGTGTCGAAAGTCAGGGCCGCGGGAATGCGGATGACGATGCCGTCACCGACGCGAAGCACGTCCAGGCCAATGCCCGCCGTCTGGCGGCGGAGCTCACTGTCGAGCTCGGCAAGATAGGCCGGGACCTCGCCCGGCGAGAGCGGCCGGATCTTGGCTGCACGCATCTTGGCGGCGCGGGCGCGCTGCCCGTTGATGACTGCGGCCGAGAGGTAAGGCGCGGTGACGCCCAAGGCGACGAAGTCGGCAGCCGGGACCGGCGGGGGAGGCGGGGGCGCGTTGGTCGCGCAAGCGGAAAGGGCGGTCAGGGAGCAGGAAAGGGCAACCGCTGCGAGTGGGCGAATTGCTGGCATGATGGAGGCACTCCGAAAGGAAGCGGGAAAGCGATGAAACCGGTGCATCGTGAAGATGGTTCCGCGCGTGAATCGACTCGCCGCTTGTGAACCATCCTCCCGGAAGGCTAAGCTCCCGGCCATAAAACGCCGATGAGCGAACATATAGCCCCCTTCCCCTGGTACGACGTCCTCCTCATCCTCGCCCTGGTCACGCTGAACGGCGCCCTGGCGATGGGCGAGCTGGCGATCGTTTCGTCACGCGACGCGCGGCTCAAGGCCATGGCCCGCGGCGGCAACAGCGGGGCACAGTGCGCGCTAGACCTGGCGGCCGACCCCGGCCGCTTTCTTTCGACGGTGCAGAGCGGGATTACCCTGATCGCGATTTTCGCCGGCGCATTTTCGGGTGAGAGGCTGGGCCAGCCGACGGCCGAGCGGCTGGAACTGCTTGGCCTTGCCCCGGACACGGCAAGCTCGGTCGGTTTCACCCTGGTCATCGTGCTGACGACCTATGTATCGCTGGTGATCGGGGAAATCGTGCCCAAGCAGATCGCGCTTCGCTCGCCCGAGCCGATCGCGGTCGTGATGGCGCGGCCGATGCGCTGGCTGTCGGTCATCACCGCGCCCTTCGTCTGGGTGCTGAACCAGTCGAGCGAGCTCATCTTCAAGCTGCTCGGCCTGGATCGGGAATCGAAGAATCACGTCACGGCCGAAGAACTTCACCTGGTCGTTGCCGAAGCACAGACCGCCGGCGTCCTCGAGGAAAGCGAGCGCGCGATCATCTCGGGCATCGTCCGCCTCGCCGACCGGCCGGTGCGCGAGGTCATGACGCCGCGGACCGAGATCGACTGGATCGATGTCGCCGCCAGCGATGAGGAGATCCGGCAGGAACTGCTCGACAATCCGCACAGCCGGATCCCCGTCGCCGCGGGGTCGATCGAAAATATCGTCGGCGTGATCCAGACCCGCGACGTCCTTGCCGCCAACATTCGCGGCGAGCCGCTGGACCTTAAGCGCCTGTGCCGGACGGCGCCGGTGATCCCCGACCTGATGGACGCCATGGACGCGCTTGCGGTGCTGCGTAGCGCCGACGTTCCGCTGGCGCTCGTCCATGACGAATATGGCCACCTCGACGGGATCGTCACGCCGGGCAGCATCCTCGCCGCCCTGGCCGGGACGTTCGCGCATGACGTCGAGCATGGCGAGGAGCCACCGCTGGTCGAGCGCGAGGACGGCAGCTGGCTGATATCGGGCGCCGCGAGCGCCGACCTTCTGACCGACCGGATCGGTCTCAATCTCCCCGACGAGCGCGACTATTCGACCGTCGCCGGCTTTGCCCTGTCGGTTCTGAAACACCTTCCGGAGACGGGCGAGAGCTTCCGCCACGACGGCTGGCAGTTCGAGATCGTCGACATGGACGGGCGCAAGATCGACAAGCTTCTCGCCACGCGCCCAAAGCGCAAGCGGACCGAAACCGAAACCGCGTCGGCCGACTAGAGTTTTCCGAACCTCTGCTCGAACCCGTCGATGTCGTTGCGGGCGAGATAGGCCGCCTGCTCGACGATCCGGTCGCGGGCAATCCGGCCGCTGAAGGCGCCGAGCTGGGGGTCGAGCCGCTCGATCTCGGTCGGGCTCAAGCCTGCGATCTGCTCGAACCGGTTGAAGCCAAGGCCGCGCAGCGCGTCCGCGAATTTCGGTCCGACGCCCTTGATGACGCAGAGGTCATCGCCGGCCAAATCGCCTTCGAGGGCGCGATGGACAGGGGCGCTGATGATGTCGCCGGCGACGTCGGTCGTCGCGGCGGCATGCTCGCCGGTCAGGCCGCGCCCTTCCTTGGGCTTGGCGTAGGCCATGTGTGCGCGTGCCGGCGCGCTTTCGGTCAGGGCCACGCGCTGGCGCGGCCGGAGAAGAAGAAAGGCCAGGACCAGGCCAACGGCAACGAGGCCGATGACCCACCAATATTCGCGAAGCAGATCCATCAGTTCACCAATTCCATTGTGCGTTGTGTCGACGGTGGAGCTCGCCCAGATAGGCGAGCCCGAACCCCAAAAGAAAGCCCAGGAGCGCGGCCAGCGCCGCTTCCACGATCAGCGGAATCCCGCCTCCGGCCGGCGCCCAGCGCGTGCTGCCGACGCCGGGCAGGGTGTTCATGGTCCGCGGCAGCTCGGTGCGCTGGAAATCGTCAGGCTTGCCGCTGAGGATCACGCGCCGGCTAAGCGGCCCCCGGTGGACCTGGGCGCTGATCTGGGGGAGCTCGTAATAAACGAGCGTCGCCTTGGCGTTGCGATCGATGATGCCCGCCAGCCGCTCGCCGGCGCCCATCGGCCCATGCCACAAGGCAGCCAGAGCGAGCGCGGCGACCAATCCTAAGAGCAGCGCGAGGCGACGTCTGGTTTGCCTGCGGAAATAGATCGTGCCCGCTAGCGTGCCGAGCACCAACCCGTCGGCGAGTGCCGGCCAGAAATAACTCCACAGCACGCTCATGCCTGCTCCCTCGCCAGTTCGCGCCAGCCGATGTCGCGGCGGTGGAAGCCGTCGGCGAAATCGATCTGGTCGACCGCGCGATAGGCGCGCGCCCGGGCATTGGCGAAAGTGTCGGCGACCGCCGTAACGGCGAGCACGCGTCCGCCCTTCGCGACCAGGCCCGCTTCGCCCAGCGCAGTTCCGGCGTGAAAGACGGTCACGCCCTCCACCTGCTCGGCTGCCTCGATCTCGCGGATCAGCCCGCCGCTTGCCGGGGTTCCGGGATAGCCGCGCGCCGCGACGATGACCGTCATCGAATGCTTGGGGCGAAGGGCGGGGGGCTCGATGTCGGCGAGCCTGCCGCTGGCGATCGCCATCAGCAGCTCGGCGAAGTCGCCGTCGATCAGGGGCATGATCGCCTGGCACTCGGGATCGCCAAAGCGGACATTATATTCGATCAGCTTTGGACCCGCGGCGGTCAGCATCAGGCCGGCATAAAGCACGCCGCTGAACGGCGTTCCGGCCGCGGCCATTGCTCGCGCCGTCGGCCACACAATCTCGTCCATCGCCCGCTGCTGTAGCTCCGCCGTCAGCACCGGCGCCGGCGCATAGGCGCCCATGCCGCCGGTGTTCGGGCCGGTATCGCCTTCGCCGACGCGCTTGTGGTCCTGCGCCGATGCCAACGCGACCGCCGTCTCGCCATCGACCAGCGCGAACAGGCTCGCTTCCTCGCCTTCGAGGAACTCCTCGATCACCATCCGCCCGTCGCCGGCCTCGTCAATCGCTTCTTCGGCCTCGGCGAGCGTCATGGCGACTGTCACGCCCTTGCCGGCGGCAAGCCCGTCGGCCTTGATCACCACCGGCGCGCCGAACCGCTGCAGCGCCGCGCGAGCCTCGGCGACGGTCTCGACCCGCTGATAATCGGCGGTCGGGATGCCGTTGGCGCGGCACAAATCCTTGGTGAAGCCCTTCGATCCTTCGAGCTGGGCCGCTGCCGCGCTCGGCCCGAACACGGCAATGCCGGCTTCGCTCAGCGCATCGGCGACGCCGGCGACCAGCGGCGCTTCCGGCCCGACGACGACGAGGTCGATCGACTCCTTTTTGGCGAATTCCACGACCGCGCGCCCATCGCACGGATCGATCGCGGCGAGATCCGCCCAGCGGGCGATTCCCGGGTTGCCAGGCGCCGCGATCAGCCTGTCGCAGCTCGGCGATTGCCTAAGCCGCCAGCTAAGCGCATCTTCGCGGCCGCCCGAGCCCAACAGCAGAATATTCATGGATCTCCCTGACGAACCGCGCGTCGGCCTGTTAGCGAACGTCGCCGCGGGCGACAATTCGCCGCCGCTTACCGTGACCGAGCTTTCGGGCGCGCTCAAGCGCACCATCGAAAGTTCCTTCGGCAAGGTCCGCGTCCGCGGCGAGATCAGCGGCTTCAAGCGCCATTCTTCCGGCCACTGTTACTTCAGCCTCAAGGACGAATCCGCCTGCATGGACGCGGTCATATGGCGGACCAGCGCGGCGGTGCTCGCGTTCCGCCCCGAGGACGGCGCCGAAGTCATCGCGACCGGCAAGCTCACCACCTATCCGGGTCGCTCGAAGTACCAGATCGTCGTCGACCAGATGGAGCTTGCGGGGGAAGGGGCGTTGCTCGCCCTGCTCGAACGGCGGCGCAAGGCGCTGGCAGCGGAAGGCCTGTTCGCCGACGCGCGCAAGCGCAAGCTGCCGTTCCTGCCGCGAGTCATCGGCGTCGTCACCTCGCCGACCGGCGCGGTCATCCGCGACATCCTGCACAGGCTCGAGGATCGCTGCCCGACCCACGTCATCGTCTGGCCGGTCGCCGTCCAGGGCGAAGGCGCGGCGGCCAAGATCGCGCAGGCGATTCGCGACTTCCCGTCGATAGAGCCAAAGCCGGACCTGCTGATCGTCGCTCGAGGCGGGGGGTCGATCGAGGACCTCTGGGCCTTCAACGAGGAGGAAGTGGTGCGCGCCGCGGCTGCCTCGCCCATCCCTTTGATCTCCGCGGTCGGGCATGAGACGGATACGACCCTCATCGACTTTGCCGCCGACCGGCGAGCGCCGACCCCGACTGCCGCAGCGGAGATCGCGGTCCCGGTCCGAGCCGAGCTGTTCGCCCAGCTCGACGAGTTCGGCCATCGCGCGCGGCAGTGCCTGTCGCGGCGGGCGGAGCGGGCGCGCGAGCGGTTCGACCTGACCGTCTGCCGCTGGCCCGAGCCGCAGGCGCTGTTCGCGCCCGCCTCGCAGCGTCTCGACGAGCTTGGCGAGCGCCTGCCGCGATCGCTCGGCGCGCGGGCCGGCAACGCCCGCGCCGATCTGAACCTGGTCGCCGGCCGGCTGCGCAGCGACCTCATCGACCAGCGCATCGCGCGCTTGAGCGAGCGCTTGAGCGCGGCCTGGCGAATGGCGGAGCTGGCCCATCCCGAGCGGCCGCTGCAGCGCGGTTTCGCGCGAATCACCGGCCGCGACGGGCACACCCTGATCCACGCGCAGGACGCGCGCGAGGCGGCCGCGCTGACGCTTCACTTCGCCGATGGCGCCGTGGATGCGACCGTGGATGGCGCGACAAAGCCGCCGCCGGCCCCGGTTGAGCGCAAGCCGCGCAAGTCCTACATCGCCCCGCAGCCCGGCCTGTTCGACCCGCCGGAGGAGTGAAGACATGCTGATGCAGGGAGGCGGCAAGCCCGCCCGGATCCACTATCTCGCCGGCACCTTCCGGCTGCTCAGCGACGGCGATCACGTCGTCTGCGCGGTCACCGGCGAACCCATCCCGCTGCACGAGCTGCGCTACTGGAGCGTCGAGCGGCAGGAACCCTATGTCGACGCCGAAGCGAGCCTTCAGGCCGAGCAGAACGCGCGCTGACAAACACTAAAATGGACTGTGGCCGGTCCGACACAGTGTTTTGCAAAAGTTAATCCGGACCCTTCCGAAAACTTTACAGAGCGAGTGATCGCCCGTCAGAAGGCGGGCACGGAGTGGGGGGCATTGTGTCCGCCGCCGCTGTGCTTTGTCGGCGACCTGGGGAGGCCGCCCTGATTCGGGAGAACATGATGAAGAAGTCGATTCTGCGCGCATCTGCTGCTCTGCAAGCAGTCGCGCTGCTCGGTGCGGGCTCGGCCGCGTTTATCGCGGCGCCGGCCGCGGCCCAGGATTATACCTCGGGTTCGCTGTCCGGTAACGTCACCACCGCCACTGGCGCTCCCGTTGCCGGCGCCGCTGTCACCGTCCGTTCGGTGCAGCAGGGCTCGGTTCGTACCGTTACGACCGACAGCAACGGCGGCTTCACCGTCACCAACCTCCCGGCCGGTGACTATGACGTCAGCGTCGCCGCCTCGGGCCAGCGCGCGTTCACTGCAACTGCGGTCAGCGTCGTCCCCGGTCAGACCTCATCGATCCCGGTCGTCCTGGCCGCCGGCACGGCGGAAGCAGGCGGTGGCGGCGCGATCGTCGTTTCCGGCCGTCGCATCCAGGCCTTCACCGGCACCACGACCGGCCTCAACGTCGATGTCGAGCAGATCAAGCAGATTGTCCCCGTCGGCCGCAGCCTGACCTCAGTCGTCCTCCTCGCGCCTTCGACTTCGCGCGGCGACACGGCGTTCGGCAACCTCGCCTCCATCGGCGGCGGCTCGGTCGCGGAAAACGCCTATTACATCAACGGCCTGAACATCACGAACTTCGACAACTACCTCGGCTCCGCCGAAGTGCCGTTCGACTTCTACAAGTCGGTCGAAGTGAAGGCCGGCGGTTATCCGGCCGAATTCGGCCGTGCGACCGGCGGTATCGTCAACGCGATCTCGAAGGCGGGCACCAACGACTGGATGGCGGCGCTGCACGTCAACTGGGCTCCTGAGTTCCTGCGCTCGGATGCGCACGACCTTCTGAACTGCTCTGATACCAGCAGTGGAGTTCAGTGCGATCCCACGACGAACCGGCGTTTCGATTATGACAAGTCTTTGAGCACCACGCTCGAGGCTGGCGGCCCGATCTTCCGCGACCGCCTCTTCGTCTACGGGTTGCTGCAGCTGAACAACCGTGAGTATCGCAACATCAACACCGTTGCTGAAACCGCCTACGTTTACAAGAATACCGATCCCTTCTGGGGTGCGAAAATCGATGCGATTCCGATCGACGGCCAACACTTCGAATTCACGATCTTCGATACTCGGAATACATTGTTCCGCAGCGATGTTGCCTATTCCGACACCAACCCGGGTAGCTCGCGCGCCAATCCAGAGTTCGGCATTGCCTCGTCGACCCAAGCCTTCAATGGCGGCGGGGTCAACTTCGTCGGCAAATATACCGGCCGCCTGACTGACTTCTTCACGATTTCGGGTGCCTACGGCCGCATGCGTGACCGGTTTGACTACGAAGGTGTCGCGGGCGCAGCTGGATCGCCGTACATTCGTAACCTCTCGGGCCGCGATTACGTCGATCCGGTAACGGGTAACGTGCTTCCCAGTAACGGTTATCTCAACGCCCAGCGCATTTCGAGCTGGCAGAGCCCGTACAATACGGAGCGTAGGTTCTGGCGCGCTGACGCCGACCTTCTGGTCAAGTTCGCCGGCGATCACCACTTCCGCGCTGGTATCGACCAGGAAAACAACACGCTGAATGAGCACACTTATCGCTCCGGTGGCGAAACTCTTTGTGATCCGGCGATTCAGTTCATCAGTGTGGAAGCCTGTACGCTCAACGGCGGCGGTGGTGCCTACTTCGTTCTCCGTACGGGCGGACCCGCGAGCGGTCGCCGTATCGAGGTCAACTATTACAACAGTGCGGGCTCGTTTAAGGGCAGGAACCAGGCGATCTATCTTCAAGATGAGTGGAAGGTAACCGATCGACTGACGGTCAACGCCGGCATCCGCCGTGACAACTTCCAGGTAAACAGTATCACCGGCGAGCCGTACATCAATCTTAAGAACAACTGGGCGCCGCGCATCGGCATGACCTACGACCTTTGGTCCGACAAGCGCGGCCGCCTGAAGGCGTTCTACGGCCAATATTACCTGCCACTGGCCTCGAACACGGCGTTCCGCCAGAGCGGTCGTGAATATTACTTCCGCGAACGTTACCAGTTGTTGGGCTTTGATGCGCAGGGCCTGCCGATTCTTGGACCGCAGGTGACGACGATTGGTTCCTATCAGTCGACCTGTCCGTTCATCTTGGTTCCTGGCCACTCGAGCGGGCAATATTGCTCGGTAACCGGCCGCGGCACTGTTCCGGCAGGTCAGGACGCGGTTTCCGCGAACCTGAAGGCGACCAAGGAATCGGAAACGATCCTTGGTTACGAGCACCGCCTCGGCCGCTGGAAGGTTGGCGTGAATTTCATCCACCGATCGCTTCTGCAAACCTCGGAAGATTCGGCAATCGACGCCGCGGCTCTGAAATACTGTCAAGCCCAAGGGATTCTCAATACGGTCAACCCGGACACCGGTTATACCTGCGCCGAATACTATACGGGCTTCGCTCAGTACGTGATTGCCAATCCAGGCAGCGACATCGTCGTGAACCTGCCGGGCGTCCAAGGTGACCCGCAGGTCACGCTGAAGGCAGAGGACCTCGGCTATCCGAAGGCGAAGCGCACTTACGACGCGGTCGAATTCACGTTCGACAAGCCGTACGACGGTGTGTGGTCGCTGGGTGGCAGCTACACCTGGTCGAAGAGCCGGGGTAATTCGGAAGGCTTTGTCCAGTCCGACTTTGGTCAGGATGACGCCGGTATCACGCAGGACTTCGACCAGCCGGGCTTCATCCCGGGTGCGTACGGCGCCCTGCCGAACGACCGCCGTCACCGCTTCAAGGTTTATGGCGCTTACACCCTGTGGAACGCGTTGACCGTGGGTGGCAACTTCACGCTGGAATCGCCGCGTCCGCAGAGCTGCTTCGGCTTCAACCCGTATGACGTGTTCGCCAACGGCTATGGCGCTGCATCGCACTATTGTAACGGTGTGCTCAGCCCCCGCGGCACGGCGCAGAAGACCGCCTGGGTTAACCAGCTCGACCTGAAGCTCGCGTACAAGATGACGGTTCCGACCGGTCAGCAGATGACCCTGCGCGCCGACATCTTCAACGTGTTCAACTCGCAGGCCATCCAGAAGCGCTATGAGTTCGGTGATCTGGATGCCGATTACGATCCGAACACGAACCTGCCGGTCGCTTATTATCCGGATCCGAACTACGGCGTTCCGACCGTTTATCAGAGCCCGCGGTATGTGCGGCTTGGGCTGGACATCATGTTCGCGGGCAACGCGGCTCCGCCGCCGGTACTGCCTCCGGTGGTTGAAGTTCCGCCGCCGCCGCCCGTCGCAACGCAGACTTGCGCGGATGGCTCGGTGATTGCTGCCGACGCGGCCTGCCCGGTTCCGCCGCCTCCTCCTCCGCCGCCGCCGGCGCCGGTCGAGCGTGGTGAGCGCGGTCAGTAAGAAGGTCAGCCCGGGCCGCTAAAGCCCAGGCAGGCAACAAAAAGGGGATGGGCCGTTCCGCTAGTCGGGGCGGCCCTTTCCTTTGGGGTTTTGGCAGCGCTCGCTTAACCCGCGTAGGCGCGGCGGAAGTCGTCGAGATATTTGCCGTAGGCTTCCGACCGGCCGACGCGCGATGCCGACAGTGGCGCGCGCACTTGCTGCACGCTTGCGGTACGGATGTTGCGCGGGCTGGCGTGGAACTGGCGCACGCCCGCCTCTTCGCTAAGACCGAAATGCCCCAAGATCGACGCGATCGCATCGTCCGGTGAGTTCACCAGCGCTTCGTACTGCACAACGAGAATGCGGTCCGGGAAAAGGGCCCGCCAGTGCTCGATCAGCCGCTCCTCATCGCGCAAATGGCTGGCGATGTCGGCCCACGACCAGCTCCACTGAAGCAGCGAAGTGAAGTAGGTCTGGAAGCAGGACAGCGCCGTGTCTTCGGCACTGCGTCTTAACCACACCAAGCGCGCGTTTGGTAATGCGTGAAGCAAAAGGCCGATCAGCTGGGTCTGGCCAAGCGATTTGTCGACGACCCGTCCGGGCGCTCGGAAGCGCATGTCGAGGAAGTGGCTGTAATCAGCCGCGATCTCTCCCCACGGATCCTCTTTGCCGGCGCGTTCCTGGTAGGCGAGAGCACCGCTCATTCCCTCGTTCAGCGTGGGGATGAGCGCGGGCTTGAACAGATTGACCTCCGCACCGTCACCGACCTGGGAGTGAGCAGCCAGGATCTGCTCCACCAGCGTCGTTCCTGACCGCGGGATGCCTGTTACGAACATTGGCCTGTCGGTCTGCGCCCGCGACGGGACCAGCTTGGCCATGGAGCCAGGCGTGAAGTCCTGGATGACGCGATCGGTCATGGTACGGGCCAAGTCGCGGTCATACGGTCGCTGCCGACGTCGGATTTCCGCCCCGCGTTCGATGTAGCCGAATGCCCTGTCGACGTCGCCCAGGTCGTCCCATGCCTTGCCGACGGCGTAGAGAAACCGCGCAAAAACCGGGGGATCGGCGCGCTCGGCCTTGGGGACGAGAGCTTCCATTGTCCCAAGATCAGGGTCGTTGGGCGCGAACCGTTTGTTCATCGCCAACGCGAACCAGGTCGAAAAGGCGTTGGGATCGCGCGACAGCGCGCGGCGAAAAAGGTCTTCCGCCTCGTCGAAGCGGCCCTGCTCGCTGGCGATGGTGCCCCGAAAGTGAAGTACCGCGGGATGTTCCTGGACCGCTTTTTCAACCCGCCCGACTTCGGTCATGGCCTCGTCGGCGCGGCCATAGGTCGCGAGCAGCGCCCAATGGCCGAGCAGCTTGTCTAGCGTAGCCGGCGCGATCGAGCGCCGCGACGCCTCGATCGCCATGTCGATCTCACCGATTTCGGCCGCCAGGCGGGAGATGGTGCGGCAGCGGTCGGGGGAGGGCGCGCCGGAGTCGAGGTCGCGCTGGAGCAGCGCAGCGCCGCCACGGCGGTCACCGCGCTTCAGCGCCTCGATCGCTTGCAGGACGAGCGGCTGGCTCGTCATGCGGCAATGTCGGAAGCAGCGCCTTCATCGACCGGGGTCAGCACCAGCTGGCCGTCCCCTTCGTCCACGCGCACGGTCTGGCCATCGCGGACGGTACCGGCCAGGATCGCGTCGGCGAGCGGGTCCTGCAGATATTTCTGCACCGCGCGCTTGAGCGGCCGCGCGCCATATACCGGATCGTAGCCGACCCGCCCCAGCCACGCCCGAGCTGCATCGGTCAGGTCGAGCCTGATCTTCCGATCTTCGAGCAATCGCCCGAGCCGCTCGATCTGGATGTCGACGATCGGTCCCATGTGCCCCGCCGACAGGCGGTGGAACAGGATCACCTCGTCCAGCCGGTTGAGGAACTCGGGCCGGAAGTGGCCGCGTACGACCTCCATCACCTGCGGCTCGACCTTCTCGACCGGCTCGTCCTCGCCCAGAGCGGCAAGATATTGCGACCCGAGGTTCGAGGTCAGGATGATGATCGTGTTGGTGAAATCGACCGTCCGGCCCTGGCCGTCGGTCAGGCGGCCGTCGTCGAGCACTTGGAGGAGCACGTTGAAGACGTCGCCGTGCGCTTTCTCGACCTCGTCGAACAGCACGACCTGGTAGGGCCGGCGGCGGACGGCCTCGGTCAGCACGCCTCCTTCTTCATAGCCGACATAGCCGGGCGGCGCGCCGATCAGCCGCGCGACCGCATGCTTCTCCATGAACTCGCTCATGTCGATGCGGACCATCGCGCTCGAATCGTCGAACAGGAATTCGGCGAGCGCCTTGGTGAGTTCGGTCTTGCCGACGCCCGTGGGGCCAAGGAACAGGAAGGAGCCGAGCGGGCGGTTGGGATCCTGGAGGCCCGCGCGGGCACGGCGAACGGCCGCGGAAACCGCCTTCACCGCGTCCTCCTGGCCGATCACTCGGGCGCTGAGTGTCGCTTCCATCTGGAGCAATTTCTCGCGCTCGCCCTCCATCATCCGCTCGACCGGGATGCCGGTCCAGCGGCTGACCACTCCGGCGATATCCTGGTCGGTCACTTCCTCGCGCAGCATCGCGCCCTTGGTCGCTGCGCCGGCCTCGGAGAGCTGTTTCTCGAGCTCGGGGATGCGCCCGTATTGAAGCTCGCCGGCCTTGGCGAGATCGCCATTGCGCTGCGCCTGATCGAGCTCGAGCCGGGCCGCGTCGAGCTGTTCCTTGATCTTCGCTTCGCCGGCGATCTTGTCCTTTTCCGCCTGCCAGCGCTGGGTCAGCTCGGCCGATTGCTGCTCAAGGTTGGCAAGCTCTTCCTCGAGCTTCGCCAGACGGTCCTTCGACGCTTTGTCGGGCTCCTTCTTCAGCGCCTCGCGCTCGATCTTCAGCTGGATGATGCGCCGGTCGAGGTTCTCGATCTCCTCGGGCTTGGACTCCACCTCCATCCGGATTCGGCTGGCGGCTTCGTCCATGAGGTCGATTGCCTTGTCGGGCAGGAAGCGGTCGGTGATGTAGCGGTTGGACAGCATCGCCGCGGCGACTATCGCTGCGTCGGTGATCCTAACCCCATGATGAAGCTCGTATTTTTCCTTTAGACCACGCAGGATCGAGATCGTGTCCGGAACCGTCGGCTCGCCCACGAAGACGGGCTGGAAGCGCCGTTCGAGCGCCGCGTCCTTCTCGATATATTTGCGATATTCGTCGAGCGTCGTGGCGCCGATGCAGTGGAGCTCGCCGCGGGCCAGCGCCGGCTTCAAGAGGTTGCCGGCGTCCATCGCGCCCTCGGCCTTACCGGCGCCAACCAGCGTGTGCATCTCGTCGATGAACAGGATGATGTCGCCTGCGGCCTGACGGACCTCGTCGAGAACGCCCTTCAGCCGCTCCTCGAAGTCGCCCCGATATTTTGCGCCGGCGATGAGCGATCCCATGTCGAGCGCAAGCAGGCGCTTGTCCTTGATGCCGTCGGGCACGTCGCCATTGGCGATGCGCAGCGCGAGGCCCTCGGCGATCGCCGTCTTGCCGACGCCCGGCTCACCGATCAGCACCGGATTGTTCTTGGTCCGGCGGGCGAGCACCTGGATGGTGCGGCGGATTTCCTCGTCGCGGCCGATCACCGGGTCGAGCTTGCCGTCGCGCGCCGCGTCGGTCAGGTCGCGCGCATATTTCTTCAGCGCGTCGTAGCGGTCCTCGGCGCCCTGCGTGTCGGCGGTGCGGCCGCCGCGAAGCCGCTCAATCGCGGCATTCAAATTCTGCGGCGTCAGCCCCGCCTTGGCCAGCGCCGCGCCAACATCGCTGTTCTTGGCGAGCGCAAAGGCGAGCAGGATGCGCTCAACCGTAACGTAGGAATCTCCAGCCTTTTTCGCGATTTGCTCGGCCTGGTCGAGGATCCGAATGGTGTCGCCGTCGAGGCCCGGCGCCTGGGTCGCGCCGCTGCCGGTCACTGCCGGAACCTTGGCGACCAGGGCATCCACCTCGCGCTTCGCGGCCTTGGAATCGCCGCCCGATGCGTCGATCAGCCCCGCAGCCATGCCCTGCTCGTCATCGAGCAGCGCCTTGGCGAGATGCGCCGGCGCAATCCGTTGATGATGCTCGCGAACCGCAATCGTCTGCGCGGCCTGAAGGAAGCCGCGGGCGCGGTCGGTGAGCTTCTCGAGATCCATTCATCTACCCTCTTCGATCCGGAGGGATATGGTGTTGAGCCGTACGTTGGCAACACGAGCTACTGCGGCTGGCCTCGTTCGGGCTGGGCGCCAGGAAGCGGCGGCGGCTCCGTCGTCGGTTGTAGGGGCTCCGTGGGTGCGATCGGTTGCCCGACGCTGGCAGCATCCTCGGGCTTGAGCAAAGGCGGACATTGAGCGGCGACCGCCGGGTCCATGTTCCAGCGCCGGAACTTCTGGCTGTCGACGTGGAATCGCATGAAGGCGTAGAAGCCGAGACCGGCGCCATAGGCACCCCCGTGCCGCGAATGGTCGCCGCACAACGTCCCCATCATCGCTTCGCGCGTGATCGGCCTCAGCGGAACCATGTCGATCGCAGAATAACTTTTGTGCGCGCTTTCTGGCGCGCCGCCGGCGCAGACGTTGAGGCTCGGGTTGCGATACGTGGACACCGGCTCAACCGGACCGAGTGCGGGGACCACATAGTCGCGGACGTAGCGAAGCGTCTGGACGATATGCGGCCATTCCTCCGTCGGCGGCACTTCGAACGGCTGGGCGCCGCAGCTTTCCCAGCTCGTCGCGGTGCGGAACAGTTGCCAGGTCGGCACCACGCCTGCCACTTCCGCAGCCGCCAGATAATCGTTGAACATCTTGACCTGGTAGGCGCGTCCGGGCGCGGCGAGGTACCAGCTGCGATATCCGGGCTCATCCTGCCCCGCAGTGATATAGGGCGCGGCCGGGTTCCACACGGCCGGCTGAGTCGAGGGTTGCACAGCCGGCTGAACCGGCGCGGGACCCACCAACTGGGCGGCGAGCGATAGCGCAAGGGAGATGGGCATCAGGCGATGATAGTCGCATGGCCGAGCTTGAAAAGCGCTGAACGAAGGCCCAGTGTATTATGCCTATGTCACAGCCAATCGAAGTCGACCTGCCGCACAAGCTCGGCAAGGAAGAAGCCCACCGCCGCATCGCGAGCAACGTCCACAAGCTGCAGGAGCATATTCCCGGCGGGGCCCAGGTGCAGAGCGGCTGGACCGGCGACCAGCTCAATCTCGACGTCGCGGCCATGGGCCAGCAGGTCGCCGCGAGCATCGATGTCGAGGAGACGAAGGTGAAGCTCCGCGTCCTCCTGCCGCCGATGCTCGGCATGTTCTCGGGCATGATTCAGGCCGCGCTGCAGCGCAAAGCGGGCGTGCTGCTGGAAGATCACACGAAATAGGATCGTCATTGCGGGGAGCCACAGGCGACGCGGCAATCTAGGCTCCGCTGGATTGCTTCGCTACGCTCGCAATGACGGAGGGTATTATGCGCCATTTCGCAGTGGTCGGATCGGGCCCGGCGGGCTTTTACACCGCCGAGGCGCTGGACAAGGCCTATGGCGACCAGGCGCGGATCGACATCATCGACCGCTATCCCGTGCCCTACGGCCTGATCCGCTTCGGCGTCGCCCCCGACCACCAGAGCCTGAAGGCGGTCAGCAAGCGCTACGACAAGGTCGTCGAGAGCGCGGGCACCGACTTCATCGGCAACGTCTCGGTCGGCCGCGACGTCTCGGTCGCCGAGCTGCTCGATCTCTATGATGCGGTGGTCCTTGCCACCGGCGCTCCGCACGACCGCAAGCTCGGCATTCCCGGCGAGGAGTTGCGCGGCGTCGTCGGCTCGGCCGAGTTCGTCGGCTGGTACAACGGCCATCCGGATTTCGCCGACCTTCACCCCCCGCTCGACAATCCAGGGGCAGTCATCATCGGCAATGGCAATGTCGCGCTCGACTGCGCCCGGATCCTGTCGAAGACGCGCACCGAATTCGAAGGGTCGGACATCGTCGGCCATGCGCTCGACGCGCTCGACAATTCGGCCATCCGCACGGTCACCATCCTCGGACGCCGCGGCCCGCATCAGATCGCGATGACGCCCAAGGAATTGGGCGAGCTCGGCCATCTCGAAGCCTCTTCGCCAGTCGTAGAATCATCCGACTTTCCGCCGCTTGAGGCTGACGACGCGCTCGAGCCCGGTCAACGCAAGTCGATCACCATCCTGCGCGGCTTCGCCGATACGCCGCCCGACGCGGCCAAGCCCAAGCTTATGGTCTTCGATTTCTTCGCTCGGCCGGTGCGGATCGAAGGCGAAGGCAAGGTCGAGCGCGTCATCGTCGAACGCACCGAGCTCGACCAGAAAGGTGGCGCGCGCGGGACGGGCGAGACGTACGAAGTGCCGGCCGGGCTGGTGATCAGCGCCATCGGCTATTCGACCTCGCCAATTCCCGACGTGCCGTTCGAAGGCGGCAAGTTCGTCAATGAAGGCGGGCGCATCGCACAGCGGCTCTACGCGGTTGGCTGGGCCCGGCGCGGCCCTTCCGGCACGATCGGCACCAACCGCCCGGACGGCTATGAAGTCGCCGACCTGATCGCTGCTGCGCTTCCCCCGGGCAGCAGCGACAAGCGCGAAGGAGCGGCGGGGCTGAAGCGCCTGCTCGAAAGCCGCGGCGTCATGGCGACCGACTATGACGACTGGCGCAGGATCGAGGAGAGCGAGACCGCCAACGCGCGCCCCGGCTCTCCGCGCGAGAAATATGTCCGGCACGAGGATTGGCTCAGCACCATCGGCCGCTGAGCCGCGGCTTGCTCTTTCCCCAAGCGCCTTCTATCTGGGCGCGGCCTTGGCTCCCGCCGCGACCTTCAAGTCGCATCTGCGGGTTCCGGTCGGGGAGTAGCTCAGCCTGGTAGAGCACTGTCTTCGGGAGGCAGGGGCCGGAGGTTCGAATCCTCTCTCCCCGACCACTTCATCTTCTTGAGGCACTGACCCAAAGTTAGTGCCCATTATCTTAACCTTACCCGGTTAATTCACCTGGCATGGCTAGCGTCGCCAAACGCCTGCAGCTGCGCAGCGCGGCCCTTGCGGCTTGCGCGCTCGCCTCTGTGCATCCTGCCGCGGCGCACGCCCAATCCGAGCCGCGACTGTTCACCGCGGACGCATTCCAGCTGTCAGGGGACATTCGCCTGGTCGCGGTCGACGGAGAGCGCAGCTGGGTCGATGGCGGGTTCGGCAAGCTCCGCTCCGGCAGCGACGGCGATTTCCAGCTTTCGCCCCAGCTCGGCAATTTGAGCCTCGTGTGGCAGCCGCAATTTACCTTTTCCTTCGGGGCGACGGTGGTCGGCTCGGTCCAGGGCGGCCAGCGCACCGAAGCGGGCCTTAGCGAGGCCTATCTCTCCTTCCGGCCGATGCGCGGGACTCATACCGCCTTTTCCGCCCGCGCGGGCCTGATGTGGCCGCCCGTCAGCCTCGAACATGAAGGGGCCGACTGGCACGTCGCCGATTCCATCACGCCGTCCGCGATCAACAGCTGGATCGGCGAGGAAGTCCGCCCGATCGCTGGTGAAGCGACGCTCGCTACCGACCTGGGCGAGCACAAGCTGCGCGCGACCGCCGCAGTGATGGTCGCCAACGATACGTCGGGCACGCTTCTGACCTTCCGGGGCTGGGCGCTTCACGATCGCGTCACGCTGGCCTCCAACCGTCAGCCGCTGCCGCCGCTCGGGCCCGTCGTCGGCTCGTTTCAGCCGGCCTTCACGCATCCTCTGTTGGACGTTCACCCGGGCTTCGCTCGGCATCCCGGCTATTATGGAAAGCTTTCCTGGCAGCCGCCGCTGCCCGTTCGGATCGAGCTTTTTCGCTACGACAATGAAGCCGACCCCGAAGACGCCAACCAGGAGATGGAATGGGGCTGGCGGACGCAGTTCACCAACCTGAGCGCAGTCGCATTGCTTGGCGGGACAACGCTCAAGGCACAGGCGATGGAAGGGCGCACCAGGATGGGCTTCGTCATGGCGGGGCGCCGCTGGATCGACTGCGATTTCCGCTCTGCTTTTCTGCTCGCCAGTCATGCCATTGGCCCGTTCTCGATCACGGCGCGCGGCGAAGCCTTCGAAACCCGCAACAGCGGGAGCATTGCGGGCGAAGATTATGACGAGGGTGGCTGGGCGCTGACGGTCGCCGGCAAGCGGTCCTGGGGGCCGGTCACGGGCAAGGTGGAGCTGCTGCATGTGTCCAGCCGGCGCGAAGATCGCGATGACGTCGGGCTCGCCCAGCGGCAGGAGCAGACCCAGCTCCAGGCGCAGATGCGAATCGGCTGGTAACCATCTTCGTAGGGCAGGGCGTTTACCGCGCCGCCATTAATCTCACCCCATGGCGCGTTTTCCCATGCTGTTCGCGGCAGGCCTGGTTCTGTCCGCTCCTCTTGTTGCAGCGCCGCTCAGCGTGCGCGTGACCGACGCGGCCGGGCGCCCGGTCAGGGATGCCGTCGTCACCCTCTATCCGACCGGTTCGGCGGCGCGTCCGGCGCGCCCCGGCGGCCGCTACTCCGTCTCGCAGAAGAACATGCAGTTCCACCCGTTCGTGTCGATCGTGCCGGTCGGCGCGGACGTCTCCTTTCCCAACCTCGACCCGACCAAGCACCACGTTTATTCCTTCTCCTCGGCGAAGCGCTTTGAGCTGAAGCTGTTTGCACGCGACCAGTCGCGCACCGTCCATTTCGATAAGCCCGGCGTCGTCGCGCTCGGCTGCAACATCCACGACGCGATGAGCGCCTACATCGTCGTCACCGGCAGCGCCTGGACCGCGCGCACGAATGCCCAGGGTTTCGCGAGCTTTGCCGATGCGCCCAATGCGCCGGGGAAAGTGACGGTCTGGCATCCTTATTTGCGTGCACCCGGCGGGATGGCGCAGCAGGGCCTCGCCGCCAGCCAGCGAAGCGCCAACTTCTCCATCAAGCTTCGGCCGCCGCCGGCGATGCCGATGTCGAGCTATTAGCCCGTGCCTCCGTTCCGCTCACTCAGCGCGCGGCTGACACTGCAGTTCGCGCTGCTGTTCGCGGTGGCGATGCTGCTCGTCTCGGCCGCGCTGTCGACCGTGATCGCCGGATCGGCCTCGCGCGAGGTGGCGGGCCAGCTGTCCTCGAGCGGCGCGGTCTATGACCGCTTGTGGCAGGAGCGGGCGCAAGAGCTGCAAAGCGCGGCCCAACTGCTCGCCCGCGATTTTGGCTTCCGCGAGGCGGTCGCGACCGGCGATCGGACCACGATTCAGTCTGCCGTCGGCAATGCGGCTTTGCGGCTGAAGGTCAAAAGCGCCTTCATCGTCACCGCGGAGGGGCGCGTCATCAGCACGGATCCGAGCATTCGCCTGGCCGAGGCGGGGCCGCTCTGGGATGCGCTCGACGAGGGTCGCTTGAGCGGCGTCTCGGTGCTTGGCGGAAAGCCGCGCCAGCTCGTCGCTGCGCCGATCATGGCGCCCAGCCTGATTGGGTGGGTGGTGTTCGCCGCCGACCTCGACGGGCGCGAGCTGCGCGGGCTCGAACGACTGTCGGCCATTCCACTTCACGCGGCGGCCTTGACCTACAGCGACGGCCGCTGGTTCGAAGCGGCGGGGAGCATGTCCGGGCTTGACCGCAAGTCGGCCGAGCTCGCAGTCCAGCACGTCGGGCGGGCGGCCTCATTCCAGATGCGCGTCGGCAACGACGTCTCGATTGCATTGGCCAAGTCGCTGCCGACAATGGTGGATGGGGAACGCGCAATCCTGCTGCTCGCTTACCCCAAGGCTGAAGCCATGGCCGATGCGCGTCGCCTGCAACTGGCGCTGGCGGCGATGACCTTGCTTGGCTTGGTGCTGGTTGCCTTCGCGACCTGGAAGGCGGCCTCGCGCATTACCAAGCCGCTTGCTCGTCTCGATGACGCCGCCGGCCGCCTCGCCTCGGGCGAGCATGTCCAGGTGCAGGTGCGTGGCACGGACGAGCTCGCGCGCCTTGCCACGAGCTTCAACGAAATGGTCGGCAAGATCGCGGAGCGCGAGCAGCGCATCACCCAGCTTGCCTTCAACGACGTGCTGACCGGGCTTCCGAACCGCAGCATGTTCCAGCAGCAGCTCGAGCACATGCTTCGCGTCTCGACGGGGAGCGGGGCCCAGTTCGCCCTTCACTGCCTCGATCTCGACCAGTTCAAGACGATCAACGACACGCTTGGCCACCCGGCGGGCGATTCCCTTCTGATCGAATCTGCCCGGCGGCTGCAGCAGGCCGCTAAGGGACAGTTCGTGGCCCGCCTAGGCGGCGACGAGTTCGTCGTCCTGCAGATCGTCGGCAATGACCGCGACGCCATCGACCGGCTGGCCCGCACGATCCTAGAAACCATGTCCCAGCCTTACCGGATCGACGCCAACGAGCTTGCGCCCTCGACCAGCATCGGCATCGCCATCGTTCCCCAGGACGGCACCGATGGCGGCGAGCTACTGCGCAACGCCGACCTTGCCCTTTACCGCGCCAAGGAAGCCGGCCGCGGCACCTACGCCTTCTTCGAAGAAAGCCTCAACGAGCGCGCGCAACAGCGCCGCCAGACCGAGACCGATCTTCGCCTCGCGATCGACAACAATGAGTTCGAGCTCTTCTACCAGCCGCTGTTCGACCTCGAAGAAAACCGCATCTGCTCGTTCGAGGCCCTGCTTCGCTGGAATCACCCGAAGCTCGGCATGATCGCGCCCGCCGATTTCGTCCCGATCGCGGAGGAAACCGGGCTCATCGTCCCGATCGGCAATTGGGTCATTCGCCGCGCCTGCGCGGAGGCGGTACGCTGGCCGTCGAACGTCCGCATCGCTGTCAATGTCTCGCCGATCCAGTTCCACCGCGGCCCGCTTCACGAAACGATCCTCCTGGCGCTGGCGGATACCGGCCTCGCGCCGAACCGCTTTGAGGTCGAAATCACCGAATCCGTCTTCCTCGACGGCGGCGAAGCGACGCTTCGCCTGCTTCACTCGCTGCGCGCGCTTGGAGTGCGCGTCGCGCTCGACGATTTCGGCACCGGCTATTCGTCACTCAGCTATTTGCAGAGCTTCCCGTTCGACAAATTGAAGATCGACCGCACCTTCATTCAGAACCTTCTGACCCGCGAGGGCGCGAGCGCGATCGTCCGCGCCATCACCGAGCTTGCCCATGCGCTCAATATCGAGACCACCGCCGAGGGCGTCGAGGAGACCGCGCAGCTGATGGAGCTTCGCGCCCATGGCTGCTCGTCGGTCCAGGGCTATCTTTTCGCCGAGCCGATGAGCGCGGCGGACGTCGACAAGCTGTTCCGCGAGGACCGGGACTCGATTCAGTCCGCCGTCGCCTGATCGATCACCCCGGCGTCGATCTCGCCGATGCTGGTGCAGCCGGTCAGCGCCATCGCCACCCGCATTTCCGCCTCAATCAGCTTCAGCGCATGGGCGACCCCGGCGCCGCCGCTCGCGGCAAGCGCATAGGCCCAGGCGCGGCCGAGAAGCACGAAGTCCGCCCCCAGCGCCAGCATCCGCACCACGTCGAGCCCGGAGCGGACGCCGCCGTCGGCCAGCACGGGCATTCGCCCGCCGACAGCCTCGGCGATGCGGGGCAAAGCGCGGGCGCTGGACAGAGCCCCGTCGAGCTGGCGCCCGCCGTGGTTGGAAACGACGATCGCGTCAGCTCCGCTAACCGCGGCCAACCGCGCGTCTTCGGGATCGAGGATGCCCTTGATGATCAGCGGACCGTCCCATTGCTTGCGCACCCATTCGACGTCCTTCCAGGTCACGCTGGGGTCGAAATTGGCGTGGATCCAGGCCTGGAAGTCGGCAAGCGGCGCGCGCGCGCCGACAATCTCCTCGAGATTGCCGAGGCTGTGCGGCTTGCCGTGCAATCCGACGTCCCACAGCCAGCGCGGCCGGGCGAGGAGCTGGGCGCTGCGCTTGATCCCACCGCCGGCAGCGCGCGCGTCCCGGTAGCGCGAGCCTGGGACCGCGAGGTCGACCGTCAGGATGAGCGCGCCCGAGCCCGCTTCGGCGGCGCGTTCGATCATGCCGGCGACGAAGCCGCGGTCCTTGACGAAATAGAGCTGGTACCAGGGGACATTGCCCGATGCGGCGACTTCGCGCAGGGAGCAGGCCCCGACGGTCGACAGCGCGAACGGAACGTTTGCCGCGGCGGCGGCGCGCGCGGCCTGCACTTCGCCGCGCCGCACATAAAGACCGGCGAGCCCGACCGGGCCGAGGCCGACCGGCATCGCCCACTTCTTGCCGAACAGCTCGGTCGAAAGGTCGAGATTGGAAACGTCGCGAAGGACGCGCTGGCGCAGCGCAATCGCTTGCAGGTCGGCGACGTTCGCCCGAAGCGTCGCTTCGTCATACGACCCGCCGTCGAGATATTCGAACAGGAAGTGGGGCAGCCGCGCCTTGGCCAGCGCGCGATAATCGAGGACCGAAGCCGCGCGCCTCACTATCAATTGCTCAGTTCTGCCATCGAACGATCTATTTTTTGGGACCAACCCCTTTTTCCCCTCCGCCGTGCGTCATCAAGCGCTGCCTCCAAGCCGAATGGATCGGACGCGTACAGCGCCGTCATCAGTGCATCGGCTTGCCGCAGGTCTTTCTCGCGCTTGAGCCGGTCGGTCGGCCCGCGATTCTGGGCCAGCATGAGTTTGTGCACTGCGAGACGCGCGGGTTGGGGAATGTTGATCGGAATCCCATGATCCCACAGGGCGACTGTGGGAACGGGATTTTCGATGAGCCAATCAAGCTGCTGCAAAGGAGCTGCTCCGGCCTTAAGTCGTTTCAGTGGAAGCGGATTTGTATCCGTTGCGCGGCGGGTTGGAGTCACGATATCGACGAAATATCCGTGCCGATTGCGAAATCGTGACGGGGGTTTTTGCGGGTCGATCTGCATTACTGGCTCGAAGGTCGAATCGGCGCGCTGCAGGATTGCAATCATTGGCTCCGGCGGGTCGGCGGAAATTGCAAGGTTGGTCGTCGCGATATCGACGTCCCCCGTCATCACTGTCGGTTCCGGCAGGAAGCTGCCCACGTGGGCCTCGCTTGCCGTGTAGGCGGCGGTCCCGACGAGAACGGCGCCTTCACGAAAGAGCCTAGCGTGCGCGATACTATCGAGAATTGCGCCCATCGTCGGATCGAAATTGGCAAATCCCGCCGACTTCAGTAGCGAGACGATCTTCCGATTTTCGCGGCGAGTCTCCATTCCTCGACGCAACTCTTCGGCTTGCTGCTGCGTCAGCGCGTTGTCGCTTTTCCCGATGAACGTATCTACCCGCGTCGATCCGACGGGTATCTTCGCGTACGTATAGAGAACTCCGTCGCGTTCCCTCTCGTAAACAGAACCCGCTAAAGGTGCGTTGCGGGCCTTCTGCTCAAGATCTGCGAAGAGCGTGCGAAAGGTTGTGGCGATCGGCTTCATGTACAGACGCATATGGCACGTTTGTCTGTATTCCGTACAGACAAAATGGCACCTCCCGTCTGTAACTAGGTCGCGAAGCCCGGATCGAGGCGATAGGCCTTGCGCTTCAGTGCCGGCCAGGCGAGCAAATTGGCGGCCATCGCCACCCCGATTTGGCCTTGCTGCGCAGTGACCTCGGCCGACCCCTGCGGGGGATTGTTGACCTTGTCGCCGGCGCTCAGCGCCATGACCTGCGCCTGGCAGGCGCGTTCGAGGAAATAGAGCCGCACGAAGCATTCCCCGACCGTCTTCCCGACCGCGAGCGTGCCGTGGTTCCTTAAGATCATCGCATTCTTGTCGCCAAGGTCGGCGACGAGCCGCTCGCGCTCATCGAGGTCGACAGCGACGCCTTCATATTCGTGGAAAGCGAGGTCGCCGCGGATCAGCATCGCCGTCTGCGTCAGCGGCAGCAGCCCGTCCTCATGCGCCGATACCGCCTGCCCGGCGGGGGTATGGACGTGCATCACTGCATGCGCGTCCTCGCGCGCCATGTGCAGCGCCGAATGGATGGTGAAGCCGGCGGGATTGGTGATGAATGGCGTCGGATCGACCGGATTGCCGTGGCTATCGACCTTGACCAGCGAGCTCGCGGTCACTTCCTCGAACATCAGATTGTACGGGTTGAGCAGGAAATGATGCTCAGGCCCCGGGATTCGCGCCGACAAATGGGTGAAGATGAGGTCGTCCCAGCCGTAAAAAGCAACCATGCGATAGGCGGCCGCAAGGTCGAGGCGGATCGCCCATTCCTCCTCGCTCACCTTGCCTTCCAGCGAGGGGATTTCCACGCTGTCGAGCGCCTTGGCGCCGCTCATCCCGCGGTTGATGTCGTCAACTCGATTCAGGCGGGAACCTCCTGGCGCTCGGGATGCGCGGCGGCAAAGGCGTCGAGCTTGTTCGCATTCTCATCGGCGCGAAGAAGCGTCGGATAATCGTCGAGCGGCACGTCGAAGCGCCGCGCATTATAGAGCTGCGGCACCAGGCAGATGTCGGCCCCGGTTGGCGCGTCGCCCATCAGGAATTTCCCCGCTTGCGACTTGGCCATGATCTCCAGCGCGGCAAGCCCTTCGCTCACCCAATGCGCATACCAACGGTCGATCTCGTCCTGGCTGTGGCCAAGCGGACTTTTGAGATATTTCAGCACACGCAGATTGTTGAGCGGATGAATGTCGCAGGCAACCGTCATCGCCATCGCCACGACGTGGGCGCGATCGGCGGCGGTGGAGGGGATCAAAGGCTGGTTGGGGTAGCGCAGGTCGAGATAATTGATGATCGCCAGGCTTTGCGTCAGCCGATGCCCGTCGATCTCCAGCAGCGGCACCAGCCCCTGCGGGTTGATCGCCCGATATTCGGCTGAATTCTGCTCATTCTCGAGCAGGTTCACGAGCCTCGTCTCGTAATCGACGCGCTTGAGCTTGAGCGCGATCCGGACCCGGTAGCAGGCCGAGGAGCGCGGGTAATCGTAGAAGATCGGTCGTGCCATGCTGCCGTGCTTACTGCGCGGAAAGGAACGGCGCTACGACTTCGGGCGGAACGCGGACCGGCCGGCCCAGCGCCTTGTCGATGATTGCCCAGTGCGTGCGGGCGCGGACGCACACTTTTCCGTCCGCGCCGGTGAACTCCATGAAGCGGTCGAAGCGCGCTCCCTGGGGCGCATCCCCGACCCACGTCTTGCCGATGATCCGGTCGCCTTCGTGCGCGGCGCGGAGATAATCGATCTCGTGCCGCGTCACGACCCAGAAATAGGCATGCTTGTGCGCCGGGTCCGCCAGCGAGTCCCAGTGCGCCACGGCCACCGTCTGGATCCACTGCACCCACACCGCATTGTTGACGTGGCCGAGCTCGTCGATGTGCTCTGGCCCGGCGGTCAGCTCCATCTCGAAGCTCGGGCGGTTCATTCGACGTGGGTTATCATGAAGGCGTAGGTTTCCGCCACTTCGTGCAGTTTCTCCCAGCGTCCCGACTTGCCGCCGTGGCCCGCGCCCATGTTGATCTTCAGGAACAATGGATTGCTGTCGGTCTTGGTCGCGCGCAGCTTCGCGGCCCATTTGGCCGGCTCCCAATAGGTGACGCGCGGGTCGGTGAGGCCACCCGTGATCAGCATCGGCGGATAATCCTGCGCGCGCACATTATCGTATGGCGAGTAGCTGCGGATCAGGTCGAAGGCGGCCTTGTCGGTGATCGGATTGCCCCATTCGGGCCATTCGCCGGGCGTCAGCGGCAGCGTGTCGTCAAGCATCGTGTTGAGCACGTCGACGAAGGGCACGTCGGCGACGACCGCGCCCCACAGCTCGGGATCGGAATTGACCACTGCCCCCATCAGCTCGCCGCCCGCCGATCCCCCGTTGATTGCGATCCGGCCCGGACGCGTGAACTTCGCCTCAATCAGGCCCTTGGCGACGTCGACGAAATCGTTGAACGTATTGGTCCTTTTCCGGAGCTTGCCGTCCAGGAACCATTGGTACCCAAGGTCGTCGCCGCCGCGGATATGGGCAATGGCGCAGGCCCAGCCGCGGTCGAGCAGGCTGATCCGGTTCGAGTTGAAGGTCGGCGGAATGGCGATTCCGTAGGCGCCATACGCATAGAGGAAGAGCTTGCCTTCGCCGTTCTTCTCGAACCCCTTCTTGTAGACCACCGAGACGGGCACCTGGGCGCCGTCCCGGGCGGCGACCATCAGCCGCTCGGTCGCATATTGCGACGCATCGTATCCCGACGGGATCTCCTGGACCTTGCGCACTTCGAGCGCGCCGCTCTCAGGATGGTAATCGTAGGTCGTGGTCGGGGTGACCATCGACGAATAGCCAAGCCGGTAGCTGTCGGGCGCGAACTCGCGATTGCCGTGGAAAATGGCGCTGTAGCTCGCTTCGTCGAAGGGGATGCGCGTCTCTTCGCCGGCGTAGTTCCGCAGCAGCAGCTGGTCGAGACCCTCAACGCGGCTGCTGATCGCGAGGTGGTCGCGATAGGAGCTGACGCCGGTCAGATAGACCCGATCGGAGCCCGCGATCACCGTCCGCCACTCTTCCGGCCGTGCGGGATCGGCCTTGGCCAGGCGGAAGTTCACATGGTCGTCGTTGGTCAGGATCCATAGCTTGCCGTGCGCCGCGTCGGCGGAATATTCCCGGCCCTCCTTGCGACGCGAGATGAGCGTCAGTTCCTGCGTCGGGTCGTCGGCGCTCACGAACCGCACTTCACTGGTCGCATTGTCGCCGGTCGACACGAAGATCGTGCTCTTATCCTGCGACTTGCCGACGCCGACCGAAAAGCCGAGCTCCTCGGTCTCCTCGTAGAGCGTGACGTCCTGCTCCACCGGCGTGCCCAGCCGGTGGAAGCGCGCGCGATAGCTGCGCCAATTGTCGTTGACCTCGGTAAAGACGATCCCGGCGCTGTCGCTGGTCCAGACCGGCTGGCCGATCCCGACCTTGGTGACCGTCTCCACGTCCTTGCCGGTCGCAAGGTCGCGGATGCGGAGCTCGAACCGCTCCGACCCGTCATAGTCGGCCAGCGTCGCCAGCAGGCGCCCGTCCGGGCTGACCTCGAGCGCCCCCAAACGGAAATAATCCTTGCCCTCGGCTTCGACCGGCTCATCGAAAATGATCTCCGCCCGCTCCTTCAGCTCATCCCCGCTCATGCTGAGTAGTGATGCTGAGCCTGTCGAAGCGTCGCGTATCGAAGCACGGAACCAGGTCCGGTACTGGGCACCGGGGCGGAATGCCCACCAATAGAGGAAGTCGCCCTCCTTGATCGGAACCGAGCTGTCGTCCTCCTTGATCCGGCCCTTCATCTCCTCGAACAGTTGGTCGAGCAGCCCTTCGTGCCGCTTCGCCCATCCCTGGAAATAGTCGTTTTCGGCATGGAGGTAGGCGAGCACGTCGGGGTCATCGACGTTCGGATATTTGGGGTCGCGCAGCCAGTGCCACGGGTCGGAGATTGTCACTCCGTGGCGTTCGTAGCTGTAGGGGCGCTGCTCGGCGGTTGGCGGTGCGGGAAGGCTGACGGGCTTGTCCATGGTCCGCGCTTCTAGCGCGATGGCGGGCTACGGAAAGAGCCAAGCGGCGGCGCGAATGTCTGCTTTGGCTGGAAAGGGGACTCCACCAATCCGTCATTCCCGCGAAAGCGGGAATCCCGCTTCTTTAGCCATTGATCGTTTCCAACAGGTCGCTCCATTCGCGGTTCGCCCGTTCGATCAGCGCGATCTTCCAGGCGCGATTCCATTTCTTGAGCGCCTTCTCCCGGGCAATCGCCTCCTCAATTGTCGGAGCGAATTCGGCGAACACGAGGCGGTTCAGGCCGTAACGTTGGCAAAACCGCGATCCGCGGCCCTCGCGGTGCGCCACGGCTCGAGCCGCGATATTGCTGGTCACTTCGATGTACAAAGTGCCGCGATACCGATCGGCCATGATGTAGACCCAGCCGCCGGCCATGCTGCGCTCCCATGCAGGCGGGGGATGTCCCGCGCATGATTCGGCGACGGAAGCTTAGCGGGATTCCCGCTTTCGCGGGAATGACGAGAAAGTGCGTAATGTCCGCAATGGGTGGAAAGCGGACGCTAAGCCGATAATATCGAGGAGTGTCCATCCTCCGTCGCCTCCTGCGTTTGCTTGGCTTCAGCAATATGGTCCGCATTGAGGGCAAAGGCTTTAATGACCTAAGCCTTTCCGAGGCTGCCGAGATGATTGAGGTGCATCTGGGCCAAACCGGAAGGTTTCACCCGGATGCTGTCTATGAGTTCTATACTGTTCCAAACTCAGGAGAGCTAGAAGGCGTCAGGCAGCGCCTACTAACAATCCAATCAAACTGCGCGGAACCTGGTGAGCCAGACGGGTTGGCCACGGCAAGTGGTCGCCTCGCCTTAACCGCACTAGCTGAGGAGCTTCGCTCAGGCGCAGTGGCGGACGCTTAATGTCATCAAAGGGTGGAAAGCCGACGTAAGCCGTTAGGCACATCGGGTCGCATCTGTTGGCACGTAGTTGAGGTAGGCACCGTCCGAGGCAAGCATTTGAAAGCCCTCTAGAAGGCCATCCTGAAAGACGCCGTAAGTGCGCCCATTCTGCACCCGATAGAAGGGCATGAACAACCCGACCCCGCGCTTATTCACGCCGAACCGATAGCCGTCCGCAGACTTGTCGGCTCGAATGGGTGCATCAGCCGTTAGAACTATCCCCCTCTTCGACCTTTCAAGGTGGAATGGAATGGTGGGATAGCCTGCTTGGTGGACATGCAGGCCTGCTGCGTCAAGTAGAATAGAGGGGCTGCCGGACGCTGCATAGCATCCGAAAACGGTGGTATTAGTCGGTGCGGGAGCCGGTGGTGTTCGCATGAAAAAATATGCGAAAGCCCCGATGGCTACCAGGACCGGCAGTGCGCGAAAGAACCGTCCAAACTCATCGTTCGCCTCGACCTGCATCCGCCCAGCATAGAAAGCGAGCTAATGTCCGCAATGGGTGGAAAGCGGACATTAGCCACTGCTGGCTGGTTAGCGCCGCTACCCACTGCTCTTTGAGCCATCGAGGCAAAACATAATCGACTCGAATCAGTCCCAATGTTGCAGCAAAACACATCATCCCGAAGCCTGTGAAACCGGCGACAAGAGGCGTGAAACCCTCCAGATAAAAAGCAAGCGACAGGAGAGCCCCAACGACCGCTACGTTAACGACCATCCCAGTCAGCCCGAACCGATACGTCAGGGTGGCGGAAGGACCAGCGGACTTCAAAATGAGCGTCACGTTATCAAGACCGATAAGTGGGTGAGGAGGCAATACGCCGAACATCCAGGCCTTAAGGCCGCTAACCTCGGCCCTGGCTGAGTGTCCGTTGATTTCAAGGCGATCGAAGCGTTGTTCGAGGCATTCAGCAAAAACTCTGAAAGCGCGATCCTCAACCTCTGGCGGCGCTCCAGGAACCTCAAGAATGCCCGAATAAGACAAAGCCATAAAGCGGAACATGCCAACCGGTCCCAATGTCTGCAATGGGTCGAAAGCTGCCATTAGCTCGCTGAAGATTTTGCTGTCCTACAGCGCCCTCCATGTGCTTGCCTTGAGGCCCTGATCGACCCCCCCTCACGGAACCGCCCTTGAACTTGCTCTCACGTTCCCGCCGCCCGCGCCGCGCCAACGAATGGACCAACGATCGGGCTGTAACCTTCATCGTCACCCTCGCGGCGGCCCGCTCTGTCACCCTCGCCGCGCGCGCCGCGGGCATGAGCCGCAAGGCCGCTTACGCGCTGAAAGCGCGCGACCGGGCCTTCGCCGCCGCCTGGGCCAAGGCGGTCCAGGGTTACAAAGTGGAGGAAGTGGAAGGACCCGGGGTTTCACTCAGTCAGGGTAACAAACGCGCCCGGCGCCGGGGGTCCCGCAAGACGGATCCGTCGGCATTCGCGCGGCCGCGCTCCGAATGGCGCGACTCGGCGGGACTTTAAGAGCGGCCTCTAAAGGATTAGCTGGGGGGCAGGAGTTAGCCCCGAGGAAATCAAAGATGTCCAGTTATGCCGACCGCCTCAAAGCCCTTCGCGAGCAGCTGAAAGCCGAAAAGCTCGACGGCTTCGTCGTCCCGCTGACCGACGAGCATATGAGCGAATATGTCGGCAGCTACGCGCAGCGCCTCGCCTGGCTGACCGGCTTCCAGGGCTCGGCCGGCTCGGCCGTGGTTCTGCCCGAGGAAGCGGCGATCTTCACCGACGGCCGCTACACCCTGCAGGTCCGGCAGCAAGTTTCCGAAAATGAGTGGAGCTACCAGTCGGTACCCGAGACGAGCACGACGGACTGGCTCAAGGAGCATGCGCCCGAGGGCGGCCGGATCGGCTACGATCCGTGGCTGCACACCCGCGCCTGGGTCAAGGCCGCCAAGGAGGCGCTTGGCGCGCGCGGCGCCGAGCTGGTCGCGGTGCAGAAGAACCCGATCGACGAGATCTGGAAGGACCGCCCCGAAGCATCGAAGGCGCACCTCATCGTCCAGCCCGACCAATATGCGGGCAAGTCGGCGGCCGAGAAGCGCACCGAGATCGCCGACTGGCTGGTCAAGAACCATGCCGACGCGGCGGTGCTCTCCGCGCTGGATTCGATTGCCTGGGCGTTCAACATCCGCGGCGCGGATGTCACCCACACGCCCGTCGCTCTGGCGTACGCTTTGGTCCATGCCGACGGCACCGCCGATTTGTTCGTCGCCGGCGAGAAGATCGGGCCGGAGGTGCGCCAGCATCTCGGCAACGGTGTCCGCCTGCACGAGCGCGACGAGTTCGAAGGCGCCCTCACCGAATTGAAGGGCAATACCGTCGCCGTCGATCCGGAGCGCGCGGTCGCCGCCATCTTCGAGGCGCTCGACAAGGCCGGCGCCAAGATCATTGCCCTGCGCGATCCGACCATCCTGCCCAAGGCGATCAAGAATCCGGCCGAGATCGCCGGGCAGAAGGCCGCTCAGAATCGCGACGGCACCGCCATCGCCCGCTTCCTCAAGTGGATCGACGATGAAGCGCCCAAGGGCGACGTCGACGAGCTGAGCGCCTCCGACAAGCTCGAGGCGCTGCGGCGCGAAAGCCCGGAAATCCGCGACCTGTCGTTCGACACCATCTCCGGCGCCGGGCCGAACGGCGCGATCGTTCACTACAAGTCGAGCGAGAAGACCAACCGCAAGCTCGAGAAGGGCACGCTCTATCTGGTCGATTCGGGCGGCCAATATGTCGACGGTACTACCGACATCACACGCACGATCCCGATCGGCGAGCCGACGGGGGAGATGCGCGACCGCTTCACTCGCGTCCTGAAGGGCCATATCGCGATCGCGACCGCGGTCTTCCCCAAGGGGACTCGCGGCACGCAGCTCGACAGCTTCGCCCGCCGGCCGCTGTGGGAAGCGGGGCTCGATTATGCCCACGGCACCGGCCATGGCGTCGGCAGCTTCCTCGCCGTCCACGAAGGGCCGCAGCGGATTTCGCCGGTGGGAAGCTCCCAGTCCGGCGGCGACGAGCCGCTGGCCGCGGGCATGATCATTTCCAACGAGCCGGGCTATTACAAAACCGGCGAATACGGCATCCGCATCGAAAATCTGGTGCTGGTGGTGGAGCGCGAGATCGAGGGCGCCGAAAAGGAAATGCTCGGCTTCGAGACTTTGACCTTCGCGCCGATCGACCGGCGGCTGATCGACGCGGCGATGCTGGAGCCCGAAGAGCTGGCCTGGCTCAACTGCTATCACGCCCATGTGCTGGCGAAGATCGGGCCGACGCTTCAGGGCGCCGAGCTAGCCTGGCTGCAGCAGGCCTGCGCGCCTATCGGGGACTAGGAGTCGGCCTTATTCGGGGTGGCCGGCACCTTGGCTTCGCGCGCCTGCGCCTTCCGACGGCGCAAGTTTTCGCGCAGCGCCGCGGCCAGCCGGTCCTCCCGTTGCTTGTCATTCGTCGCCATGTCAGCCAGATGGTGCCCGCGCCGCCCGCCCGCAAGCCGGGTTGACGGGCGTCGGACCCGCCTTCATAGGCGCGCCACTCCGGAAAAGTGCTGCCGTAGCTCAGTGGTAGAGCGCATCCTTGGTAAGGCTGAGGTCGTGAGTTCAATCCTCACCGGCAGCACCATTTCTCCGTCGGATTACTCGACCTCGAACGTGGTTTCCGCGACTCCGGAATTGCCGGTGGCGGGATCGAAGGCCGTCACGATCACGGCGTAAACGCCGCTTGAAGACGCGGTGAACTGCCCCTTGAAGCGATCGAGCTGGCCGGCATAGGCGAGTGTCCCGTGGCTGACTGGAGCTCCCGAACGGGTCACCTGATATTCGATCTGGTACTTGTTTGAATCCCATTGCCCACCGGCGGCGACGGGGCACCCACACATGAGGACGATGTTGGCCTCGATCGGAACCGTCACCGGCTTCGTGGTGGACGTGCCGTGACGCGCGGGCGAGAGGAAGTCGATCATGAAACCGGGCAGCTCGAGGACCCAGCCATCGGGGCCGTGAGGGCTTTTGCCGGGCAACACCCATTGCGTCTGGCTTACGCTGCTGCCGCCGTAAGCGCCGAGGCCGGGTGAGCCGACATCGACCGTGATCCGGCGGGGTGCATCCAGGTCGATCGTGGTCTTGAAGGCCGCGTCGCCAGGACTGGCAAAGGAAGGGCCTCCGATCAGCCGCTGGTCGAGGAGCTTCTGCGTATCGCCCGATCCGCCGACGGTCTTCCCCGAGGCGAGGATCGCACCCGTCTCCGTATCGCGGACGATGACCGAAGCGCCGCCGGCGGGATCGCCGACCAGCTTCGCATTGCGGGCGACCACCCTGACCGTGATCGGCGTCGGCACCGCGCTTGCGGCAGCCGCCCATCCGCCGATCACCGCTGCAAGCAAAAGCCAGGCCCATTTTCTCATCGAAGCCCCCTCCGGTTCGCTTGCCGATGTTAACCGATCGACGGGTTGTCGCCATCTCTTTTGCGATGCGCCGATTGACGCGGTTCATCACCATCTTCATGCGAAGCCCCATGCGCTTCTTCTCGGACAATGCGGCGCCGGCGCACCCCAAGGTGCTGGAAGCGATCGCTGCCACCAACCGGCTCGATACGGCCTATGACGGCGACGAATGGAGCCAGAAGCTCGACGGCGCCTTCTCCGACCTGTTCGGGATCGAGGTCCGCGCATTCTGGGTGACGACCGGGACCGCGGCCAACAGCCTCGCCTTGGCGGCGATGTGCCCGCCCTATCGGGCAATCCTCTGCCACAAGGACGCCCATATCGAGGTCGACGAGGCGGGCGCTCCCGGTTTCTTCACCGGCGGCGCAAAGCTAGTGCTGATCGACGGTTCCGGCGCCAAGGTGACACCGGAGACGGTCGGCGCGGCGTGCGACCGGATACGCGATGACGTTCACCAGGTCCAGCCCGCGGCTCTGTCGATCACCAACGCCACCGAATATGGCCTCGTCTATCGCGCCGCCGAGGTTGCTGCGCTCGGCGCGCTCGCAAAGCAGAGCGGGCTCAATTTCCACATGGACGGCGCGCGCCTCGCTAATGCGCTGGCGACGACGGGCGAAAGCCTCGCCGACACCACCTGGCGTGCCGGCGTCGATGTGCTGTCGTTCGGCTTCGTCAAGAATGGCGGGCTCAATGCCGAAATGCTGATCCTGTTCAGGACCGAGCTTGCCGACGAAGTCGCGGTGCGCCGCAAGCGCGCCGGCCACTTGCTCTCCAAGGGCCGCTTTCTCGCAGCGCAGGTCCTCGCGCTGCTCGAAGACGGGCTGTGGCTCGACAATGCCCGCGCCGCCAATGCCGCGGCGCAGGCGCTGGCTACTGCGGCGCCGCAGCGGCTGGTCTATCCGGTCGAAGCCAATGAGCTCTTTCTCAGGGTCTCGACCGAGGAGGCGGCGAAGCTGCGTTCGGCCGGCTTCGATTTCTACGACTGGGGGCCGGACCAAATCCGGCTTGTCACCAGCTGGGACCAGCAGGGCGACGCGCTTGAGCGGCTGGCGGCGGCCATCGCCGCCCTATGACCAAGCCGTGAGCAAAGCCGACGGACCCGATTTCCGCACGATCGTCCTGCCCTTCCTCACCTTCACGGCGATCTGGGGTTCGACCTGGATCGTGATCCGCGACCAGCTCGGCCCGGTCCCGCCGCAATGGTCGATCGCCTACCGCTTCATCCTTGCCGGACTGGCGATGGGCGCAGTGGCACTGTGGAAGCGTCAGGGGCTTCGGCTGGGCAAGGGCGGCTGGGTTGCAGCGCTGGTGCTCGGCGTCCTGCAGTTCGTCTTCAACTTCAACGGCGTCTACCTCGCCGAGCGGCACATCACCTCGGGACTGGTCGCCACGGTCTTTGCGCTGCTGCTGATCCCCAACTCCCTGCTTGGCTGGGCCTTCCTTGGCCAGCGGCCGAGCGCGCGCTTCGCCTGGGGCTCGCTGATCGCGGTTGCCGGCATCAGCCTCCTGTTCCTCCACGAGCTGCGCGAAAACCCCGCCCACCGCGAGGCGATCGTGCTCGGCATCGGCCTCACGCTGGCCGGGATGGTCAGCGCTTCCGCCGCCAACGTTTTCCAGGCGCTGCCGCGGGTTCGGCGCTTTGCCCTCTTCACATTGCTCGCCTGGGCGATGCTGATCGGCGGGACGATCGACGCGGCCCTGGCCTATGCTTTGACCGGGTCTCCAGTTGTCGAGGCACGCGCGGGCTACTGGCTTGGGCTCCTCTACCTCGCGCTCTTCGCCACCGTCCTCGCCTTCAGCCTCTACCTGCCGGTCGTGCGCAAGATCGGTCCGGGCAAGGCCGCCTATTCGAGCGCGATGGTGCCGATCATCGCCATGGGCTTTTCGACCTGGCTCGAAGATTACCGCTGGACACCGCTGACGATCGCCGGCGCCTGCCTTGCAATCGGTGGCATGATCGCGGCGCTTGGCCGCAGCCGATCGTCAATTGCGGCTCCGGACGCGGCGTAAAGCGTTGAAGGCGCTATGCCTTCGACCGTCATTCGCCGCTTTGCCTATGACCCCGGCCGGCATCAGCTGTGGGTCGAGTTCGTGACCGGCCGCCGCTACGTCTATGAGGACGTGCCCGACGAAGTCGCCAACACCTTCCGCTCGGCCTTCGCCAAGGGCGCCTATTTCAACACCCGCATCCGCGACCGCTTCAAGCATCGCGAAGTCGCCCATGCGGAAGATGCAGGCGAAATCTAGATTCGGCAGGCTTTATGGTGCCGCCTTCCAGTCGATCCGTTCGATGTGCCAGCGGCGCTGCTTGGCAGTCGATCCCGGCACGTCGTTGACCCGCCGCAGCACCACTTCGGCCGCGCGACGGAACCCGGTGCGATAGAAGGTCACGGGCACGCTGGTGTAGATCGACCCCGCGGCACCCTCGGCATCGCCAAGGTCGCCGATTTCCATGTGCGTCGTCGGCCGCAGCGCCTTGGCGAAGGCCGCCGCGGCGGCCGGATCGCGCCACAGCCTGGCAGCCTCGGCAAAGCGGCCCTGTTCGACGAGCGCGCCATAGGATTGCACGACCTGGCCCGCCGCCTCGACGCTCTTGGGATCGATCGGGCCTTTGGGTTCACTGAGCACCTTCGGGGCTGACGGCGCAGTGGGCGCAGCCGGCTCTGACGGCGCGGCCGGGGGCTCCGGCGCCTGAGGCGCTGCAGGTGCCGCGGGAGCTTCCGGTGCTTCGGGCGCATTTTGAGCCGAATCCGGTCGGCCGCAGCCGCCCAGCAGCAAAATTGCCAGGGCTAGCGTCTTGCTTTTCATCACATTTCTCCAGTGCGGAACCGCTCAGGCATCAGCTTCGTTCGTTTCGCGTCAATAACAGGGTTCCCAAGGGAGAGTATCCATGGCCGATAACGACGATGTCGAGCGCGAGCACACGACCGTTGTAGACACCGGCGGCGGCGGAGGCGGCGGCGTTATCGCGGTTGTCCTGCTGATTATCGTCGTGCTGGCGCTCCTCTACATGTTCCGCGGCCAGCTTGGCCTGGGCGGCGACACCACGAACATCAACGTTCCCGACAAGATCGACGTCAACGTCAATCGCAGCTGACCGAGAGGGTCAGGTAGAGCGCGGGTGGGTTGCGAGTCGCCGCCCGGGCGCGGGCGCGGTTCCATCGGGACCGCGCCCGTTTGTTTTGCCCTGTTTGTTTTTGCCGGGCCGACGCTCTAACCCGCGCCCATGACCAGCGGCTATCTGAGCGGGTTCGGCGGCCATTTCGAAAGCGAGGCGGTGCCCGGTGCGCTGCCCAAGGGGCGCAATTCGCCGCAGCGCCCGGCCTTTGGGCTCTACGCCGAGCAATTGTCGGGCAGCGCCTTTACCGCGCCGCGGCACGAGAACCGCCGCTCCTGGCTGTACCGGATGCGGCCGACTGCCGACCATCGGCCCTTCACGCCTTATGAGGGAGCGCCCTTGTTCGCGCCGGGCACGGTGAAAGAGCCGCTCGCGCCCAACCGCCTTCGCTGGGACCCGCCCGCCGACCTGCCGCGGGGCACGGACTTCGTCGACGGCATGGTGACGATGCTCGCCAACCGCGACCCCGCCGACCTCGAAGGCGTCGCGATCCATCTCTACCGAGCGTCGAAATCGATGGAGCGCCGTATCTTCGTCGATGCCGACGGCGAGCTGCTGATCGTCCCGCAATCGGGCGCGCTCCGCGTTGTGACGGAACTTGGCCGGCTGGAGCTTGAACCAGGCTGGGTCGGGCTGGTCCCGCGCGGAGTCAGGTTCCGCGTCGAGGTTGACGGCGAAGCGCGCGGTTATGTCGCCGAGAACCATGGCCTTCCCTTCCGCCTGCCCGACCTTGGGCCGATCGGGTCCAACGGCCTCGCCAACGCCCGCGATTTCGAGACTCCCGTCGCCTCGTTCGAAGACAAGGACGACTCGACGGAGGTCATCCAGAAGTCGCTCGGCTCGCTGTGGACGACGACGCTCGACCATAGCCCGCTCGATGTGGTCGCCTGGCACGGCAATTATGCGCCGTGGCGGTACGAGCTGACGCGCTTCAACGTCATGGGCTCGATCAGCTTCGACCATCCCGATCCGTCGATCTTCACCGTGCTGACCAGTCCCAGCAACGTTGCCGGCCGGGCCAATGCCGATTTCGTCATCTTCCCGCCGCGCTGGATGGTGGCCGAGGACACGTTCCGGCCGCCCTGGTTCCACCGCAATGTCATGAGCGAGGCGATGGGCCTGATCCACGGCGCCTATGACGCCAAGGCGGAAGGGTTCGCACCGGGGGGGCTTTCGCTGCACAATCTGATGAGCGGGCACGGGCCCGACGTCAAAAGTTGGCGTCAGGCGAGCGAAGCGGCGCTGAAGCCGCACAAGATCGACGGCACGATGGCGTTCATGGTCGAAACCTGCTGGCTGTACCGGCCGACGCAATTCGCGCACGACCGGGCCCAGCCCGATTACGACGAGGCGTGGTCGGGCTTCCCGAAGGCCAAATTGCCGTGATCGACGAAACGCACGATCCCGCGCTGAAAAGCTGGTGCGCCAGCGCCAACGGCCACCGCGACTTCCCGATCCAGAACCTGCCGCTCGGCACCTTTTCCGAAGCGAAGGGTCGCCGCCGCCCGGGCGCCGCGATCGGCGATTACATTCTCGATCTTGCCGCCATTGCCGACCTGCTCGACGAGGATTGGCGAGAGGAGCTGGAACAGCCGGTGCTGAACGGCTGGCTGGCGCGCGGGCCGAATGCGGGGCGGGCGCTTCGCCAGCGCCTGTCCGAGCTTTTGTCCGACGAGCGTTACCGCGACGATGTCGAGCCGCATTTGATCGGGCAAAGCGAGGTCCGGCTGCACGTTCCGTGCCTCGTCGGCGATTACACCGATTTCTACGTCGGCATTCATCACGCGACCAATGTCGGCAAGCAGTTCCGGCCCGACAATCCGCTTCTGCCCAACTACAAATATGTGCCCATCGGCTATCATGGCCGGGCAAGCTCGGTGCGGGCGTCGGGTGAGCCGGTGATCCGCCCCAGCGGCCAGCGCAAGGCGCCCGACGCGGATGCGCCAGAATATGGCCCGAGCCGCCGCCTGGACTATGAGCTGGAGCTTGGAATCTGGATCGGCCGCGGCAACGATCTCGGCTCGCCGATCCCGATTGGCGAAGCGGACGAGCATATCGCCGGTTTTTGCCTTCTGAACGACTGGTCGGCGCGCGACCTGCAGGCGTGGGAATATCAGCCTTTGGGACCGTTCCTCGCCAAGAATTTCCTGACCAGCGTTTCGCCCTGGGTGATCAGCCCCGACGCGCTTGCGCCCTTCCGGTCGGCCATGCCGGCGCGGCCGGGCGGCGACCCCGCGCCCTTGCCCTACCTCGACGACCCCGCCGACCGGGATCGCGGCGGTCTGAAGATCGAGCTCGAAGCCACGCTTACTACTCAGGCGATGCGCCAGGAGGGGCTCGCGCCGCACATCCTCTCGCGGGGGTTCGCCGACGCCGCAATGTACTGGAGCCCGGCGCAGATCGTCGCTCATCATAGCTCCAACGGCTGCAATCTTCAGCCGGGCGACCTCATCGGCACCGGAACGCTGTCGACCGACGCCGCGGGCGGGCTCGGTTCGCTGCTCGAAATCAGCCAGGGCGGCAAGAAGCCGCTCCAGCTCGTGTCAGGCGAAACTCGAACCTTCCTCGAGGATGGCGATGAGATCGTCCTCCACGCCTCGTGCCAGGCTGACGGCGCCGTGCGCATCGGCCTTGGCGAGTGCGTCGGCCGGGTGGTGGCTTCAGCCTAGATGCCGAGAACCCAAATGTTCATCCACTTCGCGATGGGCTAAGATCCCGGGCAAGGGGGTGCCGATGCTGTTTCGCCAGCTGTTCGAGCCGCAGGCGTCGGCCTACACCTATCTGCTGGGCTGTCCGGTGACGCGCGAAGCGGCCCTGATCGACCCGGTGCTGGAGATGGTCGAGCGCGACCTTGCGGCATTGGCCGAACTCGGCCTCGACCTTCGCTACACGATTGAAACCCACATCCATGCCGACCATGTCACCGGCGCCGCGCGGCTGCGCCAGGCGACCGGATGCAAAACGGCCGTGCCGGCGGCGAGCGGGGCCGAGCATGTCGACCTCGAAGTTCGCGAGGGCGAGCCGATCATGATCGGCACGCTGCGCATCGATCCGCTGCACACGCCGGGCCACACTTCCGATCACCATGCTTATCTCGTCGGCGACCGGCTGTTCACCGGCGACGCTTTGTTGATCGATGGCTGCGGCCGCACCGATTTCCAGGGCGGCGACGCGGCGACGCTTTACCGCTCGATCCGTGACAAGCTGTTCGTGCTGGCGAGCGAGACGCTCGTCTATCCGGGCCACGATTACCAGCGGCGCGAGGTCAGCAGCATCGGCCAGGAGCGTGCGCGCAACCCGCGAGTGGGCGGCGGCAGGACCCTAGAAGAATTCGTCGCGATCATGGCCGCGCTCGATCTGCCCCGCCCGAAGCGGATGGACGTCGCAGTGCCCGCCAACCAGGCGTGCGGCGAAAGCTAAAAGGAGGTGGTGCCGCTTGCGTGACTCGAACACGCGACCCCATCATTACGAATGATGTGCTCTACCGGCTGAGCTAAAGCGGCTTGAGGCTTTGGAAAACCGCGCGCCCACTAACAGTCGCCCGGGGCGCGGGCAAGGCCCGTTACCCCCCGGTTGTTGACCGAACGTGCTTAACGCTTTGGTAACGAGCTCAGTCCATTTTGGGTCTACTGGACACAGTGGGGCCCAGCGAATGGACGCGTATCAACAGTATCCAGGCGAGTTCGAACCGTCTCCGCCTATCGAGGCGCCGGCCGAACCGCCGCAACAGAAGGCCGCCACGGTCGCCATCGGCACCGACGAGCGGCGGATGCACGTCCGCGCCTATAATTATTGGGTGTCGCTGCTCGAAGGCCGCGACTTCCCTTCGATCGAGGATTTGGAGCCGGGCGACGTCAGCGACTTCGCCACCCACAGCGTCCTGCTCGACTTCACCTGCGGCGGCGAGAACCCCGCTTTGCCCTACATCGGCACCGCGATCCGCGAGGAATGCGCGCTCGACGGGGAGATCGGCACCATCGCCGACGTTCCCAGCCGCTCGCTCCTGTCGCGGCTGACGGATCATTACCTCCAGATCATCGCCAACCGGGCACCGATCGGCTTCGAAGCCGAGTTCGCGAACCCGCGTGGCGAAACCATCTGCTACCGCGGCATCCTCATGCCCTTTTCGTCGGACGGCGACACGATCGACTTCATCTACGGCGTGATCAACTGGAAGACCGTCGGTGCCCGGGCCGAAACCGCCGCGCCTGCGCCGATTGCCGCGCCGGACGTGGCCGAAGAACCGCTCGAGCTGGTCGAAGCCCTCGTGCCCGAGGCTGACGCAACGCCCGCAATCGAGGTTCCCGAGATCGAGATCGGCGAAGACGCCGGGCTTGCCGACCGCCTGTGGGCCGCGCGCGAGACCGCCGAAAGCGTCAAGGCGGGCGAGGGCCGGACCCGCGCCGCCCTCTACCATGCGCTGTCGCTCGCCTATGACTTCGCCGTCGCTGCACACGACAATCCCGAAAATTATGCCGAGCTGCTCGAGGACTCCGGCCTTAAGGCCCAGGCCCGCGCGCCGATGACCCCGGTCGTAAAGCTCGTGTTCGGCGTCGATTACGACAAGGCGCGGCTGACTGAGTTCGCAGCCGCGCTCTCCTACGCCGGCCGCCAGCAAATCGCGCTCGGCGGCTTTGAAAGCTTCATCGCCGGCCAAACGGGCGGCCTCAAGGCCCTGGTCGCGGCCGAGCGCCAGGCGCGCCGGCCCGAACCCCAGGGGGATACCAGGACCGACGCCGCTCGCGCCAAGCTGCGCACCGTGTCACCACTTTCGCTTGCTGCACTCCCCTCGGACGAGGAGTTTGCGCTGGTTCTCACTCGCCGCACCGCCGACGGCGGTTACGAGGCGGTGGCACTGGTCGACGACCCGGGGCTGGTCGAACGCGCAATCCGCAAGGCCGCCTAACGACCCTCCGCGGGGTTGTCCGCTCTGCGAGGCCGGGTCTATAGGCCGGGCCGGTTCCTGACTCGCCGGAGCAACATTCTTTCATGACGGCCCACACGCGCCTGGCCCCGCCGCTGGTTGATTCAATTCGCAAGGCGCTGACCGGAAATGCCCTGCCTGGAGAGACCCAGGGCCTGACCCGCGAAGCCGAGCGTGACGCCGCCGAATTCCTGGCCCAGGTCGCGGCCCGGCGAAAGCCAGGCGAGATCGAGGTCGAGGTCCAGTCGATCGGCGGCGAAGCCGGTCATCGCCGGATGCGCATCGGGATCGTCAACGACGACATGCCATTCCTGGTCGATTCCGTGGCCAACGCTGTCGCTCGGCGCCAGATCGCCATCCACCGCCTGCTTCACCCGGTCGTCTGCGTCAGCCGCGACGCCAAGGGCGTGCTGTGCGACATCGAGCCGCTCTGCGAGGACAAGTCGCGGCGGGAATCGATGATGTACCTCGAGCTCGACCGCGTCGATGCTCGCGAGCGCAACGAGCTTGCGGCCGATCTCAAGCGAGTGCTCAACGACGTGCGGCTGGCGGTGCGCGACTGGTCCAAGCTGCAAGGCAAGATGCACGAGGACGCCAAGCTGATCGAGGATGCCGAGGGCGCGGCGTTGCTCGACTGGTTCGCCGGTGGCGCCATGACCCTGCTCGGCTATCACGTCGAGCGGCCCTACAAGGCCCCGACCGACGCGCTCGGCATCTTCAGCGTCCCAGGCGCTCCGACGGACGAGGGCGGCTGCGGCGGCGCCATGAACTATCTCGCCGGCGGCGGCGAAATCCCGCTGATGGCCAAGGCCGAGCGCAAGTCGACGGTCCATCGCCGCGTTCCGCTCGATCTGGTGGTCGTCCCGTATCGCGAGAACGGCAAGGTCACGGGAATCGGCGTTCACGCCGGCCTGTGGACCAGCGAAGGCCTGCGCGCTCGGCCCGAAAAGGTTCCGGTGCTGCGCAAGCGGCTCGAGCAGCTCGACAAGGACTTCAGCTTCGATCCCAAGGGCCATTCGGGCAAGGCCCTGCGTCACGCCGTTGCGTCGCTTCCGCGCGACCTGCTGATCACCATCGATTATGATTCGCTGCGCCGGCTGGTGATGATGGCGATGTCGCTGGCCGACCGGCCGCGGCCTGCGCTCCTCCAGGTCCGGAGCATTTTGAAGGGCCAGCTCTTCACCTTCGTGTGGCTGCCGCGCGAGGAGCTGACGACCGCGCGCCGCAAGGCGATCGCGATGCTGCTTGAGAATGAGATCGGGCGCGAGATCACCAGCTGGTCGGTCGAGCTGGGCGACGGCGACCTCGCCCTCATTCGCTACACCCAATATATCGACGAGGACGCGCCCGAGCCCGACGCGGATGAGCTGGACGCCGCAGTCGTCGAGATGGTCCGCGGCTGGGCGCCCGCGGTCGAAGGCGAACTGATTACCATTGCTGGCGCCTCGCGCGCCACGCGCCTCGCGCTGACCTACATCCCCGCCTTCCCCGAGGGTTACCGCTCGCGCACCGCGCCGGAAGAAGGTGCCGCCGACATCCTCGCGCTCTGCGAGCTCAGCGGCGACAACGACCGTGGGGTCCGCATCACCCGCCACGACACCGACGCGCCGGGCCAGTATCGCCTCAAAATTTATCGCCGCGGCGCGCTTATCCCGCTCTCGGATGCAGTCCCGGTGTTCGAGAATTTCGGCTTCCGGGTGCTCGAGGAAATGCCGACCGCGCTGACCGGGCGCGCGGGCTACATCCACGACTTCCTGGTCGAAGTGTCGAACGAGGCCGACATCGACGCGATCGAGGCGCGTCTTGGCGAGATCCGTTCGGCGATCACCAGCGTGCTCTGCGGCGTGGCGGAAAATGACGAGTTCAACCAGCTCGTCCTCTACGCTGGGCTCGACACCCGCCACGTCGTCTGGATCCGCGCCTGGTTCCGCTACCTGCGCCAGACCGGAAGCAGCTTCGGCCTGATCACGGTGGTCGAGGCGCTGCGCCGCGCGCCGAACGCCACGCGCGCCCTGGTCGGCCTCTTCGCCGCCAGTCACGACCCTGCCGTCAAGGGCCGCGACAAGCTCGTCGCCAAATATGGCGATGAGCTCAGCCGCTCGCTGACCAAGGTGCGCTCGATCGACGATGACCGCATCCTTAGGCGCCTGCGCGCCCTGGTGGAGGCGATGGTTCGCACCAATGCCTTTGCTCCGGCGGCGGAGGAAGCGCTCGCCTTCAAGATCAACTCGGCGCTGGTGCCGGGTTTGCCTGCGCCCATCCCGTGGCGCGAGATCTGGGTCTATTCGCCGCGGGTCGAGGGCATCCACCTGCGCGGCGGCCCGGTCGCTCGCGGCGGCCTGCGCTGGTCCGACCGGCGCGACGACTTCCGCACCGAGATCCTCGGCCTGATGAAGGCGCAGCTGGTCAAGAACGCGGTGATCGTTCCGACCGGCGCCAAGGGCGGCTTCTATCCCAAGCAGTTGCCGAGCGCGTCCAGCCGCGATGCGTGGCTCAAGGAAGGCACTGAAAGCTACCAGGTCTTCATCCGCTCGCTGCTGTCGATCACCGACAACATCGTCAACGACAAGGTCGTCCACCCGGACAAGGTCGTCATCCACGACGACGACGACCCTTATTTCGTGGTTGCCGCCGACAAGGGCACGGCGACCTTCTCCGACATTGCCAATGCCATCGCGCTCGAACGCAACTTCTGGCTTGGCGACGCCTTCGCCAGCGGCGGATCGAACGGTTACGATCACAAGGCGATGGGGATTACCGCGCGCGGCGCGTGGATCTCGGTGCAGCGCCACTTCCTCGAAATGGGCGTGGACGTCCAAAAGGACGAAGTGACGGTTGCCGGCTGCGGCGACATGTCCGGCGACGTGTTCGGCAACGGCATGTTGCTGTCGCGCTCGTTGAAGCTCGTCGCGGCATTCGATCACCGCCACATCTTCATCGACCCTAATCCCGGTCCGGACATCAGCTGGACGGAGCGCAAGCGGCTGTTCGGGCTGCCGCGGTCGAGCTGGGACGATTACGACCGCAGCAAGATGTCGAGCGGCGGCGGCGTCTATTCCCGCAGCGAAAAGTCGATTTCGCTCAGTCCTGAAGAGCGGCGGGTGCTCGGCATCGACGCCAAGAACGTCGAGCCCGCGACGGTCATCAACGCCATACTGAAGGCACCGGTGGACCTCATGTGGTTTGGGGGCATCGGCACCTACATCAAGTCGTCGGACCAGACCCATGCCGAGGTCGGCGACCCGTCCAACGACGGGGTTCGCGCCGATGCGACCGAGGTGCGCGCCAAGGTCATCGGCGAAGGCGCCAACCTCGCCATCACCCAGGCCGGCCGCATCGAGTTCGCCGAGCATGGCGGCCGCATCAACACCGACTTCATCGACAATAGCGCGGGCGTCGACTGCTCCGACAATGAAGTGAACATCAAGATCCCGCTCAACCGCGAGATGGCGGAAGGGCGGCTCTCGTTCGAAAAGCGCAATCGCCTGCTGGCGAAGATGACCGACGACGTCGCGAGCCTGGTGCTCGAGGACAACCGCCTGCAGAGCCTGGCGCTGTCAATCGCCGAAGCGGGTGGCGCGCCGGCCCTGTCGGGCCATGTCCGCACCATCGAACTGCTCGAAGCCGCGGGCCGGCTTGACCGCAGGGTCGAGGGCCTTGATCCGAGCGACGTCCTGCTTCGGCGGACGCAGGAAAACCGCGGTCTCACGCGGCCGGAGCTCGCGGTCGTCCTCTCGATCTCGAAGCTGGTCCTGCAGGACGCGGCGGAAGAGCTGAACCTGTCGAACGACCCGCTTGCCGAGCCGCAATTGTTCGAGGCGTTCCCCAAGGCGATGCGCAAGGATCACGCCGATGCGATCCGCGCCCATCGCCTGCGCAACGAGATCATTGCCACCAAGGTCGCCAACCGCCTCGTCAACCGCCTTGGCCCGGGCGTCGCCTTCGACCTCACCGAGGAGGAAGGCGCCTCGCTTCACCAGGTGGTCGCGGCGTTCCTGGTCGCCGAGCGGCTGCTCGACCTCGACCGCCTGTGGGCCGAGATCGAGGAGGACGATCTGCCGGAGACGGTGCGCATCGAGCTGTTCACCATCGCCGCGGCCAGCATTCGCTCGCACCTTTCCGATGTTCTTCGCGCAGCCAGCGGCCAAAGCGCGGTCAACGCGCTCTGCCTCCAGCTCGAGCCCGGAGTACGCAAGATCGGCGTCGCGGCGACCAAGCTCATCCGCTCCGAGGTGCGGAACGAAGCCGCGGCGCGGCGTGACCGGCTGATCGCGCTTGGCGCGAGCGAGGACATCGTTCGCGGCCTGGTCCGCCTCTACGAGCTCGATGGCGTGTTCGGGATTGCGGCGCTCGCCAACGACCGCAAGATCGACGAGCTCGCGCTCACCCGCGCCTACACCAGGCTTGGCGAAGCGCTCGGCCTCGATTGGGCCCAGCAGCAGGTGGCGCGCTTCGTCCCCGCCGATCAGTGGGAGCGGCTGCTGACCGCCGGCCTCGCCCGCGATTTCGAACAGCTGCGCATCGAATTCCTGACGCGCCGGAAGGGCGGCGATCCGGAAACGGCGGTCGACCAGTGGATCACGCAGCAGCAGCAGCGCATCGACCAGTTCCGAAAGCTCGTCACCCGCGCGCGCGCCGAAGGCCATGTCAGCGCTTCGATGCTGGCGCAGATCGCGGGACAGGCCCGCATCCTGCTCGCACGCTAAGGGCTTTGCGCTTCGCCTTCCTGGTCCCGCCGGCGGACTATCAAATCGACTGGCGCTGGGCGTTCGAGCCGCAGGCCGAGGCGCTGCGAGAAGCGGGCGCGAGCGTCGAGGCGGTACGCTGGACCTCCGACGAGGAACTGACCGGCTACGATCTCGTTCTGCCGCTTGTCGCCTGGGGCTATCACAAGGAATATCCGCGCTGGCTCGCCCAGCTTGAACGCTGGGAACAGGCGGGCCTCAGGATCGTCAATCCGGTGCCGGTGCTGCGCTGGAATGGCGACAAGGCCTATCTCGCCGAGCTTGGGGAAAAGGGGATCGATACGGTCCCGACGCTCGCGTTCGATGCGCTTTCGGACGAGCATCTGGCCGACGCTCGCGAGCAGTTCGGAACGTCTGAGCTGGTCGTGAAACCGGCGATTTCGGCCAGCGCGTTCGGGACGCATCGGCTGGGCGCGGCGGACAGGTTGCCCGAAGAGGTTCGCGGCTGGCGGATGCTGGTCCAGCCCTGGCTCGGCAACATCATCTCGAGCGGCGAATATTCCCTGATCTTCTTCGACGGCGCCTTCAGCCATTGCGTCAGCAAGGTCCCTCGTCCGGGCGAGTTCCGGGTGCAGCCCGAATGGGGCGGAATCATCCGGCGCGCCGACCCGCCGGAGGGCTCGATTGACCTTGCTCTCGCGGCGTTGGCCGCCGCGCCGGCGCGCACGACTTACGCCCGCGTCGACCTCGTGGTCGGCAATGACGGCGAGCTGCTGGTGATCGAGCTCGAGCTGATCGAGCCGGCCCTGTTCATGGCCGAAGCGCCGGACTCACACCCCCGCTTCGCCGCCGCCGTCCTCGCCGCCGCTGAACAGCCACTGGCGGATCGCTGACGTCAAATTGGGCGGCCGGGCGGCATCGAGCCGCGCTGCATCGATCTCTGCGACCAGCGCGTTCACCGGAGTGCCGCGCGCCTTGGCCGCGGCCTCCAGCGCCTGCCAGAACATCGGCTCCAGGCTGATCGAGGTCTGGTGTCCGGCGATCAGCACCGATCGCTTGGTTGGCGGGGCGTAATCCGGCCCCATCAATACATGTGCTGGCCGCCGTTGATCGACAGCGTCGAGCCGGTGACGAAGCCCGCATTCTCGTCGACCAGGAAGGCGACTCCGCGGGCGATTTCGCTCGCCTGGCCAAGCCGCCCGACCGGGATCTTGGCGACGATCTTGCCGAGCACGTCCTCGGGCACCGCAGCGACCATGTCGGTATCGATATAGCCCGGCGCGATGGCGTTGACCGTAACTCCGGCCCGAGCGCCTTCCTGCGCCAGTGCCTTGGTGAAGCCGTGGATGCCCGACTTGGCGGCGGCGTAATTCACCTGGCCGTACTGGCCCGCCTGCCCGTTGATCGAGCCGATGTTGACGATGCGTCCGTAGCCGCGGCCGAGCATGCCTTCGAACACGGCCTTGGCCATGTTGAAGCAACCGCCGAGATTGGTGTCGATCACCTCCTGCCACTTCTGCTGGTCCATGCGCTTCATGGTGGTGTCGCGCGTGATGCCCGCATTGTTGACGAGGACGTCAACGGGCCCGAGCTCGGCCTCGACCTGGCGCACGCCTTCCTGGCAGGCCTCGTAATCCGACACGTCCCACTTGAACGCGGCGATGCCGGTGCGCTCGCTGAATTCACGCGCGCGCTGGTCGTTGCCAGCGTAGTTCGCCGCGACCTGCATGCCCATCTCCTTAAGGGCGACGCTGATCGCTTCGCCGATGCCGCGCGTGCCGCCAGTGACGATTGCCACTCGAGCCATAAATCTCTCCTCTTCTTCGAGGGCGCGCTTATTGCTGCGGGAGCCAGCCTGCAAGTTCGCGGGCGATCAGGCGCTCCAGCATTTCGATGCTTTCGGGCGAATCGTTGAGACAATCGAGCAGGGCGAGGCGCTCGCCGCCCGCCTTGCGAAAGGTCTCGCGCCCGCGGATGCCAAGCTCCTCCAGAGTCTCGATGCAATCCGCGGAAAAGCCCGGCGCAGCGATGCCGACGCTCTTCACCCCCTGGCCCGGATACGCTGCAAGCACCGCGTCGGTCGCCGGTTCGAGCCATTGGGCTCGACCGAACCGCGACTGGAAGGCGATATCGACCTCCTGGCCGAGCGCTTCGCCCACGAGCCGCGCGGTCTTCTGGCAGTGGCAGTGATAGGGATCGCCGAGCTCCAGCGTTCTTTTCGGCATGCCATGGAAGCTCAGCAGCAGGCGATCGGGCGTGAAGTCGAGCCCAGCGAGCTGGCGCGACAAATGCGCCCGAAGCGCGTCGATGTAGAGCGGGTCGTCATAATAGGGCGGGAGCGTCCGAAGCGCTGGCTGGACCCGCATCTTGCCCAACACGGCAAAGACGGCGTCATTGGCGGTCGCGGTCGTCGCCGCGCAATATTGCGGATAGAGCGGCGCAGCGAGGATGCGCGTGCAGCCTTCGGCGATCATGTTCTCGATTGCCGCGGCGATCCCGGGGTGGCCGTAGCGCATGGCGTAATGGACGCTGAACTTGGGCAGGCGCTTGCGCAGCGCGCTCGCCTGGCGCTGGGCGATGACCCGCAGCGGCGAGCCTTCGTTGGTCCAGACCTGGTTGTAGGCCTCCGCGGACTTCCGCGGCCGCGTGCGAAGGATGATTCCGTGGAGGATCGGCTTCCACGCAAAGGGGTGGATTTCGATCACTCGCCGGTCGCTCAGGAACTCGGCGAGATAGCGGCGGACCGCGCGCACTTCAGGTGCGTCCGGCGTGCCGAGGTTGATCAGCAGCACGCCGATCTTCGCGTCAGCGACGGGAGGATGGCCCTCTGGCTTGGTCATGACACGGCCATAGGGTCGAACGGGAGCGTGCGCATCCGCTTGCCCGTGCCGGCGTAGATGGCGTTGGCGACGGCGGGCGCGAGCACGGTTGTGCTAAGCCCATTGAGGCCGCCCGGCGCGGCGCTGCTTGGAATGATTTCGACCACGATCTCGGGAATGTCACCGATCCGCGGCAGGCCAAGACCGCCAAAAGACCGTGCCCGGGGCATTCCGGCGACCCATTCGGGCGAAGCGATGGTGGCCTGGCCGAGCGCCCAGATGAGCCCGCTTTCGACCTGCTGCTCGGCCAGGCTGGCGTTGATCACCCGTCCGCAATCGACCGCAGCCACGAGCCGCTGGACGCTGACGCGCTGGTCCGGGCCAATCGTCGCATCGGCGACCAGCCCGATGTGCGAGCCGAAGGCCGAAGCGCCGGCAATGCCCATGGTGCTGCCGCGGCTGCCGCCATCCCATTGCGCGCGCCGGGTCGCCGCCTGGAGGCACCGCGCGAGCCGGCCATTCTTTCCAAGCAGCGCCATGCGCAGCGACAGCGGTTCGAGGCCCGCGGCGTGGGCCAGCTCGTCCATGAAGCTCTCGGTGAAGAAGGTAAGCTCGCGCTGGGGCGAGCCGCGCATGTAGCCGGGCGCAAAGGGCAGCTCGACGGGAACTCCCTCGATGCGCACGTTCGGGAAAGCATAGGGCGGGGCGGCGTCGGTCTTGCTCGATCTTTTTTCGCCCGACAGCCGTTCCAGCGCCGCACCCAGTCCGTCGGCCGTCGCGACCCGCATGGCCCAGGCGGCGCTGAGGCCGCCCTCGCCCGGGAGCGCGCTCATGCGCGCCAGCGCACCCGGCGCGATCCGGTCGTGGTTCTGACCCTGGGCCTGCGACAGCATGACCTGCACCGGCCGCTTCAGCTCGCGCGCCAACTCAATTGCATAAGGCACGGCATCGGCTTCGAGCGCTCGGCCGGCAGGCTCGCCGCCGGGCATCGGATAGAGCCGCGCGTCGGCGATGAAGCTCGGCGCCTGGCTCCCGGCCCAGACCTCGAGCGCCCCGCCGCTAACCCGCGCGGTCGCGCTCAACGGTTCGAGCCCCAGATGCTGCGAGGGCGCGACGTAGTAAGTGGCGGCAAGCGTGCGCGAGCCGCGGGTTACGCCTGAATAGTCGCCGCGCTCGAACCACGTCTCGGCATCGCCTTCGCTCAGCGCCGAATCGAACAGGGGCCTGAGGTCGGCCGCGCTCCGCGTCCCGGAGAATTGCGGATTGGCGGCTTTCAGCGCCTGCTCGGCGGTCCACCAGCTGTCGGCGACGACCGCGATCCAATTGTCTCGCGCGGCGATGTGGCGGACTCCGTTGAACGGTCCGCGCCCATAGCCCTGCAGCCGTCCTCCTGGAGGCGCCGCACGGACTGCGGCGAACAGCATTTCTGGCAGCCGCACGTCCGCGGCGAAGCGCAGGCTGCCGTCGGCCTTGGCCGGCCCGTCGAGCCGCGGCAGCGGCTTACCGGCGAGCCGCGACTTTTCCGACGGGCGGAGGACTGGCGACAGCGGGGGCGTGCGCGTTGCGGCCTCCTCCGCCAGTTCGCCGAAGGTGAAAGTGCGGGCGCCATTGAGGACGAAGCCGTCCGCCGCCTCGCAATCACCTGGGCTGACATTCCAGCGGTCGGCTGCAGCGCCGACGAGCATTTCGCGAGCCACCGCCGCTGCTTCACGCAGCGGCTGCTCGAACGCCCTCACCGAGGTCGCCTCGGCCGTGATCCGGGCGTCCTTGGGCCAGCCCTCGGCCTTGGCGAGCGGGTTGGCGTAGGCCTTGCCGGCGGGCGCGGGCTCGACCCCGACCGATTCCCACGCCGCGCCGAGCTCATCAGCGACGATCTGCGGAAGCGCGGTCCACGCGCCCTGGCCCGTCTCGGCCTGGGGCACGGCGACGGTCACCCGGCCGTCGCGCCCGACCTTGATGAAATTGCCGAACGTCTGCTCGCCTTTTTGCGTTGCGAGCTCGCTACCGAGGTGACGAGGCCAAAGCGCGAAGGCGACCACCAGGCCGACGCCTGTGCCGCCGCCGATCAGCACCGTCCGTCGGTCGAGCTTCAACGCGAGTACTGCGACTTCAGCGCGCGGCGATCGATCTTGCCGGTGCCGAGCCGGGGCAGCGGCTCGTCCGAAAAGATGAAGCGCGCGGGGATTTTGAATTTGGCGATGCGGCCGTCGAGGAAGGCGAGCAATTGCTTCTCGTCGATCGGGTCGCGGGGGTGGATGACAGCTACGGGCACTTCACCCAGCCGCTCATCGGGCGCGCCGAACACGCTCACCTCGCCGACTGCCGGGCAGGCGTAGAAGGCGGCTTCGACCTCGGCCGCCGAAATATTCTCGCCGCCGCGGATGATGATGTCTTTCTTGCGGTCGATGATGAAGAGATACCCGTCCTCGTCGAGGTAACCGACGTCGCCGGTCCGGACAAAACCGTCGGGCGTGAACAGGGCCGCGGTGGCCTGCGGGTTGCGGTAATAGCCACTGATATTGGCGGCGCTGCGGATGCCGATCTCGCCCGCCTCACCGGGCGGCAGCGGAAGCTCGCCTGGACCGAGGATGGAGAGCTCGACATAGGGCTTGTGGGCGCGCCCGGTGGAGCCGGGCTTGGCCGCATAATTGCCCCAGAAATTGTGGCAGCCAACGGCGTTGGTTTCGGTCAGCCCGTAGCCGAGCGCGGGCTTGGCCAGTGGAAATTCCTCGCGCAGCCGCTCGACATGGCTGACCGGGCGCGGCGCACCGCCCGCGGCAATGTCGGTCAGCGAAGAAAGGTCGTACTTGTGCCGGTCGGGATGGGTCATCAGCTCAAGGCTCATCGTCGGCACGCCAACGAAATAGGTGACCTTCTCCTTTTCGATCAGCCGCAGCGCTTCGCCCGGATCCCACTTGGCCATCATCACCATGCAGCGACCCACGACGAAGCTGTTGAGCATCACCGGCACTTCGCCGGTGACGTGGAACAAGGGCACGCTCAGCAGGGTGCGCGGCGGGCTCTTGGGCGCGCGATTCTCCTCCGTGAGGAGGCCCAGCATCACCATCAGGCCCGTGGCGTAGGTGTAGGTCGCGGTAGTCACTGCGCGGTGCGTCGACAGCGCGCCCTTGGCCTCGCCGGTCGAGCCCGAGGTGAACAGGATCGTCGCATCATCCTCCGGGCTGACCTCGGGCAGGCTTTGCCCGTCGGGGCCGTCGAGCAAATCGGCGACGGCTTCTTCCACCGGCCGCTCGATCAGCAAGGTCACGACGTCGCAGTCGGGGCAGGCTGAGATAATGCGGAACGCCCGGGCAATGTCGGCAAGCACCAGCTTCGGCTCGGTCAATTCCAGCGCATGCTTGAGCTCATGCGGCTCCCACCACCCATTGAGCAGGGTCGCGACGCCGCCGGCTTTGACGATCGCCATGTGGCTGACGATCCATGCCGGGCAGTTGCGCATGGCGATGCCGACGCGGTCGCCCTTGGCCACCCCTCTTGCGACGAGGCCATGCGCGAGCCGTTCGGAAATCCGGTCGAGATCGGCGAAGGTCAGCCGCTCGTCCCCCGCAACCACTGCCTCATTGGCGGCGTTCAGCGCGCAGAACGTTCGGAACAGGGAAGGAAGCGTGGCCGGGAAGTTGTCGACGATCGCACGACCCTGCTCGTCACGCGCGAGGATCAGGCGGCCGCCGGGCGCCACCAGCTCGGCGAGCACATCGTCATATCGCCGGTCGAGCTCGCTCGGCATGATCCGTCCCTGCCCCTCCTTTGCCTTTCTTCAACCCCGCCTTATGAGGCGCTGATCATTGATGGGGAAGTCCTTGCAACCCGCCGATTACTCCCGTTTCACGAGCTTCCCCGACCTCGGCCTGTCGCCGGTCGCGCTCAGCATCGGTTCGTTCGACCTGCGCTGGTACAGCCTCGCCTACCTGCTCGGCATCTTCGTCGGCTATTGGTACTTGCTGCGCCTGCTGAAGCAGCCGGGCGCGCCGATGTCGCGCCGTCATTCCGACGACCTCGTCTTCTATGCCGCGCTGGGTGTGATCCTGGGCGGCCGCATCGGCTATGTCCTGTTCTACAATCTCGCCAACTATCTTCAGCACCCGATCGAAATCGTGAAGCTGTGGGACGGCGGCATGTCCTTCCACGGCGGGATGGTCGGGACCTCGCTCGGGATCGTCTATTTCGCGCGCAAGGAGAAGCTCTCCTGGCTGCGTATCCACGATTATATCGCGTGCTGCGTCCCCTTCGGCCTGTTCCTTGGCCGCCTCGCAAATTTCGTGAACCAGGAATTGTGGGGGGCGGCGACGACGGTTCCCTGGGCGGTGCGATTCGTCGAGCAGACCGGGCGCGTGCTTCCGAACGGCAATCCGGAGCTGATCATCGGTGCGCCGCGCCATCCCAGCCAGCTTTACGAAGCGGGGCTCGAAGGCCTGGTCCTGGGGCTCATCCTGTGGTGGATGTTCTGGAAGACCGACGCCCGCTACCAGCCGGGCAAGCTCGTCGGCGCCTTCCTCTTTTTCTACGGCATCTTCCGCTTCGCGATCGAGTTCATCCGCGAACCCGACAACCAGTTGGTCGCCTTCACTCGGGCCACGGGCCTGCACATGGGCCAGTGGCTGTCGCTGCCGATGATCCTGCTTGGCCTCTACTTCATGCTGACCGCGAACAAGCGGCGGGCCCGCATCGAGCCAATTGCGGGAACGGAGAGCGTCGCCTGACACCCTTTGAGCGGGCGCTGATCGAACGAGTCCGCAGCAGCGGCCCGATCAGCGTCGAAGCCTATATGGAAGCCTGCAATACCTATTATTACGCGACCCGCGATCCGCTCGGCGCTGCGGGCGACTTCACAACGGCACCCGAAATCAGCCAGATGTTCGGCGAGCTGGTCGGCGCGGCCCTCGCCGAATGCTGGCGGCGGGCGGGATCGCCTGCCGACGCGATCTATGGGGAGCTCGGACCCGGGCGCGGAACGCTGGCGGCCGACGCGCTGCGCGTGATGCGCTCGGTCGGGTTCGCGGGTGAAGTGCATCTGGTGGAGACCAGCCCGGCGCTGCGCGAGGCGCAAGGCATGCTAGTGCCCGATGCGATCTGGCACGACACCATCGACGAACTTCCGGCCAAGCCGCTGCTGCTCGCCGCCAACGAATTCCTCGATGCGCTGCCCATCCGGCAGCATGTCGCGCGGATCGAGCGGCGCGTGGAGTATATCGCCGGCGGCCTCGCCTTTGACCGCGACGGCGAGATCGTCGAGACATCGCCGGCACGCGATCGGGCCGTCACGAGCATGTCCAGGGCCATCGCGGAAAATGGGGGAGCAGCGTTGATCGTCGATTATGGCCACGCGCGCAGCGCCCCGGGGGACACGCTCCAGGCGTTGCGCGGGCATCGCTTCGCCCCGGTGCTCGACCGGCCCGGCGAGCAGGACCTGACCGCCCACGTCGATTTCGAAACGGTTGCGGAGGCTGCGCGCACCGCCGGCGCGTCGGTGACGCCGCTGGCGACGCAGGGCGACTGGCTTCAGCGCCTCGGCATAGCCGCCCGCGCCGACGCGCTCGCCCGCACCCATTCCGGCCGCGCCGGGGAAATCGTCGCCGCGCTCGACCGCCTGACCTCGCCCGACCAGATGGGCGGCCTGTTCAAGGTGATTGGCGTCCACTCGCCCGACTGGCCCGCGCCCGCGGGCTTCGCATGACCATCGCCTATCGCCCCGCGACTGCCGCCGACTTGCCCGCGATCGACGCCCTCTTCCGCTCGAGCTTCACCGACACCTTCGCGCACCTCTACAAGCCCGAGGACCTTTCGCTCTTTTTCGCGGACTTCACGCCGGAGGCCTGGGCCGAGGAATTTGCCGATTTGAGCTACGGCTGGCTGCTTGCCGAGGAGGGCGGACAGCTGGCCGGATTCGTGAAGCTCGGACCCCCGAGCGTCCCGGTCGACAGCCGCGCCGACCGGCTCGAGCTGCGCCAAATCTACATCGACAAGACCTGGCATGGGCGGGGAATCGCGCCGGTGCTGATGGACTGGGCGATCGGCGAAGCGAAGGCGCGCGGCGTGCATGAGATCTACCTCACCGTCTATGTCGACAATCACCGCGCCCGGAGGGTCTACGACCGCTACGGGTTCGAGCCGGTGGGGAGCTATTCCTTCATGGTCGGCAACCACGCCGATGAGGACATCATCATGCGGCTGACGCTGTGAGCGGCGTCGAAGTCATCCGCGCCGGCTGCCTCGGCGCATTGCCGCACGGCTTCCTCGGGCGAAAGGGCGGCGTTTCGAGCGGCGAACTGGCGGGGCTCAACGTCGGCTATGGCAGCAAGGACGATCGCGCCGCGATCGACGAGAACCGGCGGCTGGCAGTGACCGCGCTTGCCTCCGGGGCGGAGCTCGTCACGGTCCACCAGGTCCATTCGGCCGACGCTGTGCTTGCCGAGCGCCCGTGGTCGCAGGACCAGCGCCCGCACGCCGACGCGATGGTCGCCGACCGCCCCGGACTGCTCCTCGGAATCCTCACCGCGGACTGTGCGCCGGTTCTGTTCGCTGACGAGGACGCCGGTGTGATCGGCGCGGCCCATGCTGGCTGGCGGGGGGCGCTCGCCGGAGTGACCGATTCGACCATCGCCGCGATGGAGCGGCTCGGCGCGACCCGCGATGGGATTTGCGCGGCGGTCGGGCCCTGCATTGGCCCCGCTTCCTACGAGGTCGATGACGCCTTTCGCTCGCGCTTCCTCGATGACGACGGCGGCAATGCGCGCTTCTTCGCCGATGGCCCGGCCGGCAAGCCGCATTTCGACCTGCCGCGCTACGTCGTCCATCGCCTGCTCGCGGCCCGGATCGGCGAGGTCGAAGCGCTCCATCTGGACACTTATGCCGACGCAGGCCGCTTCTACAGCTACCGCCGCGCGACCCATCGCGGCGAAGCCGATTACGGCCGCCAGCTGAGCGCGGTCGCGCTGCCCGATTGACCGCGACAAGGGTCCGGGCCTAGCGCCCACCCAAGGAGAGACACTTTGCCCACCAACGAAGACGATATCAGCGGCGCTTCGCCGCAGCATCGGCCGCCGAAGCCGTCGCCGACGACCATCGGCAACCACAAGCTTAAGGCCCAGACGCTGATGCTTGGCTACGGCTTCGACCCCGAACTCAGCGAAGGGTCGTTGAAGCCGCCGATCTTCCTCACCTCGACCTTCGTGTTCGAGAATGCGGCGGCCGGCAAGCGCTTCTTCGAAGGCGTCACCGGCAAGCGCCCCGGCGGTGCCGAAGGCCTCATCTATTCGCGCTTCAACGGACCCAACCAGGAGATCCTCGAGGATCGCCTGGCGCTGTGGGAGGAGGCCGATGATGCGCTGGCCTTCTCGAGCGGAATGTCGGCGATCGCGACGCTTCTGCTGACCTTCGTCCGGCCCGGCGACTGCGTCGTTCATTCGGGCCCGCTCTACGCCGCGACCGAGACTTTGATCGCCAAGATCCTCGGCCAGTTCGGGGTTCACTGGGTCGATTTTCCCTCGGGCGGGACGCGCGCGGAGATCGATGACGCGATCGCTCGCGGCAGGGAGAAGGGGCGCGTCAGCCTCATCTATCTCGAAAGCCCGGCGAACCCGACCAACATGCTGGTCGACGTCGAGGCCGTCGCGGCCGCGCGCGACGCCGCCTTCGCCGGTGGGGACAAGCCGCCGATTGCCATCGACAACACCTTCCTGGGGCCGCTGTGGGCCAAGCCGCTGACGCAGGGCGCGGACCTCTCGGTCTACAGCCTGACCAAATATATCGGCGGGCACAGCGACCTCGTCGCCGGCGGGCTGGTCGGCGAGAAGGGGCTGATCAACCAGGTGCGCATGATGCGCAACACGATCGGCACCATCTGCGATCCCAACACCGCCTGGATGCTGCTCAGGAGCCTCGAAACGCTCGAGCTGCGCATGAGCCGCGCGGGCGAGAATGCGGCCAAGGTCTGCGCCTTCCTGCGCGACCATCCGAAGGTCGAAAAGATCGGCTACCTCGGCTTTCTCGAGGAAGGATCGCGCCAGGCGGACATTTACGCCCGCCATTGCACCGGCGCGGGCTCGACCTTCTCGCTCTATCTCAAGGGCGGCGAGAAGGAGGCGTTCGCCTTCCTCGACGCGCTGCGCATCGCCAACCTTGCGGTCAGCCTCGGCGGTACGGAGACGTTGGCCAGCGCGCCTGCGGCGATGACCCATCTGTCGGTGCCGGAAGAGCGCAAGAAGCAGCTCGACATCACGCCCAATTTGGTGCGGATTTCGATCGGCGTCGAAGATCCGGACGACCTCATTGCCGACTTCGCGAACGCGCTAAACGCGGTTTAGCCCCAGTCCTCGACCGCCCAGCCGCGCTCGGTCGCGAGACGATGCAGCTTGCCATGCGGGTTCACCGCGACGGGCTCGTCGGCCCATTCGAACGCCGGCTGGTCGGACACATGGTCGGAATAGAAGCGGACGTGGCCGTGCTTGCCCTTCAGCCCTGATTTCTCAACCCAGTCGGCGATCATCCTGAGCTTGGCCGGGCCGTAGCAATTCTCGCCGGCGATGGTGGCGTGGACGCGCTCGTCGAGGCCGATGATCGATCCGGTGCCTATGACGTCGTCGAAGCCCAGCCGCTGGGCGATCGCTTCGGCGTAGAGCCGATAGGAGGCGGTCGCGAGGACCAGCCGCCGCTCCTGCGCCTTGTCGCGCGCGATCGCGAGCCTCGCGCCGGGACGGATATTCGTCGCGACCTGCTTGTCGGCGAAGCTTTCGACGAGCGGCTTCAGGTCGCGCGGGTGGACTCGCCCGAGCAGCAAATGGTGGCTGATTTCCTTGAGCTTCGCCCGGTCGATCAGCCGAAGCGCATAAGGTACCAGTGACACCATCACGAGCGGCAGGAGCAGCAGGCGCCACGGCGTGCGCCTTACGGCGCAGTGCAGCAGGAACGCGCCATACGTCGGTCCGCGGGTGACGGTCTTGTCCATGTCATAAACGGCAAGATCGCTCATTGGCGCGGCTCAATCCTGGTCCCGCGCACCGCAAGCTCGGTGGCGTGAGCGAGCCTGACGCCGTGGACGAAAATGGTGGTGATCGTCCACCACGCGACGACCACCAGCCCAGCTTCGGGCCGCCCCACCACCAGCCCCAGCGCCAGAAGCGCAAGGTTCAGCGTCGGACCTGCCGCAGTCGGCGCGAAGGCGCGATCGAAGTTGCGCCATCCGTCGATCCGCGTCCCTCCGAACCGCCGCTCGAACAGTCGGCGCAGCCCAAAGTCGACCGCGGCGCCGCCGGCCGCGGCCCACAGCACCATGATTCCGTAGACTGGGGCGAGCGGATGGCCGGCGGGGCCGAGGCCGCGCGACCAGGCCCACCACCAGGCGAGCGGAATGAGCATCGCCGCCGCCCCGCGGCTGATGACCAAGAAGGCGATGGCGCTCAGCAGCCCCCACCAGAAATCGCCGCGCCAGAACAAGAGGAACGTCAGCGCACCAGCGATCGCGCTCGCCGCCGCCAGCATGTCTGCGGAGAGGCCAAGCGCTGCGATCCGCTCCTTCGGCACGCGCCAGACGATAGCGCCCAGCGCGTCGTCCGCCTGTGCCTCCCGCATGCTCTTGTGCGGATCGTCGTTCGCCATCCCCTGGCGGCATAATCGCCAGCCCGAGGGCAGGGAAGGGCCGGCGACTTGCTCACCCGGTCCATTTCGCGCATCAATCCGCTCACATGGTGGAACAGGGGCATCCGGACGATCAAACGGGCGACGGCGCGGTCTACCGCGTCGCGGGGGCCCTGACGATCACGCGCGCGGCGACAACGCAGCGCGAAATCGACGCCTTGCCCGATCCGCTGACCATCGACCTTTCGGAGGTCGAGCGCATGGACACGGTCGGCGCCTGGATCGTCTATCGCACCGTTCGCGACCGCCACGCCAAGCTGATCGGCGCCAGCGGCGACGAGACCAGCCTGCTTCGGGAAGTCGCCAATTTCGACAACCCCGCGCGCGTCCATCCCGAGCAGGCCGGCGGCGTTACTCGAACGCTCATGGAACTCGGCGAATGGGTCGCCGAGACGGGACGCACGCTGCTCGGGCTGCTCGGCTTCTTCGGCGCGACCCTGATCGGCTTTGCCAACGTCATCCGCCGGCCGCGGCGCTTTCGCCTCAATGCGGTCGTCACCCGTTTCGACGTGGTCGGGGTGCGCGCGCTCGGCATCATCGGGCTGATGAGCTTCCTGATCGGGATCGTCATTGCACAGCAGGGCGCGGTCCAGCTCGCCCAGTTCGGGGCCGAGGTTTACACCATCAACCTGATTGGCCGGATCACCGTGCGCGAACTCGGCGTGCTGATGACCGCGATCATGGTCGCCGGCCGCTCCGGATCGGCCTTCGCCGCTCAGCTCGGTACGATGAAGATCACCGAGGAAATCGATGCCATGCGCACGATTGGCGTCTCGCCGGTCGAGGCCCTGGTGCTTCCGCGGATGATGGCGTCGATCCTGATGATGCCGCTGCTCGGTTTCTGGGCGATCGTCACCGCGCTCCTCGGCGGCGGAATCTTCGTCTGGCTCGAACTCGGCTACCCGCCGATGACTTATATCCAGCGCCTTCAGGAGGTCATTCCGATGACCGACCTGTGGATCGCGCTGATCAAGGCGCCGGTTTTCGGCTTCATCATCGCGCTCGCCGGCTGCTTCCAGGGGATGCAGGTCGAAGGCAATAGCGAGGAGGTTGGATCGCGAACCACGACGGCGGTGGTGCAGTCGATCTTCCTCGTCATCGTTCTCGACGCCGTCTTCGCGGTGTTCTTCAGCTCGATCGGGTGGAAATGACGAAACCGAAGGACTGCGACCCGGTTATCACCGTCAAAGGGCTGCGCAACAGCTTTGGCGAGCAGGTGGTTCACGACAACCTCGACCTCACCGTCTGCCGCGGCGAAATCCTGGCCGTCGTCGGCGGCTCCGGAACGGGCAAATCGGTGCTGCTGCGCTCGATCATTGGCCTGCAGACCCCCGACGCCGGCGAAATAGAGGTGCTCGGCGAGAACATGGTCAACCGGACCGAGGACGAGGCCAAGAATATCCGGCGCCGCTGGGGCATCCTCTTTCAGAACGGCGCCTTGTTTTCGACCCTGACCGTGGCCGAGAATGTCGAAGTCCCGATCCGCGAATATTTTCCCTTCATCACGCCGCCGCTGCTGGATGAGATTGCGTCCTACAAGATTGCGATGGGCGGCCTTCCGCCCGACGCCGGGCCAAAGTTTCCCTCCGAGCTGTCGGGCGGCATGGTCAAGCGCGCAGGCATTGCACGCGCACTCGCGCTCGATCCGGAGCTGTTGTTCCTCGACGAGCCGACGGCCGGGCTCGACCCGATCGCCGCGGCCGCCTTCGACGAGCTGATCCTGTCGCTTCAAAAGCGGCTTGGCTTGACGGTTTTCGTGATCACCCACGATCTCGACACCCTTCATTCGATCTGCGACCGCATCGCGGTGCTTGCCGACAAGAAGGTGCTGGGCGTCGGAACGATCCCGGAACTATTGGCTTTGGACCATCCTTGGATACAAGAGTATTTTAACGGGCCGCGCGGACGTGCAGCGGCGGCAAGCTATGAGCACGAGGTCACCGCCTGATGGAGACACGGTCAAACTACATCATGGTCGGGGCCGTGACGGTCGCGCTCCTCGCCGGCGTGCTGTTGTTCATCGTCTGGCTCGCAGGGCTGTCGAACACGTCGAAGAAATGCTTCGACGTCTATTTCGGCCACGGCGTCGGCGGCTTGAACAAGGGCTCCAACGTCAGCTTCTCGGGCGTTCCGGTCGGCCAGGTCAGCAAGATCTCGCTGCTTCCCAACCGGCCCGAGTTCGTCTGGGTCCGGATCGAGGTCGACGACCAGACCCCCGTGCTGCAGGGCACGACGGCGCAGATCCACGGCGTCGGCTTCACCGGCGTGAGCGAAATCCAGCTGACCGGCGCAATGCGGGGAAGCCGTGCGATCAGCCAGCTTGGCCCGCAGGGCTGCCCGGTGGTGCCGTCGAGCGAAGGCGGGCTTGGCGCCCTCCTGCAGAGCGCGCCTGAGCTGATCGACCGCATCCAGCGCCTGACCGAGCGGCTGACCGAGCTTTTGAGCGACAAGAATCAGAACTCGATCTCCGACATCCTCGAAAATATCGATGTCACGACGCAGCAGCTTCGCGCCGCTTCTCCCGACATGGCGCAGACCATTCGCGAAATCCGCGTCGCCTCGGCAAACGCCGCGAAGGCAGCCAACAACATCGCGGCACTGTCCGACAACACCAATCGCTTGATGACCGAGGAGGGCCGGCCGGCCGCGCAGGACCTGCGCAAGGCGATCGCCTCGATGCAGCAGGCGACCGATAATCTGAACGCGATGATCACCGACGCCCGGCCCGGCGTCCAGAACTTCAGCAAGTCGACCTTGCCCCAGGCCAATCGGCTGGTGAAGGACCTGCGCGAGCTGACGCAGTCGCTCCAGCAGGTATCCGATCGCGTGAACCAGCAGGGCATCGGCGGCGCGCTCGGGCCTGAAAAGCTGCCCGACTACAATCCAGGGAAACAGAAATGATGCGCTTGTCGAGAGTTGCGGCTTCGATCCTGGTGGCGAGCTCGCTTGCCGGCTGTTCATTGGGCGGCCTGCTCGGCGGCGGCGGCAAGGCGCCGCTGACGCTTCAGACCTTGACCACGGAGGCGGCCGATCCGGGCGCGATCAGCCGCAGCGCCAATGCCGGCCAGGCGGTGACCATCGCCACGCCGACCACGCCCAAGGAACTGCGGACGGTGCGCGTGCCGGTCCAGCTGACGCCGACCGACGTCCAATATGTGACCGGGCTGCAGTGGGTCGATACGCCCGATCGGCTGTTCCAGGCCCTGGTCTCGGAAACCGTGCGCCGGACCACCGGCCGCGTCGTCCTCGACACGAGTCAGGCGACGCTCGACCCAGGGTTGCAGGTGACCGGCGCGCTCCAGCGCTTCGGCTATGACGCCGCCACCCGCCAGGCGGTCGTGGTCTATGACGCGTCGCTTTCGACCCAGGGCGGAGCGCGCGTCGAAACCCGCCGCTTCACGGCCAGCGTGCCTTCGGACGGTACCGGGCGCAGCGTCGGGCCGGCGCTCAATCGCGCCGCCAACCAGGTGGCGTTCGACGTCGCCAAGTGGATCGGCGGCTAAGCCTCTAAGCGAGGCTCTTCGTCACCTGCTCGAACACGTCCTTCGATAGGCCGGGTGTCGCGGCAATCCGCTCGAGCGCGGCCTTCATCATCGCCGAACGGTTCGGCTCGAACCGGCGCCAGCGCCCGAACGGCGTGGTCATCCGCGCCGCGATTTGTGGATTGAGCTTGTCCGCGGCGATGATCATCTCGGCCAGGAAGTCGTAGCCGCGGCCGTCGGCCCGGTTGAACGCCCAGCTATTGCCGCCGAACATGCCGACCAGCGAGCGCAGCCGGTTCGGGTTGGTCATGCTGAAATCGGGGTGTTTGGTCAGCTTCAGCACCTCGTCGAGCGTATCGGCCCGCTGCGCCGACGCCTGCAGCGCGAACCATTTGTCGAGCACCAGCGCATCGTCGCGGAAGCGAGCGTAAAAGGCGCCGAGCGCGTCCTGGCGCTCGGGGACGTCGAGCGACACGAGGACGCCGAGCGCGCCTTGGCGGTCGGTCATATTGTCCGCCGCGTCGAACTGCGCCCTGGCCAGCGACGCTGCCTGCACCGGGTCCGCGGCGGCAAGTATCCCCAGCGAGACCGTACGGAGGCGGCGAATGCCCTTGGCGGCGGGCGAAAGGTCATCGCCGGAAACCCCGTCGCTCCAATGCGCGGCAAGCAGCTCGCCCGCGAGCGCGGTGCCGATCCCCTTGCGGAGGCCCTCGCGCGCCTCGTGGATGGCGTCGGAGTCGATCACCTCCATCCGGTCGGCGATCACGCTTTCGCTCGGCAGCAGCACGGCTTCGGCCTTGAACGCGGGATCGAGCGAGTTGGAGCGGAGCGTCGCGCCGATCGCGCGGATGACGGGCTCGGCATCGACTCGCTCGCCGCGCGCGCCGGCGGTCAGCGCGCGCATCATCATGTCCTGCATCGCCTCATAGCGGGCGAAGGGATCGGTATCGGCCTGCGCCAGCCTCTCAAGCTCATGCGGCGCGCGTGCGGCATCGACGATAATCGGCGCGGAGAAACCGCGGTTGATCGAAAGTAGCGGCGGCTCGGCGACGTTGTCGAAGGTGACGGTCTGGCTGGCCTGACCGAGCAGGATCAGCTGCTCGGGGGCAATCTCGGTACCGCTTTCGTTGCCGATCAGCGCCGTCTTCAGCGGGATCGGCATGGGCGTCTTGAGCGGCTGGCCCGGAGTCGGGTCGACGCGCTGCTCGAGGTGCAAGGTCGCGGTCTTCGCTGCCGCATCGTGATCGAGCCGCGCTTTGACCTTTGGCGTGCCGGCCTGGCTGTACCAGATCTTGAACGCCGAGAGGTCGACTCCGCTGCCGTCCTCGAGTGCCTTGACGAAATCGTCGCAGGTCGCTGCTTCGCCATCGTGGCGATCGAAATAGAGGTCGGTGCCTATGCGGAACTTCTCGGGCCCAAGCACCGTGTGGAACATGCGGATCAGCTCCGCGCCCTTGTTGTAGATCGTGGTCGTGTAGAAGTTCGAAATCTCGATGAAGCTGTCGGGGCGGACCGGGTGGGCGAGGGGCCCCTGGTCCTCGGGGAACTGGACCGCGCGGAGAATGCGCACGTCCTCGATCCGCTTGACCGCCGGGCTGCCCGTGTCGGCGCCGAAGCTCTGGTCGCGGAAGACCGTGAAGCCTTCCTTGAGGCTGAGCTGGAACCAGTCGCGGCAGGTGACTCGGTCGCCCGACCAATTGTGGAAATATTCGTGGGCGACGACGCGGGCGATATTGTCGAAGTCGGCGTCGGTCGCGGTTTCCTGGTCGGCGAGGACATAGGCCGAGTTGAAGATGTTGAGGCTCTTGTTCTCCATCGCGCCCATGTTGAAGTCCGACACGGCGACGATGTTGAACTGATCGAGGTCGTATTCGCGGCCGTAGACGTCCTCGTCCCACTTCATCGCGAGCTTCAGGCTGGCCATGGCGTGCGCGGTCTTGGGCAGGTCGGCTTCGCGGACCCAGATGGCGAGATCGACCTTGCGTCCGCTCATGGTGGTGAAGCTGTCGCGGTTGGGCTGAAGGTCGCCGGCGACCAGAGCGAACAGATAGCAGGGCTTGAGGAAGGGATCCTCCCACTCGGCCCAGTGGCGCCCGTCGGCGCCTTGGCCTTTGGCGATGCAATTGCCGTTCGACAGCAGGATCGGGAAGGCCTTGGCGTCGCCTTCCATTCGCACCCGGTACTTCGACAGCACGTCGGGCCGGTCGGGGAAAAAGGTGATGCGGCGAAAGCCTTCCGCCTCGCACTGGGTGCAGAGCATGCCGTTCGAGGCATAAAGGCCCATCAGCTTGGTGTTCGCGGCGGGGGAGATCGCGACCTCCGTCTCGACGGTTGCGCGGTCGCCGGCGATGTCGATCACCAGCGCGGGGCCATCCATCCGCCAATTCGCATCGCTGCCGTCGACCTTCACGGAAACCGGCTCGATCTCGTCGCCGTCGAGGCGGAGCGGGCGATCGTGCTCGCCGTTGCGCTCGACGCTCAGCGTCGCGCGGACCAGCGTGCGTTCGGCGCCAAGGTCGAAGTCGAGTTTGATCTCGGGCACGAGCCAGTCGGGCGGGCAATAATCCTCGCGGCGGATCGCGACATGGGTCGGGGAGGGCGGTGCTTCGGGGTTGGTGCGGACATCAGCCATGGCTTGGCCGACTAAGCAGGATTGCCGGACGCGGCAACCGGGGCGGGGTCAAATGTGTTATGAAGCCGACAAACCAGCAAGGAGCATCGGCATGAGCGGGTTCGACGACATTCGCGAGCATATGGAAGTGATCGGCGCCGACGGCGTCCACATCGGTACCGTCGACCATGTCGAAGGTGACCGCATCAAGCTTATCCGCGCCGACAGCGGCATGGCCCACCAGGACCATCACCATTACATTCCCCGCGGCCTGGTCGCGGCGGTCGATGGCGACCAGGTGCGCCTCAGCGCTAACGGCGATGTGGTCGCCGACCTGTTCGAGGAAGAAGCCGGCGGCGAGCCAATCGACGACTGATCGGCGCTCCGGCCGACCAGCTCGGCTCGCGAACTTTACAAAGCCATTGAAACTTGGCCGGAATAGGGTGATTCTGCTCCTATGGACGAGCAGCGGCTGAGTGCGCCCTCGGTGCGCCGATGGACCGGGCCGAACGAGTATATCGATGGGCTGGTGCGGCGTCGGACGAGCCGCGGCATGCGCCTGCCAAGACGTCACCGAACTGAGCCCGAAGCGCCGCGGATGCTGTTGTCCACGCTGCCGTTCGTCGCGCTGATTGCCGCGCTCGGCGTCTTGGCCGTGGCGATCATGATTGCCGCATGGCCAGTCCACGACGCGAAGCCCGCATCGCGCCAGGTCGCGCCCCAGGAACGCGGGATGGCAGCCAAGGGCTGGTTCCAGGAAGCGCAGAAGGAAATGCACCGCTGAGCGCCCGTTCAGCGGATCGCAAGCCGGGCCGCCACAGGATGAGCCGATGGCACTGCTCGCGCTGATCGCCCTCGCCGCGCCCGCCGCGACCTATGGCCCGGTAGCGCCGGCGCCGCCCAAGCCAAAGGTCACCGCCTCGTCGGCAGCGGCCCAGGACGCCTGCCGCAACCAGCGCCCGAAAAATGATCGCGAGATCGTCGTCTGCGCGCCGCGCACCGAGGGCTATCGCATCAACCCGGACATCATGGAGGCAAAGCGCGAAGCGCGGGCGCAAAGCGTTCGTCCCAGGTCTCCCGAGAGCTACAAGGACACGACTGCCTGCCAGAGCGTCGGTCCGTGGGGCTGCACCGGAACGCCGAGCATCAATTTGATTGCGGTCGGCATGGTCCTCGCCACCATGGCCCGGCGCGCTGCGACCGGCGGCAATGTCGGCCAGATGTTCGTCACCGACCCGCAGAAGACCGAATATCAGCTGTACCTGGAGGCCAAGGCCCGGCGCGAAGCCAGGGAGAAGACAGAGGCTGCCGCGGCGCTGGCGAAAGCCGCTCGCGCCAAGGCCACGGAGTCAGTCGCCAAACCCTAGCGCCAGAGCTGCAGCGCCTTGATCCCCTTGGCGACCGAGGCTTCCACCACCGGACGCGTGATCTGCCGTTCGGCGAGCCGCCAGCGCCGCCGCACGCGGCTCTTCCGCCAGACGTCGGTGATCCACACCGGCCCCGACCAGTCGAGCCGCGCAAGCCGCGATTCGAGCTCCGCCTCTGCAGCGAAAATGGCGAGATTGCCGTGGACGCGGACATAGACCGTGCCAAAGCGATAGGCCGAGCAGCTCCAGCCCTTGCCGGCCGCATCCACCCAACTCGAATAATCGAGCATCACCGGCGGCTGGGCGCCGACCATCAGCACGAAATCGCGCGCGGTCAGGCTTTTGAGGGTGCGGGCGTCGCCATTGATCCAGGCGCGCATGAAGCGGTGCTCGAGGGTTTCGATCTCGGAAGTGCGGTCGGCCATGGCGGCCCCTGTAGGGCAGGTTGCCGAATCTTGTAATCCTTTGCGGTCGCTAACCCGACGCTAACCTGTTTCGCCTAAGACAAGTCGCCATGTGGAAGACCGAGAATAGCGGCAAGAAGACCGTCGAGCTGGATTCGGCCGCCCGTCCGGCGCGCCGATCGATCCGGCGCGAGCCGCTCACGCCCTATGTCGCGCCCGACCAGCAGCCGCGCCGCGGGCCCTTCGCCAACGTCGATTTCAAGACGCGCGAATGGGAAATCGCGTTCGGGGTGATCGGCATCGTGCTGTTCGCGCTGGCGATCAACGCCATCCTCTTCGGAATCAGCACGACGATCGTGAAATAGGGCCCGGAAGCGGGTTTCCTACCAGAGCGGCTGCGCCGGCCGGTGGGCCCCGCGCTTAACATCGCCCTTGATCAGCTGCGACTTGAGCTTCCGGTTGAGCGTCGCCGCGCCATCGCTGCTCATGCAGACCAGGCGGACGCCGCCGCCGGGCAAATTCTCGATCGCGGAAATGCCGACCTTCTCATGCTGGCACTTGGCGATGACTTCGCTCTCGCTGAGGCTGAGGAACAGGACGCGGCTCAAGCCTTCTTCTCCTGCCGGGCGGCCGCAAGCGCGTCGCCGACGTTGGTGTAGAGATATTCGCCCCATTGAAAGACGTGCTTTTCGACGCGCCTGATGCCGAGCCGCGCAAGCTCCACTTCGTCGATCTGATTATCGTTGCCGGTCATGCTTGGTGCTCCTCGGCGAGGACGCGGCGAAGCTCGCCGGTCTGCTCGACATAGCCGCGCGATAGGGCGCTCTGGACGTTGCGCGAGCGTTCGGACGAGGCGCGGGCGTCCGGCGTCGGCAATTTGCCGCGGCGCAGGTGAAGATAGTCGAGATCCATGAGGGTCGCTCCGGGCGGTAAGCGGGAGCGCGCCCTCGATATGAACCGATTTGGGGGTCTCTCAGTCGCACAGGCTTACGAAATACAAATCCGTGCGATTTGCCCTTCTAACACAGCCGCCTCGATCGCCCTAATCTCGATCAAGTCGCAAATGCGCGCGAAGGTCACCTGACTGCGCCGTGCTGTAGGACAGAGTTTTTTTGCGCGAGGGCGCGGAGCCGCGGGGGAGAGAGACCGTCACCCTGAACTTGTTTCAGGGTCCATGTCCGTGAAAGCTGGCGTACTTCTCGACTATGGATGCTGAAACAAGTTCAGCATGACGTCAGCGGTAGGGTTCGCAGGCGATGCCGTCGCCGTCGCCGTCCATCTCGCTGCGATAGCCCGGCTCGCCCGCGTAAAGCGGCGCCCTGCCGGCGGCGCGGACCTCATTGCAGCCAGAGTAGCTGACGCTCTGCTCGATCTGGGTCCGCTGCTCATCTGACTGGAACAGCGCCGGCGGCAACGACCAGCCGACGTAAGCGCCGACTCCGGCGAACAGGACGACCGCGACTGCCAGATCTTGCTTCCTGCGCATCCCTGAAGAGTGCCACGACCTTGGTTGCAGGGAGGTAAAGGGCCCGCATTCGACCGCGAGTCTGGTCACCCCCGCGCATCAAGCTCCGCGGCGAGCGAGGCGAAGTCCGCATGCCCCGTCACCGGCGCGATGCGCTCGGCCCACATCGCATCGATCTTCGCGACCACCGACTGCGGCAGCACGCTCGGATCGCTGGGCCTGGCCTGGACCTTCGAAGAATCGCCGTCGAGCGGGATGCCGACCTTGTTCGCCAGGGCGCCGGACAGCAAAGCGTCGTCGAACCGGTCCTTGTGCGCGTGCATATATTCGCGGCTGGTCATGCGATCGACCATGCCCATGAGCTCATCGGTGAGCGGCAGGCCGACGAAGTCCGCGAGGCGGCGGATCATTGCCGGCCGGTTATCCGCGGCCCAGCGATAGGTGGCGAGCAGGGTGTCGGGCTGATCCTTTCGCGCCCACCAGCTCAGCAAATGGGTGGCGTAATCGCACCCGCCGGGACCGCCGCTCAGCCACACCGGCCACAGCTCCTCGAGCGAAAGCCCGCCCTCCTCGACCAGCCAGCCGCTGAAGAAGCGGTGCATTGAAAGATAGGTCTCGCGCGGATCGCGCAGCGTGACGACGTAGCGCATGCCGGGCGGGAGCCGTTCATATTCGCGGTGCGACTTGAACCCGCGCGGGGCGGCGCGCTGGGCCTGCATCATGTCGGTCCCGCAAAAGCGCGCGGTGTCGTCCCACGGGGTCATGCGGCTGATGTCGTCGAAATCCATGTCGCCGGCGCCGGTCGCCGCGCCCATCCGCAGCTGGTGGAACATCTGCTGCATCATGGTCGTGCCGCTTTTGGCCCAGCAGGTGATAAAGACGTCGCCCGGCAGCGGCTCATAGGCGCGGTAGGCCGGATCGACCTCGGTCCCCTGGACGGCGAAGTTGGCGCCCATTTCCTGCAGGTTTCGCGCCCTGCGTCCCAATCCCGCGACCATGTTCGATGCCCCCCGGCGTCGTGCTTACAGGCGTACGCTATGCCACGAAGGGGGCGGGGAGGCTATTGGGGTTGGAAGTGAGGGGCGGGCGGCGCGGCAAAAGCGACGATCAGCAGCTCATATCGATAATGTTGGGCGGGAGCCCAATCAGGATAAGCGGGCAGGGTGCGCCAACCCCGCGAGCGATACGCTCCTGAAGCTTTGACCAATGGGTGGTTGCTGTTCCGTATTTGTCAGATGTGAACTTGCGCGCCCACCAGCTGAGCAAATGGGTGGCGTAATCGCATCCGCCGGGACCGCCGCTCATCCACACCGGCCACAGCTCCTCGAGCGAAAGCCCGCCCTCCTCGACCAGCCAGCCGCTGAAGAAGCGATGCATGGACAGATTCCAGTACGTCAGATCCTGCTCGGCGAATAGCCATTTCACAATAAGGACCGCAGCGCCGGTGCCGGTGCCGGTGCCGGACTGATCCTCGAAGGCGCACGCATTGCATGGGGTGAGAGTGGTACGCCGATGAGCCAACAATCACTTTCGACGATCACGCGACTGTGCGGTCTGATGTCTTCTGGAATCCTATCGAGCATCATCTCGGCGCTCCCACGAAGCCGAGAGTTGATCGAATTCCAGAGATGATCAAGAACGAAACTCGATCTTTTTCAGTTGTTTAGCTGGTACGTCCCCTGCCCATCAACGAACCGGATCACTCCGTCGGATTCGAGTTCCTGCAGGCAGCGACTAATCGTTTGTCCCGGTGTCTCGCCACCACCGTCACAATCCGACTCTATGCGGCGCTGCTCGTTCGCGAGAAGGTCTTGGCGAGTGAACACGCCATTAGAGCTCTTTGCAGCTTCCCGCCTGACCGCCGCTTCAACTGCTTCCTTCCAAGCCATCCCTGCTCTCCTGTTCGCGTCAGGAGATCAGAAACTGCCGACAGGTGCAATCTATCGTTCCGCTGCGACTGCCCGGTTCATGCCGCTTGCCTATGCAGCTGGCCAGCTGCGTCCAGCTTTTGGTGAAGACTGTGGCCAGAGAGCTCGAGGCCGTTTGGCCACGCAAGCGCCCCGCCCTCGATAAACACACGGGCAAAATAGCTTGCGTCGGACAGCGCGCGGGTAAGCTCGGTGTCGCGGGCAATGATGTCTGCGGCCGACCATACGCCGCTGCTTCCATCGCTGAATGTCAGCGCGAGCCGCGCGTCTCCAAGCACAGAAATCGCAATGAGCTTAATCATCGACATCGGCTCCTGGGATAAGTTCCATCGGCATCAACGCTTCGCCGCGTGTCCAGTTTGCCATGAGGGCGTCATGATGGTCCAGCGTCCATTGTCTGACGATACGCGCCGCTTTCTTCGGGAGACTGCCGTAGATGATCTCACCATCGGCAATTCCGACGAACGCTTCGAAGCCCTGATACGACGCGTGAAAGTGCGGCGGCGGATGATCGTCGTGATACATTCGAATGACGATGCCGAAGAAGATGGAGATGATCGGCATTGGTGGAGCAGCTACTCAGCCGCGACTCCAGCGGCCTCAAACATATCCGGCCCATCGCCGACGCCCGCAGCAGCATCATTCGCCGCCGCTTCGCCCTTGGCCTTCTGACGGCGGTCGAAGCTGTCCCACACGCTGTTCCAGTCGCCGCGGGTCGCCGCCTTCGAATATTCGGTCGCGCGGGTTTCGAAGAAGTTGGCGTGCTCGACCCCGTTGAGCATCGGCGCGAGCCAGGGCAGCGGGTGCTCGTCGACCATGAAGATCGGCGCAAAGCCAAGCTGGCCCATGCGCCAGTCGGCGATGTAGCGGATGTACTTCTTGATCTCCTTGGGGCTCATGCCGTTGATCGGCCCCATTTCGAACGCGAGCTCGATGAACGCATCCTCGAGCGCGACGGTCTGGTGGCAGATGTCGCGGATGTCGTTCTTGACCGACTTGGTCAGGCAGTCGCGTTCCTTCACGAAGGTGTGGAAGAGCTTGATGATGCCTTCGCAGTGAAGGCTCTCGTCGCGGACCGACCAGCTGACGATCTGGCCCATGCCCTTCATCTTGTTGAAGCGCGGGAAGTTCATCAGCATCGCGAACGAGGCGAACAATTGCAGCCCCTCGGTGAAGCCGCCGAACATGGCGAGCGTCTTGGCGATGTCCTCGTCATTTTCGACGCCGAACGTGCTCAGGTAATCGTGCTTGTCCTTCATCTCCTTGTACTGGAGGAAGGCGCTATACTCGCTTTCGGGCATGCCGATCGTGTCGAGCAAATGCGAGTAAGCGGCGATGTGCACCGTCTCCATGTTGCTGAACGCCGTCAGCATCATCTTGATCTCGGTCGGCTTGAACACGCGGCCGTATTTGTCGTGGTAGCAATCCTGCACCTCGACATCGGCCTGGGTGAAGAAGCGGAAGATCTGCGTCAGCAGGTTGCGCTCGGTCGGCTCGAGCTTTTGCGCCCAGTCGCGGCAATCCTCGCCCAGCGGCACTTCCTCCGGCATCCAGTGGATCTGCTGCTGGCGTTTCCAATATTCGAAGGCCCAGGGGTATTCGAACGGCTTGTACTGCTTGCGGGCTTCGAGAAGGGGCATCAGCGTTCTCCGGCGTAAATCATGGCGATGGCGAGGGTGGCGACGATCGGCACGAGGCCGACGATCGCGGCGATGATCGAGATGGTCCGGCTGCGGCCGCGGCCGCGATGCTTGCGGGACCAGAACAAGAGATAGAGCGGGCCGCTGGCGGCGGCGAGCAGGGCCAGTCCGTCGCGCATCGAGCTCAGGCGGTAGACGTCGCTCTGGCCGAGCGCGAAGCGGGGCATGACGAACGCGCCGACCAGGGTCAGCATGGCCGCGGCGCCGGCGCCGGCGCGCACGATGACCTTCTGCTTGGACACCACCGTCCGGTAGAAGAGGACGATCGCCGGGATCGCGAGCAGCACGATGAACAGGAGCGTCGTGAACATCTAGCGCGTCCTCACGATGCGGTCGCGATAGACGATCTGCGACTTGCGCGCGCCGACCCCGAACACGACTATGCCGAGGAAATAGCCGAAGTCGTACCAGCCGCCGTTATTCGGGACGGCGTAGACCGCGACCTGGGACATGAAGAGCGAGACGACCCAGGCGATCGGGAAGATGAAGCCGTGCCACAGGCCGAGCAGGAAGCCCGGCGCCTGCGGAGCGACTGCGGCCGCGTCCTGGGTCGCGGCGCAGGCGCCGAGCGCGAGCGCAGCGGCCGAAACCGCCGCGGCGCGCGCCACGCCGTCAGACCGGTCCGGCTGCGCCGTCCGGCTGCCCGCCGTGGCGAGTCCCCGAATTGCTTGCGCAATTCGAGGCCGCCCGCACCCTACCAGAAGAGCTTGCCGCCCCGGACCTTCTTGCCCTGCTCGACCCGGGCCAGCCGGCCGCGCCACATCTGCACGTACATCCACAGTCCGGAGAAGGCGAAGAAGACGAGCGCCAGGCCCGACAGGAGCGAAACGATCGTCCCGGTCGGCCCGAAGCTCTTGCCCGAGTGGAGATCGTGAAGCAGGCTGAGGTTCCAGGCCGGCGGCCTGGCCGGCTTGGCCCGGCAGGTCATGCTGTCCGGACAAATGAAACCCGGTGGTCCCGCCGGCGCGGCCGGACGCTCCTTTTTGACCAGCCCGCCCTGGTTCACGATGCTGCCCACCTGGCTCAGCACCCCGGTCGCCGAAATCCACAGGAGAAAGACGCCGAACAGGATGGCGGTCCAGCGATGCCATTTGCGCAAGTTGTGAAGCTCCGAATTGCGAATCGTTCGCAACAGGAAGCGGAGCGGCGCGCGTTTGGCAAGCGGCGATTGCGCCGCTCATCGGCCGGCCCCCGCGCTGGCGCCGATCGGCGCCGTGTTCTGGTAGACCAGGGTGAAGCCCGCAATCAGGATCCCGAAGGCGGCCATCATCATCCCGCCGATCAGCATCACCATGTTGCGCGGTGCCGAATCCGGGCCGCGGCGAATGCCGGTTACGACCAGGCCCGCGCCGGCGATGGCCGCGATCGCGCCGAGGATGACGGCGAGCGGCATCAGCCCTGCCGCGCCTCGAGCTCCGACTGGGTCGGGCGATATTCGAAGGCGCCGAGCGAATGGGCGAGCACCAGCGCGCCCGCGACCAGCAGCAGCACTGCGCCCTGGCTGCCGTAGCCGTCGGTCGACGGCCGGCGGTAAAGCCAGAGGGAGACGCCGAGCAGCAGCAGCGCTACGGCGAGTTCGAGGAGGCGGAGCGTCGTCACCGCTTGAGCATTGCTGCGCCGACCGCGACGGTGGCCGCGGTGGCGATGAGGTCGATGGCGATGAGCACCAGCACGGCGGTGCCGGCGGTCTTGGCGATCTTCTTCAGGCGCATCTCACTTGCCTCCCAAGGGCTTTTGGGCAGTCTTCGGCCGCCGGCGCTCGCCCGAACGCTCTCTGCGCCACGCGCCCGCGGCGATGGCCAGCACGCCGGCGATCAGCCCGGTGAGGACGACTCCTACTGGCACGCCAGGCACTCGTCATAGTCGGTGCTCGAAGCGAGCTGGATTTCCTTGAGGTCGGGGGTGTTGTCGGCCTCGACCCCGCCTGCGAAGCCGGCGCGCTGAACCGACTTGGAGCGCAGGTAATAGAGCGACTTGATGCCCAGCTCCCAGGCACGGAAGTGGAGCATCATCAGGTCCCACTTGTCGACGTCGGCCGGGATGAACAGGTTGAGGCTCTGCGCCTGGTCGATGAAGGGCGTGCGGTCCGCCGCAAGCTCGATCAGCCAGCGCTGGTCGATCTCGAAGCTGGTCTTGAACACGTCCTTTTCCTCCTGGGTGAGGAAATCGAGGTGCTGGACGCTGCCGCCCTGCTCGAGGATGGAGTTCCAGACCGCCGGCGAGTCCTTGGCCTTCTCGACCAGGATTTTCTCAAGATAGGGGTTCTTGATCGAGAAGCTGCCCGACAAGGTCTTGTGGGTGTAGATGTTGGCCGGGATCGGCTCGATGCAGGCCGAGGTGCCGCCAGCGATGATCGAGATCGAAGCGGTCGGCGCGATCGCCATCTTGCAGCTGAAGCGCTCCATCACGCCCATGTCGGCGGCGTCGGGGCAGGGCCCGCGCTCCTTGGCGAGCATCATCGACGCCTGGTCGACCTGGGCGCGGATATGCTTGAAGATCTTGAGGTTCCAGCTCTTGGCCATCGCCCCTTCGAACGGCAGCGAGCGCGCCTGGAGGAAGGAGTGGAAGCCCATCACGCCAAGGCCGACCGAACGCTCGCGCTCGGCGCTGTACTTGGCCCGCGCCATCTCGTCCGGAGCCCGCGCGATATAGTCGCTGAGCACGTTGTCGAGGAAGCGCATGACGTCCTCGATGAACTGCTTGTCCGTGTTCCACTCGTCCCAGGTTTCGAGGCTGAGCGAGGACAGGCAGCAGACGGCGGTGCGGTCGGCGCCGAGATGGTCCTTGCCGGTCGGCAGCGTGATTTCCGAGCAGAGGTTGGAGGTCGAAACCTTGAGGCCCAGGTCGCGGTGATGCTTGGGCATCGACCGGTTCACCTGGTCGATGAAGATGATGTAGGGCTCGCCCGTCGCAAGCCGGGTTTCGACCAGCTTCTGGAACAGCGAGCGGGCGTCCACGGTGCTCCGCTCCGACCCGTCGCGGGGCGAGCGCAGGGTGAACTCGGCGCCTTCGCGAACCGCCTCCATGAACTCGTCGGTGACGAGCACGCCGTGGTGCAGGTTCAAGGCCTTGCGGTTAAAGTCGCCCGAGGGTTTGCGGATCTCGAGGAACTCCTCGATCTCCGGGTGCGAAATGTCGAGGTAGCAGGCGGCCGAACCGCGCCGCAGCGACCCTTGCGAAATGGCCAGCGTCAGGCTGTCCATCACGCGGACGAAGGGGATGATGCCGCTGGTCTTGCCGTTGAGGCCGACGGGCTCGCCGATGCCGCGGACCCGACCCCAATAGGTGCCGATGCCGCCGCCCTTCGAGGCGAGCCAGACATTCTCGTTCCAGGTGCCGACGATGCCTTCGAGGCTGTCGTCGACGCTGTTCAAATAGCAGCTGATGGGGAGGCCGCGGCCGGTGCCCCCGTTGGACAGGACCGGAGTCGCCGGCATGAACCACAGCTTCGAAATGTAATCGTAGACGCGCTGGGCGTGCTCGGCATCGTCCGAATAAGCGGCGGCGACGCGCGCGAAGAGGTCCTGATAATCCTCGCCCGGGAGCAGGTAGCGGTCGCGCAGCGTGTCCTTGCCGAACTCGGTCAGCAGGGCGTCGCGCGAAGCGTCCGTCTTGACGTCGAACCGGGGCGCGTGGACGGCCTTGCTGCCGGTGGCAGCGGTTGCAACGTCGTCGCTCGGTACTTCTGAGCCGGTCGAAAAATCCATCTCGCTTCCCCGTCCTGTCTCAGCTCCCTCGGGAGCTGTTTGTTCCCCAATTGTTCGACTCGGAGCCATGTTCCGGCACCCTAGCCCTTTTTCGCGAGTGACGGGGGTTTTTTCGCCGCCGCGCGCCTGTGGAAAGCGGGGACGAACGGGTCCGTCACGAGAATATAGGAATTCCCGCGCCGGATACCAGCTATTGAAGCGTCCCCCTGCTTCCCTACTACCTATTGTGCCTTAACCAGAATCGAGCGCAAGCAATTTAATAACGGCTCATCGCAAAATCCTGTGGATTTGGTGCGTTGCTGCACAAGCTTTGCCGATTGCGCGGGACGGGCGAGGGCGGCAAAGGCGCGGCGATGGCGAGCGACGACAATCCTTCCGCGCTGATCGACCGCAAAATCGCCCAAATCGGTGGCTGGCGGGGCGAGGCGATGGCGCGGATGCGGGCGCTGATCAGGGAAGCCGACCCCGGGATCACCGAGGCGGTGAAGTGGCGCAAGCCGTCGAACCCGGCCGGCGTGCCGGTGTGGGAGCATGGCGGCATGATCTGCACCGGCGAAACCTACCGCGACACTATCAAGCTGACCTTCGCGCGGGGCGCATCGCTCGACGACCCGGCAAGCCTGTTCAACGCCGGCCTGACCGGCGGGACGCGCCGCGCGATCGACATTCGCGAAGGCGAGACGATCGACGGCGAGGCGTTCAAGGCGCTGGTGCGCGAAGCCGTGGCTGTCAATTTGGCACGGGCCATAAGCTGAGCCTGGGCCGCGCGTTCTGAGCATCTGGCCGACGGCGCTTCAAGCGATTACGAAGGGACTGCACTGACAAAGGACGGCCGATGAGAACGTGGGTATTGGCACTGGCGGCGCTCGCGATTCCGGGTGCTGCGCTGGCCGGGAGCTATCGGGTTGTGCTGACCCCGCCGGCGGGCGGCAAGCTGCTCATTGGCCATGGCGGGGTGCAGGCCGCGGACGACCGCACCGGCACCTCGCTGGTCCGGCTGGTCGCGCCCGGCAACGAGGTTCGCGAGCGCGGCACGGTCCGCGTGCTGGTCATGAACCTTGGCAACCAGCCATTCGAGTTCGGCCCCGACCAGGTCACCCTTCGGCTGGCCGACGGGACCGAGCTCCATCCGGTCCCGGTGGACAAGATGGAATCGGGGCGTATTCTCGTCGAGCACGAGAGCCGCCTGGCGGCCGCGACCGACTTTCGCGTGCGGATGAACCTGGACGGGCTGGCGAAGCAGAGCGCGATGGGCACCGTTCCGCAGTCGATCGGGCCGGCCAGCCCGACCGCCCCCGCCGGCGGCCCGGCGCAGGGGCTCGACCGGCGCACCGAAGAGCTTCAGCTGCCGGGCGGCCAGACGCTCGACGCCATCTACCAGATCCTGATCCCGCTCACCGTTCCGCCGGCCGCGGCATGGGGCGGCTATTATGTGTTCGACGTGCCCAAGCCGGTGCAGGCGCGCCGTTCCGACCAGCCGCTGACAATCCTCGTCAGGACCGGCGCCGAGGAACATCGGTTCGACGCGATGCTCAAGTGGCGCTGACCTGATCCCATAAAGATTGCAGGTGGATTCGCGCCGCGCGGCTTGGCATTGCGTTGCGGAAACGCAATGACCAGACATGGCTTCGCGTTTCACATGGCTCCCGGCTCTGCTGGCGTGCGCTGGAGGGGCGTCCTGGGCGGACCCCATCTGCCCCGACCGGCCCGGCAAGGGCACGGGCACCTGCATCGTTCCCGCCGGCGTCGTCCAGGTCGAGACCGGACTGGTCGACTGGACCGACGCCGGAGCGGACGACGTCACCGTCATCGGCAGCTCGCTGATCAAATATGGGTTGAGCGACCGCGCCGATGTCGAGATCGGCGTGACGCCGCTGATTACCAGCCACGGAGAAAGCGGGTTCGGCGACATGCTGCTGCGCGTCAAATACCGCCTGACGGCCGAGGGCTCAGCGGTGCAGGTCGCGATCGATCCGTTCGTCAAGCTTCCGACCGCCAACAGCCACTTCGGCAACCGAAGGGTCGAGGGCGGCGTGGTGGTCCCCGTCAGTGCGCCGCTTGGCAAGAGCCCGCTGTCGCTGTCGCTCGCGCCCGAAGTCGACTGGATCGCCGACGCGGACGGTGAGGGCTATCATGCCGCGATGAGCCAGGTCGCGGGCCTCGGGGTCGCCGCAACGCCCCGATTCGCATTCGGCGCCGAGCTCTGGGGGCATTGGGACTGGGATCCGGCGGGAACGGTCAGCCAGGCCAGCGCCGATGGTTGGCTGACTTACCTCGCAAGCGACGATGTCCAGCTCGACGGTGGGGCCAATTTCGGCCTCAACGCCGCGACACCGGACGTCGAGTTGTATGCGGGGGTTGCGGTCCGCTTCTAGGACTTGAGCAGCTTCTTCACGCCGCGCGCGGCCTGGCGCAGGCGCTGCTCATTCTCGACCAACGCAATCCGGACGAAGCCTTCGCCTTCCTCGCCGAAGCCCACGCCCGGCGCGACGGCGACGTGCGCCTCGGTCAGCAGCTTCTTCGAAAATTCCATCGAGCCGAGATTGTGGAAGCGCTCGGGGATCGGGACCCAGGCGAACATCGACGCTTCGGGGACGGGGATCGGCCACCCCGCTCGGCCGAAGCTTTCGACCAGCACATCGCGGCGCTTCTTGTAGAGCGCGCGATTGGCGGCGACGATGTCCTGCGGGCCGTTGAGCGCTGCGCAGGCCGCCGCCTGGACCGGCGTGAAAGCGCCATAGTCGAGATAGGACTTCACCCGCCCGAGCGCGTCGATCAGCTGGGCATTGCCGACCGCGAAGCCGATCCGCCACCCGGCCATCGAATAGGTCTTGGACAGGCTCGTGAACTCGACCGCGACGTCCTTGGCGCCCTTGACCTGCAGGATCGAAGGGGTGGGCGTGTCGCCATAATAGATCTCAGCATAAGCGAGGTCGGAAATGACGATCAGCTCATGTTCGCGCGCGAAGGCGACCAGCCGCTCGTAAAAGGCAAGGTCGGCGACATAAGCGGTCGGGTTCGAGGGATAGCCGATCACCAGCACCTTGGGCCGCGGAACGGTGAAGCGCATCGCGCTGGTCAGGCGTTCGAAGAATTCGTCACCCGGGGCGGCCGGGATCGAGCGAACCGCGGCGCCGGCGATGATGAAGCCGAAGCTGTGGATCGGGTAGCTCGGGTTGGGGGCGAGGACGACGTCGCCCGGCGCGGTGATCGCCTGGGCTAGGTTCGCCAGGCCCTCTTTGGAGCCCAGGCAGACGATGATTTCCTTGTCGGGATCGAGCGTGACCCCGAAGCGGCGCTTGTAATAGCCGGCCTGCGCCTTCCTCAGTCCGGGGATGCCGCGGCTGGCCGAATAGCGGTGGACGTGGGGCTTGCCGGCGACCTCGGCGAGCTTGTCGATGACATGCTGCGGCGGGGAGCCGTCAGGATTGCCCATGCCGAGATCGACGATGTCCTCGCCCCGCGCCCGAGCGGCCGCCTTCATCGCATTGACTTCGGCGAAGACGTAGGGCGGCAGGCGGCGGATGCGGTAGAAATCGGAGTCCATGGGCTCCGGCTTAATCGCGATAGGCGGGCAATGACCACCCCCGGGCGATCGCCGCGCCGCGCAAGGCGAATCCGGCAAGCGCGGCAACGGTGCCGGCAATCCACAAGGGCGCGCCGAGCAGGACCAGCCCGACGAACAGGCCGGAGGAGAGGGCGCCGGCCGTCACGTAAAGCTCGGGCCGCATCAGCACCGAGGGCTCGCCGGCAAGAACGTCGCGGACGATGCCGCCGACGCAGGAGGTGAGGACGCCCATGGCAAAGGCGGGGATCGGCGCGACACCGAAGGTGAGCGCCTTGGCGGCGCCGTAGGTCGCGTAGGCGCCGAGCCCGGCGGCATCGAACCAGAGCAAAGCGCGCCCGGCGAAGCGCCGGCTGCTGGTTAGCCAGACGATCAGCGCCGCAGCGATGCAGATCAGCAGGGTGGCGTTGGTGCGGACCCAGAAGACCGGCGCGCCGATCAGCAGGTCGCGCACGGTGCCGCCGCCGACGCCGGTGACGACCGCGAAGAAGATGAAGGTGACCAACGTCTGGCGCTTCTCGGCGGCGAGCAGCGCGCCCGACACGGCAAAGACCGCGATCCCGAAATAGTCGAGCAACAGCAATGCGAACGGGATTTGCGGCGGCATGGGCATGACGACTACATGAGAGCCATGGCCGATGACAGCGACACCGCGATCCCGACCCTGGAGGACTGGCAGCACTGGACGCTGGTGATGGGCCGCGCCCAGCAGATGATGATGGAATCCTGGGCCTCCAGCCTCAACCAGAACCGGCCGATGCCGGCCTTTGGCTTCAACGCCGGCGCGCCGACCGACCCGATGGCGCTGATGACGGCCGGGGCGCAGGCCTGGGCCAAGGGGCTCGAGACCTGGGGCAAGATGTTGGGCGGAGTCACCGCTGCGCCAGCGGTTGAGGAAGCGCCCAAAAAGGACCGCCGCTTTGCCGCGCCCGAATGGGCGGAGAACCCGATCTTCGACACGATCCGCCAGACCTATTTGCGGATGTCGGACCAGCTGCTGGGGACGGTCGACGAGATCGATAACATCGATCCGGCAATGCGCGAGAAATTGCGCTTCGCGACGCGCAGCTTTGTCGATGCGATGAGCCCGTCCAACTTCGCGCTCACCAACCCGCAAGTGCTGAAGCGGACGCTCGAGACTCGCGGCGAGAATCTGCTCAAGGGCCTCGCCAACATGCTCAAGGACATTGCCGCGGGACAACTGAGCCAGACCAAGGCCGGTGCGTTCGAAGTCGGGCGCAACCTGGCGATGACGCCCGGCAAGGTGGTCAAGCAGACCCCGCTCTATCAATTGATCCAGTACACGCCGACAACCGACAAGGTGCTGAAGACGCCGCTGGTGATCTTCCCGCCGTGGATCAACCGCTTCTATATCCTCGACCTCACGCCCGAGAAAAGCTTCGTCAAATGGTGCGTCGACCAGGGCATCTCATTGTTCATGGTGAGCTGGAAATCGGCCGACGAAAGCATCGCAGACGCGACGCTCGACGATTATGTCCGCGCCGGCCAGATCGACGCGATCGACACCATCCGCGACGCGCTCGATGTCGATAGCGTCCATGCCATCGGCTATTGCGTGGCGGGGACGACGCTGGCGGCGACGCTCGCTTATCTCGATGCCAAGGGCGAAGCGGAGAAGGTCAAAAGCGCCACCTTTTTCACCGCGCAGGTCGACTTCGCCGAAGCCGGCGACCTCAAGCTCTTCACCGGCGACGAGACCATGGCGCTGCTCGACGAGCTGACCAAGGAGAAGGGGTTCCTCGACGGCCGCTACATGGCCGCGACCTTCAACCTGCTGCGCGGCCGCGACCTCATCTGGAGCTATGTCGTCAACAATTACCTGCTCGGCGAGGAGCCGGCGCCGTTCGACCTGCTCCACTGGAACAGCGACACCACCAACCTGCCGGCAAGCTGGCACCGCGATTATCTGGAAAGCTTCTACAAGGGGAACAAGCTCGCCGAAAAAGGCGGGATCAGTGTCGCCGGCACGAAGATCGACATCGGCCGGGTGAAGACCCCGACCTACATCCAGGCCGGGCGCGAAGACCATATCGCGCCGCCGCAGAGCGTATGGAAGATCATGGACCATTTCGCGGGCGAGAAGCGCTTCGTGCTGGCCGGGTCCGGCCACATCGCCGGGGTGGTCAATCCCCCCGCGGCGGAGAAATACCAATATTGGGTCAATGAAGAGCCGGCGCCGACGCTCAGCGACTTCATCTCGGGCGCCGCCGAGCACAAGGGCAGCTGGTGGCCCGACTGGCTCGACTGGCTGAAGCGGCAGGATAGCGAGACGGTCCCGGCCAAGGGCGCGCGGATCCCCGGTGAAGGAAAACTCAGGGCGATCGAGGATGCGCCGGGCAGCTACGTCCGGGCGCGCTGAGCTAGCAGTTCTGATACTTCCAGTGGCGACGCTTGCCCTCGTTCAGCCATTCGATCGCGGTCGCGATCCGCTTGGCGCGGGTGGCGTCCTGCTTGGCTTCAACGACCCATTCGAGATAGTCGCGCTGCGCTGACGGCGGGAAGCTGTCGAATGCGGCCTTCGCCTTGGGCACGCGATCGAGCGCGGCGGCGAAATCCGGATGCATGTCGAGCGCGGGCTTGGGCTCGGCCTTCGGCTTGCACGGAGCCGGCGCGGCCGAGATCTCGGCGGCCTTGAGGATCATCGCATCGAGCTCGGCGGGCAGGTCGTCGACGCTGGTGAGCTTGCCGAGCTGGCCCATGGCCCCGCTTTCACGCTCGAGCCCAAGCTCCTGCCCGCGCCAGAAATTGATCGCGGCATGGGCTTTGAAGGCGGCGGTGCCGATCACGATCTTCCCGCGCCGCAGGTAGGAGGGCATGCTCCACTTCATCTCCTCCTCGATATCGGGAACGAGGGCGTGGACGCGTTCGCGCACCTTCTCGAGGATCGGCCGGGCGAAGGGCTGGGCGCGTTCGATGTACGCATCGATGCGCGGATCCCTGCTGCTCACAGGATGCCGCCGCCGAGCATCAGCCGGACGACGCCGATCACGATCACCAGCAGGTTGAGGTTCCGGCCCGCGGTGCCGCGCGAGACCATGCCCACCGCTGCGCCAATGATTGCGAGCGGGATGATCAGCCAGTTGAGGATCCCGAGAAAGGGAATGAACGCGACCATCACGCAGAGCAGCGCGACGAACCCGATGATCAGCGAGACGAGATTGAACATCGGCTTTGTCCTATCATTATTCCGGTGCCTGCGGCAGCCGCGGCTTGCGGATCAGGGCGATGACATAGAGCACCAGCGCGGCCCAGATTGCAGCGAAGGCGATGATGTGCGCGCGGGTCAGCGACTCGCCGTACCAGACGCCGATCAGGAACTGCAGCGTCGGGGCGAGGAACTGCAGCATGCCGAGAGTCGAATAAGGCAGGCGGCGAGCGGCGGCGGTGAACAGCAGCAAGGGAGTCGTCGAGACGATCCCGGCGGCGAGCAGAAGCGTGGTGTCCATTGGGCTGTTGCCGGCAAGCGCAACTCCCTGCGAAGCGCGCCACGCGAGCCAGGCCAGCGCGGCTGGAAGCAGATAGGCCGTCTCGATGCCAAGGCCGGTCAAAGCGTCCGCCTGAACGATCTTTCGCAGGAGCCCGTAAAGCGCGAAGCTGACGCACAAGGTGAGGCTGATCCACAGCTGGCCGAGCGCGCCGGCGGCAAGAACCGAAATGCCCGCCGCGGCGATGGCTACCGCGGTCCACTGCACTCGCGACAGGCGCTCCTTGAGGACGAAGCGGCCGAGCAGGACGTTGGCGAGCGGGTTCAAATAATAGCCGAAGCTCGCGGCGAGGATGTGGCCGCTGGTGACGGCGTAGGTGTAGAGCAGCCAGTTGCCGCCGATCAGCAATGCGGTGAGGGCGAGCAGCGCCACCGTGCGCCCTCGGCGAAGCGTCTGGCGGAGCCGGGCAGTGCCCTTGGTAAGCAGGACAAGGAGCGTGAGGAAGGGCAGCGACCAGATCGCGCGGTGAGCGACGATATCGATCGCGGGGACTGTTTTCAGCAGCTTGAAGTAAATCGGGAGGACGCCCCAGAGGCCATAAGCGGCAAGGCCCAGCGCGAACCCGGCCTGATAGTGGCGATCGGAACGGGCGGGTGCGTTCATCTCCTGCGCGCCTAGCTGCGCTTAGCGCGCGTTGAAAGCCAATGCTGAACGCCGCGTTTGTTGAAAGTGAAGCAGGCGGCTGGCACAGTCGCCCCATGGTGCGAACGGCTAGGCTTATCTCGGCAATCCCAATCGCCACTGCGCTCGTCGTTACGGGGGGCTGCACCCCCAAGCCCAAGCTTCCGCCCGGCATGCGCCCCAGCGTCCAGGTGGGCGCGCCGCTGAAGGCCGAGGCCTGGCGGGCCGTGGCGACCGACGCCGACGAAAGCCGCCTCGACCGGCTCGGACTCGCCTGGCAGGAAGCGCTCGACGAAGCCCGCCGGAGCAACCCCAACGACGTCCGGCGCGAAGGCAAATTGCTGCTGCCAAGGGCCTCGCTGCCGCGCCCGGCGCCGACCCCGGGGAGCTACAACTGCCGGCTGATCAAGCTCGGTAAGGCGACCAAGAAGAGCAAGGCGTGGGAGAGCTTCAAACCGTTCTTCTGCTATGTCGAGGTCGACGACGACCAGCTGACGATCGTCAAGCAGACCGGCAGCCAGCGGCCGGCCGGCCGACTGTGGGAGGACGACGATCCCAAGCGACTGATCTTCCTCGGCAGCCTGGCGCTTGGAGACGAGGACCAGCCGCGCGGCTACGGCGACGACCCCAAGCGCGACATGGCCGGAGTGCTCGAGCGGATCGCTCCGTTCAAGTGGCGGCTCGTCATCCCCTGGCCGCAAAGCACCTCGAAGCTCGACGTGTTCGAGCTGACCCCGGTCGCGCAACAACCGCCGGAATGATCGAGGACGGCGGGGCAGGGCTGCTCGCCGATCCGGCGGAGGTGCGCGCGATCCTGATCGCTTCGGCCAAGGCGGGTGAGCCAATCAGTTACTCCGAAGTGCTGGGCCTGCTCGGCCATGCATTCAGTCGGCCAAAGATGCGCGCGCTGTGCAAGGTGCTGAGCTTCGTCGACGACGAAGCGGCGGAACTGGGCGAGCCCGAGCTTGCCGTGCTGGTCGTGCGCCAGTCGGACGGCCTGCCGGGCCAGGGCTGGTGGGTCGGCGGGGCGAAGAAGCACGGCTACAAGGGCCTCTGGGAAGGACCCAAGGCGGCGAAGCTGATCCGCAAGCTCCAAAAACAGGCGTTCGATTATTGGGCGAGTCGTCATTGAGAGGAGCGTTAGCGACGCGGCAATCCACAAGCCGACTGGATTGCTTCGCTTCGCTCGCAATGACGAAATGGGGCTGTTAGGGCGCTCGCGTGAGCGACCCACGCACCTTTACCGTCAACGAGGACGACGACGGCATCCGCCTCGACCGCTGGTTCAAGCGGCACATGCCCGAAGTCAGCTTCAACATGGTCTCGCGCTGGGCGCGGACCGGGATGCTGCGCGTCAACGGGCAGAAGGCGTCGCCCGGCGACCGGATCGAGGCCGGCCAGGAAATCCGCATGCCGCCGGCCGCGGCCCAGCCGGCGCGACCGTCGCGGGCCCAGCCGAAGCGCGAGATACTGAGCGAGGACGAGGAGCAGTTCGTCCGCGACATGGTCATCCACCAGGACGAGCAGGCGTTCGTCCTCAACAAGCCGCCAGGTCTTGCCACGCAGGGCGGCACCAAGACCACCCAGCACCTCGACCGGCTGCTCGACGGCCTCGCCGATGAGCGCGGCCGGCCCAAGCTGGTCCATCGCCTCGACAAGGACACGTCGGGGGCGCTGCTGGTGGCGCGGACCGCGCGCGCCGCGGGCCATTTCGCCAAGGCCTTCTCGGGGCGGACCGCGCGCAAGGTCTATTGGGCCTTGGTGGTCGGCGATGTCGCCGGCGAAGAGGGCCTGATCGACGCCCCGCTTGCCAAGCAGCCGGGCACGGGCGGCGAAAGGATGCACGTCAGCGAGGAGGCTGGGCTCCCCGCGAAGACACGCTGGCGAGTGATCGAACGGGCGGGCAATCGTGTTGCCTGGGTCGAGCTTCAGCCGCTGACGGGGCGTACCCACCAGCTTCGCGCGCACATGGCTTCGATCGGCCACCCGATCGTCGGCGACGCGAAATATGGAGGGCCCGAGGCCTTCCTGACCGGCGGGATCAGCCGCAAGCTCCACCTGCACGCGCGGCGCATCCGCATCGACTCGCCCGACGGCGGAGCGATAGACGTGACCGTCGAACTGCCGACCCATTTTTCCGAGAGCATTTCGACGCTGGGGTTCGAGCCGCTGGCCGGCGACAGCCTGCCGCTCGAGCGGCCCAAGGCTTCGCCCGAAGTGAAGGCGCGGCGAGTCGCGGCCGCGGCCAAGAACCGGCGGCGCGAGCGGCGCGGCGAACGGCGCGCACGTGGCTCGCAGGAGAAACGGCGATGAGCGAAGCGGATGACGCGAAATACCAGAAGCGCCTCCTGGCCTATACGGCGGTCCGCGGAGCGGGCGTGGCGGTCTTCCTGCTAGGCGTGGCGATCATGTTCACCGACCTGCTGCGCCCGGGCGGATGGCCGCAGATCGGTGCGATCGTCGCGATCATGGGCGCGATCGATTCGCTTTTTGCGCCGATGATCCTGAAGCGCGCCTGGGACGAACAGGACCGCAAGGGCCAGTGAAGCGCTTCTGGAAGGTCGTGACGGTCGAGCCCGGCGAGGGCGGCTGGGCAATCGCGCTCGACGGGCGGCCGGTGCGGACGCCGGCGCGCAACGCGCTCGCCGTGCCGACCGCGGCGCTCGCAAATGCGATGGCCGAGGAGTGGCGGGCAACCGGCGAGACGGCCGACCCCCGCGCCATGCCGCTGACCGGCCTCGCCAATGCGGCGATCGACCGGGTGTCCCCCGACCGCGCGACCTTTGCCGCCGGGCTCGCCCGCTACGCCGAGGCGGACCTTACTTGCTATCGCGCCGAGGGCCCGCGGCCGCTGGTCGAGCGGCAAGAGCGAGCCTGGGATCCGCTGCTGGCGTGGGCGCGGCGGCGCTTCGATATCGACTTCGCGGTGACTGCCGGGATCACCCACGTTCCGCAGCCGCAGGCGACGGTCGAGCGGCTCGCCCATGCCGTGTCCGCGCTCGATGCGTTCCGGCTGGCCGGGATGTCGCCGCTGGTGACGATCGGCGGTTCGCTGGTCGCGGCGTTGGCGCTGCTCGAACATGCGGCCAGCCCCGAGGAGGCCTGGGCCGCGGTCACGGTCGATGAGCAGTGGCAGGCCGAAAAATGGGGTGCGGATGCCGAGGCCGAAGCTGCGCTGGAAGGGCGTCGCCGCGACTTCATGGCAGCGGCGCGATTCCTGGAGCTGCTTAGTGCTCGGGGCCAATGAGGCTGCGGACGAAGGCGTTGAGACTGGTCTGGCGGACGCGCTTGGAGCGCTCGGCCTCGATGATCGAGCGCACTCGGGCCAGGCATTCGTCCATCTCGTCATTCAAGAGGACATATTCATATTCGGCCCAGTGGCTGATCTCGTCGGCCGCCCGGCGCATCCGGTCCGCGATCACTTCGGCCGAATCGGTGCCGCGGGCGCGCAGCCTTTGCTCGAGCTCGGCCATTGAAGGCGGCAGCAGGAAGATCGAGACGAGCTGGCCCTTGAAGTCTGGCTCGAGCTGGCGGGCGCCCTGCCAGTCGATGTCGAACAGGATGTCGCGGCCTTCGCGCAAGGCGTCCTTCACCGGCGACTTGGGCGTTCCGTAGCGAAAGCCGAACACGTTGGCCCATTCGACGAACTCATTGTCGTGGATCATCCGGTCGAACTCTTCGTCCTCGACGAAGTGATAATCTTTTCCGTCATGCTCGCCCGGGCGCATCGGCCGGGTCGTCACCGAGACCGAGTTGGCGATCTCGTCATCGGCGTCGAGCAACATGCGCGAAATGGTGGTCTTGCCCGCGCCGGAGGGCGAGGAGAGGACGATCAGCAGGCCACGGCGGTGGCGCGTGGCCGCTTCGGGTTGCGAGAGGTCCATGGCCGCTCTTGCTTCGGCTGAGCAGTGCCCGTCAAGCGACCGGATGGTGCGCTGCACAAAATAACCCTTGAAATGGTGCAGCGCACCCTATATTGTGCAGTGCAACATATCAGAGGAAAAGATTTCATGGCCGAAGAATCGAAGATCGAAGCGCAGCAGGCAGTCGAAGCACCCGCCAAGGTCGCAGAAGCCGTTGCCGAGACCGTCGAAACCATCGCCAAGGAAAGTGCGAAGGCCGCCAAGCGCACCCGCGCTTCGACCGCTCGCAAGATCAAGCGTGCTGCCGTTGCCAAGAAGGCTTCGAGCCGCCGCACCGTTCGCAAGGCGCGCACTGTTCGTTCGAGCAATGGCGCCCGCAAGACCAAACCCGCCGCGCGCCGTCGTGCCGCTGCGGCCAGCCAAGGAATTGAAACCGTGACCAACAATGCTTTCTTCGCCGGCTTCGACGCCATGCCGTCGTTCGCCCCGTTCCAGAACATCTTCGCCCAGACCAGTGAGCAGAGCCAGGAGCTCGCCAAGCGCAGCCAGAAGGTTGCCGGGGAGCTTTCTGAACTCGCCCGCGCCAATGTCGAAGCGGTTGTCGAGGCCGGCCGCGTGGCCGCCGAAGGCGCCCGTTCGATCGGCCAGGACGCCGTTGCGAAGAGCCGTGACAGCTTCGAGCAGGCCGCCGACGCGATCCGCTCGCTCGCCGAAGCCAAGTCGCCGACGGAATATCTGCAGCTTCAAGGCGATTTCGCCCGCGCCTCGTTCGACCGTGCGGTCGCCGAGAGCTCGAAGCTGACCGAGTCGCTGGTGAAGCTCGCCGGCGAAGCGTTCCAGCCGCTTTCGAATCGCGCTTCGGCCAATGCCGAGCGCTTCAACACTCTCGTTGCCTGACCCTCTCCCCTCCTAAGTCAGGGCAACGAACTGAGGCGGTCGCTCCCCTAAAGGAGCGGCCGCCATTTTTTTGTGCTGATGAAGCGTGCAGGCGGGTTGCCGCATTTCCACGGCTTGCCATATTTGAGCGTCAGATGATCGAATTAGTGACGATGATGGCGAACGGCGCCGGGGACGACGGGATCGAGGATATCGAGACCGGGGTCGCGACGCGCACCCGGCCCAAGACCAAGAAGCCGTCGAATTACAAAGTGCTGATGCTCAACGACGATTACACGCCGATGGAATTCGTCGTGCTGGTGCTCCAGCAATTCTTCTCGATGAGCATCGAGGATGCGACGCGCGTCATGCTGCAGGTCCACCAGAAGGGCGTCGCCGTGTGCGGCGTATTCACCTACGAAGTGGCCGAGACCAAGGTCACGCAGGTCATCGACTTCGCGCGCGAGAACCAGCACCCGCTGCAGTGCACGCTCGAGAAGGCGTAAAATCCGCGGATAGTTGCGCCGCCGTCCCGGCCCGCTAAAGCGCCAGCCCAATGGACAGCATCTGGATCAAGGGCGGCGCCGTCCTCAACGGCGAAATTCAAATCAGCGGCGCCAAGAACAGCGCCCTGACGCTGCTTCCCTGCGCCTTGCTGACCGAGGATGATCTCACGCTCGGCAATCTGCCGCGCCTCGCCGACGTCGACAGCTTCGGCCATCTGCTGAACGAGCTTGGCGTTTCGACCAAGGTTTCGGGCGCGAAGAAGGGCGGGCAGTCCAAGCGCCGGATGACGCTCAATGCGGGGGACATCGCATCGACCGTCGCGCCCTACGACATGGTCCGGAAAATGCGCGCCTCGATCCTGGTGCTCGGCCCGATGCTGGCCCGCATGGGGGAATCGACGGTGTCGCTGCCTGGCGGCTGCGCCATCGGCGACCGCCCGATCGACTTGCACCTGCAAGCGCTCGAGGCACTGGGCGCGGAAATCGAGCTTGCCGCCGGCTATGTGAAGGCCAGCGCGCCCAAGGGTCGGCTTTCGGGCGGCGACTTCAGCTTCCCGGTGGTGTCGGTCGGAGCGACCGAGAATGCGCTGATGGCCGCGGTCCTCGCCAAGGGGAAATCGCAGCTGTTCAACGCCGCGCGCGAACCCGAGATCGTCGACCTTTGCGATCTGCTGGTCGCGATGGGTGCGAAGATCAGCGGCATCGGCTCGTCGCACCTCACCATCACCGGCGTCGAGGCACTCCACGGCTGCGAATATGAGGTCATGCCCGACCGCATCGAAGCCGGCAGCTATGCCTGCGCGGCAGGCATTACCGGCGGCTCGATCGACCTCATCGGCGCGCGGCCCGACGACATGAAGGCCACGCTCAACGCGCTCGCCCATGCTGGGCTGATGGTCGAATTCCACAACCGCGGGATCAAGGTCAGCGCGGTCAACGGAATGCGCCCGCTGGCGCTCTCGACCGCGCCGTTCCCTGGATTCGCCACCGACATGCAGGCGCAGTTCATGGCGATGCTGTGCCTTGCCCAGGGCGACAGCTTCCTCGAGGAGACGATCTTCGAGAACCGCTACATGCACGTGCCCGAGCTTCGCCGGATGGGCGCCGAAGTCGACATCCACGGCCGTTCGGCGATCGTCCATGGCGTTGAGAAGCTGACCGGGGCGCAAGTGATGGCGACCGACCTTCGCGCCTCGATGAGCCTGGTCCTCGCCGGGCTGGTCGCGGAAGGCGAGACCGAGGTCCTGCGCGTCTATCACCTCGACCGCGGCTATGAGCGGCTGGAGGAAAAGCTGTCGGCGGTCGGCGCGACGATCGAACGGCGGACCGGCGGCTGATCTCGCACCGATGACGCTGCGCCTCGAATCGGATGGGGCCGAGCGGTATCCCGGCTTCATTGAGCCTGAAGTTATGGCGCAGCTTGAGGCGCATCTGACGGAGGCGACCGCCTGCGCTGGCATCCGAATTTTCAACGATCCGTGGCTCGATGATTGGCTTGCCCAAAGCTCGCTCACGAACCTTGTAGTCTCGCTATTGGACGCGGATGCCCGGCCGGTTCGCGCCATCCTCTTCGACAAAAGTGAAGAAGCAAACTGGGCGGTCGGCTGGCACCAGGACCGGACGATCGCGGTCCGCCGAAGGATCGATCTGCCCGGCTTCGGTCGGTGGACAATCAAGGGCGGCGCTCAGCACGTCGAGCCTCCGTCTCGCGTGATCGAGAGGATGGTCACCGCACGAATTCATCTCGACCCGGTCATGCCGGACAATGCGCCATTGCTAATTGCATCTGGATCGCACCGTTTGGGCCGCATCGCGGAAACGGACATCGAGGAAGTCATCGCTCGCTGCGAGAAGGTGGCGTGCTTGGCGGAGCGAGGTGACGTCTGGCTGTATCGCACGGCGATCGTGCACGCATCCGAGCGGTCTTCAAGTGATAGTGGACGCCGGGTCCTTCAAGTCGACTTCTCGGCGGACGGATTGCCGGGAGGCCTGGAATGGCTCGGCATCAGTTGAGAAATCAGAGCTTTTTCGCGAAGCGGATGCTGGTCCGCTCGTAACCCATGTGCCGGTAGAAGACGTGAGCGGCGGCGAGACGGTCGTTGCTCGTCACTTCGACCATCCCGCAGCCGAGCTTTGCCAGCCGCGCTTCGGCCTCGGCGACGAGCATTCGGGCGATGCCCTTCTTTCGCGCTTCGCCGGCCACCACCAGGATATTGATGCGGCCGACCGGCTGGTCGCGGTGGATTGCGGTCATGCGGTCGATGCCGACCAGCCCGACGACCTTCTTGTCGAGTGTGGCGACGATCGGCGTCAGCTTTTCCCTGGAGAGCTCGGCGATGCGCTTTTTCACGCCCTTGGCGGCGACCTTGTGATCGAGGAGCGCCACCAGCCCGGCGATCGCGTCGGCATCGCCGGGCTTTGCATCGCGAAGCTGGGGTTTCGGTGCCGGCTTTGGCGGCGGTGGCGGGGGAGGCGGCGGAGACGGACGCGGAGTCCGCCGCGCCGGCTCGGAGTCGTTCGCCGGCTCCCGCACGGCCTTCTTCGCCTTCTTCCTCGGCATGACCGCGACGTCGAGCGACGCGCCCCAATCCCGCGCGCCCAGGTTGCGAAGATAGTGCTCGGCCTCCTCGGGCTTCCCCGTGGGCCCCTTGTCGTCCATCCCGAAGACGGGCTTGCCACCGGCGTCGGTGATTCCGACTTTGCCGAAGCGGCGCTTGCCCGGAGTCCGAACCCGCGAGCGCACGAGCTTCAGCCCGCGGTTGCGCGCCATTTCGGCAAGCGCATCGAGAGTCTCGTCGCTCACAGGCTGTCGACCAGGTACAGCACGACGCCGACCAGCCCGCCGACCAGCGTGCCGTTGATGCGGATATACTGAAGGTCGCGGCCGACCGCGGCTTCGAGACGGTTGGTGACGGTCTGCGCGTCCCAACCGCGCACCGTCTCGGAAACCAAAGTGACGATCGAATCCCCGTAGCTTGCGGCCATGCCGACCACGGTGCGGCGCGCGAACTGGTTGATCGCGGAGCGCATGCGCGGGTCGGTTTCGAGCGTTCCGCCCATCGATTTCAGGACTTCGCCGAGCTTCCCCGCCATGACCGCGTCGGGGTTGCGAGCCGCCTTGATCACCGCTTCGCGCGCCTTTTGCCAAAGGGTGTCGAGCCACAGGCTGACCGACTTGTTGTCGAGCAGCTCGTCCTTGATTTTCTCGACCCGCTCGCGCGTTTCCGGCTTGGTCTGGAGATCGTTGGCAAGCTGGACCAAAGCCTCCTCGACCTTGACCCGAACCGGGTGCGCCGGATCGGTCGACATTTCCGCGGTCAGCTTGCGCAGGCCGGTGATGATCGAGTCGGCCAACTTGGCGTCGAGCCCGGCGAGCTTGAGCGCCCAGTTCGCCTTCTTGTGCACCATCTGGCGGATCAAAGGCTCATTGGCGTCGAGCGCGCGCGCCATCCAGCGGATCGCCGCTTCCAGCATCGGCACGTGCCGGTCCTCGTTGATCGCCGAGGCGAGGGCGTGGCCCAGCAGCGGTGACACGTCCATGTTCCGGAGGCGGGTCGAGATCGCGCTTTTGACGATTCCGCCCAGCCGTTCGTCGTCGAGGCTTTCGAACAGGTCCGCGATCAGTCGCGAAGCGCCGGCGCGGATGCGCGTGCCTTCGCCCGACGGGGTCTGGAGGAAGCGGCCCGCGGCGGCCGCGACATCGAGCTTCCGCATCCGCCGGGCAACGACATTGGGGATGAGGAAATTCTCGCGGATGAAATTGGCGAGGCTGTTGCCGATCCGGTCCTTGTTCCGGGGGATGATCGCCGTGTGCGGGATGGGCAGGCCGAGCGGGTGCCGGAACAAAGCCGTGACCGCGAACCAGTCGGCGAGGCCGCCGACCATTGCCGCTTCGGCAAACGCCTTGACGTAACCGAGCCAGGAATATTGCGGCTCGAGCGCCCGGCTGACGAAGAAGACGATCGCCATCACCACCAGCAGACCGGTGGCGACCAGCTTCATCCCCGCCGCGCCGGGCTGGGCGGGGTTGAAGCGGGACAGAGCGCCGTTGTTCATTGCCCTCATGCCCGCTCAATAAACGAGCGGGCCGGGAGGTCCATTATTCGGCCGGGACGGGGTCGCCGGTCGAATGCGCTTCCTCGCCGATGAAGCGGTGGAACAGCTTGCCGATTCGCGATTCGATCGAAATTGCGATCGAGAAGTAAGCCGGGACCAGCAGCAGCGTCAGGACCGTCGAGAAGATCAGGCCGCCGATCACGGTGATCCCCATCGGCGCGCGCCAGCTGGCGTCGCCGCTGAGCGAGAGGGCGATCGGCAACATTCCCGCGACCATCGCGACCGTGGTCATGACGATCGGCTGGGCGCGCTTGTGGCCGGCTTCGTAGATGGCTTCGTCCTTGGGCATCCCGTGGTTCATCATCTCGACCGCGAAATCGACCAATAGAATCGAGTTTTTGGCGACGATTCCGAATAGCATCAGGATGCCGATCAGCACCGGCAGAGAAACCGGCTGGCCGGCGACGTGCAGTGCGATGGCCGCGCCCAGTGGCGCCAGCAGAAGCGAACCCATGTTCACGAACGGCGCGAGGAAGCGGCGGTAGAGCAAGACCAGCACCGCGAATACCAGCAGCACGCCCGCCATCAGCGCGACGGCGAAGTAATAGAGCAATTCGCCCTGCCACTTCTGCTCACCGAGGTTCAGCTTCTGAACTCCCTGCGGCAGGTTCTTTAGCGTCGGCAGGTTGTTGATCTTCGGCCAGACGTCGCCGTTGACGATGCCCGGGGCGAGATCGGCGCCAACCGCGGTTCGGCGGATCTGATTGGTGCGCTGGATTGTGGTCGGGCCCGAGCCGAAGCCGATGTCCGCGACCGCCTTCAGCGGGACCGAGCCGCCACCGGTGGTAGGCACCGGCAGGTTTTCGAGCACCGAGAGGTCGCGACGGGCATTCTCCGACAGGGATACGGTGATTGGGATCTGGCGGTCGGACAGCGAGAATTTGGCGCTGTTCTGCTCGATTTCGCCAAGCGTCGCGATGCGGATCGTCTGGCTGAGCGCGGCAGTGGTCACGCCAAGGTCCGCCGCCAGGTCCAGGCGCGGCTTGATGGTGATTTCCGGCTGCGGCAGGTCGCCGCCGACGCGCGGGGCGCGAAGACCTGGGATCGTCGCCATTTCCTTGGCGATCTGGTTGGCGACCTGGTTCAGCTGGGCCGGGTCCGACCCGCCGAGGAACAGCATGATGTCGCGCGAATCGCCGCCTGGACCGCCGCCACCCTGGCTCTGGAAGCTGACGCGCGCATCGGGGATGGCGGACAGTTGCGGCGCATGGCTGCGTTCGAACTCGGTGCTGGTTTGCTTGCGATCCTTGCTCAGAACGATGTTGATGTGCCCGTTGCCGACATTGATCCGCTCGAACACGTGGAGAACATCGGGGTCCTTTTTGATGGTTGCCGCCACGCGGTCCTCCACCGCCTGCGTTTCCTCGAGCGTCGAGCCCGGCGGAAGGGTGACGTTGATCTGCGAGAAGTCGAGGTTAAGCGGCGGCTGGAACGTCATGGCCAGGGTCGAGAAGAGCACGACACTGAGCGCCATCGCGCCGACGCCGGCGCCGACCATCACCATCCGGTGATCGCGCATGCGGGCGTTCCAATGCCCGGCGACGAGGTTGACCCACCAGTCGCCGAAACTGCCGCCGACGGCACCGAGGGCGAGCGTGACCAGCTTGCCCGTGCCATAGGCCGCGGCCGTGCCGGTTATGAGGCCAAGGACACTGGCGATGACCGACGGCAGGCCGATCATGCCAAGCAGCTTCGCCCCGATCATCATGCCGATGCCAAAGCCGATCAGGATGACGATGATCGGCACGATGGCGAGCGCGACGTACCACCAGCGGGTCGGGACGTGCCGCAAGAGCTTGGTACGCGCATCGGCCTTAGACGTATCGAGGCTCCAGTTGAGGACCCGCAGGTAGGCGTGCATCCATTTGAAGTCGGCGTGTGGCTGAACGCCGCGGGAGCGCAGGAAGTAAGCCGCGATCAGCGGCGTGATCATGCGCGCGACGAGCAAGCTCATCAGCACCGACAGGACGACGGTGAAGCCGAACGCCTTGAAGAACTGTCCCGAAATGCCCGGCATCAACGCGACGGGGAAGAAGACGGCAACGATCGCCATCGTCGTGGCAAGCACGGCAAGTCCGATTTCGTCCGCCGCGTCGAGCGACGCCTGATAGGCCGATTTGCCCATGCGCATGTGCCTGACGATGTTCTCGATCTCCACGATCGCGTCATCGACGAGAACGCCGGCCACAAGGCTCATCGCCAGCAGTGAGAGTCCGTTCAGCGTGATCCCCATCAGGTTCATGAAGAAGAAGGCCGGGATCGCCGACAGGGGGATGGCGAGCGCCGAAATGGCGGTCGCGCGGATGTCGCGGAGGAACAGCAGGACGACGAGGACGGCCAGGATGGCGCCTTCGATCAGGCCTTCCATCGCCGAGGTGTATTGCGCCTTGGTGTAATCGACCTGGTTGTAGATTTCCGAGAAGGTGACCTTCGGGTTTTCCTTCTCGAGCTTGCGCAATTCTTCCCACGCCTTGTCGTAGGTCGTGACTTCCGACGCGCCCTTGGCGCGCTGGACCTGGAAGCTGACAACCTGGCGCCCGTCCTGTTTGGCCAGAGAGCGCTGCTCTGAATAGCTGTCTTTCACGTCGCCGAGGTCAGCGAGCTTGACCATCCGGCCGCCGGGCAGCGCGATTTGCGTCTGCGACAAGGCGTAAGCGGTGGAAGCGTTGCCGAGCACGCGAACCGTCTGCTCGGAGCCGGCAACCTCGGCGCGGCCGCCCGCCGCGTTCATGTTGCTTTGGCGAAGCTGCTGGTTGACCTGCGAGGCGGTGACGCCCTGCGCCTGAAGCGCAGCCGGGTCGAGGATGACCCGAATGGTGCGGGATACGCCGCCGCTGCGGTCAACCGCAGCAACGCCCGGAACGCTCAGAAGCCGCTTGGCGATCGTGTTGTCGATGTACCAGCTAAGCTCTTCCAGGCTCATATCGGTGGTCTGGGCGCCGACGAACAGGATCGGGTCGCCGGAGATATCGACTCGGCTGACCTGCGGCTCAAGGATGCCGTCGGGAAGGCTGCCGCGGATTTGCGCGATGGCGTTGCGGACATCGTTGACCGCGCGGTCGGTCGGGGTGCCGATCTGGAACTGAACGAAAGTGTTGCTGTAGCCCTCGCTGACGGAGCTGTTGATCTCGTCGACCCCGTTCACGCTGCGGATCGCGGATTCGATCCGCTGCGTGATCTGGGTCTCCATCTCGTTCGGGGCGGCGCCCGGCTGCGCCACGCCGACGATGGCGGCCGGAAAGTCGATGTCCGGGTTGTTGTTCACCTGCATGCCCATGAAGGCGATCAGGCCGGCGAGCATGAGCCCGACGAACAGTACGATCGGCGGAACCGGGTTGCGGATGCACCAGGACGAGATGTTGCGGAAGTTCATGACTCTACGACTTTCTTGAGCGCCGAAATCAGCGCGCCCCGCCTCGCTTGGGGTTTACCTTCTGGCCCGGATTGAGGAACGGACCGGCGGACAGCACCACCACTTCGTTGCCGCTGAGGCCCGAGGCGACGGTGACGCCGCTCTCGCCGACCGAGCCGATGGTGACCGGTCGGCGCTCAACCTCGTTCTTCGCGTTGACGATGTAGACGTAATTGCCTTGCTGGTCGCTCAGCACGGCGCTTTGCGGGAGCTGCGGAGCAGTCGTGCCGCCGGCGGTGATCCGCGCTTCGGCGAAGCCGCCCGGCCGCATCGTCTGGCTGTAGGGGACCGCGATCCGCACATCGCCAAGCCGCGACTGCGGATCGATCACCGGCGCCACCTGCCAGACCGTGCCCGAATAGCTCTGGTCGGAGCCGACGGGTTTGACCTGCGCCGGCATGCCGACGTGGACGTAGGCAAGATCCTGCTGCGACAGCTTGGCCCTCATCTCCATCTGGCCACCCTCGGCGAGCCGGAACAGCGCGCCGGAGCCGGGGCTGACGATCTGGCCGACCTCGACATTGCGGGCGAGGATCAGCCCGGATGCCGGAGCCGTCACGTTGAGTTGGCCGATCTGGGCGCGGGTCGCGCCAAGCTGGGCCTGGGCCACCCGAACCTGCGCGTAAGCGGCGTCACGGGTCGCTTTCTTGCTGTCGATTTCCGCCTTCGAAACGAAGCCGCGACCCTGCAGGGACAGCGCGCGCTCGTAATTGTTCTGCGCGAGCGCGGCATTGGCGCGCGCGGCATCGACCTGCGCGGCAAGCTGCGCCGCCTGCTGGGTCTGGACCGAACGGTCGACGATCGCGAGCGTCTGGCCAGCGCGCACCCAGCTGCCGGCATCGACGAGTACGCGGAGGACGCGGCCACCCTGACCGGCGATCCCGACCGGCTGGTCGCGCTTGGCGGCAAGCGGGCCGCTCGCCGTGACGACGCGTCCGGCCGAGCTTCGTCCAGGCACGATGACGGTCACCGTCGGCACCTGGCCGGCGCCCTGCTGGCCCCCCGCCGGTTGCTTGGTTGCGTTGCGGCCCATCGTCATCGCCAGTGCGACGACGACCAGCGCCAGAATCACCGCGACAGCGATGATGATCTGCCGCCGCCGGCGCCGAGCGCCATCGACGACAACTAGCGTGTCCGAGGAGTGGATAGAGGTTTCCCGGTTCATCATTCCCTGCCCAATTCGCGAGTCTGCGTGGATTCAAGCTGTATTAGCTAAATAACTCACCCGGTGCAACAGACCTTGGGCGACGCGGTCGCACCAGCCATTTTCGACTAACGGTGGCACTTGTGTTGCAAGTGCGCGTTGCGCCATTCTGACGGGGCCGGAACGGCACGCGCCAGTCGGCCATAGACGATCAGGGGTAAAAGGGGAACATCAACATGCAAGAATATGGGATCCTCGGTTGGATTGTCATCGGCGGCCTCGCTGGAGCGCTCGCCAAGCTGCTGATGCCGGGACGCGACCCGGGCGGCTGCATCATTACCATCCTGCTCGGCATCGCCGGTGCCGTCCTCGCCGGCTACGTCGGCCGCGCGGTCGGCTGGTACGGGGCCAATGACCAGGGCGCGGGCTTCATCGCCGCCGTCGTCGGTGCGTTCGTCCTGCTCTTGCTCTATCGCTTGATCGTTCGCCGCCGCTGAGGCCCGACGCCTCGGCCGTTCAGGAACTGGCCATGGCGGCGGGGCGACCGTTGCCGCCATGGAATGAACTGCCAAGGAATTAAGCCATGAAACATGTCCTGACCGCCGCGCTGATGCTCGGTGCGGCGCTTGCGCCGGCGCCGGCGCTCGGCCAGCCCACCGCGGCTATCACCCAGGCGATTACCGGAACCCGCCTCGACGTCAGCGCGACGGGCGAGGTAACCCAGGTCCCCGATATCGCGATCATCAATGCCGGGGTCGTGACCCGTGCCTCGAGCGCTTCGAGCGCGCTTCAGCAGGCGGCCAATCGGATGGACAAGGTGCTTGCCGCCCTGAAGGCCGCGGGCATCGCGAGCCGCGACATCCAGACCAGCAACATCAGCCTCAACCCCGAATATAGCTATGCGAACAATGTGCAGCGGCTGACCGGCTATTCGGCCTCCAACCAACTGACTGTGCGATTCCGCGATATCGCCAATGCAGGGAAGATCCTGGACGTCCTCGTCGCGCAGGGCGCGAACCAGATCAACGGGCCGAACCTGACGATCGACCGTCCCGAAGCCGCGCTCGACCAAGCGCGGTCGCGTGCGGTGGCCAACGGCCGCGCTCGGGCCGAGCTCTATGCTCGCGCAATGGGCCTTCGCGTCGTGCGAATCGTCTCCGTCTCGGAAAGCGGCGGAAGCTATCCCGCACCGCCGCCGATGCCGATGATGGCAGCGGCGCGCGCCGAGGGAGCCGATACCAAGATCGAGGCCGGCGAGCAGAAGCTCCAGGTCAATCTGGCGATGACGTTCGAGCTGCAGTGATTTGATAATTAACTATCGATAAATTGAGGCTTTTCAGACTAGCTCCATCCCCTAAAAGGTTTTCGATGAGGGGGATATCATGGCACTGACAACGAGTGAGTTAACGCTGATTGAGCAGCGCGTAACAAACGACGGCCCTAGCACCGGCGTGGCCTATCTTCTGTGGATTTTTCTCTGGTGGGTCAGTGGGCATCGTTTTTACTTGGGAAGGCCAGGCACGGCGATTCTTCAAATATTATCGTACTTCATCTTGATCGGTTTCGTTTGGGTGCTGATCGACGGATTTTTAATTCCGGACATGATCCGGGCTAAGCGCAATGAGATTCGCCAGCGTATCGCCTTGCAGATGAGTTCCTACGCCTAATCGGGCTTAAGCTCGCTTGGTCCGCCGCAAGCAAACAAATGGGCCGTGCGGCGCTCGCCGCACGGCCCATGATTCAATACAAAATTCTACCGTTAGCGAACACTCCCGCGACGAACCAAATTCACGATCGCTAGAAGGATTATCGCGCCCAACAAGGACACTAGAAGGGTGGGAAGAGAAAAATCTCCGGTCGTAATCGAACCGCCTCCGAGCATCGGCCCAAGGATGATGCCGCCGAGGATCGCGCCAACGATTCCAACCACAATATTAAGGATGATGCCCTGCTGAGCATCCGTGCGCATGATCAGGCTCGCCAGCCAGCCGAGAATACCGCCGACGATAATGATTATAATCCAGCTCATGGTTTCCCTCCTGTTCGCGGCCCCCTGTAAACAAGTGGCGGCCGTTCCGGCACCACAGACGCGCGATGCGCCTCAGTTGTTCCGGATTCGGAAGGTTCTGTCCAGAAAATCGGTTAACGAGCGGCGGAAAAGGCCGATTGGTAAGGCACAGTAACGACTGCCGCGCCGCCGATTAATAGCGCTGCTGACGCTCGTATTGGTCGCGGTAATGCTTGATTCGCGTGACTCGGAGGCCCGGCATGCCGCTGCGGTCGACCGCGCGCTGCCAGCTGGTAAATTCCTCGAGGCTCAGCGAATAGCGCTTGCAGGCTTCGTCGACGGTCAGAAGACCGCCGGCGACAGCTGCCACAACCTCGGCCTTGCGGCGGACGACCCAGCGAGTCGTGCCGACCGGCGGCAAGGACTCGATCGTCAGCGGCTCACCGAGCGGTCCAATGACCTGGGCCGGGCGAATCTTCTGGTTCTCGAGCATCTTCGTTACACCTGTTTAATCATGGTCGCTGGCACCCCTTTTATCCGGCGCCATTGAAGGAAATCTGAAATGTGCTGGTTAACGCCGCAGTTAATCGTTCTTACGTCCCTTTAATCCTGTCGCCCCCGCCGCGAAGGCGCCGCCAAGCATCTTCACCGCATCGCGCCAGCCATCGCTTCCCGAGAGGTAACAAGCGATCGCATCCTGGCGCGAAGGGCCCTCGCCGGTGTCGCCGCCAAGGAGCGAGAGAAGCTCGTTCAGCGAAATCGGCTCCTGGCCTTCCTCGCTGAAGTCCTTCTCAAATCGTGCCACGCCTACCGTCCCCTTGTTGCCCTCGATTCACCTGGCTCTAGGCGCGAGGAGTGAAATTCAGGTAAAGAAGCCCTGAACGGCTTTCATGAACTCGCCTGATTTCCAGCTTGGCCGCCCAGCGGGCGATGCCAGAATAGTCGTCGCCATGTCGGGCGGCGTCGACAGCTCGGTCACGGCCGCGCTCGCCGCGCGTACCGGCGCCGAAGTGATCGGGGTCACGCTCCAGCTCTACGATCATGGCGAAGCGGTTCGGCGGTCGGGGGCCTGCTGCGCCGGGCAGGACATTTACGACGCCAAGACGGTCGCCGACCGGCTCGGCATCGCCCATTACGTTCTCGATTACGAAAATCGCTTCCGAAATGGCGTGATCGACCGCTTCGTCGACGAATATGCGGCCGGGCGGACGCCGGTCCCCTGCGCCAGCTGCAACCAGGGCGTGAAGTTCGTCGACCTGATCGGCTTCGCCCGGGAGCTCGGCGCCGACTGCCTCGCGACCGGCCATTATGTGCAGCGGCTCGTCAGCAATGGCCGGGTGGAGATGCACAAGGGCGCCGATCCGCGCCGCGACCAAAGCTATTTCCTTTACGGCACGACTCGCGACCAGCTCGATTTCCTGCGCTTTCCGCTGGGCGGCCTGCCCAAGGACGACGTTCGGCGAATCGCGGCCGAGATGGGGCTGGAAGTCGCGGCCAAGCCCGACAGCCAGGACATCTGCTTCGTTCCCGACGGCGATTATGCCGGGCTGGTGAAGCGGCTGCGGCCGGAAACCCAGGCCGAGGGCGAGATCGTCGATTTGGGCGGCCGGGTGCTGGGGACTCACCGGGGGGTCGTTCATTTCACGGTCGGGCAGCGCCGGGGGATCGAGATCGGCGGCCAGGCCGAGCCGCTTTACGTCGTCCGCATCGAGCCCGCTGAGCGCCGGATCGTCGTTGGTCCGCGCCGCGCGCTGGCCGTCGAAGCAATGCGGGTCGAGGGGTGGAACTGGCTGGCCGAGGATCAGCGCGAAGTCAGCGTGAAGGTGCGGTCGCTGGCGCCGGCCGTCGAAGCCGTGCGCGAGAGTGAGTGGGTGCGGTTCGCGAATGCCGAATATGGTGTTGCGCCGGGCCAAGCCGCGGTCGCCTACGAAGGAACCCGGCTGCTGGGCGGAGGCACGATCGTGGAGACCGCCGCGGCCCTCCTCGAGGCTGCGGCCTGACCATTGGTCAAGCGTGCTTTAACGGCTACTAGGCGCGCATGACCCGATCCATCCTTAGCCTTTCCGTCGCCGCGCTTGCGCTTGCCGGCTGCGCAACCGTTCCGGCGACCACGCCTGCGCCCGTCGCCGAAGTCGCGGCAGGCCCGGCCGCCCCGGCAACCGCTCCCGGCCCGGATTTCCTGGCCCGCAACGGCGCTGCAAAGGGCGTCGTCACGACGTCAAGCGGGCTTCAATATTTCATCGTCAAATCGGGGCCCGCGACCGGCCCGCACCCAACCGGCGAAGACACGGTCAACTTCGACTATGAAGGCAAGCTGATCACCGGCGAGACCTTCGACAGCAGCTATACCGAGGGCCGCCCGCTCGTCGGCCAGGTCAACAAGTTCGTGCCGGGCTTTTCCGAAGCACTGCAGCTCATGCGGCCGGGCGACGAATGGATCGTCTGGATTCCGCCCGAGCTCGGCTATGGCTCGAAGTCGGTCGGCCCAATCCCACCCAACAGCGTGCTGCGCTTCAAGCTGGTGCTGCACAGCGTGACCCCGAAGGCCTGATCTTGGCGGCGCCGCGCAGCGCCGGAATCCTGCTGTACAGGCGTAAAGATCGCGGGCTCGAAGTCCTGCTGATCCGGCCCGGCGGGCCCTTCTGGCGAAACAGGAGCATCGGCGCCTGGATGATACCCAAGGGCGTTATCGAACCCGGCGAGACTCCGGCTCAAGCCGCCGTGCGCGAGTTCGGCGAGGAGACGGGGACGACGCTGGAAAACGAGCCCGAACCACTGCTGACGATCCGCCAGTCGGGCGGCAAGGTCGTCGCAGCCTTTGTCGCCGAGGGCGACCTCGATGCGGCGAAAATCAGTTCGATCGAGTTTGAGGCGGAGTGGCCGCCCAGGAGCGGCCGAGTCCAGCGCTATCCGGAAGCCGAGGAAGCGCGCTGGATGAGCCTGGCGGAGGCGCGGAAGATGATGCTTCCAAGCCAGCTGCCGTTGCTCGACGCGCTAGAGCTGAAACTGGCCTGAGATCACCGTGAAGCAGCGGCCGCCGAGGCGGACGCGCTCGCCATCCAGGCGGCAATTGAGCAGCCCGCTCCGCTTGCTCGCCTGAAGCGCGGTGAAGGAATTGCCGACCTTCGGCGCCCAATAAGCCGTCAGCGCGGCATGGGCCGAGCCGGTCACCGGATCCTCGTCGATGCCGAGGTAGGGGACGAAGACGCGGCTCGCGATCGTCTGGCTGTCGCCGCGGGCCGTAACCACCGCCATTCGAGGAACCTCGCGCAGCGCCGCGAAGTCGGGCGCGATCGCTCGCACCGCGGCCTCGTCTGCGACCTCGACGATCGCTGCATCGTTGCAGCCGTCCGCTAGCCAGGCGGGCACGTCGGGGAGGCCGAGCGCGCGCGCCATCGCGGGTTCCTGCACTTCACGCAGCGCCGGGGCGGGCAGGTCGAGCTCGAGCATGTCGCCGCTGCGGGCGACGGTGAGTATGCCCGCCTTGCGGGTCGCGAAGCGGATCGGCTTTTGATGAATCAGCACATGGCCGGCGGCCAGCGTCGCGTGGCCGCAAAGCTCGACTTCGCTCGTCGGCGTGAACCAGCGCAACTCATAATCGGCGTCGTCGCGCTCGGCCGGGATGGTGAAGGCGGTCTCGCTCAGATTGTTCTCGGCGGCGATGGCCTGGAGGACGTCGTCTTCGAGCCAGCGGTCGAGCGGCATGACCGCTGCCGGATTGCCGCTGAGCGGTCGCTCGGCGAAGGCATCGACCTGAAAGAAGGGCAGGTTCGTCATGTCGCCCGCTCGGTGATTTTATGGGGAAGCATGGTTTCCCGGTCGATCTGCCCTTCGGGATCGACGTGGATCAGGATTTCGGTGCCGGGAAAACGCTCCTGAAGCGCTTCCTCGACCGCATCGAGCCGGTCGTGCGCTTCCTTGACCGTCCAGTCGGCCGGGACCCAAACGTGGAATTGCGCAAAATGGTGCGTCCCGCTGCTCCGCGTGCGAAAGTCATGGAGCCCCGCCAGCTCGCGATATTCCTTGCAGGCTTCGAGGAAGCGCTGGCGCATCTCATCGGGCCATTCGCGGTCCATCAGCTGGGCGACCGCGTCGCTCGAGGCACGCCAGGCACCCCATAGCAGCCACAAAGCGATCAGCATTCCGAACACCGCGTCCGCGCCGACCACTCCAAGGAACTGATCGAGGACGAGCGCGGCGATGACCGATCCGTTGAGCAGCAGGTCCGAGGAATAATGGAGGCGATCGGTGCCGATCGCGAGCGAGCCCGTCCGATTCACGACGTGCCGCTGGTAAGTGATGAGGCCGATTGTGAGGATGATGGCGATGACGGACACGCCGATGCCGAGCTCGGCGTGCGCTGTCTCGGCCCCGCTAATCAGCCGCTGGACGGCACGGAAGCCGATGAAGATCGCGGAAACGCTGATGATGATGACCTGGGCGAGCGCCGCCAGCGCCTCCGCCTTGCCGTGGCCGAAGCGATGTTCGTGGTCGGCCGGCGTTGCCGCGATGCGTACGGCGAGCAGCACGATCAGGCTGGCGATCAGGTCGAGGCTGCTGTCGGTAAGCGAGCCGAGCATGGCCATTGATGCGGTTTTCAACGCGGCATAGGCCTTGAGGAGGATGAGCGTGACCGCCATTCCGGTGCTGGCCATCGCCGCACGAGCCGTCAGTTTCGACCGTTCTGCCGCTGCTGCGATTGTATCCGTCATGGGTAGAGCAACCCTTCGCTCCACCCGTCACCCGAACGGGTGAAGAGCCGCCGCTCGTGGAGGCGATGCGCGCGATCGCTCCAGAACTCGATCGTTTCGGGGGCCAGAAGAAAGCCCGACCAGCGCGGCGGGCGCGGCACGTCCTGACCTTCGAACCTTTGCTGCACTTCGGCGATCCGGCGCTCAAATGTTTCGCGGCTGTCGAGCGGTCGCGACTGGTCGGACGCCCACGACCCGAGCCGGGACTCTCGACTGCGCGAAGCGAAATAGGCGTCCGCTTCTTCGTCGGTCACCTGCCGCACCGCACCTTCGGCGCGGACCTGGCGCCGCAATGACTTCCAGTGGATTGCCAAAGCGCCATGAGGGTTGCTCGCGAGATCTTGGCCCTTGCGGCTGTCGAGGTTGGTGAAAAAGCCGAAGCCGTCGGGGCCGACGTGACGAAGAAGCACGATCCGGACCGATGGGCGGCCGCGCTCATCGGCGCTAGCGAAGGCCATCGCCTCGGGATCGTTGACCTCCGTGGCCCGCGCCTCGGCGAACCAGTCGTTGAACAAGGTGAAGGGATCGGTCGCGCTCACCGCGGCGGCTTAGGCTTGGAGCGGTCCGCCCGGCAACCCATCTGGTCAGGCTCAATTCGTTCCGGCATGGGAGCGTGCATGGCCCTGGACCTGTATCAACGATTGGGACTGAAGCGCGGCGCGAGCGAGGCCGAGATCAAGAAGGCCTACCGGAGCCTTGCCAAGCAGCTTCACCCCGACCGCAACAAGGACAATCCCGACGCCGCAAGGCGGTTCGGGGAGATTACGGCGGCCTATGATTTGCTGTCCGACAAGGACAAGCGCGCTCGCTACGACCGCGGCGAGATCGACGATGAAGGCAATCCCAAGTCGCCGTTCGGATCGGGCTTCGGCGGCTATTCGCAAGGGGCAGGCGGCCAGGCCGGCCAGCCACCACCCGGCTTCGAGAACTTCAACTTCGGAGGGGCCGAGGCGGGCGATCTCAGCGACCTGTTCGAAGGCCTGTTCGGCGGCGCCCAGGGCCGCGGCGGGGGTCCGTTCGGCAACTTTCGCCAGCGCGGCGCGCGCGCTCAGAAGGGCGCCGACATCGCCTATCGCCTGCGCGTGCCGTTCGAGGAAGCAGTCGCGCTCAAGCCGCAGCGGATCACGCTGGCCGACGGCAAGACCATCGACCTCAAGCTGCCGAAGGGGCTGGAGGATGGCACCCGCATTCGCCTCGCCGGCAAGGGCCAGGAAGGGCCGGGCGGACGCGGCGACGCCATCGTCACCATCGCGATCGGCCCGCATCGCTTGTTCTCGCGGGAGGGCAATAACATCCGGCTCGAGCTGCCGGTGACCCTGAAGGAAGCGGTGCTCGGCGCGAAGGTGAAGGTGCCGACCCCCGAGGGGCCGGTGATGCTGACCATCCCCAAGGGCAGTTCGTCGGGGAAGGTGCTTCGGCTCAAGGGCCGCGGCTTCACCGGCAAGGACGGCAAGCGCGGGGATCAGCTCGTCACCGTCGAAATCCACGTGCCAGCCGATGATTCCGAGCTCCAGAAGTTCGCCGAGAAATGGAGCGGCGGCGGCAATCCGCGGTCCGGCTTCGGAACCTGACCAGCGGGTAGATGAGAGATCAGTCACCCCAGTCGCCCGAGGCAAGGCGCAAGCGCCTGGCCAGCATGCGTGCCGCCTTCGGCACCGATGTCGAGGAAAAGCTCAAGCCTAAGCTGACCGCGTGGGAAGTGGTGAAACGGGTCTCGGTCGGCGTCTATAACGACGGCTTCATCCATGCCGGCAACCTCGCTTACCTCGCGATTGTCGCGCTCTTCCCCTTCTTCATCGTCGCGGCGGCGGTAGCCCATATCTTCGGCCAGACGCAGGATGCGCAGCTGACGGTCTACAACGTGATGCGCCGGCTTCCCCCCGACGTCGCCCAGACCCTGAGCCAGCCGATCAAGGAAGTGCTGAACGTCCGCACCGGGCCCTTGCTGTGGCTCGGGGCAATCGTCGGCTTGTGGACGGCGACCAGCTTCATCGAGACCATCCGCGACATCCTGCGCCGCGCCTATGGCGTCAAATATTGCGCGCCCTTCTGGGAATATCGCGCGGGCTCGATCCTGCTGATCCTCGGCGCGGTGATCCTGCTGATGGTGGCGTTCGCGGCGAGCGCCGCTCTGAGTTTGCTGCGCGCCGCGATCAGCCAGTGGTTCCCCTTTGCGTTTGGGCTCGGCGAAACCCTCGGGCTTGCCCGGCTGCTTCCGGCGGCGACCCTGTTTGGAACCTTCTATGGCCTGTTCTACGCTTTGACTCCGGCGCGCTACCGCGAAGTCCGCTGCAGGAAATGGCCGGGGCCATTGTTCATTACCGCCTGGTGGCTGGCGACGGTCGAAATCCTGCCGAACGTGATCGGCCTGCTCGGAGGTTACGGCCTGACCTACGGCAGCCTCGCCGGCGTCATGATCAGCCTGCTCTTTTTCTTCGTCGTCGGGCTCGGCGTGGTGATCGGCGCCGAACTCAACGCGGCGCTGGCGGAATCCGGCGCGGCGGCGCTAAAGGGCGAAATCTATACCGGGCCGTACACCGACGAACTGGAAGTCGTGGAGCCGCAGCCCGGGGAGGACGTGCCGGTGGAACTGGAGACAGGGGGACCGCAACTTTGACGGGATTGATGAAGGGCAAGCGCGGGCTGATCATGGGGCTCGCCAACGACCGCTCGCTGGCGTGGGGCATTGCACGCGCGCTTGGCGACCAGGGCGCCGAGCTGGCTTTCTCCTACCAGGGCGAATCACTTGAGAAGCGGGTGCGGCCGCTGGCGCAGGAGCTTGGGTCCGACATCCTCGTCGATTGCGACGTGTCGGACATGAAGGCCCTCGACCGCACGTTCGAAGCCCTGAAGGAACATTGGCCCAAGCTCGACTTCGTCGTCCACGCCATCGGCTTTTCCGACAAGAATGAGCTCCGGGGGAAGTTCGTCGACACGTCGATGGACAATTTCCTGATGACCATGAACATCTCGGTCTACAGCTTCGTCGCCGTGGCGCAGCGCGCCCGCGCGATGATGAGCGCGGGCGGGTCGATGCTGACGCTGACCTATTACGGCGCCGAGAAGGTGATCCCGCACTACAACGTCATGGGCGTCGCCAAGGCCGGGCTGGAAGCGAGCGTCAAATATCTCGCCGCCGACCTTGGGCCCGAGGGCATTCGCGTGAACGGCATCTCGGCCGGCCCGATCAAGACCCTCGCGGCGAGCGGCATCGGCGACTTCCGCTACATCATGAAATGGAACGAATATAATTCGCCGCTGCGCCGCAACGTCACGATCGAGGATGTGGGCGGCGCGGGCCTCTATCTGCTCAGCGACCTCGCCAGCGGCGTGACCGGCGAAATCCACCACGTCGACGCGGGCTATAACGTGGTCGGCATGAAGGCCGAGGACGCGCCCGACATCGCTACGGTCTGATGATCGCGCGCCGCGTCCGGGTTACGGGCCGCGTGCAGGGCGTCTTCTTCCGCGCCTGGACCAGGCAACAGGCACAGGCGCTGGGCGTCGCCGGGTGGGTGCGCAATTGCGACGACGGGTCGGTGGAAGCGCATGTCGAGGGCGAGGGCGCCGCGGTCGATCGGCTCGTCGAGCGATTGGCGCAGGGCCCGCAACACGCTCGGGTCGATGATCTTCAGGTCGACGATGCCAGGCCGGAATGTGTTCCGAAATTTCTAATTTTCGAATAGATATTATTGTAAATCATAAAATATTATTTGAAAAACGATGATTTGGTCGTAGGGCGGTTTTGAAAGGAAGTCCCATGAGCGTCCGACTCGTTCGCTTGTACCTCGTCATCGCCATGGCTCTCGTCGCCTTCGGGGCCGTGTTCGGCATCGGCGCCACTCTGATCGCCGCAGCGAATGGCCACGCCGCGCAAACCACCTTGCCGTTGAAAGTCGAGGGCGCGACGCCTCAGCCGGTACTCGGTCACGCCGATGGCAAGCCTGTCGGGGAGCTACTGCTGGACCGTGGCACCCTGAACCTTCAGGCCGGCGGGATCGGCTATGCCTTGGTACAACTCTTCGACATCGCGCTCACCTGCGGGCTGTGGCTGTTGATTCTGGCGACCACGCGGCGGTTGGTTGGCCAGCTTTCGGCGGGCTCGCCCTTTGAGCGGAGATCGGTCGGCCGACTCCGCCGTATCGGCTGGAGCCTGATTGCGCTCAACATCTGGGGCTGGCTGCGGATGATTGCCATGCCGCCGCTGTTGCTGGCCAGCGTCAACCCCGTCGCCGGCAATTACCGGATCATGCCGAGTATTTCAGAGGGCATCCCGGGATTGCAGAATGCGCGGATCGACGCATCGCTCGGCCTCGGCCTGCTGGCCGCCGGCATTATCATTCTCGTGCTGGCCCAGGCGTTCCGAATCGGCGGCGCTCTACGCGCAGAAAATGAGGCGATCGTCTGATGGCGATCATCGTCAACATCGACGTCATGTTGGCGAAGCGGAAGATGTCCGTGGGAGCGCTTGCCGAAGCGGTCGGAATTTCGCTGACTAACATGTCGCTACTGAAGACAGCTAAGGTCAAGGGCGTTCGCTTCGGCACCCTCGATTCGATCTGTAGGGTGTTGGACTGTCAGCCGGGTGACTTGTTCGAATATCGGCCGGACTAGGCCTTCAGCGGCCGAACGGATCCCGCACCAGGATTGTGTCGTCGCGCTCGGGCGAGGTCGAAATCAGCGCCACCGGGCAGCGGATCAGCTCCTCGATGCGGCGGACATATTTGATCGCGCGCGCCGGCAGATCGGCCCAGCTGCGCGCGCCTCTCGTCGAGCCGGGCCAGCCCTCGATTTCCTCGTAGATGGCCTCGACCCGGGCCTGATCGGCGGGATGCGGGGGAAGATAGTCGAAGGTCTCGCCGCCGATGCGATAGCCGGTGCAGATCTTCACCGTTTCGAAGCCGTCGAGCACGTCGAGCTTGGTCAAAGCGACTCCGGTGACGCCGCTGACCGCGACGGCCTGGCGGACGAGCACGGCGTCGAACCAGCCGCAGCGGCGCTTGCGGCCGGTGACGGTGCCGAACTCATGCCCGCGCTCGCCGAGCTTTTGGCCGATCTCATTGTCCTGCTCGGTAGGGAAGGGACCGGAGCCGACCCGGGTCGTGTAGGCCTTGGTGATGCCGAGAACGAAGCCCGCCGCGGACGGGCCGGTGCCGCTTCCCGAGCCGGTGGTCCCGGCGACGGTGTTCGACGAAGTGACGAACGGATAGGTGCCGTGGTCGACGTCGAGCAGCACGCCCTGCGCGCCTTCGAACAGGATGCGCTTGTTGCCCCGAAGCGCGCGATCGAGGTCGCGCCAAACGGGCTTGGCGTAGGGCAGCACAAACTCTGCGATTTCGCTCAGATCGTGGAGCAGCCGTGCGCGGTCGACCGGCGGCTCGCCGAACCCGGCGCGGAGCGCGTCATGGTGCGCGCAGAGGCGGTCGAGCTGCGGCCCGAGATCGTCGAGGTGGCCGAGGTCGCAGACGCGGATGGCGCGGCGCCCGACCTTGTCCTCATAGGCGGGGCCGATGCCGCGGCGCGTGGTGCCGATCTTGCCGGCGCCGCTCGCGTCTTCGCGCAGCGCGTCGAGGTCGCGGTGGATCGGGAGGATCAACGGGCAGGTCTCGGCGATCATCAACACGTCGGGCGTGATCTCGAGCCCCATGGCGCGGATCCGCTCGATCTCATCCTTCAGCGCCCAGGGGTCGAGGACGACGCCATTGCCGATCACCGACGGCGTGCCGCGGACGATGCCGCTGGGCAGCAGCGACAGCTTGTAGGTCTGGTTGCCGACGACCAGGGTATGGCCGGCGTTGTGGCCGCCCTGGAAGCGCACCACCATGTCGGCGCGGCTGGCGAGCCAATCGACAATCTTGCCCTTGCCTTCGTCGCCCCACTGGGCGCCGATGACCGTCACATTACCCACGGTAAATCCCCATTTATGCGGTCCAAGGCTCCTAGGGACGGAGGGCCCCAGGGTCCAGCAATTCGTATCGGCTTCGGAACCACTAACGTAAGTCAGGAGTATTGAAGCCACTCCGCGCCCTGCGCGGAACACGGACCTAAACTAGGGGAAACAGTATGAAGACCACCACCGTTCTCGCCATCGCGCTCGGGATTGGCGCGCTGGGCGCCTGCAACAAGAACGCGACCGAGCAGCAGGCCGACAATATCGAGGCCAATGCGGACAACGCCGCCAGCATGATCGAAGACAACACCGACGCCGCTGCCTCCAACGTCGACGCCGCGGGTCAGAATGCCGCCGACGCCGTTCGCGCCGAGGGCGATAACCAGGCGGACGCGGTCCGCAACGCCGGCGAAAACGCCGCCAACTAGGCGATCACAAGCGAATCTGGCCGGCTGGCACGCAGGCAGGCCGGACAAAGGGCGCCCCTCCGGACCGAGCGGGCGCCCTTTTTCGTGCCTAGTCGCTGCTTCGGAAGGCGGCGTAACTGCCATAGCTCGCGACCGCGAACGGGACGAAATAGGTAAGGACCAGTTTCCACCACACCGGCCAGTGGCCGCCGAGCATTTCCGGCCCCTGGTTGATGGCGTTGAGAATCGTGCCGATCACCAAAGCGACAACCAGCGAGCGGCGGACCGACGAAGCGGCGAAGGTTCGAGCCAGAGCAAGCTTTCGTGACAGCATCTCAAGCGCTTAGCACGAAGCGGGAGCGCGTCGAGATGGAGCTGTTAATCCAGTAGACATTATATCGTCACGAGCGTATACCGGACGTGTTGGTAGGAGACTGCAAATGCGTCCGTTAACCGGCACTTCCAAACTTCGTCGAACTGCGGCGATCCTGTGCGGATCGATCGCTTCCCTGTCGCTTTCGGCCTGCGCCGTCGATCAAGGCCGAATGGCGGCCACTCTGGGCTCGCCCCCGTATCTTGCGTTGAACACGGGTGCGGAGCCCTCATCACTGGTTCGCCAGAGCGGCTATTTCAGCCAGCAAAACGGCTGCCTCGTCTTTACCCCGGCCGACAGCGAGCGCGCTTACACGCCCGTTTTCCCGGCGGGCGCAACCGCGCTGGCGACCGACGGCATCGAATGGCTCGGGCTTTATGTCAGCGACTCCCCGGTCGCCTTGAACAAGATCTACCGGGTCAGCGGTGCGAGCAATGCCCCCGTTGCTTTGGCCGCGCCAGTGCCCGCCAATTGTCCGCAAGAGACGTTCGTGGTCCGGACGCTCGGCACTGCGATTGCCGACGGCAACGTCTATCGACACTGCGCGGGCGTAATGATTTGCCGCTCGTTCGGGATGAAATAACCGACGAGGTTAGAAGCTCAGCGGAACCACCTCGCGGACGCCGGGCAGCGCACATAGCTGCTCGACGACCGCGGGTGTGATCGGATCGTCAACCGCGACCAGGGCGACTGCTTCCCCGCCCTCGTCGCGGCGTCCGAGGTTGAAGGTCGCGATGTTGATTCCGTTTTCGCCGAGCCTGGTGCCGAGCGCGCCGATGAAGCCCGGCGCGTCCGTGTTGACGATATAGATCATCTGGCCGGTCAGTTCGGCTTCGACCGGAATTCCGAAAATCTTGACGAGCCGCGGCGCGCGGTTGCCGAACAGCGTCCCTTCGACCCGCCGCTCGCCGGCGTCGGTGCCGACGCTGACCGCGACCAACGTGTGGTAATCGCCTTCGCGGTCGTGGCGGATCTCGCGCACGTCGAGCCCGCGCTCCTTCGCCAGGAAGGGGGCGTTCACCATGTTTACCGTCTGCGAATAGGTGCCCATCAGCCCGGCAAGAACGGCGCCGGTAATCGGCTTCATGTTGAGCTCGGCCGCGGCGCCTTCGGCTTCGACCGCGATCGAGCGCACGTCCTCGCCGGCGATCTGGCCGACCAGTTTCCCGAGTTGCTCGGCCAGCGCCATGTAGGGGCGGAGACGCGGCGCCTCCTCGGCGGAAAGAGACGGCATGTTGATGGCGTTGGTGACGCCGCCCAGCAGCAGGAAATCGCTCATCTGCTCGGCAACCTGGATCGCGACGTTGACCTGCGCTTCGCTGGTCGAAGCGCCGAGGTGCGGCGTCGAGATGAATCCGGGCGTGCCGAACAGGGGCGATTCCTTGGCGGGCTCGGTCTGGAAGACGTCGAGTGCGGCGCCGGCGATATGACCGCTGTCCAGGCCGGCCTTCAGCGCCGTCTCGTCGATCAGGCCGCCGCGGGCGCAATTGACGATCCGGACGCCCTTCTTCGTCCTGGCGAGGTTCTCGGCCGACAGGATGTTGCGCGTCTGGTCGGTCAGCGGCGTGTGCAGCGTAATGAAATCGGCGCGCGCCAGAAGCTCGTCGAGGTCGACCTTCTCGATGCCAAGCTCGACCGCGCGTTCCGGCGTCAGGAACGGGTCGTAAGCGACGACCTTCATCTTCAGGCCAAGCGCGCGGGCGGCAACGATCGAGCCGATGTTGCCGGCGCCGATCAGGCCCAGGGTCTTGCCGGTGACTTCGACCCCCATGAAACGGTTCTTTTCCCACTTGCCGGCCTGCGTCGAAGCGTCGGCCTCGGGCAGCTGGCGGGCGAGCGCGAACATCAAGGCAATGGCATGTTCGGCGGTCGTGATCGAATTGCCGAAGGGCGTGTTCATGACGACGACGCCGCGGGCGGTTGCCGCGGGAATGTCGACATTGTCGACGCCGATCCCGGCGCGGCCGACGACCTTGAGCCGCGGCGCGGCGTCGAGGATCGCCTTGGTCACCTTGGTCGCCGAGCGGATCGCGAGCCCGTCATAGTCGCCGATGATGCCGGCCAGCTCCGCGGGGGTGAGGCCGGGCTTTTCGTCGACGGCGACGCCGCGGTCGCGAAAGATCGCGGCGGCCTTGGGATCCATCTTGTCGGAGATGAGAACGCGTACTTGGTCGGTCACTTGCTTTGCTCCCAGGCCCAGTCGAGCCACGGCCCGAGGGCCTCAATGTCGGCGGTGTCGACGGTCGCGCCGCACCAGATGCGAAGGCCCGGCGGTGCGTCGCGATAACCGGCGATATCGAAAGCGACGCCTTCGGCTTCGAGCAGGCCAGCAAACCTCTTGATGAAGTTTGCATCAGCGCCTTCGGCAGTCAGGCACACGCTGGTTTTTGAGCGGCACGTCTCAAGCTCGGCAAGGTGGCCCAGCCAGGGCCGTTCCTCGACAATCCTGTCCAGCGCGGCGGCATTAGCGTCGCAACGCGCGATGAGTCCCCGTCCGCCACCGACAGACTTGGCCCATTCGAGCGCGAAGATTGCGTCCTCGACCGCGAGCATGGACGGCGTGTTGATCGTCTCGCCCTTGAAGATCCCTTCGCTGAGCTTCCCCTTGGAAACGAGGCGGAAAAGCTTGGGCAGCGGGCGGTCAGGCGTGAAGCTCTCAAGCCGCTCGACCGCGCGCGGACCGAGGATCAGGACGCCGTGCGCGCCTTCACCGCCAAGCACCTTCTGCCACGAGAAGGTCGCGACATCGATCTTCTCCCAGGGCAGGTCGTAAGCGAAAACCGCGCTCGTCGCGTCGGCGAAGGACAGGCCCTCGCGATCGTCGGCAATCCAGTCGCCGTTTGGCACGCGCACGCCCGAGGTCGTGCCGTTCCAGGTGAACAGGACGTCGTTCGACCAGTCGACCTGGTCGAGGTCCGGAAGCTGGCCATAATCGGCGCGAAGGACCGTCGGTTCGAGCTTCAGCTGCTTGGCCGCATCGGTCACCCAGCCTTCGCCAAAGCTTTCCCAGGCCAGCGTCGTCACAGGTCGCGCGCCGAGCATCGTCCACATCGCCATTTCGAAGGCGCCGGTATCGGACCCGGGAACGATCCCAATGCGATGCGTGTCGGGAAGCTGGAGCAACTCGCGCATCAGGTCGATGCAATATTGCAGCCGCGTCTTGCCGAGCTTCGAACGATGCGAGCGGCCGAGCGCGCTGGTATCGAGTTTATGCGCAGACCAGCCAGGCGGCTTGGCGCACGGGCCCGACGAGAAATGGGGGCGCCCAGGGCGGATTTGCGGCTTGGGCGCGCGCAGGTCCTGCGCGGCAAATGTGTCAGTCAATTTAACTCTCCTTACAGAGAGCACGCGGTGCGTTGGGACACCGTGGCCCGCGGCCGGCTCTAATGGCTCGGCGAGAGATGGCAACCGACAACGTGAATGATTCGCATGTTGCACTGCACAACAGGTTGAAATGGTTAGGAACGGCTCGGTAACGGCCGTGACCGAACGCTTCGTCCCGCTTCATGCTCAACTCGTCCCCCTAAGGGGAACCGGAGGTTGAGTTTGTTAACCATCCGCATTCAAGGTTTGGCCCGCTGGAGTGCACGGAAAGTCGTGCGCATGCCGGCAGGGGCTGGGGAGCTCCTCATTTGGACGGATACGGGACCGCTGATTGCGCGGCCCGCGTGGAACTTGGAGCGGGGATTTATGACGCAGGTGTTGGCCGCGACGACGGCGTTGTTCCGAGATCGCGATCTCTTTGTCCATGACGGCTCGAAGCTCCGTCGGTTCCGCGTTTCTGCTCCCCTCCAGGCCCTCCTCTTCCTCGTCGTCATGGCCCTCGTCGCCTGGGCCAGCTACGCCACCGCAAGCCTCCTCACCCGTCCGCTCAGCAACGGTTATGCCACCAAGCTTTCCGCAGCGACCGAAGCCCGCGCGCGCCTCATCGAGCAGCGCCAGGCCCTGATCGAAGCCGCCTTGAGCGGCGCCCGCATCGACCCCGCGCTGGTCAAGGCCGCTGCCTACGACGGCCGCGTCGCGCCCAACGGTCCCCTCGCCCGCGTCGAGCAACAGCAGCTTCAGCAAGCCGCGCTCGTCGCCGAGGCGCTCGATGTCCGCTACCAGGTCACTGCTGCAGAGCTGAAGCGGCTCGGCATCAGCCCGGCCCGGGTCGGCGGCCGCGACGGCGTCGGCGGCCCCTTCGAAAGCGCCAACACCAGCTTCAAGGCCCTGTTCGACAGCTGGAAGAAGCTCGACCAGCTCCAGGACGGCGTGATTGCGGTCCCGTCGGACAAGCCGGTCAAGTCCTCCGTTTCCTTCAGCAGCGGCTTCGGCGTCCGCTCCGACCCGTTCAATTCCGGCGCTGCAATGCACCCGGGCATCGACCTTTCCGGCGCCCGCGGCACTCCGATTTACGCCACCGCCGACGGCACCGTCCTTCGCGCCGGCTGGAACAGCGGCGGTTACGGCAATCTGGTCGAGCTCGACCACGGCCGGGGCATCACCACCCGTTACGCCCATATGTCGGCGACCCTCGTCCGCCCCGGCGATCGCGTCACTCGCGGCCAGCAGGTCGGCCTGATGGGCTCGACCGGCCGTTCGACCGGCAACCACCTGCACTATGAAGTCCGGATCGACGCGCGCGCCGTGAACCCGATCCCCTTCATGAAGTCGACCGATTACGTCCTCGCGATGCAGCGCCGGGCCAACGCCGCCCCGATGGAATCGCTGGCGGTCGGCGGCCCGCAGTCGTCGCAGCGCTAAGCGCTTTCTTGCCGCCGGGGGCGGCCGTTCCTATCTCGGGCGCGTGATGGAAGCGTCGATCAGTCTTACCCAAAGTGCCGCCAAGCGCGTGGCGTGGATCGCCGAGCGGCAGGCCAGACCGGCCGTGCTCCGGCTGGCGGTCGACGGTGGCGGCTGCGCCGGCTTCACCTACAAGTTCGAACTTGGCGAGCCAGAGGCCGACGACGCGGTCGCGGTGACGGACGGCGTGAAGCTGGTCGTCGATCCGGTCAGCCTTGATCTGGTCAAGGGATCGGCGGTCGATTTCGTCGAGGATCTGGGTGGCGCGGCGTTCAAGGTGACCAACCCGAACGCGCAGTCGGGCTGCGGCTGCGGATCGAGCTTTAGCGTCAATCCGTCATTGCGAGGAGCGTAGCGACGCGGCAATCCACGTTTGGATTGCTTCGCTTCGCTCGCAATGACGAGTCTGAATGGCTAATCGCTCACGAATGAAGCTTGCCACCTACAACCTCAACGGCATCCGCGCCCGCCTCCCGCGCCTCGTCGAATGGCTGCAGCGCGAGCAGCCCGACATCGTCTGCCTCCAGGAACTGAAATGCGCCGACGAGTCGCTGCCGATCGCCGACATTGAGGCGGCCGGATATGGCGCTGTGTGGCACGGGCAGAAGGGGTTCAACGGCGTAGCGGTGCTGGCCAAGGGCGACGGGCCCGAGCTTCGCCGCATGGGGCTCCCCGGCGACCCCGACGACACCCACAGCCGCTACATCGAAGCCGAAGTGGGCGGCATCATCGTCGGCTCCATCTATCTGCCCAACGGCAATCCGGTCGGGACCGAGAAGTTCGAATACAAGCTGGGGTGGATGGAGCGGCTCATCGCTCATGCGGCGGAGCTGATCCGCCTCGAGCGGCCGATCGTGCTTTGCGGCGACTGGAACGTTGTTCCGGAGGATCGCGACGTTTTCTCTGTCCGCGCGACGCAGCATGACGCGGTGATGCAGCCCGAGGCGCGCGATGCGTGGCGGCGCCTGGTCAACCAGGGCTGGACCGATGCCCTGCGCACCTTCCACCCGCGCGAGGAGAAGCTCTACACCTTCTGGGACTATACCGCGGGCTGCTGGCAGCGCGATCTCGGCTTCCGGCTCGACCACTTGCTGTGCTCGCCGGAGGCGGCGGATAGGCTGCTCGATGCGGACGTCGATCGCTGGGCGCGCGGCGAGGAGAAGGCCAGCGACCATGCGCCGACCTGGATCGTGCTGAGCGACCGAGACTAAGGTAGAGAAAAGGAACACGCGCGATGCGCAGCGCTTCGGAAAGCTGCCGCATCTCGATTCGTCATTCCCGCGAAAGCGGGAACCCAGCTAGACAGCACCATGCACCTCGATTTCCAGCCGACCGTCTATCTGCTGGCGTCGAAGCGAAACGGCACGCTCTACGCGGGCGTGACTTCCAACCTGCTCGCACGGATCGAACAGCATCGGCGCGGCTTCGCTCGAGATTACGGAGTGAGGCTGCTGGTCTGGTTTGAGCCGCATGCAACGATGGAATCGGTGATCACGCGCGAAAAGCGGATCAAGAAATGGAACCGCGCGTGGAAGCTGGAGCTGATTGAAGCCGATAATCCCTACTGGCGCGATCTAGCCGAAGACCTCGGTTTTCCGCCTCTTGCTTGAAAGGGTTGGGTTCCCGCTTTCGCGGGAATGACGAATAGTGGGGCTCATATCCGCAATGGGTGGAAAGCGGACATTGCACCGGTTCACTATTAATCGGTGGGAGCCTCTTCCTTGTAAGCTGCGGTTCGCAGGATCGCCAAGTTGACGAGGGTTCCTCCAATGCACCGGTTCAGCATGGCTAGCGCGGCAAGGTAGAAGAACGCGCTGATTACGGCCTTCGTGGCAATGCCAGTGGGTAGTGAAATCAGTCCGGCTATGAGCAGGATCATGCTCGCACCGGCCAATCCGAGCCAAAGCGTCAAGAACAGGCGTATTGACGGCTCAAAACGAGGGGCGATCAGATCGGCCTTGTCGCGCGCTACCTTACCCACCCGCCAAAGACGAAGCGCCCCCGCGCCGGAAAACAGGACTACAAGTGCCAGAAGCAGAATAGCCCAAATGATGATCGCGTCCGCGCTTGGCGGCCCAATCGTAAATCCGGCGAGGAGTGCGAGGGCCGTTGCAACGAGCATGACTATCCCGCTTGTGCGGTCCATCCTCGATCCGGCGAACTGTTGGCCCATCTTGGTTCATTGTCCGACAACTGGCTAATGTCTGCAATGGGTGGAAAGCTGCCATTCGCAAAGCGGCTTTCCTAATAGGAATTGAGCTGCTTCGTTCGCGCCGGGGCGCATCGTCAAAATGGTCGGCTCGAGGCTTTCGCGAGCAGGCCCGCTAAAGGTCACGAAAAAGGCGCCCAACCGAGTGACTTTTGTGAACTTAAGACGCGCTTCCGCCCGCCAATCGGCGCGTCACCGAGCCTAAAGCGCTTTCTCGTAAATCCGGTAGCGGTGGTTGACCGCGGCGCCGGGCAGCTCCGCGATCGACAGCATCCCTTTGTTATCCTCCAGGATCCAGCCGAATTCGCCGTGAGTCGCGCCATATTTCGCGGTGCCGTCGCGGCGCGTGTATTCGATCATCATGAAGGCGAGTTGGCTTGCGAGCCGGCTGCCGTGGAGTTTCTTGGCGACGCCCATCAGCGGCACGCGCAGGCGGCGGGTGCGCGGCTTTCGCAGGCGCCACAGCAGCTTGATGAAGTTGAACGGGAACAGCTCGCCGTTGAGGTCGGCCGTCAGCTCGTTGATGTCGGGGATGGTAAGCATGAAGGCGACCGGCTCGCCGTCATATTCGGCGACGCGCACCAGTTCGTTGAAGATGATCGGCTTGAGCTTCTTGCCGGCATATTTGATTTCCGCCTCGGTCAGCGGGACGAAGCCCCAATTGTCCGACCAGGCGTCGTTGAGCAGGCCCAGGATGATCCGCGCTTCCTCGTCGAAGTTCGACTTGTCGACCATCCGCACGCGGATCCTGGGGTTGCGCTCGCCGGAGGCAATGACTCGGTTGATGAATGGGTCGTGCCAGTCCGAAATATCCAGCTCGTAGGTGATGAGGTCCTTGGCCTTGGCGTAGCCGGCGCCTTCGATCCAAGCCTGATATTCGGGCCGATGGTGGCCCATCATCGCCGTCGGCGGCTCGGCGAAGCCGAGGATCTCAAGCCCCGGCTCGTCCCAGATCGAAAGGCTGATCGGGCCAAGCGCGCTGGTCATCTTCTGCTTGCGCAGCCAGTCCTCGGCGGTCTTCAGCAGGGCATCGCCAGCCTCGCGGTCCAGCGCGTCGTAGAAGCCCCACTGACCGATCCCGGGACCCATATGCTCGAGCACGAGCTCGTCGACCTGCGCACTGATCCGCCCGACCACCTTGCCGCCGCGCTCGGCTAGCCAGAGCTGCGCCCGGCCATGCTCGAACCAGGGGTTCTTGCCCGGCGTGATGAGCCCATGAACCTCGTCCTTGAGCGGCGGCACCCAGGCGGGATCGTCCTTGTAGACCTCCCAGGCGAAGTCGACGAAGGCCTTGCGGTCCTTCTTGGTCTCAACGGGCCGGATCTGAAGGGCGTCGCTCATGGCGGAACGGCTAGCGCCAACCGGCGGCCAGCGCCAGTTAAGGTTGTCCAGCCTAACTGCCGCCATTATCTCCTGCCAGACCAGCATTATGGCCGACGCGATCATCCTCGAGCGCAACGCGACCGACGCCGCTTCCGCGCGGCGCGCGCCCGTGCGCGCCGAGGACGACGCGGCGATGCTCAAGGCCGCGGCCAACCTGACCCGCGACCTCAACGCCCCGTCGGCGCGCATCTATTGGGCCGACATGATCGGTTCGGCGCTGCTCGGCTATGCGGCGCTGGCCGGCGCGATCCTGCTCCAGCCGCGCTGGGCCGCGGTGCTGTCAGGGCTGGTTGCGGTGCTCGCGCTCTACCGCGCCGGGTCGTTCATCCACGAGCTGACGCACATCAAGAAGGGCGCGCTGAAGGGCTTCCGCTTCGCCTGGAACCTTGTCGTTGGCATCCCGCTGCTGATCCCGAGCTTCATGTACGAAGGCGTCCACAACCAGCATCACGCCAAGCGCTATTACGGCACCGCCGAAGACCCCGAATATCTGCCGTTGGCGCTGATGAAGCCATGGACGCTGCCGGTGTTCCTGATCGCCGCGGCGCTGGCGCCGATCGGCATGCTGATCCGCTTCGGCATCCTCGCGCCCTTGTCTTTGCTCTCACCGAAGCTCCGCGCTGCCGTGGTCGGCCGCTATTCAGGACTGCAGATCAACCCGAAGTTCGTGCGTCCGGCACCCGAAGGCCAGTTCAAGCGCGACTGGGCCTGGCAGGAAGCGGCGTGCAGCGCCTGGGCGATCACGCAACTGGCGCTGGTCGCGACCGGCATCGTCCCCTTGCGCGCCTACCTCATCTATCTCGGCATTTCGGCGGGCGTGATGTTCCTCAACCAGGTCCGCACTTTGGTCGCGCATTTGTGGGAGAATGACGGCGAGCCGATGTCGGTCACCGCCCAGTTCCTCGACAGCGTCAACGTGCCGCCGCCGGGCACCCTGCCTTACTTCTGGGCGCCGGTCGGGCTGCGCTATCACGCGCTTCACCACCTGCTCCCCGGCCTGCCCTATCACGCGCTCGGGACCGCCCATAAGCGGCTCTGCGCGGAGCTCGAAAGCGGCTCGGTCTATCATTCCTCCAGCCACCGCGGACTGACCCCGCTGGCTCGGCGGCTGGCGGCCAGCACCTTGACTAGGCGCCCGAATTCCGCTTGAGGGCGCGGCTCTTGGGAAAAGGGCGGCTCCCTTAAAGTCCGCCTGGCCTGGGATACCTCACACGGTCCCCTGACGAACGGAGAATAGATATGCGCCATCGTGTTGGCGGACGTAAGCTTCAGCGCACCTCGAGCCACCGTACGGCCCTGTTCCGCAACATGGCGGCCGCGCTCATCAAGCACGAGCAGATCACCACGACCACGGCCAAGGCGAAGGAGCTTCGCCCCTATGTCGAGAAGCTGGTGACCCTGGCCAAGCGCGGCGGGCTTTCCAACCGCCGCCTCGCCCAGGCGCGGCTGATGGACGAGGTCCAGCTCGCCAAGCTCTTCGACGTGATCGCTCCACGCTACGCCGACCGCAACGGCGGCTATTGCCGCGTCGTAAAGGCGGGCATCCGCACCTCGGACGCTGCGCCCATCGCGATCATCGAATTCGTCGACCGCGACGTCACTGCCAAGGGCCAGGATTCGGGCCCGGTCATGGCCGACGAGGATCAGTTCGAAGCGGCCTAAAAGGCGCGGCTCAGGCCGACGTCCAATTTAGTTCTCCGGTAATCGTAAAGCGCGATGTTCGCGCTGCTGTCGCTGTGCGTCACGCGCACGAACGGCGTGAAGCCCGAGAACGCCGCGCGGTTGATGAAGGCGCCGGCGGTCAAATCCCAACGGTCGTCGGCGCGCGTCTTGCCGAACAGGAAGATCGGCTCGAGCCCGCGCGTGCGATTGTAACCGATCTCCCCGAACAGGGTCGCGCCGCGGCCCTCCTTCACGAGCAGCAGCCCGCCGCCCAGCTGGCGCAGGCTTTCGGGCCGAAGCCGGGCGTCGAGCGCGCCGTAGCGCAATGACGCGCGGACAGTGACGCCTCCACCGAGACGTTGGGTGAGGTCCGCGCCCAGCGCTGTCCGCCAGCCGTCCTGGCCGGAATTGGGGCTGATGTCCTGCCGCACTTCGGACGCGCTGAGGCCGAGCTGCGTGCGACTGCCAAGCGGGGCGACCAGTTCAATCGATCCGCCGAAACCGGTCGAATAGGGATCGCCGCCGTACCAGCGCTGCTCGAACAAGGCCGCGGGGCGGAGCCGCATGCCGCCGATGCGCGCTTCGGGCCCGCTGTCGAGCGCGAGCTGGATGTCGTTGAAGCGCGGCTTGGTCGAAAGGTCGGCGCGGAGCCCGGCATTGCTGAGCAGGCTGACGCCGCCGATGCGGTCGCGCGAATAGCCGCGTGCGTTGAACGAGAAAGCGAGTGCGCGCTGCTGGCGCGCGTCTGCGTCGAGCTCGAACGGGGCGATGATCGTGTCGACGAATGGGCTCGCGGTCGAGCGGTTGACGTTGCTGTCCGGGCCGAGGCTGACCTCGATGCTGCCGCGGCGCCGGCGCTCGGTGCGTAGCGATTCGCCGAAGCGCCGGACGTTCTGCGCGACCTCGGGCGGAAGGCCGCCGGCTTCGGCCCGCGCCAGCTCGGCGCGCGATCCGGCGACGTCGCCCATCCTTGACAGGATCCGTGCCAGCTCGAGCCGGGCCCGGTTTGCTCCGGGTTGATCGGCCAGAAGGTCGCGCAAGGCCTGCGCAGCGCCGGACAGGTCGCCCATCTTCTCGCGGACCGCCGCAAGCCGGAACCTGGCCTCGGCGCGGAGCTCGGGATGCTTGTCGTGAGCCAGCGCCTGGAGGACGCCGGAAGCGCCCTCGTAGTCGCCGGCCTGGAACAGCTTGTCCGCGAGGGCGAACAATTGGGCCGCGCTGGCGGTCGCGCAGCCGGCTTCAGCGGCGCATGGCTGCGCGGTCTGGGCAGAGGCGGCGCTCGCCAATGCAAGCGCCGCTAGGAGAATCATCAGTTGCCGACGAGCGCGCCGGTGCCGTTGCCGCCGTTGCCGGTCAGGCGGAAGACGCCGCCGACCTCTTCGGCCGCGGGGCCGTAGAAGTTGCCGTTCACATCCATCGTGTAGCCGCTGCCGTTGGTCACGCCGGCGCCCTTGAAGGTCGCGCTGCGCGAGGTGATGGAGCCCGAGCCGGTGAGCGTGCCGAAGTTGATCGCGGCGCCGCCGAGTTCCGGAGTGCCGGTGGCCGCCGAGCTGTAGACGATCGTGCCCGCGCCGAAGTTGGCGTCGAAGGTGCCGGTGCCGCTCACGGCATAGGCGCCGTCCTTGTTGACGAAAGTGCCGTCGAGGACGGTTGCATAGCTGCCCGTGCCGCTGATCACCGCCGACTGCGGCGACTTGGTGCCCCAGACGAGATAGGTGTCGTTGACGTTGGTAAGATCGCCGCTGGTGCTGGTCCGGCGCCATTGGCCGTAGGTCACGTAAGTGAGCTCGATCAGCGGGTTCACGCCGGCCTGGTTCAGCGTCCGGAAGGTCTCGTCCCCGCCGTTCTTCGAATAAGTGACGAAGGTCGCGGTGGTCGTATCGATGTCGGCCGGAGCGAAGGTCGACTTGGTCGTCAGGCTTCCGGTGTCGCGCACGGTATAGCTGTCGGTGACCGGGTCGTAGACGACGCTGCTGGTCACGCGAGTGAAGTTCTTGAACCCGCACGCCTTGTTGGTGGCCGCTCCGCATGCGCCCGCGGTCGACGTGGTCGAATATTTGATGGTCGATTGCCAGCCCGGATAGGTCGCCGCTTGTGCGGTGGTCGCCAGGAACAAAGCGGCCGCAGCCGCAGGAAACGTGATACGCATAACTTACCCCCTTGATGAAGTCGGTCTGAGTAAACGCCCGAAGCGTCGTCCAGTCAATTGCGACCTTATCCGATAAAGCAGCAAAATCGAGGGCTTAAGTCAGTTCGATGACGAATGGCGTTGCCGCCGGCGGGGGCGCGGCTTAGGCAGTGCCACGTCTTGGGGAGGGAATCGCATGCGCCGGAGCCTGTTCGTCACCTTGTTGCTGGCCAGCGGTTGCGCCGTGAATGGCCCGGCCGTGGCGGTCGCCGACGCTCCGCTGCCCCCACCCGACGCCAACCTGCCCGCCGCTCCCGCAATGCCCGTCATTGCCTACCCGCAAACGCGGCGGGTGGACGTGGTCGAGACGCAATTCGGCGTGCCGGTCGCCGATCCCTATCGCTGGCTCGAGAACGATGTCCGCACCGACCCCGCCGTGCGCGACTGGGTCACGGCCGAGAACCAGGTTACCAACGCGTTCCTCGACACTCTGCCCGCCCGCAAGGCTCTGCAGCAGCGGCTGACCGAGTTGCTCAATTACGAACGCTACACCGCCATCACGAAAAGGGGTGGCCGCTACTTCTACGCCCGCAACAGCGGGCTTCAGAACCAGGCGGTGCTCTATGTGCGCGACAGCCTCGACGGCGAAGGCCGGGTCCTCATCGACCCCAATCCCTGGGCTTCCGACGGCGCGACTGCGCTCGCGGAATGGGAGCCCAACGAACAGGGGACCAAGCTGCTTTACGCCGTGCAGGACGGCGGCACCGACTGGCGCACGCTGAAGGTGCGCGACATCGCCACCGGCAAGGACACCGGCGACGAGATCAAATGGTCGAAGTTTAGCGAGCTGACTTGGGCCAAGGACGGTCGCGGCTTTTATTATGCGCGCTACGCCGAGCCGGCCGCGGGCCAGCAATACCAGGGATCGAGCAAGGACCAGAAGATCTATTTCCACAAGCTCGGCACGGCGCAGTCGGCCGACCGGCTGGTCTACGAAACGCCGAGCGAACCCGGGCTCTATCACGCGACGTCGCTCAGCGACGACGGCAAGCGCCTGATCATCACCTCGAGCGAGACCGGCGTTGGCTATCGCGTCGTGGTCATCGATCTTGCGCGGCCGGGGGCCAGGGCGCGCGTGCTCGCGCCCGGTTTCACCGACAATTATTCCTATGTCGGAAGCGTCGGGCCGAACCTCTATTTCACGACCAACAAGGATGCGCCGAAGCTGAAGCTCATCAGCATCGACGCCTCGGCCAAAACTCCGGTCATCAAGACCGTCGTTGCCGAAGACGAAGCGACGCTGGACGGCGCCGACATCATCGGCGGCAAGATCGCCGCCCGCTACATGGCCGACGTCAAGAGCGAGGTTCGGATCCTCGACCTCGACGGCTCGCTGGAGCGAAAGGTCGACCTGCCCGGGATCGGCGCAGTGCTCGGCTTCGCCGGCGACAATGACGATCCGGAGACCTTCTACGCCTTCACCAGCTTCAACCGGCCGACGACCGTCTATCGCTATGATGTGAAGACCGGCCAGGGCAGCATCTGGGCCGCGCCCAAGGTGCCGTTCAATCCGGACGATTATGTCGTCGAGCAGCGCTTCTTCACGTCGAAGGACGGCGCCCGGGTGCCGATGTTCATCGTCAAGCGCAGGGACGTCACCGGGCCTGCGCCGACCCTGCTCTACGGCTATGGCGGCTTCGACATTGCGATCCCGCCGTCCTTCTCGGCAACGCGCATCGCCTGGCTGGAAAAGGGTGGAGTCTATGTCTCCGCCAACATCCGCGGCGGCAGCGAATATGGCCGCGCCTGGCACGATGCCGGGCGGCTGGCGAAGAAGCAGAACGTGTTCGACGATTTCATAGCGGCGGGCGAATATCTGAAGGCCAATGGGATCACGACGCCGAAGGGCCTGGCGATCGACGGCGCGTCGAACGGCGGCCTGCTGGTCGGTGCGGTGGTCAACCAGCGGCCCGACCTGTTCGACGCCGCGCATCCGGCCGTCGGCGTGATGGACATGCTGCGTTTCGACCGTTTCACCGAAGGTCACAGCTGGGTCGACGATTATGGCTACCCCAACAAGGAAGCCGATTTTCGGACGCTGCTGGCCTATTCGCCCTACCACAACATCAAGCCCGGCGTTCACTACCCGCCGCTGCTGGCGACGACCGCGGACACGGACGATCGCGTCGTTCCCGGCCACAGCTTCAAATATATTGCGGCGATGCAGGCCGCCGATCCCAATGGCGCGCCGCACCTGATCCGGATCGAAACCAGGGCCGGCCACGGTTCGGGCAAGCCGACCGCCAAGGTGATCGAGGAAACCGCCGATGTGCTGGCGTTCCTCGGCAAATTCACCGGGCTCGATCTCGGTGGCCGGTAAGGATTCGCATCCTTAACTTAAGTTCGGAACGGGCCTGTGGATAAGTAGTACCCTCCGAGTCGCCGAGTATGGGGGGCGCCCGGGCATGCACTATTACCGCCTCTATTTCTTGGACCGCTTCAGCGGCCACATCGACCATTTCCGCGAGTTCGAGGCGGATGGCGATCCGGCAGCCCTCGCCGCGGCCGAGCAATGGGCCACTGGCGGGCCCATGGAGCTGTGGAATCGCACCCGTAAGCTGAAGCAATGGGACGGCGCTGAGGCGCGCGCGGTAAATCGCGGCAAAACAGCGGCTTAACCGCAGCCAACGAAGAGTTCACAAGCCGTGCATCGCGCCTCAAATAGGGAGAGGCTGTACGCCGTGCGTTGGGCCCGGCGGTTTGTGAATGAGGGAGACAGCCATGTCGGCTCTTCGGAAAGTTCTGGCGGGCGGCGTTGTTGCCGCGGCGCTGGTCAGTGCGGCGCCGGCAGCGGCGCAGATCTACCCGGGCTACGGCAGCCCGTACGGTTATGGCGGCGGCGACGTCGTCAGCCAGGTAATCGGCCAGGTGCTGGGCGGCGGAATGGGCGGCTACGGCGCCTATGGCTCGCCCTACGGCGGCGGCTACGGCTCGCCCTACGGCGGCGGCTACGGAGCCTATGGCAATGGCATCAACCAGCAAGCGGCCGTCAGCCAGTGCGTCGGCGCCGTGCAGGCGCGGCTCGATGGCCGCTATTCGACCGGCTATGGCTACAACCAGTATGGCAACAACGGCGGCTACACGGGCGCTCGAGTGCTCGGCATCAGTCGGGTCGAACCGCGCAACGGCGGCGGGCTCAACGTCCGCGGCGTCGCCAACAGCGGCCGTGCCGGTGCCTATAGCTACACCTATGGCGCGCAGGCCCCGGTCGACCTGACCTTCACCTGCCGCACCGATTTCCGTGGCTACGTCACCGACGTCGATGTCGATCGCGCCCAGTCGAACTACGGCAGCAATTATCAGCCGTACAACGGTTCGGCCTACGGCACCGATTATTCGGCCTACGGCTACCGCCGCTACTAAGCGGCTCAAGCCTTGAGAGAAGGGCGTCGGGTTCCAAGCGAGCCCGGCGCCCTTTTCTATGCGCGGTGAGCGCCGGTGCGGTCCGCGATCCAGGCCAGGCCGAGGAAGGTGACGCCCCAGAACGGGTAGATTCCGTAGAGCGTGTCGGTCACCGAATGCGATTGGCGGTCGATCGCCCAGAACACCTGGACGCAAAATGCCAATGCAGCGGCGGTGACCAGCCAGCCAGCGGCGGAAACGGGGACGAAGAAGATCCCGGCAGACTTGAACCAGCGCAATCGCGTCCTCCTGCTACCTCGACGGCGAGCTTAATCGCGCGAACGGGCGCCGGTCATGAGCAAGTCATGAGCATTTGCTGACGCCGATCGGCCGCTTGTCTGGACAGCTTGGCCCGCCGTCTCTATCCGCCCGCCATGACGGTTCCCCACCCTGAATCGATCCTGATCGTCGACTTCGGCAGCCAGGTCACCCAGCTCATCGCCCGGCGCATCCGCGAAGCCGGCGTCTATTCCGAAATCGCGCCGTTCAACGCCGCCGAAGAAGCCTTCCAGCGGCTTCGGCCCAGGGGCGTCATCTTCTCCGGCGGCCCAGCCTCGGTCACCGAAGCGGAAAGCCCGCGCGCGCCCCAAATCATGTTCGACAGCGGCGTGCCCTTGCTTTCCATTTGCTACGGCCAGCAGACGCTCCATCAGCAGCTGGGCGGCAAGGTCGTTACCTCCGACAAGAAGGAATTCGGCCGCGCCTTCATCGACATCGTTGCGCCCAGCGCCTTGTTCGACGGGCTGTGGAATGTCGGCGACAAGCACCAGGTATGGATGAGCCACGGCGACCGGGTCGAGACGCTTGCGCCGGGGTTCGAGGTCGTCGCCAAATCGGAAGGTGCGCCCTTCGCCATCGCCACCAACGAAAAGGCCAAGCGGTACAGCCTCATGTTCCACCCGGAGGTCGTGCACACGCCCGACGGCGGCAAGCTGCTCGCCAATTTCGTCCGCCACGTCTGCGGCTGTTCGGGCGACTGGACGATGGCGAGCTTCAAGGACGCGAAGATCGCCGACATTCGGGCGCAGGTCGGCGACGGCCGCGTCATTTGCGGCCTGTCGGGCGGTGTGGACAGCGCGGTCGCGGCGGTCCTGATTCACGAGGCGATCGGTGAGCAGCTGACCTGCGTGTTCGTCGACCATGGGCTGATGCGCATGGGCGAGGCCGAGCAGGTCGTCTCGCTGTTCCGCAACAGCTACAACATCCCCCTGGTCCACGTTGATGCTGCCCACGACTTCCTGGGCGGACTGGAGGGCGTCACCGACCCCGAAGCCAAGCGCAAGTTCATCGGCGCCGAGTTCATCAACGTGTTCGAAGCCGAGGCGAAGAAGATCGGCGGCGCCGACTTCCTGGCGCAGGGCACGCTCTACCCGGACGTGATCGAAAGCGTCAGTTTCACCGGCGGGCCGAGCGTCACGATCAAGAGCCACCACAATGTCGGCGGCCTGCCCGAGCGCATGAACATGAAGCTGGTCGAGCCCTTGCGCGAACTGTTCAAGGATGAGGTGCGCGAGCTCGGGCGCGAGCTCGGCCTGCCCGAGGCATTCGTCGGCCGCCACCCGTTCCCCGGCCCCGGCCTCGCCATCCGCATCCCCGGTGAAGTGACGCGCGAGAAATGCGACATCCTGCGCAAGGCCGACGCGGTCTACCTCGAGGAGATCCGCAACGCGGGCCTCTACGACGCGATCTGGCAGGCCTTCGCCGTGTTGCTGCCGGTGCGGACCGTTGGCGTGATGGGCGATTTTCGCACCTACGATTATGTCTGCGGGCTGCGCGCGGTGACCTCGCTCGACGGCATGACGGCGGACATCTACCCGTTCGACGCCGCCTTTTTGAGCCGAGTCGCGACCCGCATCGTCAACGAGGTCGCCGGGATCAACCGCGTGGTCTACGACTATACCTCGAAGCCGCCCGGCACGATCGAGTGGGAGTGAGCGAAGAAGCGCCCATTGTTCGCACCTACCTCTTCCCGTGCTATGAACTCTTTGACGACGGAGGGTTTGCCGTGCGGAATGGGCCTGTTTGGGTGGCGCTCCTCCTGGCGAGTGTCCCTTCGCATGGAGTCGCCCAGCAATGGATCGACGTCAGGACTGGCCAAACCGTAACCTCGCTTCCGGTGATCACCCACGATGGCAAGACCGACTGGATCCGGCCCGACATTGCGGATCGCACACGTGCCTTTGATCCCCGATCAGGTCGGAACTTTCACTACGATGCTATGGATTGCCGATGGAAGGATTCCCGCACCGGGAAGGCCGTCACTTCGCTTCCAGTAATCACCCATGACGGCAATACCGACTGGATCAGGCCCGACATTGCGGATCGCACACGTGCGTATGATCCGCGGTCCGGGCGGAACTTCGCCCAAGCTCCATGCCCGCCGAGGGAAACCACCTCGCCGAATCCGACTCCACCAGCGCCGCCAGTCGGCCAAACCGGTTCCACACCGCCGGTCAGGCTCCGCGCAACCGACCAGCGCATCCTCGACATCCAGAATGCCGAGCGCGTCGCCGTTGGTGCGCAGCCGCTGCGGTGGAATCCGCAACTGGCGACGGGCGCCACGGCATGGGCGCAGCAGCTCGCGCGCATCGGCCAGCTCGTCCACGCGCCGCGCGAGGGCCGCGGAATTGCGCGGGAGAATCTGAGCCAGGGGCTACTCGGGTGGGGTCCCGATCAACTGCTGACCAATTGGATCAAGGAAAAACAGCGCTTCACGCCCGGCCTCTTCCCGAACGTTGCGCGCGACGGCAACTGGCTGAAGGTCGCGCACTATACGCAAATGATTTGGCCGGCGACGACCGACCTTGGCTGCGGCATGGCGGACGGGCGCGGCTACCGCTGGCTGGTCTGCCGTTACTCGCCCGGTGGCAACAAGGACGGACAGCCGGTGGGCCAGCCGGCAGTTGCGACCGCCACGTCGAAGACACCGGCATCTTCCGGGGGGTGGATAGATGTGAAGACGGGCGAACGCGTCGCTTCATATCCGGTCATCACCGACCCGACGACGGGAAAGACGCACTGGATTCGCCCTGACGTCACCGATCGAAACCGCGCTTACGATCCCCGTACGGGACGGAACTTTGCTCGCGACAAGCGCGGCAAGTGGATCGATGTGAAGACGGGCGAACCCGTCGTTTCATATCCGGTCATCACCGACCGGACGACGGGGAAGACGGACTGGATCCGGCCGGACATCACCGATCGAGACCGCGCTTACGATCCGCGCACGGGCCGCAATTTCGCGCGCGAGCCAGCTCGCTAAAAGCCGTCTCCAGGTCTGAGCAGGGGTAGTAAAATCGCTGGTTAACAGTAACTTGGCGTTTACCGGAACATTGACTCTCGCCCCGCGGTTTTGCTGATCAGCGGCCAAACAACCGACGGGGCAGAAGTGCGAACCTTTTTCAGACTGACGATCATTGCCGCGGCCGCCGCGCTGGCCAGCTGCCAGACTGCGCCGCCGCCGCAAATCGCCGCGCCCGCGGCCCCGCCGCCGGCTTCAAACCTGCCCTACAAGTGGACTCTGGGTGCCGCGCCCCAGGCCTATCAGGACCTGGTCGCCGAATTCGGCAAGCGCGGACTGAAGCCCGGCCAATATGTGTGGGCGACCCAGGTTCCGGCCGAAGGCGATGCACGGATCGTGATCGACCGCCTGATCCAGACCGCTTACGTCTATCGCGGCGACAAGCTGGTCGGCGCCGCGAGCGTGTCCACGGCGGCGAAAGGGCGCATCACCCCACTTGGCGAATGGAAGATCCTGGAAAAGCGGCGCTTCTATCGGTCGAAGAAATACGACAATGCGCCGATGCCGTTCATGCAGCGCATCGATGAATATGGGGTCGCGCTGCACGGCGGCCCCAACCCCGGCTATCCCGCGAGCCATGGTTGCATCCGCATGCCGATGAAGTTCGCCGAGAAGGTATTCGGCCTGACCAAGGTCGGATCCAAGGTCGTGATCGAAGGCTGAGCCGCATTAACTTGACGTTTGCCGCCTGCTCGGTTGAAGCGTATCTTCCGCGCTCCTCAAGCCGAGCGGAGGGGCAAGATGCTCAGGCTTTCGACGTGGTATGTGGCGGCGGCTTTCGCGGCTCTGGCTCTAGCGACTAGCGGCGCAGCTCGCGCTGGCCCTGAAAAGCTCAGCGACGTTCCCCAAAGCTGCAAAGTTGTCACGCAGGAATACGTGCGGAACGTCGGCGAGCGAGCATCGGTTGCCGACACACTGAAGGGTCTGCCCACTTCGCCGGGCGGTTGCACCCGACCGCCCCCTCTCACGCCATTCGCCCGCGATGCGTTGGCTGCGCACAATGACCTCCGCGCAAGGATCGGCTCGCCGCCGATGCAATGGGACCCGGTGCTTGCCGACCATGCGCTGCTTCGCTCGCAGGAACTCGTCCGGCTCGGCGACCTGGTCCACGCGCCCCGCCAGGGCCGCGAGAATGAACGCGAGAATATCGTCAAGGCGCCGAACAGCTATTCCACTGCCGAGACGTTCGGGCGCTGGACCCGCGAATATGCGGATTTCAAACCCGGCGTCTTCCCGAATGTCTGCGTCAGCGGCGGCGACTGCAACGGCGTGCTCCACCTTACCCAAATGGGTTGGCCAACCGTCCTGCGCGTCGGCTGCGGCTCGACCAGCGACGGGTCATTCACCTGGACAGTGTGCCGCTATCCCAAGGGCGCGAACCAGGACGGCAAGGAGATCGGCACGCCGACCGCTGCGGCGGACGGCTTGAAGGCGGTGGAGGCGGCGAACAGCTGGGTCCGCGCTCGACCCGTCGGCGGCGATTACGGCCAGGCTAGCGGTGCCCGGACCCCTGCCAACGCCGATGCGCCCAAAGACCCGATGCCCCCGATCAAGTCCCGCCCTGGCGGCGCCTGGTATGTCGGCGGCGACTTCGGGGCCATGATCGTGGAGGACATAGACTTCGACTTCCGGCCGCGTCGCAGCGGCGCGGACGTCGCGCTGTCGTACATGGTCGACGCTTTGTGGGGTTTCGGTGACGACGACGGGAAAATCGCGGTGCCAACTACGACCTACACGGATTATGGCTACGACGGCGCCCTGTTCGTCGGCTACGATCTCGGCGCCTTCAGGATTGAGGCGGAAACTGCCTACAAGCACGCGGACGTCGATGCTTACGCCGGCTCTTCGCTCACCGGACCCTATGGCGGCATCTACAACGACGCGATCGAGATGTTCAGTGGCGGCAACCCGACGGCGGTGCAGCAACCGTCACTGCCCGCTCGGGAAACCTTTGAGCCAGCGCCCGAAGCGAAGCCCTACGAGCCGGACCCGACAGCCAAGCCGCCGCTCGACGTCATGTGAAAGCGCGGCCCGGAATGCCCGAGCCGCGCTTCCATTTCCGTTAGTCTTAGCGCCCGCCGCGGCTGCGCGGCGTCGTGCCGAGCGTCGCCGTGTCCATCGGGTCGGGCGGTGTGGCTCCGACATTCGCGTTGGCTTCGGCCTGGGTCACGCCCGAGGGGTCCGCCGACAGGCCGGTCTGCGTCATCCCGGTCCGCAAGGGGCCGGGATTGCCACGCTCTTGCCGCCAGCTTGAGAAGTCCTGGTGGAACTGATGCTCGCGCTCGCGGCAATAATCTTCATAGTCGCGGTCGAGGGCTTCGATCTGCTTGTCGCGCCAGCTGCGATAATGATCGTCGGGATGGCTGGAGAAGCTGCGGCGGCCGCGGCCCTCATCGGACCCTCGCTGGGGTCCGCCGAACATGAAGCCGCGGTCGCGGTCACGATCCCGGCCCTGGTCGCTCCAGTAGCGGTCCTCGTTCCAGCCGCGCTCGCGGTCGCGCGAGCCGTGCTCACCGCGTTCGCGACTGCGTTCGTCCTCGCGGCCCCAGTCCTCGTCAAACTCGCGCATGTAGCCATGTGCCATGCCAACTCTCCTCCTGCTCAATTCCGTGAAGGGCATTGCGCCCTCGTCATGAAAACGAATGACGGGGACCGATGTTCGCGCCGCCGGTCGCGGCGGAGGGGCGACTGGACCTTTGCGCCAGGGCTCCCGCGGCGCTAGTTGGGATCAAGCATGATTGCCCAGAAGACTCGTTATGCGTTGCGATCGCTGCTGTTCCTTGCCGAGGAGCAGGGCGGGGCGCCCGTGCAGCTGGCGCGGATCGCCGAAACGCAGCGGGTCCCGCCCAAATATCTCGAGCTCATCATGCTCGACCTGAAGAAGGCCGGGCTGGTGAAGAGTGCGCGGGGCCCCAAGGGCGGGTACCAATTGTCGCGGCCGGCCCAGCAGATCAGCTTCGGCGAGATCGTGCGATCGATGGAAGGGCCGATCGCCCTGGTTTCCTGCGCCAGCGTGAATTTCTACGCGCCGTGCGGCGACTGCCATGACGAGGCGACCTGCGCCATTCGCCGCGCCTTCACCATTCTTCGCGACCAGAGCACTGCAGTGCTCGACTCAATCTCGCTCGCCCAGGGCGCGGGCTGGGAGGAGCGGCTGGAAGCAGGCAAGTAACAGGGCCAAGCAATTAGGGGAGAGTGGGCATGACCGACGATCGTTTCACGCCGCGGCCGGTCGCGGGCTGGTTCATCATTGGCGCAATCGCTTCGCTGCTCTTCATGGGGCTCGGAGTCGTCAGCTTCCTGATGCACGTGTTCACCGACCCGGCGTCCCTACCTCTGGACCAGCGGGCCGCGATTGAGGCCGAACCTCTCTGGGTCCGCGCGGCCTACGGAATCGCGGTCTTTGCCGGGCTGGGCGGAGCAATCCTGCTGGTGATGAAGCGCAAGGCGGCCGAATGGCTCCTGCTGGTCTCGCTGGTCGCGGTGCTGGTGTGGCTCGCCGGGCTGGTCCTTGTCGGGCCGCTGCGCGAAGCGATGTCGGCGAACGACCTGCTGGTCGGGATCGTCGTCACCGCGCTGACCTGGACGGTTTACTGGTTTGCGCGCCACTCGAGGAAGCGCGGGTGGCTGCGCTAAATTAGCTGAGCAAGCCGACGCCGCGTTCGGCCATCGAGCGCTCGGCGGGGATCGCGTTCGCCGTCGCGGACGAGGTGCCGGCGCTGTAATGCGCGGGCAGCTGCGATTTTGCGAAAGCTGCGGTCGGAAGCACCAGCAACATGGCCAGCGCGAGGTCGCCAATAAGCTGGCGGTCGATGATCATTTTGTCGCTCCAGTTCGAACCACGAACGCGAAGTCGCGTGCGCACTTGCAGGTCCGACGAACTAACGCAGGTTAGCGTTCCCGACGTTACGGATCCGCAATAACGTCTCACTAGCGGTGGTAACGCCAGCCGGTTAGAAAGCCGCGCCATGTCGACCTTCACCATGGACACCTCGACCAGCCGGGCGACGCCGTCACCTGTTCCGGGCAAGCGTGTCACCACGCCCTCGATCCGCGCCCGCAAGGTGCGGGAGGGCGACGCGTTCAAAACCGAGCAGCCGATCGTCATGCTGACGGCCTACACGATGCGTATGGCGCAGCTGCTCGATCCGCACTGCGACATGCTGCTGGTCGGCGACAGCCTGGGCCAGGTCATTTACGGCCTCCCTTCGACGATTCCGGTGACGATGGAGATGATGTGCGCGCACGGCGCCGCCGTGGTTCGCGGCAGCTGGCACGCGCTGGTCGGCGTCGACATGCCGTTCGGCAGCTATGAGGCGTCGCCTGGACAGGCCTTCGCCTCCGCATCGCGGATCATGAAGGAAACCGGCTGCGCCGCGGTCAAGCTGGAGGGCGGCGAAGCGATGGCCCCGACGATTCGGTTCCTGACCCACCGCGGCATCCCGGTCATCGCCCACGTGGGTTTGACGCCGCAGGCGGTCAACGTCCTGGGCGGCTATGGCGCGCGCGGCCGCGACCATGCGGAGGCGGCCAAGATCCAGGGGGACGCGCAGGCCGTCGCCGAAGCCGGCGCTTTCTGCATGGTGGTCGAAGGCGTGGTCGAGGATATCGCTACCGAGATTTCGCGCGCCGTCTCCTGCCCGGTGATCGGCATCGGGGCTTCGGCCGACTGCGACGGCCAGGTGCTGGTAACGGAAGACATGCTGGGCCTCTTCGAGCGCACGCCGCGATTCGTGAAGCGCTATGACGATCTTGCCGGCCGCATCGGCGAGGCCGCGAGGACCTATGCCGAGGAGGTGCGGGCGCGCAGCTTCCCGACCGCGGACCAGACGTACCGGGCCAAGGACTGAATCGACTTTGCCTTTCGGAACGCAGCCGCTAGACGATGCGCCGCCAGCTTCCGTTCATCAGCGGTGGGGAAGGGAAGCGACCGGCATTATGTTTCCCGAACGAGCGGACTGAGGCACGTCTTTGGCGCAACCCCCCGATATCAACGAGACTTTCCTTCGCGAGGTCGACGAGAACCTGCGCCGCGACCAGGTTCGCGACTTTGCCCGAAAGAACGGCACGTGGCTGATTGCCGCAGTAGTCCTGTTCCTGGCGGCAAGCGGCGGCGCGATCTGGTGGAAGCAGCATAGCCGCGACCGCTCCCAGCAGCAGGTCGAAAAGCTGGTCGACGTCTACCGCGCCGCGGGCAAGGGCAAGATCAGCGCCGCGACCGCGGCCCAGATCGACGAGTTGTCGCAAAGCGGCAGCAAGGCCGTCCGCGCTTCCGCGCTCTTCACCCGCGCCGTCACTGCGCTCGACGACAACAATACCAAGCTCGCCACCGCCAAGTTCCGCGAGATCGCCGAGGACGATGGCCTGCCCAGGCCCTATCGCGACCTCGCGCTCATTCGCCAGACGGCGCTTGAATTCGACCAGATCCCCCCGCAGGACGTGGTCAGCCGGCTTCAGCCGCTTGCCAAGCCGGGTGAGCCATGGTTCGCAACCGCAGGGGAAATGACCGGCATGGCGCTCATCAAGCAAGGCCGGAAGGCCGAAGCCGGCCAGATGTTCGCCGCCATCGCCAAGGACAAGAATGCGCCGGATTCTGCCCGCCAGCGCGCAATCCAGATGGCCAGCAGCCTTGGCGTCGACGCCAGCTCGGCACTGCCGACAGCCCAGTAGGAACTCAATGACGACAGCTCGACATTTCCGCGTTGCAATCCTCATCGCCGGCGCCCTTGCGGCGAGCGGCTGCAGCATCTTCAAGCGCGGCAAGGCTCCCAGCACGCCAGTGCTCGGCCAGCGCGTCCCGGTCCTGTCGACCGAGGGCGACGTGCAGGCCGATCCCGCGACGCGAGAGCTACCGCTCAACCTGCCCGAAGCGACCGCCAATGCCGATTGGGCGCAGTCGGGCGGCAATGCGACCAAGTCCATGGGGCACCTTGCTCTCGGACGTGCACTTGCGCAGGCGTTCAGCGTCCAGGCCGGCCGCGGAGCGACAGCGACCCAGCGCCTCGCCGCCTCGCCGATTGCGGCCAACGGGCGCGTCTATGTAATCGATACCGGCGGCGCCGTGCGCGCCTTCGACGGGCGCAGCGGCGGCCAGTTGTGGGCCAGCCAGACTCCCAACGAAAAGGGCAATGAGACGTCGCTCTATGGCGGCGGCCTCGCCTACGAAGCCGGACGCATCTACGCTACCAACGGCCTCGGCTATGTCGCCGCGCTCGACGAACGCACCGGCGGCATCTTGTGGAAGGTCAAGCCCGGCGGCCCGCTGCGCGGCGCCCCGACCGTCGCCGGCGACACCCTCTATGTCATGAGCCAGGACAACCAGCTCTATTCACTGAAGCAGGCCGACGGGACCGTGAACTGGTCGGTGGCCGCGTCGCTCGAAATCGCGGGCGTGTTCGGCGCGGCCTCGCCGGCGGTCGGCCAGGGCACGGTCGTTGCCGGCTTCTCCTCCGGGGAGCTCAACGCCTACCGCTACGAAAATGCGCGGCAGGTCTGGCAGGACGCGCTGCAACGCACCAGCATCCTCACCAGCGTTTCCTCGCTGTCCGACATCGACGCCGACCCTGTAATCGACAACGGCCAGGTGTTCGCGATCGGGCAGGGCGGCCGCATGGTCGCGCTCGAACTGACTACCGGCCAGCGCCAGTGGGAACTCAACATCGCCGGCATTTCGACCCCGTGGGTCGCGGGCGATTGGGTGTTCGTGGTCACCGCCGACGCCAAGCTGCTCTGCGTCCAGCGGACGACCGGCAAGGTTCGCTGGATCAATCCGCTTCCTGAATTCCGCAGCACGAAGAAGAAAAAGGGCCAGATCGATTATACCGGCCCGATCCTCGCCGGCGGCCGGTTGATCGTCACGTCGACGACGGGGGCGCTGATCAACTTCGATCCTGACACCGGATCCTTCCAAAGCCAGACCAATGTCGGGGCGCCGGTCAGCGTTTCGCCGATCGTCGCCGGGAACACGCTTTACGTGCTCGACGACAACGGCCGCCTCCACGCGTTCCGTTAGGCTATCGCGGCGTCGCCCGGGCGCTGCTATCGGCGCCTGATGCCACTTCCCACCGTCGCCATCGTCGGCCGGCCCAACGTCGGCAAATCGACGCTGTTCAACCGGCTCGTCGGCAAGCGCCTGGCGCTGGTCGACGACCGCCCCGGCGTGACTCGCGACCGGCGTGAGGGCGAGGCGCATCTCGTCGGCCTCGACTTCCGGGTGATCGACACTGCAGGTTTCGAGGATGAAGATCCGCACAGCCTGCCCGGCCGGATGCGCAAGCAGACCGAAGCCGCGGTGCGCGAGGCCGACGCCGCGCTGTTCATGATCGATGCGCGCGAGGGCGTGACGCCACTCGACGAGGAGATCGGGCGCTGGCTCCGCGTCGAGACCACCCCCGTCATCGTCGTCGCCAACAAGGCCGAAGGACGCTCGGGCGAAACGGGCACGCTCGATGCTTATCGCCTTGGCCTGGGCGATCCGATCGCGATGAGCGCCGAGCATGGCGAGGGCGTCGCCGACTTGTTCGAGGCGCTGCAGCCGCTGATCGAGCGCGACACCGAGCTTGAGGAGGAGCTGGACGACGAGGATCCTTCGGCGCCGCTGAAGATAGCGATCGTGGGCCGGCCCAACGCGGGCAAGTCGACGCTGGTCAATCGCCTGCTCGGCGAGGAGCGGATGATCACTGGTCCCGAAGCCGGGATCACGCGCGATTCGATCAGCCTGCAATGGGAATGGAATGGCCGTGCGGTGCAGCTGGTCGACACCGCCGGCCTGCGCAAGCGCGCAAAGGTGGAGGACAAGCTCGAAAAGCTGTCCGCCGCCGATACCCGCAGGGCGATCGACTATGCCGAGGTCGTCCTGCTCCTGCTCGACGCGACGCGCGGGCTCGAAGCGCAGGATTTGCGGATCGCATCGCAGGTGATCGAGGAGGGGCGGGCGCTGATCCTGGCGCTCAACAAATGGGACGTCGCCGAACATGCGTCGTCGCTGTTCAACGGAGTCAAGGGGGCGCTCGACGAAGGGCTCGCGCAGCTTCGCGACGTGCCGCTGCTGACCGTTTCGGCCAAGACCGGCAAGGGCACGGACACGCTTCTGCAGCTCGCGTTCGACCTGCGCGACGCGTGGAGCCGGCGCATTCCGACCGGCGAGCTCAACCGCTGGTTCGAGCAGGCCGTCGAGACCAACCCGCCGCCTGCGCCCAAGGGGCAGCGCATCAAACTCCGCTACATCACCCAGGTGAAGAGCCGCCCGCCGACCTTCGTCGTGTTCGGCAATCGCACCGACGAGCTTCCGGAAAGCTACCGCCGCTACCTCGTCAATGCGCTCCGCCGCGACCTCAAGCTTGCCGCGATACCGCTGAGACTGGAATTCCGCGGCCGCTCCAACCCGTTCGACAAGAACCGCCGTTAGTCCCGGCGTAAGGCAAAGTTTACCCTTTGCGGCCTATCCAAGTCGCGTGGGACCACGGCCGCCTGACAAGCGGCGATTGAGGAGCAACGGGTGACCGACGCAGCTCGGGACATCGTCGATTGGGCATATTTCGAGAAGAACCGGACCGAACTCGGGCCGGGCTTCATTCGAATATTGTCCTATTTCAAGGAAGATGGCGTGAAGTCGATCGCCCAGATCGAAACCGCCATGCGCGACCAGAACACGACCGCGCTCGTCATTCCAGCGCACACGCTGAAGGGCGAATCACGCCAGCTCGGCGCCGAGCCACTGGCCACGATCGCCGAGCTGATCGAGCAGACGGCGCGGGTGTGCATCGAAACGCATCGCTTCCCCGATGAGCTGGTGCCGCAGGTGGTCGAGCTTCGGAAGCTGTTCAACGAGACGGTCGAGCTGTTCGACAAGGCGACTAACCCTCTAATGTCGCGCGCTGCACCAGTGACCGGCTTTGGCCGCAAGGCCAACAACCAGGGCTTCGGCCGGATCTAGCCTTCGCTCTCCGCGGCTTCGGACTGCAGCTGCACGTAATTCTGCAAGCCCATTCGCGCGATCATCTCGAACTGCTGCTCGATGATGTCGACGTGCCTTTCCTCATTTTCGAGGACTTCGGCGAACAGGTCGCGGCTGACATAGTCGCGGACGCTCTCGCAATGCGCGACGCCGTCCTTGTACATCGCCACCGCCTCATGCTCGGCTTCGAGGTCGGCCTTGAGGATTTCCTCGACATTCTCGCCGATCCTGAGGCGGCCGAGCGCCTGGAAATTGGGCAGTCCGTCGAGGAACAGGATGCGCTCGGCGAACTTGTCCGCATGCTTCATCTCGTCGATCGATTCGGACCGCTCGAACTCGGCAAGCTTGTGGACGCCCCAATTGTCGAGCAGCCGGTAATGCAGCCAATATTGGTTGATCGCGGTTAGCTCGGCCTTGAGCGCCTCGTTGAGCAGCTCGAGAACTTTGGGGTCGCCCTTCATGTCACACTCCGTCGCGTCGCGGACTGCGGCTCTACTCTTCCAGGCAGCGCTTGGGAAGCTTAGAAAATGGCGAAAAACCGGGAAAAACTTGCGACTGAAAGTCAGTCGCAGAAAGCGTCAGGCGACGAGGCGGAGGCGCGGGCACTTGCCCAGCGCATCGTCGATCACGTCCTGCGCAAAATCGAGGCAGCAGCCGCACTGCACTTCGCAGCCGAGCTTCGCGTAAGCGGCCTCGGGCGTGGGCGCGCCGGCCCTGGCGGCCTCGCGGACCTCGCGCTCGGTCAGGCGGTTGCAGACGCAAACGATCATGCGCTCATATATACGCTAATGCGACTTATTCGCAAGTAGCTTTGGTTGTTCGTCATTGCGAGCGTAGTGAAGCAATCCACACTGGATTGCCGCGTCGCCCTCGGCTCCTCGCAATGACGGCTAAAATTCCGGAGTGAGCTCGGCGCCCATCAGCTTGGGGAAGAAGCCTTCGTAAGCAGCCCGGAGGTCGGCGAGGGGGACTTCAGAAGCTGGCATGGCGAGGGAACGCCCGGCGACCTTGCCAGCGGGATAGACCGACTTCTTCCAAACAATTCCCTCCAGCGCCCCCGGTCGCGCGGTGATGATGTAGCGGCCTTGGTCCTCGGCGAATGCGCGGTCAGGATGCCCCGAAACATTGCCGTCGAGTTCCGCGCCGAGATTTCCAGCGAGGGCCATTTCCGCAATGGCCACGAGCGGACCACCATCTGAGATATCGTGAACGGCAGTGACACGCCCCGCTGCGATAAGCTCCCGGATCAACTCACCAGTTTGCTGCTCCGCGGCGAGGTCCGTAGGAGGCGGGTGGCCCGCGGATATGCCGTGGACTTCACGTAGCCACAACGACTGTCCAAGCTCGCCACGACCATCGCCAACGATAAAAATTTCGTCGCCCTCTGCCTTGAACGCGATCGTGGCGCTCTTCTCCCAATCGTCGAGCAGGCCGACGCCGCCGATGGCCGGGGTGGGCAGGATCGCAGAGCCGCCGCCGGTCGCCTTGCTCTCGTTGTAGAGGCTGACGTTGCCGCTCACGATGGGGAAATCGAGCGCACGGCAGGCATCGCCCATGCCGCGCAGCGCCTCGACGAACTGGGTCATGATCTCGGGCCGCTGCGGATTGCCGAAGTTGAGGCAATTGGTCACCGCCAGCGGCCGCGCGCCGACCGCGCAGAGGTTGCGATACGCCTCGGCGATCGCCTGCTTCCCGCCTTCATAGGGGTCGGCATAGACGTAGCGCGGGGTGCAATCGGTGGTCATCGCCAGGGCCTTCTTCGACCCGTGCACGCGCACCACGGCGGCATCGCCCCCGGGGCGCTGGACCGTGTCGCCGCCGACCTGCTGATCATATTGCTGGTAGATCCAGCGGCGGCTGGCGATGTTCGGCGAGCCCATCAGCTTGAGGAGGTCCGCGGCGATGTCGGCGCTTTCCGGCACGTCCTTCAGCGGCTTCACCTTCGCCCAGGCCTTATATTCGTCGAGGCTCAGGCTTGGCCGGTCGTAGAGTGGCGCTTCGTCGGCAAGCGGATCGAGCGGGATGTCGCACACGACTTCGCCATTCCACTCCAGCACCATGTGGCCCCCGTTCGGACCAGCTTCGGTCACTTCGCCGATGACCGCGAAATCCAGTTCCCACTTTCTGAAGATCTTCTCGGCCTCGGCCTCGCGGCCGGGCTTCAGAACCATGAGCATGCGCTCCTGGCTTTCCGACAGCATCATTTCGTAGGGCGTCATGCCGGTTTCGCGGCACGGCACCATGTTCATGTCGAGGCGGATGCCGGCGCCGCCCTTGCTCGCCATTTCGACCGAGGACGAGGTGAGGCCCGCCGCGCCCATGTCCTGGATGGCGACAATCGCGTCGGTAGCCATCAGCTCGAGGCAGGCTTCGATCAGCAGCTTCTCGGTGAAGGGATCGCCCACCTGCACCGTCGGGCGCTTCTCCTCGCTGTCCTCGCCGAAGTCGGCGGAGGCCATGGTCGCGCCGTGGATTCCGTCCCGTCCGGTCTTCGAGCCGACATAGACGATCGGATTGCCGATGCCGGTCGCGGCCGAATAGAAAATCTTGTCGGTCCGGGCGACGCCGACGGTCATCGCGTTGACGAGGATGTTCCCGTCGTAAGCCGGATCGAAATTGACCTCTCCGCCGACGGTCGGGACGCCGACGCAATTGCCGTAGCCGCCGATCCCGGCGACGACGCCTGCAATCAGGTGCCGCATCTTGGGATGGTCGGGCCGGCCGAAGCGCAGCGCGTTGAGGTTGGCGATCGGCCGCGCGCCCATGGTGAAGACGTCGCGCAGGATCCCGCCGACCCCTGTCGCCGCGCCTTGATACGGCTCGATGTAGGACGGGTGGTTGTGGCTCTCCATCTTGAAGATGGCGGCATCGCCGTCGCCGATGTCGATCACCCCGGCATTCTCGCCCGGGCCACAGATCACCCACGGCGCTTCGGTCGGAAGCTTCTTCAGGTGGAGCCGCGAGCTTTTGTAGCTGCAATGCTCCGACCACATGACCGAGAAGATGCCGAGCTCGACGAGGTTCGGCTCGCGTCCGAGCGCTTTCAGGATGCGCTGATATTCTTCCTCGCTGAGGCCGTGCTCGGCAACGACCTGCGGCGTAATCTGTGATTGCGACATGGCGGCGCTGTTAGCGGCGGCGGCGCGCTTAGCCTAGCCGTCGTTGCGCGCGAAGCTTTCACCCGACCAGATAAAGGTGCCGGGCCGGCCGTTCACGAAATTGGCGAAGCTGGCGCGTTCGGGCGACCAAGGCTCCTCGCCGACCCGCCACAAATTGTCGCCGATGGATGTCAGCGGAGTCTCGGTCCCGATCCACAGCTTGCCGCCGCGCTCGACGATATGCTGGGTCCCGAACCACGGGCTGGGGTTGTTGTAGGTGCCCGACAGCCGCGCGAGCTGCGGATTGGACGGGGCGAGCGTCCCGCCGATCCCGGCGCGCAGCCAGGAGAGCGAACCCCAGCTGACGCCGGCGATGGTGCCGCCGCGGCGCTCGAACAGCAGGCTGTAACGGCGGAAGGCGGGGTGCGTCGTCCGGAACAGGTCCCCGCCGACCGGAACCAGCGCCGCCGATTGGCCGCCGCTGACGATGCTCAGCGCATGGTTCGATACGCGCACGTCGAAGCTTCCCGCCGGACCGTTGAAGCGCCCGGTGTAGGCCGCCGGAACGGGCAGGATGACCCTGATCGGCGGCGGCGTCGGCGGGCGCTTCGCGGTCATGGCGTTGGTCAGCGCATCGGCGGCGAACCGAGTCAGCAGGCGCGGGCGATATTCGGCGAGATAGCCGATGTTGGCGCTGGCGAAGGCCGCGGCACCGCTGGCGATGTCGAGGTGGAATGAGGAGGAGAAGCTCACCATTCCGCCCGTGTGGTGGAGGTAGTTCCGCCCAGCGTTGGCGACATGCATCAGGGCATTGCCGTAGGTCATGCCCGGCGTGTCGCTGGGGACGGCGTGGGTCGTGAAGGTGCGGGCGAGCGCCGGCGGCAGGCCGAGGCCGCCGCGGCCCTGCGCGGCGTCGGCGAGCGAGCGCATCAGCCGGTTTATGTCGGCGGCGGTCGAGGCGACTCCGCCCGCCGCGTCATCTTCGTCGATCCAGCGCGCTTCGCTGAGCGGTGCACCGGGAATGTAGGGAACCCCGTCCGCCGGCTGGTAACCCTTGGCGTAGCGGGCCCGGTCGGCTTCGCGGATCGCGCCGAGCGTGCGGGTCATGCCAAGCGGGCGGAAGATGCGCTCGTCTAGCAACTGGCTCAGCGGCTTGCTGCCGACCTTTTCCATCAGCTTGCCCAGGATGACGTAGCCGGTGTTGGAATAATGCCAGTGCTGGCCCGGCGCGTAGGCCGTCCAGAGCGGCCGGCCAAGCGGTGCATCGGCCGGGATTCCGGCGACGTGGTCGAGCAGATGCTGGACGGTGATGGCATTGCCCGCAGGGAGCTGGGCCTCGGGCAGGAGGGCGCTGACCCGATCGGTGAAGGCAAGCCGTCCCTCCGCCGCGAGCTGCTGGAGCACGGCGGCGTTGATCAGCTTGCTGATCGATCCGATCTGGAACAGCGTGTCGGATCCGATCGCGGTGCGCGCCGCCACGTCGGCATAGCCGAGGCTCATGGTGCGGCTGGTGCCGTCGGGCAGGCTGAGCCCGATCGTCAGGCCGGGAAGGCCGACATAGCGGCGGTGGGCCTCGGCATAGGCGGCGATTGCATCGAGCGCAGCCTGCAATGCCGGCGCAGCGGCCGTCTGGGCGAAGGCCCGTCCGGGAAGCTGCAGCGTGGCGGCGGCGCTCAACGCACCGCCGGCAAAGGCGCGCCTTGTGATCAACGGCTGGTCCACCATGGCGGGATGGAAGCCCCGCCTACGAGCGTCAAGCTGAGCCCCGCGCTCAGGCGGTGCAGCTCTCGCCCCTGTAAGTGATGGCCGAAGCCTTGGCGTCGCCCTTCAGCTCGGCCGAGCCGGCCGCAATGGTGACGCCAAGCTCGTCGCGCGTCTTCTTCACGCGCGCGCTGCCGTCCGACATCCAGTCGATATAGACGAGCTCGTTGTCGCCGCAGCGGTAGCTCTTGCTGGCGGCAATCGACGCGGGAAGAACGACCGGCGCGGCGGAGACGTTGGAGCCGGCGTCGGCGCGGTCGTCGGGGCCGCCCGCGACGATGGTCTGGCCCTTGTTGCAGCCGGCAAGCGAAGCGGTCGCCGCAAGGGCGAGGATCATGATGCGAGTCATAGGTTCGCCATGTGCGGGCGGAGCACCATGCGTCAAGGGCGCGCTTGCATATCGTCGAAGCGGCCCATAGCTTCGTCGATTGAGATGCCCAACCTGGCCGGCACAAGCGCTCAGCGCATTCGTATCGGGCTTACGGGGCTGGCGATCGCCTTCCTCGTCGTCTTGCTCGCCTCAGCGATCAGCCGCGCCAGCCGCGACGACGTCAGTAACGCCGCCGCCAATGCCGCCCAGGAAGCGGCGGTCAACGAGCCGAGCGAGCCGCTGGCCGAAATGGGCGTCGCACCCGGCGCGACCGACACCACCAACAACAGCACGGCCGCGAAGAAATGACCGGCGCGCGGGGCCGCGCGCTGATGCTCGGGCTGGTCGCCGCATTTGCCGCCGCCCTCATCGCTCTTGCGTTCAGTTTCTCGTCGAAGCCGCAGGCGGACGCGTCGCGGCCGACGTTACTGCTGCTGACCAGCCTGCCGCTCATGTTCGGCGAGGATCTGTCGCTTGAGGGTGGAGGATCGCCTGCGCTGACCGCGCTCCAGAAGCGGTTCCGCGTCGTCCCGATCAGCGTCGCCAGCCCGGCCGAGCTCAAGAAGGGGCGGCTGCTGCTGATGGCGCAGCCGCTCGCTCAGACCGCGGAGAACCTGGTCGCGCTCGACGATTGGGTGCGCAAGGGTGGGCGGCTGCTGCTGCTTGCCGACCCGATGCTCGAATGGCCGAGCAAGCGTCCGCTCGGCGATCCGCTGCGCCCGCCGGCGATGTTCATGGACACTGGGCTGCTCGGCCATTGGGGCTTGCGCCTCGACTCGCCCGAGGAGCGGGGGCCGAAAGGCGGAACGGTCGGCGGCGCCCAGGTCATGACCGCATCGCCGGGCGTGCTGGCGGGCAAGGGCTGCGCCGTCAGCAATGACGGGCTGGTGGCTTATTGCCGGATCGGAAAGGGCAGCGCGACGGTCATTGCCGACGCCGACCTCCTCGATGTCGAGAATCTCGACGGGCCGACCGAGAATAACCTCAGCGCGGTCCTCGCCGAGCTTGCCGCGCTCTCGCGGTGATTCGCTAATCACAGACTTATCCACAGGGTTATGCAACAAGAACAAGCCAGGAACAGGCCCCTTTCCGCCCAAGACAAGGCCCTCTATTCCCCTCTATGGACCATCAATTCCCATTCAATCCCATAAAAACCCATTGTATCCCGCCCATCCTTGAGTTACCAACAGCGGCTGTAGCGCGGGGCTTTCGACCCATCTGATTCGTCACTGCGGGACTGGTGTTCCGCGGAGGGGAAGTCGCGCGCCGCGAACGGGGAGTGGTTTGGCGTGGCGCTTGAGCATCTGTTCCAGGGCAGCGCGCTGAACGCGGTCGATGCAAAGGGCCGCGTATCCATTCCTGCGTTCCTGCGCGGCGTCATCGAACGCCGCGGCGACGCCCGCACCATCGTCCTTGCCAAGCATGAGACCTTCGCCTGCCTTAGCGCTTACGACCCCGCCTACGCGGCGCTGAAGCATGCCAAGCTCGAGCGGCTGCTGGAAAAGGAAGAAACCAGCCCCGACGCCGCCCTCGAATATCAGCAGCGCAACCTCATGGCCTTCGCGGCGACGGAGGAAGTGCCTTACGACAGCTCGGGCCGGATCCTGATGCCGCCGATGATGCGCCGTAAGGGCCAGATCGGCGAGCTCGCCTTGTTTCTTGGCACCGGCGAGACGTTCCAGATCTGGAACCCGCAACTGCTGCTCGACGATCCACGCATTCCCGACGACCTCAAGGACATCGCCCGTTTCCGCCTCGACGAACGGGGAGGCACGGCATGACCAGCACCGGCTCGCGAATTGCCCCTCACGTGCCGGTGCTGGTCGACCAGGTGATTGCCGCTCTGGCGCTGAACGAGGGCGACACCGCGGTCGACGGCACTTTTGGAGCAGGCGGCTACACGCGCGCCATGCTCAGGGCGGGGGTGGGACGAGTGATCGGCTTCGATCGCGACCCCGATGCGATTGCCGCCGGCAAGTCGCTCGTCCCGGACTCGCGGCTGACCCTGGTCGAGGAGCGGTTCAGCCAGATGGACCGCGCGCTTGCCGAGCGCGGCATCGGCCCGGTCGATGCGATCGCGCTCGATATCGGCGTAAGCTCGATGCAGCTCGACCGCGCCGAACGTGGCTTTTCGTTCCAGGCCGACGGCCCGCTCGACATGCGGATGAGCCGTTCGGGCCCCACCGCAGCAGAATTTTTGAATTCGGCTGAAGAAGCCGACATCGCCCGGGTCTTGCGCGACTATGGGGAGGAACCGCGCGCCCGGGCGATAGCTCGCGCCATCGTTGCCGCACGTCCGGTCGAACGGACCGCCGAGCTCGCTGCGATCGTCCGCCGCGCCGCCGGCTTCCGCCCCGGGCAGAAGGCCGATCCCGCGACTCGCACCTTCCAGGCGATCCGCATTCATCTGAACGCCGAACTCGACGAACTCGAGGAGGGCCTTGAAGCCGCCGAGCGCGCGCTCAAGCCCGGCGGGCGGCTTGCCGTCGTGACCTTTCACAGCCTCGAAGACCGGATCGTAAAGCGCTTCTTCCGCGAGCGTAGCGGAGGAACGCCGGCCGGTTCGCGCCATCGTCCTGCGCTGACCGATCCCAACGAACCGACGTTCGAACGGGTCGCCAAGCCGGTTTCCCCGACGGAGCGCGAGCTGGCCTCGAATCCCCGCGCCCGTTCGGCGCGCCTCAGGAGCGCAGTGCGCACCGCCGCCCCACCACGGAAGGAAACGATGCAATGAGCGGGCTCAGGAGCTTCCGTTCGATCGTCATGGTCGCCAGCTGCGCCGGAGCGGCGCTCGGCTGCTATCTCGTCTCGCTCCGCGTTGCTTCGGAGCGCGCGGCGCTGGAGTCGGTGGAAACCAAGATCGTGCTTCAGCAGCGCGAGCTGCGGCTGTTGCAGACCGAGATCGGCACCCGCGGCCGTCTCGCCCAGCTTGAACGCTGGAACGCCAAGGTGCTGGCGCTCTCGGCGCCATCGGCCGACCAGTTCCTGCAGGGCAGCTTCGAGCTTGCCCGGCTCGCCCAGCCCGAACGCAAAGTCGATTTCCAGGAGCCGGTTGTGCTGGCTTCGGCGCCTGCTCCCGAGCAGTCGCTGCCGCCCGCCACATCGGACGATGGCAGCGCGCCAGTGGCGGCCGCGCCCAACACCTTGCTCCATCAGGCAAGTTTGAAAACCGAGACGCGCGAGGTCCCGGTAAGGACGGTCGAGGCGGCGAGCCGCCCGGCGGTCCCGAAACCCACGGACAGGCCGGCGGCAGCGGCAAAGCCGGCCAATAACAAGTCCGTGGATAGGCCGGGCCTCGCGGCCGCCCAATCCAAGCCCGGAAAGGCGCCCGCTAAACCGACGCTTACCGCGGCTACCACCAGCGGAAAGAAAATCGTGGATAAGCCCGCGGCCACCGCCGCCAGGGCGGTGACAAAGCCGGTTCGCCTTGCGAAGAGCGATCCGCTTGCACCGTTGCCGGGCAGGCAGCCCGCCAAGCACAGGGATTCCACAGCCGCCCGATGAACGCACCGTCGCCCGCTCTCGTCGCGCCCCGGCCCGAGCGGCTCCGACTGGTCGGCCAGCGCCGGCAAACCCTTGCCGTCATTCACCAGCGGCTGATGTTCGGCATGCTCGTCTATGCGGGCATCGTCGCGCTGATCGTCGTGCGAATCCTGTGGCTTGCGGCGTTCGGCGACCATGCCGGGCGCAAGGTCGGCGTCACCTCGCTGATTCCGGAACGCGGCGACATCGTCGACCGCGACGGCCTTCCGCTGGCGCGCACGATCGACGCCTGGACCATCGCGCTTCACCCGGGGAAGGTGATCGGCGACAAGCTCGCGCTTGCCCGCAAGCTTGCCGTGCTGATGCCCGAGAAGAGCGAGGAGCAATATTTCGCGCTGATGAGGTCGGGCAAGCCGTTCTTCTATCTTCGCCGCCGCGCTCCGCCGAGCCTGGTGGAAGCAGTTAACGCACTTGGTGAGCCCGGACTTGCGCTGCAGGCCGAACCCGACCGGCTCTACCCCCAGACCAGCCTTGCCGCCCACCTCATCGGCTTCACCAACATCGACGGCAAGGGCGCGGCCGGCGCTGAGCGCGCGTTCGACAGCTATCTTTCGGACCCGCGCACCCGCGGCAAGCCGCTGGTCCTGTCGATCTCGAGCCGAATCCAGCAGGCGCTCGAGCATGAGCTTGGCGCGGCTCTCACCGAATTCTCCGCAATCGGCGCGGCCGGCGTGGTGATGGACGTTCGCACCGGTGAACTGCTGGCGATGACGTCGCTTCCGTCGCTCAACCCCAATGTGCCGGGCCAGGCGAACCCGGAACAGATTTTCAACCGCGCCACTCTGGGCGTGTTCGAGCTCGGTTCGACCTTCAAGCCGTTCACGCTGGCCATGGCGATGGATTCGGGCACGGTTTCGGGTCCCGGCCAGATGTTCAATTGCCCCGACGTGCTGCCGGCTTACGGCCAAGTCGTCCACGATACCCATCCCTTCGGTCGCCAGTGCTCGGTCGCCGAGATCATGATGCAAAGCTCGAACATCGGCATGGCTCAGATGGCCGACCAGCTGGGCAAGGAACGGCAGCGCGCATGGCTCAAGAAGATGGGCTTCCTCGATCCTGTCGAAGTCGAACTCAAGGAACGCGGCCGACCGCTCACTCCGGGGGCGCGCTGGGGCCCGTTCGAGACCATGACGATCGGCTACGGCCAGGGCATCGCCGTCGCCCCGCTGCAGCTGGCAATGGGCTACGCGACCCTGTTCAACAATGGCGTCTACCACCCGCCGACGATACTGAAGCGAGGGCCCGGCAATCCCGTTCCGCCCGGCCGCCGGGTCTTCTCCGAAGAAACCAGCGAGAAGATGCGTTCACTGCTTCGCCTGGTGGTGATGAAAGGCACCGGCAGGAAGGCCGATGCCCCCGGCTATCGGGTCGGCGGCAAGACCGGCACCGCGCAGAAGATCATTGGTGGCCGCTACAGCCAGTCCATCAACATCACGAGCTTCGCGGGTGTGTTCCCGATGGACGAGCCGCGCTATGTGATCGTCGTCATGCTCGACGAACCCAAGGCGACCAAGGACACCTACGGATTTACGACCGCCGGCTGGAACGTCGCCCCGGTGGTCAGCCGCACCGTCAGCAGGATCGCGCCGATGCTCGGCGTGCAGCCCGCCAAGAACCGCGAGCCCAACATGGGCGAGGTTCTGCCCTTCGTCCGCGAAACGAAGGAGTAGCCGCCAGGTGCGCCTGCGCGATATCGCGGACATCGACAGCGATTCCGAAGTGACCGGCTTTGCGATCGACCATCGCAAGGTCGCGACGGGCAGCGTCTTCGGCGCCTTCAAGGGCTCCGTCGTGAACGGCGAGGATTTCATCGGTCCGGCGGTCGAGCGAGGCGCCTGCGCGGTCATTGCCCGGCCTGAAGCAAAGGTCGAGAAGGTGCCGCACCTGGCCGACCCTGAGCCGCGGCGCCTGTTCGCCGAGGTCGCGGCACGGTTCTACGCGCCTTATCCGAACACGGTGGTCGCGGTGACCGGCACCAACGGCAAGACCTCGACCGTCGAAATGACGCGGCAGATCTGGCGCATGTCCGGGTACCGTTCGGCGTCGATCGGGACGCTTGGAGTCACCACTTCGGACGACCAGGTGAAGACCGGGCTGACGACGCCCGACATCGTCACTTTTTTGAACAACATGGCGGGGCTCGATCGGATGGGGACCAGCCATGTCGCCTACGAAGCCTCGAGCCATGGCCTCGACCAGCACCGCGCCGAGGGCGTGCCGCTGAGCGCCGCGGCCTTCACCAATTTCAGCCGCGACCACCTCGATTACCATGAAACGATGGAGGCCTATTTCGAGGCCAAGATGCGGCTGTTCGAAGAGCTTCTGCCGCCCGGCAAGCCGGCGGTCGTTTGGACCGACGATCCCAAGTCCGAAGAAGTGATCGATCGCGCTCACGCAGCCAGGCATCCGGTGCTGACGGTCGGCCGCAGCGGCGACGCCATCCGCCTCGTCGACCAGAAGGCGACCCCGCTCGGCCAGCAATTGCTGCTCGAGCATGAGGACCGCAGCCTCAAATTGTCGCTGCCGCTGATCGGCGCCTACCAGGCGGCGAATGTGCTGGTGGCGGCCGGACTCACCATGGCCACCGGCCTCGGCTTCGACCGCGCCTTCTCGGCGATGCAGCGCGTCGCGCCGGTGCGCGGGCGGCTGGAGCGGGCAGTGATCAGCCGCGCCGGCGTTCCCGTCTATGTCGATTATGCGCATACGCCCGACGCGCTGGAAGCGGCGATCGCCGCGCTTCGCCCGCACGTCGACGGCAAGCTGATCACCGTGTTCGGCGCGGGCGGCGACCGCGACCAGGGCAAGCGCCCGGAAATGGGCGCGGTGGCCGTGAAGCTGTCCGACGTGGTGATCGTCACCGACGACAATCCGCGGAGCGAGGACCCGGCCCGGATCCGCTCTGAAATCATGGCCGGCGCGCCCGGCGCGACGGAAGTCGCCGACCGCCGCGCCGCCATCGCCGAAGCCATCGGGATTGCCGACGCCGGGGACATCATCCTGCTTGCGGGCAAGGGCCATGAGACGGGCCAGATTGTCGGCGACCGCGTGCTTCCATTTGACGATGCGCTCGTGGCGCGGGAATGCGCCGCATGAGCAGCCTTTGGACCTCGGACGAGATCGCGGCCGCGACGGGCGGCAGGGCGAGCACTGCTTTCGAGGTTACCGGAGTCACCTTCGACAGCCGCGAAGTTGGCCCCGGCGACCTGTTCGTCGCCATGCCGGGGACGGTCCATGACGGCCACCAGTTCGTAGACGCCGCCTTCGCCTCAGGAGCCGCGGGCACGATTGTCTCGCAGCCCGTCAGCGGCCCGCACGTGCTGGTGGACGATGTCTTCGCCGCCCTGCAGGCACTCGGCCGGGCGTCGCGCGAGCGGACCCAGGGGATCATCTTCGGCGTCACCGGGTCGGTCGGGAAAACCAGCACGAAGGAAGCGCTTTACGCCGCGCTCGAGCGCAACCGGCCCGGCAAGGTCCATCGCTCCGTCAAGAGCTACAACAATCACACGGGCGTTCCGCTGAGCCTGGCGCGGATGCCGCGCGACGCCGAATTTGGCGTGTTCGAAATGGGCATGAACAATGCCGGCGAGATCCGCGCGCTGGCGCAGCAGGTCCGCCCGAACCTGGCGCTGATCACCGCCATCGCCCCGGCGCATATCGAAAACCTCGGTTCGGAAGAGGCGATCGCCGACGCCAAGGCCGAAATCTTCGAAGGGCTGGAGCCGGACGGCGTCGCGATCGTCCCCAACGACACGCCTCACCGCGACCGGCTGGTGAAGGCCGCGCGCCGCCATGCCGACCGCATCGTCACCTTCGGCAGCGGCGATGCCGACGTTTACGCGATCCATGCCGTCGCTGCGGAAGGCGGCGGCAGCCTGATCAGCGCCGGCCTGCTCGAACGCGAGCTGACCTTCACCATTTCGCAGCGCGGCGAGCATTGGGTGTCGAATGCGCTGGCCGTGCTGGCGGCGGTCGAAGCAGTCGGCGAGGATGTCGGTGTTGCCGGCCTCGCGCTCGCCGATCTCGGCGGTCTCAAGGGACGCGGCGAACGCCATCTGATCCGGGTCGACGGCGGCGAAGTTCTGCTGATCGACGAAAGCTACAATGCCAACCCGGCATCGATGGAGGCGACCTTGCGCAGCCTCGGCGCGGAAAAGGACGTCGAGCGGCGGATCGCGGTGCTCGGCCCGATGCGCGAGCTTGGCGCGCATAGCGAGGCGCTCCATGCCGGCCTCGCGTCCGCGGTCCGTGCCGCCCATGTCGACCAGCTGATCCTGATCGGCGAGGAAATGCGGCCGCTTGCGCAGGCGCTCGACGGCGACCTCGAGATCTGGCGTTCGGCCAGCGTCGACGATGCGACCGAGGTGCTGCAGCGCCTGATTCGCCCCGGCGACGCGGTGCTGGTCAAGGCGTCCAATTCGATCGGGCTGGCCAAGCTCGTCGAGCGCGTGGTTAAGGAGCCGGCATGCTCTATGTGATTGCCGAGCAGCTCGGCTTCCCCGGCATCCTGAACCTCGTTCGCTACATCAGCTTCCGCGCGGGCGCGGCGAGCTTCACTGCGTTGCTGATCGGGCTGTTGCTCGGACCGCCGCTGATCAGCTGGCTCCGCGCCAAGCAGGGCAGGGGCCAGCCGATCCGCGCCGATGGGCCGCAAAGCCACCTCGCCAAGCGCGGCACGCCGACGATGGGCGGCCTGCTGATCCTGACCAGCCTGATCATCTCCGTCCTGCTCTGGATGGAGCTTAGCAACCCCTACGTCTGGGCGTGCCTGCTGGTGACGGCGGGCTTCGGCCTGATCGGCTGGCTCGACGATTACGACAAGGTTCGCAAGGCGCACCATGCGGGCCTCAGCGGCAAGACGCGGTTGGCGCTCGAGTTCGCGATTGCCGGCTTTGCGACCTGGCTGATGGTCCGCAATGGCGGCACCGGGCTCCATCTGCCGTTCGTCAAGGAAACGGTGGCCGACCTCGGCTGGTTTTACATCGTGTTCGGGGCGTTCGTGATCGTCGCCTTCGGCAATGCGGTGAACCTTACCGACGGACTCGACGGCCTCGCCACCATGCCGGTGGTGATCGCCAGCCTCGCCTTCCTCATTTTCAGCTACCTTGTCGGCAACGCAAAGTTCGCGGCCTATCTCGGCATCCCGCACGTGGCGGGCGTGGGCGATCTCACCGTTCTTCTGATGTCCATCGTTGGCGCCTGCCTCGCCTTCCTCTGGTTCAACGCCCCGCCGGCCGCGGTCTTCATGGGCGACACCGGCAGCCTCGCGCTCGGCGGCGCCTTGGGCGCGGTCGCGGTCGCGACCCACCACGAGTTCGTGCTGGTTATCGTCGGCGGCCTGTTCGTGGCCGAGGCGCTGAGCGTCATCATCCAGGTCGCGGTGTTCAAACGCACCGGCAAGCGCGTTTTCCTGATGGCGCCGATCCATCACCATTTCGAACATCTCGGCTGGTCGGAGCCGACCGTGGTGATCCGCTTCTGGATCATCAGCTTCGTGCTCGCGCTCGCCGGCCTGGCGACGCTGAAAATCAGGTGATCACGGCCCGGGCCTTCGCCGGCAAGCATTACGCCGTTTACGGGCTTGCGCGTTCGGGGCTGGCGACGGTCGAGGCGCTGCTTGCCAGCGGCGCCAAGGTCACCGCGTGGGATGCGAAGGAAGAGGCGAGATCCTCCCTCGCGGCAAAGCAGCGGGGGAGGGGGACCGCCGAAGGCGGTGGAGGGGGCGACCATGCTTTCCCCCTCCACCATGCTGCGCATGGTTCCCCTCCCCCGGCTCAGCCGAGGGAGGATTTGACGATCGCCAATCTCGACCAAGCCGATCTTTCGCAATTCGACAGCCTGGTCGTCACCCCTGGCCTGCCGCTCAATCGCCATCCAATCACGCAGCGGGCGCGCGACGCGGGCGTTGAGATCATCGGCGACATCGAGCTGTTCGCACGGGCCCGGCCCGAGCTTCCGCCGCACAAGGTCGTCGGCATCACCGGCACCAACGGCAAGTCGACGACGACAGCGCTGGTCCACCACATCCTGAAGACCGCCGGCGTCCCGACCACGATGGGCGGCAATATCGGCTTGCCGATCCTCGCTCAGGACCCGCTGCCGGAGGGCGGGGTCTATGTGCTCGAGCTGTCGAGTTACCAGATCGACCTGACGCAGAGCCTCGATTGCGACGTGGCGGTGCTGCTCAACATCACGCCGGACCACCTCGACCGGTACGAGAGCTTCGAAGCCTATGCGGCCTCCAAGATGCGGTTGTTCGAGATGCAATCGAACTTCAATCTCGCCGTGTTCACCGGTGAAGATCAGATCGGATACGAGGCATATAAGAATCGCTGGCAGAGCGCTCAGGGCGTTACGATCCTCGTCACATCAGACGGCTTCAGTGACGAGAGATTGAACGAGGGTCTGGCCGAGTGGACCCATCAGAGCCGGTGGTCCGCGCTTCGGGGACCACACAATCTGCAGAATGCTTTTTGTGCCGCATCGGTGTGTTGGGCTCTCGGTCTCACGCTCGATGATCTGAGGCGTGGACTAGAGACCTATCCCGGCTTGCCGCACCGCATGGAGCGGGTTCGCGAAAAGGACGGCGTCACCTTCGTCAACGACAGCAAGGCGACCAACCCGACCGCGACGGCGCCGGCGCTCGCCGCCTTCGAGAAGATCCGCTGGATTTGCGGCGGGCAGGCGAAGACCGACAATCTCGATGAATGCGCGCCCTTTTTCGGGAATGTCGCATCGGCCTACACGATCGGCGAGGCGGCCGAGCTCTTCGAGCGATTGTTAAGTCCTCACATGCCCGTGAAAAACTGTGGAAAATTGGGCACCGCGGTAGCGGAAGCCGCTGCAGATGCGACGCCCGGTGATACAGTGCTGTTGTCGCCGGCCTGCGCTTCGTTCGACCAGTTTCGGGACTTCGAGGATCGCGGCGACCGGTTCAGGGAAATGGTGGGGGCCCTATGATCGCGAGCATTTCCGGCAAGATCAAAGCCAGAGCGGCAATGATCGATCCCAATCGGTACGGCCGTTCCGACACCAGCGCCATCGGCCGCTGGTTCTGGGAAATCGACAAGGTCCTGCTGCTGCTCGTCAGCGTGCTGATCGCCATCGGCCTGATCGCCGTGGCCGCTGCCTCGCCAGCCGCCGGTCAGCGCTATTCGGGCGGCAACGTCCGCTTCAACGAGCTTTACTATTTTTGGCGCCAGCTCGCCTGGATCGCACTGGGTATTCCGGTGATGATCGGCATCTCGATGATGCCGCGCGAACGCGCGCGGCGCCTGTCGTTGATCGGCGCCGCCTTGTTCTTCGTGATGCTGATTTTCGTGCCCATCGTCGGGCCGGAGCATAATGGCGCGCGGCGCTGGCTTGAGTTCGGCCTTGGCCAGGTCCAGCCGTCGGAGTTCTTGAAGCCCTTTTTCGTCGTCGCCATGGCCTGGCTCCTAAGCCTCAAGGAAGCCGACAAGTCGCTTCCGATCTACACCATCTCGGCCGCGGTCACGGGGGTGATCGCTTTCCTGCTGATGAAGCAGCCCGATTTCGGAAGCACGATCATCTTCTGCTCGGTGTGGGTCGCGATGCTGGCGCTTGCAGGCCTCAACCTTCGCATCCTGATCGGCCTCGCCATTGCTGGCGTGGTCGGCGTCGTCCTCGCCTACCTCTTCTACGATGTCGCCACGACGCGCATCGACCAGTTCCTGCTTGGCACCGGCGACACCTTCCAGACCGACAACGCGATGCGGACCCTGACCGCTGGCGGGCTGTTCGGCATGGGTCCGGGCGGCGGCACCCGCAAGTTCGGCCTCCCAGAGCCGCATACCGACTATATCTTCTCGGTGATCGGGGAGGAGTTCGGCCTGATCGCCTGCCTAGCCATCGCCCTCCTTTACTGCGCGATCGTCGCCCGAGTGCTGATCAAGCTGCTCGACGAGGAACAGAGCTTCGCCATCCTCGCAGCCGCGGGGCTCGCCATCCAGTTCGGGCTGCAGGCGCTGATCAACATGATGGTCAACGTCCAGCTCGCCCCGTCCAAGGGCATGACCCTGCCGTTCATCAGCTATGGCGGAAGCTCGATGCTCGCCCTGTCGATCGGCATGGGCTTGCTGCTGGCCTTTACTCGGCGCAACCCCTTCCTCACGCGTTCACCCTATGTGGTGAAGTGGAGCGGGGAGAGATTGGCAGCGTGAGTTTGGCCGCGTGAATTTCGTCCTGGCCGCTGGAGGGACCGGCGGGCACATGGTGCCGGCGCACGCGCTCGCTGCCGAGCTTCGGAGCCGCGGCCACGGCGTGCTGCTGATCACCGACGATCGCGGCGCGCGCTTTCCTGGCCTGTTCGAAGGCGTTCCGGTGCACATCCTACCGGCCGGCCGGCTCGGTGGGGGTCCAATCGGCTGGCTGAAGGCTGTCGGCAACGTCGCCCGCGGCCGCGGGCAGGCCAAGCGCCTCTACCGCGAGCATCGCCCCGACGCGGTGATCGGCTTTGGCGGTTACCCCGCTTTCCCGGCGCTGCTCGCCGCAAGCGCGCTGCGGATCCCGACCATCCTCCACGAACAGAATGCAGTCATTGGCCGGGTCAACCGCATGCTCGCCGGCGAGGCCGAGGCGATCGGCACCGCCTATGACGAGGTCGAGCGGTTGAAGCCGCGCTTCCGCCCAAAGGTCGTCCTCGTTGGCAATCCGGTGCGCGACGAGATCGCCCGGCTCGGCGAGCGGCCGTTCCCGCCGTTCGACGAGACTGCGCCCCTGAAGTTGCTCGTGACCGGCGGCAGCCAGGGCGCTACCGTGCTTGGCGAGGTCGTCCCCAGCGGCCTCGGGCTGCTCGCGCCGGCGCTTCGCCGCCGGCTGCAGGTCGTCCAGCAATGCCGCCCCGACGATATCGAGCGGGTGCGCGGCCAATATGCCGAGCTCGGCATTCCCGCCGAGCTTCTGACCTATATCGAGGACATGCCGGCCAAGCTCGCTGACGCGCATTTGGTGATCGGGCGTGCCGGGGCTTCGACCATCGCCGAGCTGAGTGCGGCCGGCCGCCCGGCGATCCTCATTCCCTATCCCGCCGCAACCGACGACCACCAGACCGCCAATGCCCGCGAAATGACCAAGGCTGGCGGCGCACGCACCATTCAGCAGACGGGCTTTACCCCCGACGTGCTGGCGCGGCAGATCGAAGCGTTGGCGATGGACCCCGTGGCGCTCAACAATGCCGCGGCGCGGGCGCTGTCGGTCGGGCGGCCGCATGCCGCGCGCGACCTCGCCGATTTGGCTGAGCGGATCGGCAACGGAATCACGCCGCTGATGGTCGGTTCGGTGCTGACCCCGCGTATGCGTGCGATGGCTCCGGTCGCAGGCGTCCCGGCATGATGAAGGCACGCGTTTTCAAGAAAGGCCTCCAGGTATGAAGGCCTTAGGCACCGACATCGGCACGATCCACTTCGTCGGTATCGGCGGCATCGGCATGTCCGGCATTGCCGAAGTGATGCACCAGCTCGGCTACAAGGTGCAGGGCTCGGACGTCGCCGAATCCTACGTCGTCGAAAAGCTCCGCAAGGCGGGCATTCCGGTCGCCATCGGCCACAGCGCCGACAATCTTGGCGACGCCGCGGTGGTCGTCTGCTCGTCCGCAATTCGTGAGGGCAATCCGGAAATGGCTGCCGCGGCCGAGCGGCGGCTGCCGCGGGTCAAGCGGGCGGAGATGCTCGCCGAGCTGATGCGCATGCAAAAGACGGTCGCGGTTGCCGGCACGCACGGCAAGACGACCACGACCTCGATGGTTGCCGCATTGCTCGACGCGGGTGGGCTCGACCCGACCGTAATCAATGGCGGCATCATCAACCGCTACGGCTCCAATGCCCGCCTCGGTAAAAGCGACTGGTGGGTGATCGAGGCCGACGAAAGCGATGGCAGCTTCCTTCGCCTCGATGGGACGATTGCGGTCGTCACCAACATCGATCCCGAGCATCTCGAACATTACGGCAGCTTCGAGAAGGTGAAGGACGCTTTCATCGAGTTCGTCGAGAACGTGCCTTTCTATGGGCTCGCCGTTCTATGCGTCGACCATCCCGAAGTGCAGAACATCATCGGCCGCATACGCGACCGCCGCATCGTCACCTACGGCTTCTCCGCCCTTGCCGACGTGCGCGCCGATAATGTGACGCCGGTCCCGGGCGGCAGCCGCTTCGACGTCCAGGTTCTCGACCGCGACGGCGCGCGGCGCACCATCGCTGGCGTGACCGTGCCGATCCCCGGCCGGCACAATGTCCAGAATGCGCTGGCGGCGATCGCCGTCGCGCTGGAGATGGGCCTCACCGACGAAGCCATCGCCAGCGGCTTCGACCGGTTCGAGGGCGTCAAGCGCCGCTTCACGCGAGTGGGCGAGGCCGACGGTGCCGTCATCATCGACGATTACGCTCATCATCCGACCGAAATCCGGGCGGTGCTTTCGGCCGCCCGCGAAGGTGTGTCGTCCGGCGCTGCCGTCGAGGACGGCTCCGCTGGGGGCCGCGTCATCGCGGTCATGCAGCCGCACCGCTTCAGCCGTCTCAACGATTTGATGGACGACTTCCAGAACGCCTTCAACGACGCCGATGTGGTCTTCGTGACGCCGGTCTATCCGGCCGGCGAGGAGCCGATCGAGGGCGTCGATGCCGCGGCGCTGGTCGCGGGCCTGCGCGCCCACGGTCACCGCATGGCGCATAATGTGGACGATCTCGACGACCTCTGCCGCAACCTTCGCGACCTTGCCGCCGAGGGCGACATGGTGATCTGCATGGGCGCCGGCGACATCACGAAATGGGCGGGAGCGCTCGCCGCGGGCATCTGCGAGGCGAGGGCGAAGAAGTGAGCGTCGCCACCATGCCCGCGGTCCGCGGCAAGCTGACGCCCGATGCTCCGCTTGCCCCGCTCGTCTGGTTCAAGAGCGGCGGCACTGCGCAATGGCTGTTCGAGCCCAAGGACGAGGAAGACCTGGTCGCGTTCCTCCGGGACTTGGACGGCGACGTGCCGGTGATGGCGCTTGGCCTCGGCTCCAACCTCATCGTCCGCGACGGCGGCGTCGCAGGGGTCGTCGTCCGCCTCGGCAAGGCCTTCGCCGGGATCGACCGGGTCGACCAAACCACGCTGCGCTGCGGGGGTGGAGCGAGCGGCATCCTCGTCTCCTCGACCGCGCGCGACGCCGGCGTAGCGGGCCTTGAGTTCCTGCGGGGGATTCCCGGCACCGTCGGCGGCTTCGTCCGCATGAACGGCGGTGCTTATGGGCGTGAAGTGAGCGACATCCTGGTCTCGGCGCGGCTGGTGCTGCGCTCGGGCGAACTGGTCGAATGGCCGCTCGACAGCTTCGGCTACACCTATCGCCACAGCGAGGTTCCGGTTGGCGCGGTCGTGGTCGAGGCGACCTTTCGCGGCTCACCCGGCGATCCTGCCGCGATCGGCGCCGAGATGGACGCCATCGCCCGCGCCCGGGAGGAATCGCAGCCGCTCAGAAGCCGCACCGGCGGATCGACCTTCAAGAATCCGGCCGGGCACAAGGCCTGGGCGCTGATCGATGCGGCCGGCTGCCGCGGCCTCACGATGGGCGGCGCTCAAGTGTCGGAAAAGCATTGCAACTTCCTGCTCAATCTCGGTAGCGCGACCAGCGCCGAGATCGAGGCGCTGGGCGAGGAAGTCCGCCGCCGGGTCGAGGCGAAAACCCACATCAAGCTCGAGTGGGAAATCCAGCGCGTGGGCAGGGAATGAACCGCAACTTCGTCATTCCCGCGAAAGCGGGAACCCAGTTTTTCTTCTTTCGCTGGGCCCCCGCTTTCGCGGGGGTGACGAGTGGAAGTCGCTCGAATGGATAAGTCCCTCCATGTCGTCGTCCTGATGGGCGGCTGGTCGAGCGAGCGTGAAGTGTCGCTGACCAGCGGACGCGGCGTGGCGGCCGCGTTGCGCGAGCGCGGCTGGTCGAACGTCACCGAGCTGGACATGGAGCGCGATGTCGCGCGGCGGCTTGCCGCGCTGAAGCCCGACGTCGTTTTCAACGCGCTCCACGGCACGCCCGGCGAGGACGGCACCGTCCAGGGCATGATGGACCTGATGGGGCTTCGCTACACCCACAGCGGGCTCGAAACCTCGGTCATCGCCATCGACAAGGAGCTGACCAAGATGCTGCTGGTGCCGCATGGCATCCGCATGCCGGCCGGCCGCATCGTCGAGAGCGAAAGCCTGTTCCGCGAGGATCCGCTGCCGCGGCCGTACGTGCTGAAGCCGGTCAACGAAGGTTCGTCGGTCGGGGTCGCGATCGTCACCGACCAGGGCAATACCGGCAACCCGATCGGGCGCGATGTCGAGGGGCCGTGGAAGCATTTCGACCGGCTGCTCGCCGAACCTTTCATCAAGGGCCGCGAGCTGACCGTTGCCGTGCTCGGCGACGAAGCGCTCGCCGTGACCGAGCTCAAGCCCAAGGCGGGCTTCTACGACTATGACGCGAAATATACCGACGGGCTGACCGTCCATGAATGCCCCGCCGACGTTCCCGCGGATATCGCTGAGGCGATGATGGACATGGCGCTGCAGTCGCACCGCTTGCTCAAGTGCGAGGGCGCGTCGCGCTCGGACTTCCGCTGGGATGATGAGGCGGGTGAGGCAGGACTCTACCTGCTCGAGGTCAACACCCAGCCCGGCATGACTCCGCTCAGCCTCGTGCCCGAGCAAGCGAAGCTGAAGGGCATTTCCTATGGCGAGCTGGTCGAGCGGCTGATCGTCGAGGCGCTCGGATGAGCGCCGCCCACGTCCGCCGCGGGGCTCCATCCAAGCCGCGCAAGGCCGCCAAGGTCTCGGTGCCCAAGAAGATCGCCAAGAAGCTGCCGGTCAACCAGGCGCGGGCGAACAAGCTTGCCGGCCTCGCTTTTGCGGCTTTCATGGTGGCGATTGCGGTGGTCGTCGGCATCGCGCTCGACATTCCGGCCAAGGCCGAACAGCTGGCGGGCAGCGCGGTTGGCGAAGCGGGCTTCACCGTCAGCGGCTACCAGATCGTCGGCATCAACCACATGGACCGCAAGGTCATCGACGCGGTCGTCACCGACGAGCTCAATCGCGCCGCGCAGGCGGCCGGCACGGCCAAGGCGCCGCAGTCGCTGGTCGACGTATCATCGATCCGCAACCGGCTGCTGCGGTTCGGCTGGATCAAGGACGCGCGGGTGGCGCGGCGGCTGCCCGATACTTTGGTGATCGACATCGTCGAGCGTCATCCATCGGCATTGTGGCAAAGCCAGGGTCAGCTGGCGCTGGTCGATGACGGCGGCGTGGTCCTCGACCGAGTGCCGGTCGACAAGATGCCCGACCTTCCGCTGCTGATCGGCCCGGGTGCCAATGCCCAGGCGAGACAGCTGTCGGCCTTGATGAGCGCCGTCCCGACACTCAAGCCGCAGCTTGCATCCGCAACCTGGGTTGGCGGCCGGCGCTGGGACCTCAGCTTCCAGTCGGGCGAGACCTTGGCGCTTCCCGAAGGCGAAACTACCGCTCGCTCGGCACTCACGAAGTTTGCCAGTCTCGACAAGTCGTCGGGCCTGCTCGGCCGCGGCATCGTCCGCTTCGACCTGCGCGTCCCCGGCAAGATGATCGTCCGCCTGCCGCGCTCGCCGGGCGAGCCGATTGCTCCGGCGGCCCCACCGCCGCAACAGGGCTAGCCGGCCGATGGCTGCACCCACCGAAGCGACCCTGATTGCCGCGCTCGACATTGGTTCGTCCAAAGTCAGCGCGATGATCGCCAGCCAGGCCGAGGATGGCGCACTGACCGTGCTCGGCACGGGGCAGCGCGAAAGCCGGGGCGTCAAGCGCGGCTACATCACCGACATGGCCGCAAGTGAGTTCGCGGTGCGCGAGGCGGTCGAGCTGGCCGAGCGCATGTCCGGTCTCACCGTCGATTATGTCTGGGCGAGCTATGGCGCGGGCGGGCTGGTCAGCGATGTCGCTAATGTCGAGGTCGAGCTTGGCGGCCATGCCGTCGAGCAGGCCGACATCGACGAGCTACTGCGCGGCGGCCGCGAAGCGATCGACCGCAATGGCCAGGTCGTGCTTCACGCCCATCCCGCGCTCTACACGATCGACCGGGCGCAGGGCGTACAGCAGCCGATCGGGCTTCATGCCAACCGGCTTGGTGTCGACATCCACGTCATCGCCGCCGATCCTTCGCCCCTGCGCAATATCGACACGGTGATCCGATCGGCCCACCTCGGGGTGAAGGCGATCATCGCCTCGCCGGTTGCCGCCGCGCTGGCCTGCCTCAGCGAAGAGGAGCGCGAACTCGGCGTCGCCCTCATCGAGCTTGGGGCCGACGTGACCAACGTCTCCGTCCACTCCGGCGGGATGCTTGTCGGGCTTCGCTCGATTGCGCTTGGCGCACGAGACATCACCAACGACATTGCCGCGGCGTTTGCCGTGCAGCGCCGCGACGCTGAACGGCTGAAGTGCTTCTACGGCTCGGCGATGACCAGCCCCCGCGACAATCACGAAATGATCGAGGCGGCGCAGATCGGGGCCGAGCCGGGCGCGGAACCGCTGAAACTGACCCGGGCGCAGCTGATGATGGTGATCCGCCAGCGGATCGAGGAGCTGACCAACGAGATCGAAAGTGCGCTGAAGGGCCTCGGGTTCACTGGCCCAGTCGGCCGGCAGGTGGTGCTGACCGGCGGCGGCGCGGAGCTCAAGAACATCGCCGATTACATGCAGGGCGTGCTTGGCCGCGCGGTCCGCGTTGGCCGGCCGCGGCAGATCACGGGCCTGCCGGACGCCCATAGCGGCCCGGCCTTCGCGACCCTTGTCGGGCTGGGGTTGCTCGCCTCGTCGGGCCGCGCGGATTTACGCGATATCGGCATTCCCACGGCGCAGCGGCGACAGGCGAAGGGCGTGCTCGGCCGATTCGTCCAGGCCTTCAGAGGTGACTATTAGCCGCCGCTAGGCCATGTTCCGGCGCGAGGGGGTGGGGACATTGGCTTCAACTGCGATGAACGGGAGGGCTCAAACCTCCGCGACCCTGCTTACCCTCCTCCTCGGTTTGGCGATCCTCCTAAATTACATTGACCGCGGAGCGATCGCGATTGCCTCGCCACAACTCAAGCCGGAACTGGGACTGACCAATACGCAGTACGGCTACGCAGTTTCAGCCTTCTTCTGGACATACGTTCCATTGCAGTTGTTCATCGGATGGGCGTGCGACCGCTGGTGCGTCTATCGGATGATTGCCGCCGGCATCGGGCTGTGGGCGCTGAGCACTCTTGCAATGGGGCTGGTTGGCGGGCTTGCCAGCCTGATCCTACTCCGGATCCTCCTCGGCGTTGGCGAGAGCATCACGTTCCCGGGAGCCTCCAAGGTGATCGCTCGCCATGTCGCTCGGGAAAATCGTGGCACGGCGAACAGCGTCGTCGCGGCCGGAATCGCGCTTGGTCCAGTCGTGGGCACCTTCGCTGGCGGACTGATGGTCGCAAGCTACGGCTGGAGAACGATGTTCGTGGTGTTCGGGCTGATCACCATCCTGTGGATCCTGCCGTGGCTGCTTAGCGCGCGCCGGCTCCCAACCTACGGAGCGCCGCACGTGAGCGAGCGCGTGGACTTTCTCCGGATCGCCCGAAGCCGCGCAGTTTGGGCGATGGGGATCGGCCACTTCGGGGCGACCTACCCTCTCTATTTCATCATCATCTGGGTCCCCTTGTTTCTCACCAAGTCACGCGGCTTTTCGATCACTGATATGACCTATCTCGCGACGCTCGGCTTCGTCGCCCAGGCGCTGAGCGCAGTCGCGCAAGGACGGCTGTCCGACGGGATGGTGAGAAGCGGCTGGAATGAAGCCGCCGTGCGGCGAGGCCTCATGATCGGCGGCAATGTCGTGATGGCGGCCTCCGTCATCGCCTTGATGCTTGCGCGAACGCCGTTGGAAACTGCGTTGTGCCTGGTCATTTTCGGCGCGGCCACTGCCACCGGCGGGGTCAACCTCTACGCAATTGCCCAGATCTTCGCCGGACCGAGGGCTTCGGGCAGTTTCATCGGTATCCAGAACGGGCTCGGCAATGTCCCGGGGATCGTGATGCCGATCATCACCGGCCTGATCATCGACTGGACCGGCGTTTACGACAACGCCTTCCTGCTTACTGCTGCCGTTTGCGTCTGTTCGGCCCTGTGGTGGGCCTTCGCGGTTCCAAAAATCGAGCCGTTGGCGCTCGATTGATGCTTATCGAGCCCAAACTGAGTCTTTAAAGCGACACTCATCCCCATATTTTTGGTGAATTGTTCGGCGAAATTAACTTTTTCGCTTGGCTTGCGACTCGGGATGATTCAAAGATTCATCTAGCAGGCTCAACGCTTTGCCTTGCTTGGGGAGGTTTGGGGACATGAGCATCGATTTCATGCGGCCGGAAGTCGACGAGCTTCGCCCGCGGATCAGCGTCATCGGTGTCGGCGGCGCCGGCGGCAACGCCATCGCCAACATGATGCGCGCCGACGTCCAGGGCGTCGATTTCGTCGTCGCCAATACCGACGCGCAGGCCTTGAACGCTTCCAACGCCGATCGCCGCATCCAGCTCGGGCTCAAGATCACGCAGGGCCTCGGCGCAGGCTCCCGGCCCGAAATCGGCCGCGCCGCCGCCGAAGAGACGCTCGAAGAGATCAACGCGGCTCTCGAAGGCGCGCACATGTGCTTCATCGCCGCCGGCATGGGCGGCGGCACCGGCACCGGCGCTGCCCCGGTCATCGCCAAGGCGGCCCGCGACAAGGGCATCCTCACCGTCGGCGTCGTCACCAAGCCGTTCGCGTTCGAAGGCTCGCGCCGGTCGCGCTCCGCCGATTCCGGCATTTCGGAGCTTCAGCAGCACGTCGACACGCTGATTATCATCCCGAACCAGAACCTGTTCCGGCTCGCCAATTCGGAAACGACCTTCAAGCAGGCGTTCGAAATGGCCGATGAGGTGCTTCAGCAGGGCGTCCGCGGGATCACCGACCTGATGGTCATGCCCGGCCTCATCAACCTCGACTTCGCCGACGTCCGCTCGGTCATGAGCGAGATGGGCAAGGCGATGATGGGGACTGGCGAGGCCGATGGCGACAACCGCGCGATCGAAGCCGCCGAAAAGGCGATTTCCAACCCGCTGCTCGACGGTGTTTCGATGAAGGGCGCGAAGGGCGTCATCATCTCGATCACCGGCGGCGAGGACATGCGCCTGATGGAGGTCGACGAGGCCGCCAGCCACATCAAGGAGCTGGTCGATCCCGATGCCAACATCATCTGGGGTTCTGCGTTCAACAACGACCTTGGCGGCAAGATCCGAGTGTCGGTCGTTGCCACCGGCATCGAAGCCGATGCGCTTGCGCAGCCGGCGCCGGCCAAGGTCTTCACCTTCCCGCCGCGTGCCGCCGCTCCCGCGGAGCTTCCAATGGGCGAAGAGCCCGCGCCGATCACCGACGAGCCGACGCTCGAAGACGATGGAGACGAGGGCGATGACGAGCTGCTCCTGGGGAGCGACGATATCCTCACCAGCCCGGTCGGCTCGGCGCCGATCGCTCCGCCCGAGGACGAGGACGAGGGCGAGCAGCCGCGCGCTGCCGCGGCCGGCGGAACCCTGTTCGAGCGCATGTCGAACATTGCTCGCGGCGCGCCCAAGGCGCAGATCGATGAGGAAGAACCAAGCTATCGGAGCGACCCGATCGACATCCCGCGATTCCTCAATCGCCAAAATAACCAGTAACGTTTCAGCGAGGGAATGAAGAAGGGCAGTCCCGGTGGGGCTGCCCTTTTTGTTTACTTGCCGCTTACAAGGACTCGCTTCCGACTCGCTTCACCCGTCACCGCACACGGCTCGTCGTAAAGCCTCTAGGCAGAAAGGGACGGGTAAGATTCTCTCTCGCATTGGGAGGGTCAATGCGGGAATTCTCAAAGCTTCGGCTGGCGTGCGCCTTGTGCGCGGGCGTTGTGGCGGCCGTTTCGGCCGTCCCGATTGCCGCGGCCGGAAGCTATTCGCCGTACAATGAGAGCCCGTCGGCTGCGCTTGCCCGCTACGTTCGGACGCTCGCCAGCGACCCCAAGGATTTCGACTCCCTGATCGGCGCCGGCCGGGCCGCGCTCGAGCTTGGCGACGCCCAGGCCGCCGCCGGTTTCTTTGCCCGCGCCGACGATGTGAACCCGCGCAGCCCACTGCCACAGGTCGGCATGGGTGCGGTGTCCGTCGCCAATGGCGATGCCAGCACGGCCTTGTCCTATTTCAATCGCGCCCAGCAGCTCGGCGCCAACAGGGCGCTGTTCGCTTGCGCCCGCGGCCTCGCCTACGACCTCCTCGGCCAGCAAGCGCAGGCCCAGGCCGATTACCGCGTCGCCCAGAATGGCGCCGACCGTGATGAAGCGACCCGCCGCCTGGCGCTGAGCCTGGCGATCAGTGGCAACCGCAGCGCGGCGCTCGCGGCGCTTTCTCCGCAAATCGCCCGGCGCGATCCTGCCGCCGCGCGCACCCGCGCCTTCGTCCTCGCGCTGACCGGCGATTCGACCGGGGCCATGGCTGCGATCAACTTCGCCATGCCGGGCAGCTCGGACCGGCTCCAGCCGTTCCTGCAGCGCTTGCCGACGCTTGCCGCCGGGCAAAAGGCGGCCGCGGTCAATCTCGGCATGTTCCCCGACAGCAACGGCACCGCCTACGCCTCGGCGTCCCCGCCGCAGAGCGGCACTGCCAGCGATGGCGACAACCGGCTCGCCGGCATCGACCAATTGCTGCGCAACGCCAATGCCATTCCGGCGCCTGCTCAGGCCGACGATGGCGAGAGCCAGCCGGCGCAGCCTGTCTACCAGCCGCAACCGAGCTACCAGCCGCAGCCGACCCGCGTCTCTTATTCGGCCCCGGTGCGCAGCATGAAGCGGGCGGCGGTCGCCATGGCTCCGCGCCGGATCTGGCTGCAGCTTGCCAGCGGCTCTAATCCGCAAGCGCTGCCGGGCCAGTTCGAGCGCATGAAGCGCTTCAACAGCGACCTGTTCGAAGGCATTCCGGGCTATGTCGCGACCAGCAGTGACAAGGCGCGCCTGCTGATTGGGCCGTTCAAGGATTCGGACGACGCCGAAACTTTCGCCGAGGATCTGGCCTCGGCCCACATCACGGCATTTCAGTGGAGGAATTCCGAAACCGACAGGATTGTGCCAGTCGTTTCCGAATGAAGCTTCCTGAAGGCGTCGCTGCATCACCTGAACGCTCGCGCGGCCGCCTTCATCCCGAAGACCCGTCGGGTCCGCGCGGACCGCGTGACATCTTCCAGCGCGACCGCGACCGCATCGTCCATTCGGTCGCCTTCCGTCGCCTCCGCCATAAGACGCAGGTCTTCATCGCTCCCGACGGCGACCATTACCGCGTTCGCCTGACCCATAGCCTGGAAGTTGCGCAGATCGGCCGCACCATGGCCCGTTCGCTCGGGCTCAACGAGGATTTGACCGAGGCGCTGTGCCTCGCCCACGACCTCGGCCATCCGCCCTTCGGCCATGCCGGCGAAGATGCGCTCGACGCTGCTCTGAAGGAGGTCGGGGGGTTCGACCATAACGCGCATACCGTGCGGATCGTGACCAAGCTGGAGACGCCCTATCCTGGGTTCGACGGACTGAACCTCAGTTGGGAAGCGCTCGAAGGCCTCGCCAAGCACAACGGTCCGATTACCGATCCGACCTGGGCGATGGCCGAGGCGAACGAGGAATTCGACCTGGAGCTCGGCAGCTGGGCCGGGCTGGAAGCGCAGGTCGCGGCAATTTCGGACGACATCGCCTACGACAATCACGACATCGACGATGGCCTGCGCGCCGGGCTGCTGCAGCTCGACGAATTGCTCGAAGTGCCGCTGGTACGGCCATTATGGGACCAGGCCGGCGAGCGTCACCCCGGAATTCCGACCGAGAAGCGGCAGCGGGCGCTGGTGCGCGACATGATCGGGGCCATGGTCGGCGACGTCCTTGCCGAAACCCAGCGGCGGGTGAGCCAAGCCGGCGTCGAGACAATCGCGGACGTGCGCGCTGCGGGCCGGCCGCTGGCGGGCTTTTCCGCCGAGCTCGAAGCACAGGAGCGGGCGCTCAAGCGCTTCCTTTACGACCGGCTTTACGGGCTGGCCGAACTCGAACCGGTACGAATGGAGGCCGACCGCGTCGTCGCCAATCTGGCTGCAGCCTACCAGGCCGACCCCTCACTGTTGCCCGAAGACTGGCGGCGGGAAGATCCATTCCAGCAGTTGCGCACCATAGGCGACTTCGTTGCCGGCATGACCGACCGCTTCGCCATCGCCCGCCACGAAGAGCTGGTCGGCCCGGTCAACCTGCCGGCGGACCGCTTCTAAGTCTGATCGCGTAAATGGGCGGCCACTTGCTTTTCGGACATTCTCGGCCAGAGTGTTTGCTCGGGGGGCGTTTATGGCTGAACAAAGTCCGTGGAAGACGCCGTTCGGTAGGCTTCTGATCGGCTCGAGCGTTGTTGCCGCCGTCGTTGGTTTTTCATTAGCTGCGGGCGTTGCAGGCTACTTTCGGACCAGCGCCTCAACTGAAGAATCTGCTGTGAATGAAACTATCGAACCGGCTGTGACTGACGCGCAGACGACGTTGGACAGCGATGACTCAGTAGATGTCATGAGCGATCCCAATGGATACGCGGACGCCCTCGACGAATTGTCACCTGCACCAAGCTCAGCCGAGGTGACAGATTCAGATCGGAGTCAAGACACCCTGCGGACAAGCGACGAAACGGGCTCCAATGACGAGGGTCGTGCGGGCGCTGATGGCGGTGATGGGCAAGCCGAGGAGTTAAACGAATGAGAGCCATCGTCGCACTTCTAAAATATTTCGTGGGCGGCGCGTTCCTCCTCTGCACGATCGGGTTGGCTTTCATAGTTGGTGGCGCCGCCTTGGGTTTCACATTCGGCACGACTGCTAGCTCTTTCAGTGCACTTACCATCCTTATTGCGATCGGCGTGTTCGTCTTGTTGGTTCTATACGTTGGTATGGTAGCGATGCTCATTTCGGGTCACGATCGGCTATGTGAAATGACGGCCCTTATGGCTGAGCGAAACGATATTTTGCGTGTGGACCCGGGCCAGCCAAACTGACGTTGAGCTATCGGCTTGGTTCGTGACGGGTGACGCAACGGCGGCACACGCCCGACCCACAGGGTGACGCATCGGCGATCCCGCGTTAGAGCCGCGGCGATGTCCCTTTACGCCCAATATGCCGCGCTTCTCGACGGCGTGCTCGACGAGCTCGTTGCCGACGGCGTGCTGCCCGGCGCGCTCGACCGCAGACAAGTGACCGTGGAGCCGCCGCGCGACGCCAGCCACGGAGACCTCGCGACCAATGCGGCAATGGTGCTCGCCAAGGCCGCGGGGACGAACCCGCGTGCACTGGCCGAGGCGATCAAGCCCAAGCTCGAAGCCCTGCCGCCGGTCACTTCGGTCGAGATCGCGGGTCCGGGCTTCATCAACCTCCGGCTGACGCCCGATGCGTGGCGCGACGAGCTTCGCACCATCCTTCGCGAAGGCGACGAATATGGGCTGTCGACGATTGGTGCCAATGAGCGCGTCAACGTCGAATATGTCTCGGCCAATCCGACCGGGCCGCTGCACATGGGCCATTGCCGCGGCGCGGTAGTCGGCGACAGCCTCGCGCGGCTGCTCGAGGCTGCCGGTTTCCGCGTCACCAAGGAATATTACGTCAACGACGCCGGCGCGCAGGTCGATACGCTCGCCCGCTCGGTCCACCTTCGCTACCTCGAAGCGCTGGGGCAGGAGATCGAGATCGGCGAGGGCTTCTACCCCGGCGATTATCTGAAGCCGGTCGGGGTGCTGCTCGCGGCCGAACATGGCGACCGCTTCGCCAATGCGCCCGAAGAGGAATGGCTGCCAGCGTTCCGCGAGGTGGCGATCAAGGCGATGATCGACCTCATCCGCCACGATCTCGGCCTGCTCGGCATCCATCACGACATCTTCTCCTCCGAAGCCGCGCTCCAGCAGAGCGGCGCGGTCGAGCAGGCGATGGGCGTCCTTCGGGCGAAGGGCCTCGTCTATGAAGGCGTCCTCGAACGGCCCAAGAGCCTCGACCCCCATGACGAGTGGGAGCCGGTCGAGCTGACCCTGTTTCGCTCGACCCAGTTCGGCGACGACCAGGACCGGCCGATGAAGAAGTCGGACGGTAGCTGGACCTATTTCGGCGCCGACGCCGCCTACCACTGGCAAAAGGCGCAAAAGGCCGAACATCTGGTCAACATCTGGGGCGCCGACCACGCCGGGACGGTCAAGCGCGTCCAGGCCGCGGTCACCGCGCTGACCGACGGCAAGGTCGACCTCGACGTCAGGCTGGTGAACATGGTCCGGCTGTTCCGGAACGGCGAACCGTTCAAGATGAGCAAGCGCGCCGGCGATTTCGTCACTTTGGCCGATGTCGTGGAGGAGGTCGGCAAGGACGTCGTCCGCTTCATGATGCTGACCAAGCGCGCCGATACGCCGCTCGACTTCGACTTCGCCAAGGTCGTCGAAGCGTCGAAGGATAATCCGGTGTTCTACGTCCAGTATGCCCATGCGCGGATCAGCTCGCTCAAGCGCAAGGCGTCGGACGCGGGTGTCTCGCTCGACGCGCCCGCCGACCTCGCCCTGCTCGACGATGAGGAGCTCGGGCTGGTCAGGCGCGCGGCGCAATATCCGCGCGTCGTCGAAAGCGCCGCAATGGCTCATGAGCCGCACCGCATCGCCTTCTATCTTTATGACCTCGCGGCGGAATTTCATGCACTCTGGAATCGCGGCAACGACGATCCGGAGCGGCGCTTCCTCATTGAGAACAATCCACAACTTTCTCGCGCCCGGCTGGAACTCGCCATCGCGCTGGGGCAGATCATTCGCAGCGGCCTGGGGTTGATGGGGGTCGCTGCAACCGAGGAGATGCGCTGACCATGAGCCAGGCCCAGCTGGCCGCCGGTCCGGACCGGCTGCCGTGGCTCAATGATGAAATTCCCCGTTCGCGGCGCGATCGCTCGGGCGCTCGGAACCTTGGCGCGGCAGTCGCCCTGGTCGCAATCGCCGGCCTTTCCTTCTGGCTCGGCAAGCAGAACTGGGATGAGCAGGGCTCGGTGCCGCCGTCGACGACGGTCGCGCTTCCGCCGCCGAGCGTCGCTCAGCCCGAAGTGAAGGCTGAAGCCCCTCCCGCTGCCGAAGTCGCTGCCCCGGTGCCAAGTCCCGTCGTCCGGCGGCCGTCACAACGCGAGGTCCGGATCGCCGTCCCCAAGGCCGCTCCAGCGGTCGAGCCAACCCCAGCCCAGGCCGAGCGGGCTGCAGCGGCCGCAGCCGCCCCGCCGCGCACCGCTAAATCGCCCGCACTGCCGCTCTGGCCGGCGCGCGTTTCGACAGGCGCCTATGGCCGCCTCGTGCAGATCGGGGCGTTCGGCTCGCGCTTGCAGGCCAAGCAGGGCTGGCGCTCGATGGTGCGCGCCTATCCGGCGGTCAGCCGCCTGCCCGCGGTCGTGGTCCAAGCCAGGAACTCGCGCGGCCGCCATTATTATCGTTTCCAGATCGGCACCACGTCACAGGCGCACAGCGAAGTGTTATGCCAGCGCATGGACAAGATCGGGATGAGCTGCGCGGTGGTCGGCCTGCCATGGAAGCCCAGAGGCGTCGAGCGGTGACCGACTCCCGCCCATCCTATGACGAACAGCTGCCCTGGCTGCAGGCGGTCGATGACGAGGACGAACCGCGCGGCCTGTCGGCGCGCAAGATGCTCGTCGCGCTCGCCATGGTCGTGCTCGCGGGCCTGATCGTCGCCGGCACCTTCTTCTGGCTCGGCCGCAGCAATCGCAGCGACAATGGTCCGCCCGAGCTGATCCAGGCCCCGCCCGGACCCTATAAGGTCAAGCCGTCCGATCCCGGTGGGCTCGACGTTGCGGGCGAGAGCGAAACCGCCTTCGAGACCAGCGCGGGCGAGGACAGGGATGCGCAGCTCGACCTCAACGCCGTGCCGGAAAGCCCAATGGCCAAGCCCGCTCCGCCCGCCCCGGCGCCCAAGACGATTCCGCCGAACGAAACCAGGAAGCCGGTCCCGGCCGAGCCCGCTCCGACCGGCGCGGCGGGAAGCGTCATCCAGCTCGGCGCCTTCGCCAACCAGGCGCAGGCCGAGCGAGCCTGGAGCGCCTTGTCGGCCCGCTTCCCGAGCATCGCCGCAATGAGCAAGATGATCGTGCCGTTCACCGGCGGAATCCGGCTCCGCGCCGGTGCCGCTTCGCCCGCCGACGCCAAGGCCGCCTGTCAGGCGCTCAAGGCCGCCGGCGAAAACTGCTTCGTGGCGCGCTGATGCTCGCGGCGATCTTTGGCCTGGCCGGCTTCGAGCTCACCGACGACGAGCGCGCCTTCTTCCGCGACTGCGACCCGGCCGGCTACATCCTGTTCCGGCGCAATTGCGACAGCCAGGAGCAGATGCTGGCGCTGACCGATTCCCTGCGTGAGCTGAGCGGCCGAGACGACGTGCCGATCCTGATCGACCAGGAAGGCGGGCGCGTGGCACGGATGCGGCCGCCGGTATGGCCGGCCTTCCCGCCGGCGGAGCGCTTCGCGGACCTCTATCTGACGGCGCCTTCGTCGGCGATGGAGGCGGCGCGCGCCAATGCGCGGGCGATCGGGCTGACGCTGCGCTCGGTCGGAGTAAACGTCGACGCCTTGCCGCTGCTCGACGTCCGGCAGCCCGGCGCAAGCGACATCATCGGCGATCGCGCCTTCGGTAACGAGCCGATGCAGGTCGCCGCTTTGGGCCGCGTCGTGCTCGACGGGCTGGCTTCGGCGGGCGTGGTCGGGATCGTCAAGCATATCCCCGGCCATGGCCGCGCCCTGGTCGACAGCCACCACGAGCTGCCGATTGTGACCGCCAGCGCCGAAGAGCTGGAAACCGACCTCGAGCCGTTCGAGCGGCTCTCCTCGGCGCCGATGGGGATGATGGCGCACGTCGTCTATACCGCATGGGATCCGGACCATCCGTCCAGCCAATCCCCGCTGATCATCCAGCAGATCGTGCGCGAGCGCATCGGATTCAGCGGTTTCCTGATGAGCGACGACAGCAACATGAACGCGCTGAAGGGCACGCCGGCCGAGCGCGCGGCGACCTGCGTTGCGGCGGGTTGCGACGTCGCCCTGCCGTGCAACGGTGTCCTCACCGACAATATCGACATTGCCAAGGCCCTGGGCGAATTGCCGCCGGAAGGCGTGGCGCGCCTTGAACGGGCCATGAGCGCGACCCGGCACGACGTCGACGGGCTCGATATCGCAGCGGAAATCTCGAAGCGGGACGAGCTTCTGGCCCTCTAGTTATCCACGACATTTCGTGGCCGAGCCTTCGCATCACCACCACTAATGGTGTAAACTTCGCCCGTGGATGAGGATTTCGACGCGCTCGAATTGCGCCAGTCCGACGAGCTGAACCTGAGCCTCGACGGCTGGGAAGGGCCGCTCGACCTGCTGCTCAACCTTGCGCGCGCCCAGAAGGTCGATCTCGCGCAAATCTCGATCCTCGAGCTGGTCGAGCAATATCTCACTTATTTGAACGAGGCGCGCGCGCTGAAGCTCGAGATCGCCGCCGATTATCTCGTGATGGCGGCCTGGCTCGCCTACCTCAAATCCTGCCTGCTGTTGCCCAAGGATCCCGAACAGGATCCGAGCCCCGAAGAGATCGCGCTGCGGCTGCAGATGCGCCTCCAGCGGCTCGATGCCATGCGCGAGGCCGGGGCGCGGCTGCTTGGGCGGGACCGCATCGGGCGCGACGTATTCGCCCGCGGCGCTCCCGAAGGGCTCCGCCTGGTCCGCAAGTCGGCCTGGCAGGTGCGTGATTTCGACCTGTTCGCCGCCTATGGCGCGGTCCGTGCCCGGACCCAGCCGGCGATGCACGTGGTCCATGCACGCTCGGTGATGACGCTCGAAGAGGCGATCGACCGCGTTGCGCGGATGATCGGGACTGCGCTCGACTGGACCTTGCTCGAAAGCTTCCTGCCGGTGACCGAGGATTTGCAGTTCCGGAAGTCGGCGCTGGCGTCGAGCTTCCTCGCCATGCTCGAGCTTGCCCGGCGCGGCCGCCTGGATTTCGCGCAGGACGATGCCTTCGCTCCGATCAGCCTCAAGAGAGCTGCCTGATGGACGAGCTTGCGCGCGCTGTCGAAGCCACGCTCTTCGCCTCGGCCGAGCCGCTGAGCGTCGACGAGATCGCGCTCCACGTCGGGGAGGGCGAGATCGACATCGCGCTTGGCCAGCTCGCCGCGCATTATGAGGGCCGCGGGATCGAGCTCGTCGAGCGCGGCGGCCGCTGGCATTTCCAGACGGCGCCCGACCTTGCGCACCTGCTCCGCCGCACGCGCGAGGAGGTGCGGCGCCTGTCGCGCGCAGCGACCGAGACGCTGGCGATCATCGCCTATCACGAGCCCGTCAGCCGGGCCGAGATCGAGGCCATTCGCGGAGTGCAGATTTCCAAGGGGACGATCGACGTCCTGATGGATGCGGGTTGGGTTAGGCCGGCCGGGCGGAGGGAGGGCCCCGGTCGGCCGCTGCTTTATGCAACCACGCCCGAGTTCCTGACGCACTTTGGCCTGTCCTCGCGCCGCGATTTGCCGGGTATCGACGACCTCAAGGCTGCGGGGCTGCTCGACCCGCTCGACGAGAGCATGTTCCAGCTTGAGCTGAGCGATGACGAAGAGGGCGCGGAGCAACTGGAAACCGAGAACGAGGAAGAGTAGGGCGGTCCCCAAAGGAGTAAGTCATGGGCGGTTTCAGCCTTATTCACTGGATCATTCTCGGCCTGTTCCTGTTGCTCTTGTTCGGCGGCAACCGCTTCTCGAACATGATGAAGGACGTCGCCAAGGGCATGAAAAGCTTCAAGGAAGGCATGGCCGACGAGGACGACGACAAGCGCCGAGCCTATGACGAGCAGCGCCGGAGCGAACCGCCGCGGCTGGCGCGCGAGCAGGATCCGATCGACGTGACTGCGCGCCGCGAGGATCCGGTCGCTCCACCTCGGAACCCAGACGACCGCTAAGACAGGCCGGGCGCCATGTTCGGCGTTGATTCCTCCGAATTCATCATCGTCGCGGTTCTCGCGCTGCTCTTCATCGGGCCCAAGGACTTGCCCAAGGTCATGCGCACGGTCGGCTATTGGGTCGGCAAGATGCGCGGGATGGCGCGCCATTTCACCAGCGGCCTCGAAAACATCATGCGCGAGGCCGAGCTCGAGGAAATGGAGAAGAAGTGGCGCGAGGAAAATGAGCGCATCATGGGTCTTCACCCCGCCGATGCGCATTATCCGGAGCCCGGGCAGCCGGACGCAATGCCGCCCGTAGCGGACCCGGACCAACCCGAGCTTCCGATCGAAAAGCGCCCGCTGCCGTGAAGGAAATCGACGACACCAAGCAGCCTTTGCTCGAACATTTGATTGAGCTCAGGCGGCGGCTGTTGTGGTGCCTGGCAACGCTCGCCGTCTTCTTCTTCATCTGCCTCTATTTCGCCCGCGACATCTTCGCGATCCTGGTCCAGCCGCTGCTCCGCGCGGGCCAGGGCAAGCTCATCTACACCGACATTTTCGAAGCCTTCTTCGTCGAGGTGAAGGTGGCGCTGTTCGCGGCGCTGATGCTGAGCTTCCCGGTCATTGCAACCCAGCTTTGGCGGTTCGTCGCGCCCGGCCTCTATGCCAAGGAAAAGAAGGCGTTCCTGCCCTTCCTGCTGCTGACCCCGGTCTTTTTTGCCGGCGGCGCGAGCTTCGCTTACTTCTTCGCAATGCCCTGGGCGCTGCATTTCCTGCTGAGCTACCAGGGGAACGTCGGCGGCATCACCCAGGAAGCGCTGCCGGGCGTCGGCAACTATTTAACCTTCGTCACGCGCTTCCTCTTTGGGTTTGGCGCCGCCTTCCTGCTTCCGATCCTGCTGATGATCCTGGAGCGGGCCGGCATCGTCACTCGCCAGCAGCTGGCCGGCTCGCGGCGCTACGCAGTCGTCGGCGCGGCCGCGATCTCCGCGGTGCTGACGCCCCCGGACGCAGTGTCGATGCTGATGCTGATGGTGCCACTCTACGGCCTCTACGAATTTGCGATCCTCGCCATCCGCCTCACCCACTGGCACGCGGCGCGCAGGGCCAAGCGCTCAGGCGCTGGCGGCGATGCTGATGCTGCTGCTGTGGGGGGCCCAGACGATAGAGGGCCCGGAAGCGCCACCGGGGGGGGGAGGGTTGGCGGTTCCGGGCCCATTTAAGCGGATAGCGAGAGCGGGGGGGCAAAAGGTCACTATCCGGATTGCAGAACGCGCCTGAATCCCGAACAGTTCCGACCCTGACAAAAGTTTTTTCGCCACAGGCGAAACGATCACCCCAACGGCGGTCAGGCGGGGGGAAACGCCGGCAAATCAACGCTGTAGCGGCCAAGCTTTCGGTCCAGCGGGCTGCGGAGCTGTTTGGCGAGGCCGCCGACGATGCGTTCGAACTGGATTTTTTCCTGCTCGTCCTGATTCTCGGGCACCAGCACCGGGCTGCTGATCGTCAGGCGGGCGGTCAGCTCGCTCGTCCGCCGGATCGAGACCTCGATCGGCTCCTGCGGGCAGTTCAGCATCGCGAATTCAACGATCTCGGTAATCAGGAAAGCGGTCGCGACCGCCACGTCCTGGGTGGTGTAGATCGTGTCGAGGTCGAGATCGATCCTCAGCGCCCGGGCCTCTTCGGGAGCCGTGGCGCGAAGCTCGGCGGCCAGCTCCGACAGCAAAGGACGAAGCGCGATGCCCCGATTCTCCTCCATCTCCGCAAAGTGATTGCGGTGCACGATCGACAGGGCGCCGACCCGGCGACCGATTCCGGCATAGGCGGCGCGAGCCTCGGTCGTTTCGGCGCTCCTGCCGTGAATGTTCAGCAGCGATGCGACGACCTGCAGATTGTTCTTCACGCGGTGGTGAACCTCGCGCACTAGCCGGCGCTGGCCTTCGAGCGCTCCGCTCATTTCGCGTTCTGATTCGTTGACCCTGGTCAGAGCCCTTGAGAATGCGTCGCGAAGCTCCTGAATCTCTTCAGACGGGCCCAGCTTGGTGGGCAGGTCGACGCTGTCGTTGCCCGGCTGGTAGTTTCGCACGGACCGTTCGAGCTTCTTGAGGGGACGGATCAGCAGGCGGCTGACGAGCAGCCAGGTGAGCAACGCCGCGGCGATCCACATGATGACCGGGAGGAGAAGCAGCAGCCGGTCGGAGGCGCCGAGGCGCATTTGGGGAATGCCTATCCGGGCCTTCAGCGTGCCATTGCCGATCGGCAAGTCGCTGATGACCACTCCGGCGGGAGAAGGAGCCGACGTGCCAATCACGCGAAGCTCGCGGGCTTCGTCGTGCAAGATCAGGAACTGGACAGCGGACCCCGATCCACGAACGGCCGATTTGAGTTCTTCGACGCCGATCAGCGCGGTCGCCATGCCGCCATTGACACCGGTGCGGATTGCGACGGCTTCGGACCCGGGTGCGACCCGGACCCGGATGTCGCCCGGAGCAACCAGCGGCAGCGCACCGGTATCGTCCACGTCGCCGGCCACGCAGAGCGGCTTGCCGTTTCCATCCTCGAGCTCGAAGCTTTGCGCGACTGCGGGAGCGATGGCGAGCGAGCTTCGGGCGCGGTCGCAGGCGCCGCCGGTGCCTCCGGCAAGTGCGGCATTGGCGGCAATCCGCATCGCCAGCGCATTCCGCGCGATCAGGCTTTCCACCGAGCGCCCAGCCGTCTGGGCGTCGATCGAGGCTTGTTCCTCAAGCGTCGACTTGGCCTGACGAATCCCGCTTTGGCCGACCCAGGTCAAAGCAAGACCGATCGGCAGCAAGACCGCCGTCAGGATGAGAAGTAGTTTGGCGGCGGTCGGCAGGCGGGCAAAGCGCTCAGCGAGCGTCATTGGAACGTCCCTGTCGGCCGCGCTCGCTTAATCGAGCTTGCCGATGAGCTTGAGGAATTCGTCGGGGACGGATTCGCGCAGCGTGTCGTCATAGACCGAGCGGAGCGCCCGCCCGAGGTCGCCCGAGCGAGGCTTCTTACCATTGCTTGTGGAAGCTGCGGCTTTTTTAGGGTGCCTAAAACGATCGGCTCCCTCCGTCTGGCTTCGCTTGTCGGCACTCAACTCCTCGTCCCCCCTCAGCGCGGGCTCATTGGCGCGCGTCATACAAATCCAGTCCTTGGACGCAACGGCTTCCTTCAATCGGAAGACCGCCTGGCCCGATCCGACACACCTAAGGCTTGGCGCTGCACGCGAATCATCAGCTTGGCAGATTGCCCGGCCCAGCCACGGAAACCAAATGGCCGGTGCTTTGTTCCAGTGGGGATTTACTTCTCTGGGGTGGCAAACGGCCGGACGTTCGTCGGTCCTTCCAGGGTTGAAACAATTTTCACGCGCCTCCAAAGGGGCGCCAACCGCGTTTTTCGAGGGGAGAATATCCGCTTATGTCCCTTGGCCAGGAACTTGCTCCGCACCTGCCATTCCTCCGCCGCTATGCCCGCGCCCTGACGGGCAGCCAGGCGCATGGCGATGCATTTGTCCGCGCGGCGCTCGAAGCGATCGTCGCCAAGCCCGACGAATTCCCGCGCGACGTCGACCCTCGTCTCGGGCTGTACAGGACTTTCCACGCCATCTGGTCGACCGCCAATGTCGAGGAAGGCTCCGAGCCGGCTCCGACCGTGACCGGCGCAGAAGGCATCGCCCATGCCCGCCTGTCGCGAATCACGCCGCTGTCGCGCCAGGCGCTGCTGCTGACCTCGCTTGAAGGCTTTTCGTCCGAAGACACGGGCTACCTCATCAGCGCCAGCGCGGCCGACGTCGATTCGCTGGTTGCCGAAGCGCTGGAAGAGATCGAGCGCCAGACGCTGGCTGACGTCCTCATCATCGAGGACGAGCCGATCATCGCGATGGATATCGAAACGATCGTGCGCGACCTCGGCCACAACGTCACCGGCGTTGCGGTCACTCGCGACGAAGCTGTGACCCAGGCGCGCCAGAACCCGCCCGGCCTGGTCCTTGCCGACATCCAGCTCGCCGACGATTCGAGCGGAATCGAAGCGGTGAAGGACATCCTCGCCGAATTTTCGGTGCCGGTAATCTTCATTACCGCGTTCCCGGAGCGGCTGCTGACCGGCACCCGGCCGGAGCCTACCTTCCTCATCACCAAGCCGTTCCAGCGGTCGACGGTGAAGGCGGCGATCGCGCAAGCACTGTTTTTCGACGCGGCAACCGTTCCTGCAGCCTGAGGCGGAACACGGTTCGCGTTCGGCGCGTTGGCCGGATGAACAGTGATTTCGTGACGGAAGCAAAATGGCCGATCCCCGACATACCGAGCCATCGGTAGTAGAAACCACGACCGAGGCGCGAGCAGGCTCAACCCCTGGCGTCGCCCGCAAGGTCCTCATCTGGGGGACCTTGCTGGTCGTGGTACTTTTTGTCGTGATCGTCTTGGTTGGACGCTCCTGAGCTCCTAGCTCTGTCTCGAACACCGTTCATGTTCGATCAAACCGCGCGCCGGCAAGGCGCGCCATTAAAGGGGTGGGTTCTGAATTGACCGAGGAGCGCGACGAGGACCGGCCAGCGAGCGTCGAAGGCGCTCACGTTGCGCTGTCCGATCCCGAGTTCAAGGACGAGCTGGCGGCGGTGATCCCCCACCTGCGCGCCTTCGGCCGTTCGCTCTCGGGGAGCCGCGACCTCGCCGACGATCTCGTCCAGGAAACGCTGCTCAAGGCCTGGGCTGCGCGCAAGCGCTTCCAGGCCGGCACCAACATGCGCGCCTGGACCTTCATCATCCTGCGCAACCTCTTCCTCAGCCAGATGCGCCGCGCCCGCTTCAAGGGCGAATGGGACGACATCACCGCCTCGAAGATTCTCGCTGCTCCCGCGAGCCAGGATCGCCACATAGAGCTTGGCGACATGCAGCGCGCACTGATGCACCTGCCGCAGCCGCAGCGTGAAGCGCTGATCCTGGTCGGCGCGGGTGGTTTTGCTTACGAGGAGGCGGCGGAAATCTGCGGATGCGCGGTGGGTACGATCAAGAGCCGCGTGGCCCGTGGCCGCGTCGCGCTCGAGCAGCTGCTGTCTAGCGGGAAGCTCCCGTCGCGGCGCCAGCACCGCACGGATCCCGACAAGTCGGCGCTTCAGACCATCATGGGCGAAGTCGACGAGCTCGCTCGCGACCGGGACTAGACCAACCGTCTAATTGAGCTTGCGCAGAAGCTCAGCGAAATCGCGGTCAGACGGGTCCGCCGCCGCAGCCTCGAAGGCGCGGCGGAGCGCGGCGGTAATGCCGGCATGGGCTGGCGGAACGTCGACCCGGATAACCCGACGGTCCATCACATTCAGTTCCGTGCCCGTAACTTCTTCACGTTCTAACTTCATTTGCGCTGCTAACGAGCCAGACCGCACGGAAGTTTCGTCCGAGCGCGATTTGCGGCAGGGGTTTTCGCCGAGATGAGTGAGCGAACCAGCCCTACCCCGCGCGAAGACGCGATCGACCGCGCGAGGCGCTGTTCACCCTTTCTGCGCGAGGCGCTGCAGGCGCGCCCCGAGGTCGGGGACATATTCGCGGAGCAGGGCGGTAGAGCAGCGGCGCAGGCGGCGCTGGCGCCGAGCGACGAGCCGATCGAGGTGCGGCTCCGCAGGCAGCGGCACGCGTTGTCGCTGGCGGTCGCGCTTGGCGACCTGTCGGGCGAAATGCCGCTCGAGGAGGTGACCCGGCTGCTGTCGGATTTTGCCGACAGCGCGATCGACGCGGCGGTACGGACGGCGATCCTGGAACGGGTGCCCGACGCCGATCCGCAGGGCTTCGCCGTCATCGCCATGGGCAAGCTCGGCAGCCACGAGCTCAATTATTCTTCCGATGTCGACCTTATGCTGCTGTTCGACCCGGCGGGCCTGCCCAAGCGCGGGCGGGACGATTCCGGCGAGGCCGCGGTCCGGGTCGGCCGCCGACTGATCGAAATCCTGCAAAAACGTACTGCCGACGGCTATGTCGAGCGCGTCGACCTGCGGCTGCGTCCGTCGCCCGAGGTCACGCCGATCGCGCTGCCGGTGGACGCGGCTATCTCGCACTACGAATCGTCCGCGCTGCCGTGGGAACGAGCGGCCTTCATCCGCGCCCGCGCCGCAGCCGGCGACATTGCCCTTGGCGAACGCTTCCTCGAGGCGATCCAGCCCTTCATCTGGCGCCGCTCGCTCGACTTCGGAGTGATCGAGGAAGTGCGGCAGATTTCGGCCCGCATCCGTGACCATTTTGCGCAAGGGGCACAGATCGGCCCCGGCTTCGACCTGAAACGGGGCCGCGGCGGAATTCGCGAAGTCGAATTTTTCGTCCAGATCCAGCAAATGATCCACGGGGGGCGCGATCCTTCGATCCGGGCGCGGGCGACCCTCGATGCCATTGTCGCACTGGAAGGTGCCGGCCATTTGCCCGCCGACACGGCGCGCGAGCTGGCTCAAGCCTACCGCCTGCTCCGAACGACCGAGCATCGCGTGCAGATGATCGAGGACGCGCAGACGCACATGGTGCCGCAAAGCGCTGCGGCGCTCGACAATGTCGCTGAGCTCGATAGGCTCGCCGACGGGGCGGCGCTGCTCGGCCAGCTCGCACCGCATGTCGAAGCCGTGGGACGCATCTTCGACAGCCTCGCGCCCGAGGAAAGCGGCCAGTTGTCGAACGATCCCGACATCCTTGCCCGCGAGCTCAAAAAACTCGGCTTCGCCGATCCCGGGGCCGCGGCGCGGCACGTCGCCGACTGGCGTTCGGGCAAGGCCCGCTCGCTGCGCTCGCCCCCGGCCCAACGGGCGTTCGAGGCGATGCTTCCGGCACTGATGCAGGCGATCGCGGCCGGCGCCGACCCCGGCCACGCGCTCAACCGGCTGAGCGACATCATCGAGCGGCTGTCGAGCGGCGTGAATTTCTTCCGCCTGCTCGAAGCCCGGCCGGCGCTTGCCCGCCTGCTGGCCAAGGTGCTCGCCCACGCCCCTGCGCTGGCCGAGCAGCTGGCCCGCCGGCCTCAATTGTTCGAAGGCCTGTTCGACGATTCGAGCTTCGCCATGCCGCCGCCGGCCGAGGAATTCGCCGAGCTGCTGAGCGCGGCGATGCGCGGCCAACCCTATGACATTGCGCTCGACCGGGTGCGGCGGATGGTCAACGAGCGCCGCTTCGCGCTCGGGGTGCAGCTAATCGACCGCCACCGCGATCCGCTGGAGGTGACGGAAGGCTATGCCCGTGTCGCCGAAGGGGCGCTGATTGCGCTTGGCGGGGCGGCGGCCGACGAGTTCCGGCAGACGCACGGCGACTTTCGGGGCGCCGAGCTGGTCGTTCTCGGCCTCGGTCGGTTCGGAGGCCACTCGCTGACCCACGCCTCCGACCTCGACCTCATCTGCCTCCACACCGCGCCCGCCGAAGGCTCGTCCGATGGCCGCAAGCCGCTCGGCCCAAATGATTATTTCAACCGCCTGGCGAGCCGCGTCACGGCTGCGCTCAGCGTCCCGACCGCCTCGGGCCCGCTCTACGAGGTCGATACACGCCTCCGCCCTGAGGGCGCCAAGGGGATGCTTTCGGTCTCGCTCGACGCGTTCGACCGCTACCAGCGGAGCGAAGCCTGGACCTGGGAGCATATGGCGCTGTGCCGCGCGCGGCCGGTATTCGGCTCGGCCGAGGGCAGGGCGCGAGCCGCGGCAATGATCGAGGGCATCCTGCGCATCGACCGCGACTATGCGCAGGTCGCGCGCGATGCGGCGAAGATGCGGTCCGAGATGGAGCGCCACAAGCCGCCGCGGAGCAAGCTCGACGTCAAGCTCGGCCCGGGCGGCCTGGTCGACCTCGAATTCGCCGTCCACGTGCTGCAGCTCACCCGCCATGCCGGCCTCGACACCAGGCTCGAGGTCGCGCTGGAAGCGCTGGCGGCAGAATCGCTCGTGCCTGCCGATACGGTGGACGCCCTGAAGCTCCTGTCGCGGATGCTGGTGATGATGCGGCTGGTCGCGCCGGGCACCGTCAAGCCGACGCCCGAGACGTGGGAACTGGTCGCTTCGGCGTGCGGCGCGGCGAGCTGGCAGGAGCTGCTTGCCGAGCATGACGCGGCGCGGCAGAGGATCCGGATATTGTGGGACAGGATCAAAAGCGAGGGATGAGATGATCGGCGAAGGCGACAAGGCACCGGCAATCGACGTGGCGCTAAGCGACGGCGGCAGCATCAACCTCGCCGCGCCGGGCCAGCCGCTGGTGCTCTATTTCTATCCCAAGGACGATACGTCGGGCTGCACCCGCGAAGCGCAGGATTTTACCGCGCTTGCCGGCGATTACGCCAAGGCCGGCGTGAGGGTCGTCGGCGTCTCTCGCGACCCGATGAAAAAGCATGAGAAGTTCATCGGCAAATATGGCCTCGCAGTGCCTTTGGCCTCGGACGAGGACGGGCGCATTTCGGAGGCTTTCGGGACGTGGGTCGAAAAGTCGATGTACGGCCGCAAATATATGGGGATGGAGCGCGCAACCTATCTCATCGGCGCGGACGGCAAGGTCGTGAAAGCCTGGCGCAAGGTGAAGGTCCCCAGCCATGCCGAGGAAGTCCTGAAGGCCGCGAGGGCCGCTTAACTCGCAAGGTCGCGGATGATGCTCTCCCAGTGGAGTACATCGTCGTACATTGCCCGCACGGGGATGCGCTCATCGAGCCCGTGCATGCGCTCGTCCTGCGGCGAGATGTACCAGCTTCCGTCGACGTCATAGACGGGGATGCCTTTGGCGCGGAAGAACGAGCCGTCGCTTGCGCCGGCCGCCATTACCGGGAAGACCGGGAAGTCCGGGCCGAGGTTCGCGTGGATCGCCTTGGTCACTGCCGCGCGCACGTCTTCACGCAACGGCGATGCCGGGGTCGGCTGGCCAATGAAGCCGGGATCGGGGGCAACCTCGACCTTCGGCCCGGCGAATCTTTGCAGTTCCGCCTGGACCTCCTTCGGGTCGACTCCCGGCATGATCCGGCAATTGACCGTCGCCCGCGCCATTTGCGGCAGGGCATTGTCGGCGTGGCCGCCCGACAGCATCGTCGCGACGCAGCGCGTTCGGGTCAGCCCGACGTCGATCGGGCTCGCTTCGACGATGTCGGCACTGCGGCCGTCTTTCGGGTTGGCCAGCCATGCGCGGATCGCCCGGCCCAGGCGCGAATTGCCTTCCTGCTTTGCCCGCTGCTCGAAATAGCCGCGGTTGGCGGGGTTGAGCACTGGCGTGAAGCGGTGGTTGCGCAGCTTTTCGAGCGCGTCCGCGAGGTCGTAAATCGCGTTGTCCGGACGCGGCCGGCTGCTGTGCCCGCCTTCATTGTGGGTTGTGAAGAAATAGGTCTGGAAGGTCTTTTCGGCGATCGAGATCTGGCATCCGACGGGCTTGAACTGCGCGTCGAAGGTCGCGCAGCCGCCATCGGAGTTCAGGCCGAACTCGGCGTCGGTGAGCTCACGCCATTTACTGGCGCCAAGGGTCGCGCCCGCGCCCTGCGTCTCTTCGTCGCCGGTGTAGAAGAAAATCACGTCGCGGCTGGGCTTGAACCCTTCGCTCATCAGCTTGACCGCGGCCATCGTCGTAGCGACGTCACCGTTCTTCATGTCCGCCGAGCCGCGGCCGAGGAAGTAGCCGCCCTCCTCGCGGAAAACGAATGGATCGAACGTCCAGTCCTCGCGCTTGGCTTCGACCACATCCATGTGGCCGAGGATCAGCATCGGCTTCCTGGTCGGCTGAGCCGAGCGCCATCGCACGATCAGCGCGGCGGTCTTGTCGCCTGGTAGCCCTTCATAGGGCATGATCTGGATGTCTGCTTCCGGTATGCCGGCGGCCTTGAACTGATCGGCCAGCACGCGGGCCATGCGCGGCACTTCGCCGCGGTGGTGGACGGTCGGGATTTCGATGACCTGCTTGAACAAAGCGCGGGTTTTCGCCTGCCACGCCGGGTCGAGCCGCGTGGCTATTGTGCGGGGGTCGGTTGCGGCCCTCGCGGCGGTAGCGATTAGGGCGAGCAATAGCCCGGTTAGACAGCGCATCCTCGTTCTCCAGGGTGGTGGAAAGCTAGGAGTTCAGCCGCGCTCGTCAACCGTGACTTGTCGCCTCGGCGTAAAGTAGACGAGGACGGCGATCGCGACGGCCAGCGCCAGCGTCGCCAGTGGCCGCGACATGGCAAGGCCGCCGTCGACGAGTGGCTTGTCGAGGAAATCGCCAACCGTGGCGCCGAGCGGACGGGTCAGAATGAACGCCGCCCAGAACAACGCGACGCGGCTGACGCTCATTGCGAAATAGAGGATTGCGACTAGGGCGATCAGCCCGCCGAACAGCGCCGCGCCGCCGGCATAACCGAGGCCCCCGGTGTCCGCCGCCCAGTCGCCGAGCGCTGTGCCGAGCGTCTGCGAAAAGGTGATGGTGAGCCAATAGAAGAGCTCGGTGCGGCCACTAACTACATGGCTCGAGCTGACCTTCCCATCCATCAACTTCCAGGTGCCGAGCGAGGCGAGCACCAGCGTCAGCAGCAGCGCCGATCCGCCGGGATAGCCGATAGCGAGCGAGCGCGTACAGAAGTCGGCAAGCGTGGTCCCGGCGGTCGTGGAGGCAATAATCGTCAGCCAGTAGAGAGTGGGATGATATCCCTTGGCACGCATCTGGGAGGCGACCAGGCCCGCCAGCGCCAGTCCGAACAAAGCCGTTCCGACCAGATAGCCGTTGATCCCACTCTGACCGGCTTGCGCGGTGGTCTCGCCAAGCCAGGTCATGCTGACGGCGTCGCCACCGGTTTCGCCCAGCGTGGTCGCGAAGATTTTCGCGATCCAGAACCACAACGTGACCTCAGGCACTTTACTGAGCGCAAATTCGGTCGTCGTCGGGGGTTCTAGATCGCGCATTCAATTCACCTCGGGTTCTTTAGTCGTGGTCCTTGGGACCTTCGGACTTATTTTCGACGATCCTGCCGGTGCGGCCGTCGATGCCGATTTCCTGCACATTGTTCTTCTGTTGAATGTCGAACGAATAGCGCCAGCCGCCACCTTCGTTCTCATATTCGCTGGAAATGATCTTGCCGGGCGCCAGCTTCAGCGCCGCGGCGCGGGCGTGCGCCATGGAGATTTTTGGAGTAGGCGGCTTAGCGGCAATCGCGGGCCCCGCGATCGGAAGGGTCGCGGCAACAAGGACACTGATAATGTTCTTACGCATTTCGTTCTCCTTAGCCCCCGCCAACCGACCTAGTGGGAAGACTCCCAAACGCCATAAGCAGCGGCATAGACAGGCAGCCGAGCAATAAGCAGGAGTATCAACACGGTGAGATCTCAACTCCGGCGTTGGCCACGCGAATTGCTTCCGGCGGTCGCCATCGTCCTCGTCCAAGGGTTCGCCTGCGTTTTCTTCGTCGCCGACGCTCTCTCGGAGGAAACGGGCACTGTCTCAAGCCGTAGCGGCAACGCGCTGGAGGTCGGCGTGGCCTTAGCGCTGCTGGCCGGAACCCTGCTCGGGGCGGCGTACCTCTACCATCTGGTGCGCGAGATGCGGGTGCGGGCCCATGTGGTTGCAATTGCCACGGGAGCGCTGTCGCAAATCATCGCCGATCGGTTTGTCGACTGGAAACTATCGGCGGCCGAATCCGATGTCGCGATGTTCGCCTTGAAGGGGCTCTCGATAGCGGAAATCGCGGCGTTTCGCTCTGCCGCGACAGGAACGGTCCGGGCGCAGCTCAGCCAAGTTTACGCGAAGGCCGGAGTATCGAGTCAGTCCATGCTCATGTTCCTCGATGATCTGCTGGCCCACGACGGTGTCGAAGTGCCGAAAGCCGCCGGGGATGCCAGCCGAAGCGTGTTGTCAAGCCGTCGTTAGCCCGTGCCCCTCGGCCAGATAGTCAGCGCTCTGCATTTCCTCGAGGCGGCTGACGGTTCGGGCGAACTCGAAGCGGCCGTCGCCTGACCGATAAAGGCCTTCCGGCTCGGCGTCGGCGGCGGCGAGCAGCTTCACCTTATGCTCGTAGAGCGCATCGATCAGCGTCACGAAGCGCGCGGCCTCGTTGCGCATGTCGGGCCCCATGACCGGAATGCCCACCAATATAACGGTGTGATAGCGCCGGGCGATGGCGAGATAATCGGCAGCGCCGCGAGCTTCGCTCAACAGTTTCTTGAACGAGAAGACCGCGACGCCCTTGAGGCTCTTGGGCACATGCAGCGTGCGCCCGCCGCCGAGGTTGAGGTCCTCTGTCGGCACCTTGGCGCGGTCCTCGACCGGATAATCGGTAAGCTGGAAAAATGCCTGGCTGAGCGCCGCGGTGGCTTCAGGCCCATTGGGCACGTGCCACACGTCCACGCCCTGCAATCGGTGGAGCCGGTAGTCGGTCGGACCATCGACCGCGACGACCAGCATGCGCTGCTCGATCATGGCGATGAAGGGCAGGAACAGCTCGCGGTTGAGGCCGTCCTTGTAGAGGTCCTGCGGCGGCCGGTTGGAGGTGGTGACGACCTTCACCCCTTCGTCGATCAGACGCGCGAACAGCCGCGACAGGATCATTGCGTCGGCCGGGTTGGTGACCATCATCTCGTCGACGCAGAGCAATTTCGCTTCTGCCGCGATCTCTTCCGCCACGGGCTCGATCGGATCTCCTTCCTCGCGCTCGCGCGCAACGCGCAGCCGGCCATGGGTTTCGAGCATGAATTCGTTGAAGTGCACCCGGCGCTTGGGGTGGATGTCGATATGGGCGAAGGCGAGGTCCATCAGCATCGATTTACCGCGCCCGACGCCGCCCCAGAGGTAGACGCCGGCGGGTGCGTCGCGGTTCTTGCCGAGCAGTCGAGCGAAAAAGCCGTCATTGGCCATCCCGGCCGCGAGCTTGTCGAGAGCCTCAACGGCGCGCACCTGCGCCGGGTCGGGCCTCAGCTCTCCACCCTGGATCAGCTCGTCGTAGGCGGCCCGGACCGGACCCGTCATGCCGGAGCTTGGCGCTCGCGAATGCGCTTCAGCGTCCCGCTGAAGCTGTAGCAGGGCCGGTCGTTCTGGCGGACGACGCCTTGCAGAAAGGCGTGGCCGCGGGTCTGCTTCACGAGCTCGACATAAGCGTCGAGCGGCGCTCCTGGCTTGCCGCGCGCCATGAAGTGAGTGGTGAGGTCGAGCGTCACGTAATGGCCGCGCTCCATCCCGGCGCACAGGCCGCCCGCGAACATTGCCATGTCGATGAAGCTCATCACCGATCCGCCGTGGAGCGATCCGCCCATGTTGGTGTGCGCTTCGGTCGGCTCGATCCGGCAGATCGCGCGGCCGTCGCCGTCCGGTTTGAACAGCAGCCTCCCCGTGGCTGCCGCGAAGCTTCCGCGCGGGAAGTCGCCCCAGCTGAACCAGCCGGGATTGTCGGGATCCGGCGTGGCGCCGGTTGGAATGCCCACGTCCTCCATCAGCTCGGAGGAGTCGTGATCCGTCAAGCGGAGCGCTCCGCGATCAGCTTCTTGGTCTCCGCGATCGCCTTGGCCGGGTTGAGCCCCTTGGGACAGACGTTGGCGCAGTTCATGATCGTGTGGCAGCGGTACAGCCGGTACGGGTCCTCGAGCTGGTCGAGGCGTTGGCCGGTCGCTTCGTCGCGGCTGTCGGCCAGCCAACGATAGGCCTGGAGAAGGATTGCCGGCCCTAGGAACTTGTCGGCGTTCCACCAATAGCTCGGGCAGCTGGTCGAGCAGCAGAAGCAGAGAATGCACTCGTACAGGCCGTCGAGCTTGGCGCGGTCGTCGGGCGACTGCAGACGCTCGCGCGATGGGGCCGGCGACGCGCTCTTCAGCCACGGCTGGATCAACGCATATTGGGCGTAGGCGTGGGTGAGGTCAGGGACGAGGTCCTTGACCACGTCCATGTGCGGCAACGGCGAAATCTGGACCGTGCCCTTCAAATCCTCGATCGCGGTCGTGCAGGCGAGCCCGTTGCGGCCATTCATGTTCATCGAGCAGGAACCGCAAATCCCTTCGCGGCAAGAACGGCGGAACGTCAGGCCGGCGTCGATTTCATTCTTGATGCGGATCAGCGCGTCGAGCACCATCGGCCCGGTCTTGTCGAGGTCGATGCTGTACGTGTCCCAGCGCGGGTTGGCGGTGCCGTCCGGGTCGTAGCGGTAGATCTTGAACTTCCTGACGCGCTTGCCCGCTTCGGGCTGCCACTCGCGCCCTTTCTTCACGGTGCTGTTCCGGGGAAGGAAGAATTCGGCCAAGCTTTTGCTCCTTGCTTGGCGCAGCCGCTAGCACGCGCTTGGCCCCCAAGAAAAGGGTCGCCCGGTCATCCCGAACGGCCCTTCCTTTGACTAAAGTCGGGGTCTTAGCGGACGATGCCGTTCAGGATCCGCGTAATCGCGTAGGTCGTGGGATCGACGACGTAGAGCGTGTTCCCGTTATAGACGTAGCGATAGTCCGGGTTGAGATTGTAGCGAGAAACGTAGCGCGTCGGGATCGTGCTGTAGGTGGTGTATGAATAGTCAGGCCCGAAGCGATAGCCGACCCTGTATCGGGCGCGGGGCATTGCGCGAGCGCTGCGGACGACGGTATGCGACTTCACGCAGGTGCCATTCCGCCACTTGGTGCAGACGACGGTCTTCGTCTTCACTTTCGGCGATGCGTCGGCCGGAGCGACAGAAGCGCCGGTCATCACGACGGCAGCGCCTACGAACGCGAACAGGGGCTTCAACATAGGATAATCCTTTCAGTGGGATATATCGGTAAAACGACTGTCCGCGGGCGAAGTTGCCGCGTTCCTCCGCGAGCCTGGTGAAATCACCCCATGCGGTTGCGGCGCAGTGACCACCTCGCTAAGCGGTCGCCGCGCTCCAAGAGCGGCGACTCCCCGCCGCCGCTGAGAGATAAACGGAAAGGTTCGAAAGCAGCCCCATGGCTCGCAAGAAGATCGCGCTCATTGGCGCCGGAATGATCGGCGGCACCCTGGCTCACCTCGCGGCAATGCGCGAGCTTGGCGACATCGTACTGTTCGACATTGCGGAAGGGATTCCGGAAGGGAAAGCCCTCGACATCGCCCAGGCCGGCCCGGTCGACGATTTCGACGCGACGCTGAAGGGCACGTCGGACTATGCCGACATTGCCGGGGCCGACGTGTGCATCGTCACTGCTGGCATTCCGCGCCGCCCGGGCATGAGCCGCGACGACCTTCTCGGCATCAACCTCAAGGTGATGAAGGCGGTTGGCGAGGGCATCAAGACGCACGCCCCCAACGCCTTCGTGATCTGCATCACCAACCCGCTGGACGCCATGGTCTGGGCGCTGCGCGAATTTTCGGGGCTGCCCCACAACATGGTGGTCGGCATGGCGGGCGTGCTCGACAGCGCGCGCTTCCGCCATTTCCTGGCGGACGAGTTCAAGGTTTCGGTCGAGGACGTCACCGCTTTCGTGCTTGGCGGCCACGGCGACACGATGGTCCCGGTGGTCGGCTATTCGACCGTCGCCGGCATTCCCATCCCGGACCTCATCAAGATGGGCTGGACGACGCAGGAGCGGATCGACGAAATCGTCAAGCGCACCCGCGGCGGCGGTGGCGAGATCGTTGCCCTGCTGAAGACCGGGTCGGCTTTCTATGCCCCCGCGACGAGCGCGATCGCGATGGCCGAGAGCTTCTTGCGGGACAAGAAGCGCGTCCTGCCCTGTGCGGCGCACCTCAGCGGGCAATATGGCGTCAACGACCTCTATGTCGGCGTGCCGTGCGTGCTCGGCGCCGGCGGGGTCGAGCGGATCGTCGAAATTGCGCTCGATGACGAAGCCAAGGCCAATTTCCAAGTCAGCGTCGATGCGGTGAAAGAGCTGCTCGAAGCTTGCAAGCAGATCGACGGAAGCCTGGCGTGAGCATCCTCGTCGACCAGAATACCAAGGTGATCACGCAGGGGATGACCGGAGAAACGGGCACGTTCCACACCAGCCAGGCGCTGGCCTACGGCACCAAGATGGTCGGCGGCGTCACGCCCGGGAAGGGCGGAACCGAGCATCTCGGCCTGCCCGTGTTCGACACCGTTCACGAAGCGGTCGCCAAGACCGGCGCCAATGCCAGCGTGATTTACGTGCCGCCGCCGTTCGCAGCGGATTCGATCCTCGAAGCGATCGATGCGCAAGTGCCGCTGATCGTCGCCATTACCGAGGGCGTTCCGGTGCTCGACATGGTCAAGGTCAAGCGCGCGCTGACCGGCTCCAAATCGCGGCTGATCGGTCCCAATTGCCCCGGCGTCCTGACGCCCGACGAGTGCAAGATCGGGATCATGCCCGCCAACATCTTCCAGAAGGGCAGCGTCGGCATCGTCAGCCGCTCGGGTACGCTGACGTACGAGGCGGTATTCCAGACCAGCAACGAAGGCCTCGGCCAGTCGACCGCGGTCGGCATCGGCGGCGACCCGGTCAAGGGCACCGAATTCATCGACATGCTCGAAATGTTCCTCGCCGACGACGAGACCAGGTCGATCATCATGATCGGCGAGATCGGCGGCAGCGCCGAGGAAGAGGCGGCGCAGTTCCTCGCCGACGAGGCCAAGCGCGGCCGGAAGAAGCCGACCGTCGGCTTCATCGCCGGCCGAACCGCGCCTCCCGGCCGCCGGATGGGCCATGCCGGTGCCATCGTTTCCGGTGGCAAGGGCGACGCGGAATCGAAGATCGCGGCGATGGAAGCGGCTGGAATCACGGTGTCTCCGAGCCCATCTGAGCTTGGGCGCACCCTGAAGGGATTGCTGGCGCTAGCGTAGCTGTTCCCCGGCGAAGGCCGGGGTCCAGGAGCCCCGCAGGGGCTTTGACGGAGGACGAATGAAGGCCGGTTACGTCTACATCACGGCGAACCGGAAGAACGGAGCGATCTACGATGGAGTGACGAGCGATCTGGTGAAGCGCGTGCATGAGCACCGCAACGGATTGGTTCGGGGCTTCACCGAGCAATACGGCTGCAAGCTCCTGGTTTGGTACGAGGCCTTTGACGATCTGCAGGAAGCGAGACGCCGCGAAGTGCAGATGAAGGAATGGAAAAGAGCGTGGAAGATTCGACTGATCGAGGAAACGAACCTTGACTGGGATGACCTCTATCCAAGCCTGTTTGACGCGGCTGTCGCCGCGCCTGGACCCCGGCCTTCGCCGGGGAATGGAATAGCATGAACGACCAGCCTACCTTCACCGAACGCGAACCCGGACCGAGCTGGGCGCGGGCGAACTGGCCGCTTTCCGAGCTCGACGAGCTCAACCTCGGGCTCGACCCGACCCAGGCGAGCATCGAGAAGGCGCGCGCCGCGGTGGCCGAGAAGGTCGCTGCGACCGGAGCGGCCCCCGACGAGGTCCGCCGCGCCGCGGACGACAGCATCCGCGCGATGATGCTGATCCGCACTTATCGGGTGCGCGGGCACCTGGCTGCCAACCTCGACCCGCTCGGCCTCACCCGCCGCGAAGTGCCGGCCGACCTGACGCCGACCTATCATGGCTTCAACGACAAGGACCTCGACCGCCCGATCTGGCTCGACGGGACGCTCGGCTTCCAGCAGGCGACGATCCGCGAGATCGTGAAGGTGCTGCAGCGCAATTACTGCGGCCACATCGGCTTTGAATATATGCACATCAGCGACGTCGACGAGCGTCGCTTCCTGCAGGAGCGGATCGAGGGCAAGGACGCGGCGATCGCCTTCACGCCCGAGGGCAAGCAATCGATCCTGACCAAGGTCATCCAGGCCGAGCAGTGGGAGAAGTTCCTCGCCCGCAAATATGTCGGCACCAAGCGCTTCGGCCTGGACGGCGGCGAAAGCGCGGTCCCGGCGCTGGAAGCGGTGATCAAATATGGCGGCCAGATGGGCGTCACGGAGATCGACGTCGGCATGGCCCACCGCGGGCGGCTTAACATCCTCTCGAACGTCCTGGGCAAGCCCTATCGCGCGATCTTCCACGAATTCGCCGGCGGCGCGACCAACCCCGCCGATGTCGGCGGATCGGGCGACGTCAAATACCACCTCGGCACCTCGTCCGATCGGGAATTCGACGGCAATAAGGTCCACCTCTCGCTGCTTCCCAACCCCTCCCACCTCGAGGCCGTGGACCCCGTCGTGCTCGGCAAGTCGCGCGCGATCCAGACGCTGAACGGCGACAAGCAGGGCAAGACCGTGCTTCCGGTCCTGCTCCACGGCGACGCGGCGTTCGCTGGCCAGGGCGTGGTGTGGGAATGCCTCAGCTTCTCCGGGCTCCCCGGGTACGGCACCGGCGGCGCGATCCACTTCATCGTCAACAACCAGGTCGGCTTCACCACCAGCCCGCAGTTTGCGCGCTCCTCGCCCTATCCCTCGGACGTGGCGAAGGGCATCCAGGCGCCGATCCTGCACGTCAACGGCGACGATCCGGAGGCCGTGACCTTCGCCTGCAAGCTGGCGACCGAGTTCCGAATGACCTTCGGCCGCGACATCGTCATCGACATGTGGTGCTACCGCCGGTTCGGCCACAATGAAGGCGACGAGCCGAGCTTCACTCAGCCGCTCATGTACGCCGCGATCAAGAAGCACGCGCCGATCAGCGAGCTCTACGGCAAGCGCTTGATGGAGGAGGGCGTCGTCGACCAGGCCTGGATCGACGGGGAAACCAAGAGCTACGTCGCGCATCTCGAGGAAGAGTTTCAATCCGCGACTTCGTACCTGCCCAATAAGGCGGACTGGTTCGAAGGCCGCTGGGCGGGCCTTGGCCGGCCGGACGAGCCGGTGCTCGCCCGCCGCAACACCGCGACGGCAATCTCCGACGATCAGCTGCAGCGGCTCGGCAAGCTGCTGACCACGGTCCCCGAAGGCTTCGCGATCCACAACACGCTGCGGCGCATCCTCGACGCCAAGAAGGCGATGTTCGACAGCGGCGCCGGGATCGACTGGTCGACCGCGGAAGCACTCGCTTTCGGCAGCCTCGTCGAGGACGGCAATGGCGTCCGCCTGTCGGGCCAGGACAGCGGCCGCGGCACCTTCAGCCAGCGCCACGCCGTCTGGGTGAACCAGCAGACCGGGGAGAAATATATCCCGCTTTGCAACGTCGAAGGCGGCGGCCGCTTCGAAGTCCGCGACAGCCCGCTTTCGGAATTCGGCGTGCTCGGCTTCGAATATGGCTATTCGGTTGCGGACCCGCGCTGCCTGGTGCTGTGGGAAGCGCAGTTCGGGGATTTCGCCAACGGCGCGCAGACGATCGTCGACCAGTTCATTGCGTCCGGCGAAGGCAAGTGGCTGCGCGCCAGCGGCCTCGTGATGCTGCTTCCGCACGGATATGAAGGGCAGGGGCCGGAGCACAGCTCCGCCCGGCTCGAGCGCTACCTGCAGCTTTGCGCCGACGACAATATGCAGGTCGCTAACTGCACGACCCCGGCCAACTATTTCCACATCCTGAGGCGGCAGATGCGGCGCGATTTCAGGAAGCCGCTGATCCTGATGACGCCCAAGTCGCTGCTTCGCCACAAGCTGGCAGTCTCAGACATCGCAGACTTCACCGGCGAGAGTCACTTCCGCCGCATCGTCTCCGACCTCAATCCGCCGGCCGAGGGCGAAACGCGTCGCCTGGTGCTCTGCTCGGGCAAGCTCGCCTACGAGCTGATCGAGGCACGCGACGAGGCCGGCGACCTTGGCATCGAGATTGTCCGCATCGAGCAGCTTTATCCGTTCCCGTCGGAGCCATTGGTCAAACGGCTGAAGGCCATGCCCAACCTCAAGGAGGTGATCTGGGCGCAGGAGGAACCGAAGAACAACGGCGCCTGGTTCTTCGTCGAAAACCTGCTTGAACAGTGCGTGGCCGAGGCGGGCTTCGCTGGTTTGCGGCCGCAATATGCGGGCCGCGACGCCAGCGCATCGCCCGCCACCGGCCTCGCCAAGCGCCACGCGGCGGAGCAGGCGGCCTTGATCGCGGCCGCTCTGGGTCATAGCAGCGCGCCAGGCTCTGCGGTCGCGGCCGAATAAGGGAAGCAAATGGCAACTGACGTCCAGGTCCCGACGCTCGGGGAATCGATTACCGAAGGTACGCTTGCCCAGTGGCTGAAGAAGCCCGGCGAGGCGGTGGCCGAGGACGAGCCGATCGCCAGCCTCGAAACCGACAAGGTTGCGGTCGAAGTCCCGTCGCCCGTTGCCGGCGTCCTTGCCGAGCAGCTGGTCAAGGAAGGCGACACGGTTGCCGTCGGCGCGGTGATTGCGCGCGTCGATGCCGGGGCGAGCGCGGCGGCTGCGCCGGCGACGCCTGCTGCCGGTGACGAAGCGGTGGCCGAAGCGAGCACCAACCCGTCCGGCGCGGGCGAAACTCCGGCGCTGCGCGATGTGCCCGAGCCGGAGCCGGAAGACGACAAGATCACGACGATGTCGCCGGCGGTTCGCCGGGCGGTGCTCGAATATCATGTCGATCCGTCGAAAATCCGCGGGACCGGCAAGGACGGCCGCCTGACCAAGGACGACGTGATCGCTGCCGCGGAAGCGCAGAAGAACGCACCCGAGGCCCCGCCTCAAGCTGCGGCACCACAATCTCTCGTCACCCCCGCGAAAGCGGGGGCCCAGCCAGAACAAAATCTGGGTTCCCGCTTGCGCGGGAATGACGAAGTGGGTTCGCGCAAGGAAGAGCGCGTCAAGATGTCGCGCCTCCGCCAGACGATCGCCAGGCGGCTGAAGGACGCGCAAAATACCGCGGCGATGCTGACGACGTTCAACGACGTCGACATGTCGGCGGTGATCGACGCCCGCGCCCGCTACAAGGACCTGTTCGAAAAGAAGCACGGCATCCGCCTCGGCTTCATGGGCTTCTTCGTGAAGGCCTGCGCGCTGGCCGCCAAGGACGTGCCGAGCGTCAATGCCAGCCTCGAAGGCCCAGAAGGCAATCAGGAGATCGTCTATCACAACTATCTCGACGTTTCGGTCGCGGTGTCGGCGCCCAAGGGCCTGGTCGTGCCGGTGGTCCGCAACGCCGACGCGATGAGCTTCGCCGAGATCGAAAAGACCATCGCCGATTATGGCAAGCGCGCCAAGGAAGGCACGCTGACCATGGACGAGATGACCGGCGGCACCTTCACCATCTCCAACGGCGGCGTGTTCGGCTCGCTGCTGTCGACGCCGATCATCAACCCGCCGCAATCGGCAGTGCTGGGCATGCACCGGATCGAGGAGCGGCCGGTGGCCAGGGACGGCCAGGTCGTGATCCGGCCGATGATGTACCTGGCGCTATCCTACGACCACCGGATCATCGACGGCCGCGAGGCGGTGACCTTCCTGGTCCGCGTCAAGGAAGCGATCGAGGATCCGACGCGCCTGCTGATCGACCTTTAAGGGAAAAGAATGGCTGATTACGATTTTGACGTCCTGGTGATTGGCGCTGGCCCCGGCGGCTACGTCGCCTCGATCCGCGCCGCGCAGCTCGGGCTCAAGACCGCCTGCGTCGAAAGCCGCGAGACGCTTGGCGGCACCTGCCTCAACGTCGGCTGCATCCCGTCGAAGGCGATGCTGCACGGCTCCGAATTGTACGAGCATGCCGCCGACGGGACGCTCGCCAAATGGGGCGCGAAGGTGCAGGTCGAACTCGACCTCCAAGCCCTCCACGGAGCTCGGAAGGATTCGGTCAAAGGGCTGACCGACGGGATCGCCTTCCTGTACAAGAAGAACAAGGTCGAATGGTTCAAAGGACTGGCGACTTTCGAAGCCGCGGACACGCTCAAGGTCGGCGACCGCATTGTTCGGGCAAAGAACATCGTCATCGCTACGGGGTCGTCGGTGACCCCGCTGCCGGGCATCACGGTCGATCAGGAGCGGATCGTCGATTCCACCGGCGCGCTGGAGCTTCCCGAAGTGCCCAAGCGCATGGTCGTGATTGGCGGGGGCGTGATCGGGCTGGAGCTCGGTTCGGTGTGGCGGCGGCTGGGCGCGCAGGTCACCGTGGTCGAGTTCCTCGACCAGATCCTGCCCGGAATGGACGACGACATCCGCAAGGAAGCGGGCAAGATCTTCAAGAAGCAGGGCTTCGAATTCAGGCTGTCGACCAAGGTCACCAGCGCGACGCGGAAGGGCGATACGGTCACGCTGACCGTCGAGCCGGCGAACGGCGGCGAGGCGGAGACGCTGGAAGCAGATGTCGTGCTGGTCTCGATCGGCCGCCGTCCGAACACCGAGGGCCTCGGCCTCGATAAGATCGGGCTCGAGCTGAACAAGCGCGGCCAGATCGAAACCGACGGCCAGTTCCGCACCAAGGTGCCGGGCGTGTGGGCGATCGGCGACGTCATCCCGGGGCCGATGCTCGCGCACAAGGCGTCCGAAGAAGGCATTGCCGTGGCGGACACGATTGCCGGTGATCCCGGCATCGTGAATCACGATGTCATCCCGTCAGTGGTCTACACCATGCCCGAAATCGCCGGGGTCGGCCTGACCGAGGAGCAGGCGAGGGAGCATGGCGAGATCAAGGTCGGCAAGTTCCCGATGCTCGCCAACAGCCGCGCCAAGACCAACAAGGAACCGGACGGCTTCGTGAAGGTGATTGCCGACGCCAAGACCGATCGCGTGCTCGGCGTGTGGATGATCAACACCGTCGCCGGCACCATGATCGCCGGTGCTGCACAGGCGATGGAGTTCGGCACCACCAGCGAGGACATCGCCTACACCTGCTACGCCCACCCGACTCACCCCGAAGCGCTCAAGGAAGCGGCGATGGCGGTGACCGGGAAGCCGATCCACATCTGAGGCGTTCACCGGCCCATGCCGGGCTTTCATGATCAATGGACCGTCTTTCCGCACGGACCGGTCGAGACCGTCGAGGATGGCTTGCTCAGCGTCGAAGGCGAGATCCGGATGCCGCTGGGCACGTTCCCGCGGCGGATGACGCTCGCGAGCCTGCAAGCGGGCGGCTCGGTCGTATTCAGCCCGGTCGCGCTCCACGAGCCGGCGATGCGCGAAATCGAGGCGCTCGGGCCACCGCGCTTCATCGTCGTGCCGAATGGTTTCCACCGCCTCGATGCGCGGATCTGGAAGCAGCGCTACCCCGGCGCAAAAATCATCTGCCCGCCCGGCGCGAAGAAGCGCGTCCAGCAGGCCGTACCAGTGGACGCGACGAGCGACGTCATGGCCGACGACGAAGTGACGTTCATCATCGCCGACGGTGTGCGCCGCGCCGAAAGCGCTTTGATGGTACGGCGGAGCGCCGGGACTAGCCTCGTCATCAATGACCTCATTTCGCACATCCGGCACCCGCGCGGCCTGGGAGCGAATATTTTGGCGCGCGTCTTCGGCTTCGGCGTCAAGCGGCCGCAAATGGCTCGCGAGGTTCGCTGGCTGCTGGTGAACGACAAGGCGGCGCTCGCGCAGCAGCTGCGCCATTGGGCCGCAATTCCGGACCTCAGGCGTATTATCGTGTCCCACGGCGAGATGATCGACCAGCGACCGGAAGAGGTGCTCGAGCGCAACGCCGGTTCGCTGAGCTCCTAGATCAATCCGGCGAAGGGCCTCGGCTCGGCCGGAGTCGCGCTACGCGGCGCAAGGTCGCGCTGCCACAGGCTGACGTCGACCCAATCGCCAAGCTTGAAGCCGACGCCGCGGTAGGTCCCCGATTGGGTGAAGCCGAGCTTCTCGTGGAGCGCGATGCTGGGGTCGTTGGGTAAGGCGATCGCGCCGATGGCAGTGACGAATCCCTGCCGCGTCAACAGCTCGATCATCGCTTCGAGGAGTTGCCGTCCGAGCCCTTCGCCGTGGCGTTCGCGGGCGATGTAGATGCCGGTCTCGACCGTCCAGCGATAGGCCGGGCGGCGGTGATACGGCGAGCTTGCGCAATAGCCCGCGATGCCGCCGCTTTCGATCAGAAGCCAGGGATGGAGCGGGCTTTCCATCCGCGCCGCCATCGCTTCAGCGTCGGGCGCAGCTTCCTCGAAGCTGATCCGGCTGCCCTCGACGAACGGGCCGTAGATGGCGGCGATCGCCGCCGCGTCATCCCTGGTTGCAAGCCGGATCGTCACGCTCATCAGCGCGAGCAGATACACCGCGCCGGCAGCGCCGCTGCGGCGAAATGTTCACCGCCGCTGGCGGATCACGACAGCCAGTTCACGAGCGTCGCGAGCAGACTCTTGTCCTCCGGGCGGATCACGGCAGGAGCAACGCCGCCGCATTCGATGCAGCGAGCCTGGATGCTCGGCCCGGCAAGGATCGAGCGGATCTCGGCGAGCATTGCAGCCAGCTGGCGCTCGGGGCCTCGGGCCAGCGTCGCGAAGGCATCCTGGCTGGCCGTGTCCTCGTCGTCCTCAGTGTCCGCAAACGCCTGGAAAAGCTCGTCCTTCCAGCTCGTCGGCGGCTCGAGATAGGTCACTTCGCGCTCGTCGCCGAGCTTGGCCAGCGCGGCTGCCTTGCCGATCGCTTCGTCCATGCCCCCGAAGCCGTCGACCAGTCCAAGCTGACGCGCCGTCCCGCCGTCCCACACCCGGCCCTGAGCGATGGCGTCCACCTGCTGCGGCGTCTTGTGCCGCGACGCAGCGACGACGCCCAGGAAGCGCGCATAGGTGGCGTTCACGCCGTTCTGGATCAGTTGGTTCGCTTCCGGCGATGGCCCGCGGAACAGGTCGGGCTCACCGGACAGCGGCGTTGTCTTCACGCCGTCGGCGCCGATGCCGAGCTTCTGCAGCGTGCCCTGGAAGCTCGGGAGGACCCCAAACACCCCGATCGAACCGGTGATGGTCGAAGGCTCCGCGTAAATGAAGTCGGCAGGGGTCGAGACCCAGTAGCCGCCCGACGCGGCGACGCTGCCCATCGAGACGACAACCGGGATCTTGTTTGCCTTGGCCTCGAGCAGCGCCTGGCGAATGCGTTCGGACGCGAGCACCGAGCCGCCCGGGCTGTCGACCCGGACCACCAGCGCCTTCACGCCTTTTTCCTGGACCGCGGACTCGATTTCTTCGGCGATGGTGTCGCCGCCCGCCGTGCCGGCGTTCGCGTGGCCGTCGATGATCATGCCGGCAATGGTGACGACGCCGATCGGGCCGCGCGGATTGCGGTCGACAACGTCGCGAACATAGGAGCGCAGCTTGACCCGGGCGAAGGGCTCGTCAGCCCCGCCCTCGCCGCCGAGCGCGGCGAGCCGGGCCTCGAATTGGCGGCGTTCGCCGATCTTGTCGACCAGCCCGGCGGCGAGGGCGGCCTTGGCCATGTCGCCCCCGGCTGCGGCCACTGCGCCGTTCATGTCCTTGAGCATCGCGTCGACATTGGCCTTGGGCCGGTCGCGGCGGACGCTCTCCCGCCAGCTTTCCAGCCGCGCCTGGTCGAGCGCCATGTAGTTCTGCCGCGCCTCGGGCGACATGTCGTTGCGGATGAAGGGCTCGACCGCCGATTTGTAGGTGCCGACGCGATAGACGTTCGCAGTGACGCCGAGCTTGTCGAGCAGGCCCTTGTAGTAAAGGTTCGTTCCGCCGGGGCCGGTAATCAGCACCGCGCCCAGCGGATTGAGCCAGATTTCCGAAGCCGCCGAAGCGAGCTGGTAGCCATCATCGCTGTAGCCGACCGCATAAGCGACCACTGGTTTCCCGGCCGCGCGGACTCGGCGCACCGCCTCGGCAAGGTCGCCGATCGCGGTCTGCCCGCCGCCGCTGAAGCCATCAAGGTCGAGCGCGACCGCCTTTACCCGGCTGTCGGTGCGCGCCTTGTCGAGCGCCGCAACGAGGTCGCGGAGGCGAAATTCCTGGATCTGGCTTCCGCCCGCGACGGACGACCAGCCGGCGCGCGAGGGCTGCTCGACCAGGGCGCCATTGAGGCTGAGGTCGAGGACTCCGTCCTTGACCGGCGCCGGCTTGGCTGACAGCCCGGCGTAGATCAGCCCGAAGAACAGCAGCATGAATATGAGGACGAGGGCGTCCTTGATGCCGACGAGCAATTTCCAGATGGCGCGGACGAACTTCATGTCAAACCTCAAAGCAGGGTTGGCCGCCCGCTAGCCCAGAACAATCGTCATTGCGACCCCGGCGCAGGCCGGGGGAAGCAATCCAGTCAATCCTGCCGCTGGATTGCTTCGTCGCTCCGCTCCTCGCAATGACGTTTCGATGGGTGTGCAGGCTTTGGCCAAGATTTCACCGCCGAATGGGGCGGGTGGGTGGAGCGGCGAGTTCCGCGCGATGCTCCTCCTCGCCTGGCCGCTGATCCTCGCCAACCTCACGCAGCAACTGATCCAGGCGACCGACATCCTGCTGATGGGTCGGCTCGGCGCGCCCCAGCTTGCCGCGGCGACGCTGGCGCTGAACCTCACCTTCACGTTCAACCTGCTGCTGTTCGGGCTGATCACGGCGTCCTCGCCGATGATGGCGACTGCGCTCGGCCAGCGTTCCAACGCCGTTCGCGACGTTCGCCGCACCTTCCGCGCCGGCCTGTGGCTGATCGCGATCGCGATGCCGCCTTACTGGCTGCTGCTGTGGCACGTCGGCAGTTTCATGCGTGCTTTCGGCATTTCCGACAGCCTCGCCAGCCAGGGCGAGATCTTCCTCCGCGCCTACATGTGGTGCACCGCGCCCTGGCTGCTCTTCCAGCTGCTGCGAAACTTCGTCGCGGCGCTGGAGCGGCCGCGGATCGTGCTGTGGCTGAGCATTGGGGGAATCGCGCTCAATGCGCTGCTCAGCTGGTCGCTGATCTTCGGCCATTTCGGGCTTCCCGCCTTCGGACTGGTCGGCGGCGGGCTCGGCAGCACTTTGACCTGGCTCATCATGTGTGGCGCGCTGATCTTCGTCACCAGCACCGAGGCGCGCTTCCGCCGCTTCCATTTGTTCGGCAACTGGTGGCGGTTCGACGGCCAGCGCGTCGCCGCGATGGTCAAGCTCGGCTGGCCGATCGGCCTCACCATGGCGCTGGAAATGGGCGTGTTCGCGCTCGCGGCCTATTTCATGGGCTGGCTCGGCGCCGATACGGTCGCAGCCCACGCGATCGCACTGCAGATTGCGGCCATCACCTTCATGGTGCCGCTGGGCCTTGGCCAGGCGGCGACGGTTCGCGTCGGCCTTGCGCTCGGCCGGAAGGACGAACAGGCGATCGCGCGCGCCGGCTGGACCGCGTGGGTCATGGGCGTCGGCTTCATGGGCGCGATGGCGATCCTGATGTGGGCCTTCCCCCGCAGCCTCGTCACCCTGTTCCTCAATGATGTGCCGGCCAATGCGCTGGTGATCGGCCTTGCCGTCAGCTTCCTCCAGGTCGCGGCGGCCTTCCAGCTGGTCGACGGCGCGCAGGTCATTGGCGCGGGCATGCTGCGCGGCCTTCACGACACGCGCTGGCCGCTGATGTTCGCGCTGGTCGGCTATTGGGTGGTCGGTCTCGGCATCGGCATCTGGCTCGCGTTCGGGCGTGACTGGCGCGGCGTCGGCATCTGGGTCGGTCTCGCCGCCGGATTGGCCGCGGTCGCGGTGCTGATGCTCGCCCGCTGGATGCTTCGCGACCGGCTCGGGCTGACCCGGCCCGGCCACGCCTGACACCAAAAAGCTTGTGGCCCCACCCGTTGACGGATGAACGGGGGACAACCATATGCGCGGCATCGCTGGCACTCTCATGGGGAGAGTGCCAACGGATTGGTTCAACTTAACAGAGCAAGAGGGGTAACCCATGGGTTTCAGGCCGCTTCATGACCGCGTCCTCGTCCGCCGCGTAGAGGCCGAGGCGAAGACCGCCGGCGGGATCATCATTCCCGACACGGCGCAGGAAAAGCCGCAGGAAGGCGAAGTCGTCTCCGTCGGCACCGGCAGCCGCGCCGACGACGGCAAGGTCACGCCGCTGGACGTCAAGGCCGGCGACAAGATCCTGTTCGGCAAGTGGTCGGGCACCGAGGTCAAGATCGACGGTGAAGACCTGATCATCATGAAGGAAAGCGACATCCTCGGGATCGTCGGCTGACCTTCAGGACGGGCGGAAATCCGCTCGTCACTGCGAACATTCGGAACATTCGACTTTAGGAAAGGGTAGCCAGATGGCAGCCAAGGACGTGAAATTCAGCCGCGATGCGCGTGAGCGCATTCTCGCCGGCGTCGACATTCTCGCCAATGCAGTGAAGGTGACGCTCGGTCCCAAGGGCCGCAACGTCGTCATCGAAAAGAGCTTCGGCGCACCGCGCATCACCAAGGACGGCGTCACCGTCGCCAAGGAAATCGAGCTTAAGGACAAGTTCGAGAACATGGGCGCGCAGATGGTCCGCGAAGTCGCTTCGAAGACCAACGACATTGCCGGCGACGGCACCACGACCGCGACGGTTCTTGCCCAGGCGATCGTTCGCGAAGGCATGAAGTCGGTCGCGGCCGGCATGAACCCGATGGACCTCAAGCGCGGCATCGACCTCGCGGTGGTGAAGGTCGTCGAGGACCTCAAGAGCCGTTCCAAGGACGTTTCCGATTCCAAGGAAATCGCCCAGGTCGGGATCATTTCGGCCAACGGCGACAAGGAAGTCGGCGAGAAGATCGCCGAAGCGATGGAAAAGGTCGGCAAGGAAGGCGTGATCACGGTCGAGGAAGCCAAGGGCCTCGAGTTCGAGCTCGACGTCGTCGAAGGCATGCAGTTCGACCGCGGCTATCTCTCGCCTTACTTCATCACCAACCCGGAAAAGATGCAGGTCGAGCTCACCGACCCGTACATCCTGATCCACGAGAAAAAGCTCTCCAATCTCCAGGCGATGCTTCCGATCCTCGAATCGGTGGTCCAGAGCGGACGTCCGCTGCTGATCATCGCCGAGGACATCGAGGGCGAGGCCCTTGCCACGCTCGTGGTCAACAAGCTGCGTGGCGGCCTAAAGGTCGCTGCGGTCAAGGCGCCGGGCTTCGGCGATCGCCGCAAGGCGATGCTCGAGGACATTGCGATCCTCACCGGCGGCGAGATGATCAGCGAAGATCTCGGCATCAAGCTCGAGAACGTCACGACGACGATGCTCGGCCAGGCCAAGCGCGTGACGATCGACAAGGACAATACGACCATCGTCGATGGCGCCGGCGCCAAGGAGAATATCGAAGGCCGGGTTGCTGCCATCCGCCAGCAGGTCGAGACCACGACCAGCGACTATGACCGCGAAAAGCTGCAGGAGCGGCTGGCCAAGCTGGCCGGCGGCGTTGCCGTGATCAAGGTCGGCGGCGCTTCCGAGATCGAGGTCAAGGAGCGCAAGGACCGCGTCGACGACGCGCTTCATGCGACTCGCGCCGCGGTCGAGGAAGGCATCGTCCCCGGCGGCGGGACGGCTCTGCTCTACGCCACCAAATGCCTTGAAGGCCTGAAGGGCGAGAACGACGATCAGACCCGCGGCATCGACATCATCCGCAAGGCGCTTCAGTCGCCGCTGCGGCAGATCGCCGAGAACGCGGGCCATGACGGCGCGGTTGTGGCTGGCAAGCTGATCGACGGTAACGATCCGACGCTCGGCTTCAACGCCCAGACCGAGGAATATGAGAACCTGGTCAAGGCCGGCGTGATCGACCCGACCAAGGTCGTCCGTGCGGCACTGCAGGACGCGGCTTCGGTTGCCGGCCTGCTGATCACGACCGAGGCGACCATTGCCGAGCTCCCGGACGACAAGCCGGCTCCGGCAATGGCCGGCGGCGGCATGGGCGGGATGGACTTCTAAAGCCCAACCCACCGTCTCAACGATTGAGGGTCGGCGGAGCAATCCGCCGGCCCTTTTTCACGTCCGCCGGGCGCACGAAAAAGGGCCGCCCCGCGAGGGACGGCCCTTCGTCAGTCAGAAGCTGTTGGCTTACTGAGCGTTCGCGACAGCGTTGCTGGCGTTCTCGACCTCGTTGCCGGCAGCATTGATGTTGTTCTCGGCAGCGTTCAGCGCCGCATCGGCGCTGTTGGTGACGTCGACAGCAGCGTTGACGTCGGTCTCGGCGGCGTTCTCGACGGCCGTTTCGTTCGCCGCATTGCTGTCGGCGTTCTTGTTGCAGGCGGCGATACCGAGCGCGAGGACAGCGACGGTCACAATGGCAACTTTCTTCATGATCGTACCACTCCCTTGAAGGCGCCCGGGGGTCGGGCGCTGGTACGGCCTGCACGCGCGAGTCGTTCAAGCCAGATCGGCGGCAATAACTGTAATCCCTACCAAGTTACAAGAGATTATTTTTAAAGGTGGAATTGACCATATAAAGATATCTTTATATCGTTAAGCCATGGAAGCCGCACTTCCGCTCGCCGATCGAATCCAGGCCCTCGCCGACCCCACGCGGCTGCGCATCCTCGCCTTGCTTCGGATCATGGAGCTGTCCGTGGGTGAGCTTGCCCAGATACTCGGCCAGAGCCAGCCGCGCGTTTCCCGCCATTTGAAGATCCTCGCCGACGCCGGCGTGCTTGAGCGGCGCAAGGAAGGCAGCTGGGTGTTCCTGACGCTAAGCGACGTCGATCGTGTCGCGCCGATGTACGCGTTGATCGACGGCTGGGCCGATGCCGCGACCGAGCGGCTGTTCGCGCTCGATGCCGCTCGCACCGAGGGTATTCGCGTCGACCGCGCCGAGGCCGCCAACCGTTATTTCGCCGGCCATGCCGAGGTCTGGGACCAGATCCGCTCGCTCCATGTCGCCGAAAGCCAGGTCGAGCGCGCGATCGACAAGGCGCTCGGCCACCGTCCGCTCGGGCGGCTCGTCGACGTCGGCACCGGCACTGGGCGGATGATCGAACTGTTCGGCCCGCGCGCCAGCCAGGCGATCGGCATCGACCGCTCGTCCGAGATGCTCCGCCTCGCCCGGGTCAAGCTCGAAGCGGCCGGAATCCAGCCGAGCCTCCGCCAGGGCGATATGTATGCGCTTCCGCTGGCGGACCATTCGGCGGACACGATCGTCATTCACCAGGTCCTCCACTATGCTCACTCGCCCGCTGCGGCGATCGGCGAAGCGGCGCGGGTCCTGGCTCCGGGCGGCACGCTCCTGGTGGTCGATTTCGCCGCGCACGAGCGCGAGGAGCTGCGCGCCAGCGACGCCCATATCCGCCTCGGCTTCGAGGATGAGGTAATGGCCGGCTGGTTCGCCGCCGCTGGGCTCGAGGTCGACCATGTCGAGCATTTGAAGGGCGGGGAGTTGACCGTCACCCTGTGGCGAGGCGTGAAGACTGCCGAGCAGCAAAGGCGAGCGGCATGAACGCCTTCGACCGCCTGGAACGGCATCTGCCTCTATTCGCCGAGGCGCGCGGAGACATCGAAGTCAGCTTCGAATTCTTCCCGCCCAAGAGCGAAGCCATGGCGGAAACCCTGTGGGGCTCAATCCAGACGCTTGCGCCGCTTGGTCCGCGCTTCGTTTCGGTCACCTACGGCGCCGGCGGCTCGACCCGCGAGCGGACGCACCAGACGGTCGAGCGGATCCTGAAGGAAACCGATCTGACGCCCGCCGCGCATTTGACCTGCGTCGGTGCCAGCCGGGCCGAGGTGGAAGCCATCGCCCGCGATTATTGGGAGCTTGGCGTGAGGCATATCGTCGCACTGCGCGGCGACCCGGCCGAGCCGGGCACGCCTTACGCCCAGCACCCCGACGGCTATGCCAATGCCGCCGAACTCGTCGCTGGCCTGAAGGCCATTGCGCCCTTCGACATTTCCGTCGCAGCCTATCCCGAACTTCACCCGGATTCGGGCAATCGCGCGACCGATCTCGACAATCTGAAGCGCAAGGTCGACGCCGGGGCCGACCGCGCCATCACCCAGTTCTTCTTCTCGCCCGAATGCTTCCTCGACTTCCAGGAGCAGGTCGCGGCAGCCGGGATGGACATTGAGATCGTGCCCGGCATCCTGCCGGTGTCGAACGTGGCCCAGACGCGGCGCTTCGCCGCCACGTGCGGGGCGAGCATCCCCGATTGGCTCAACGGCCTGTTCGAAGGGCTCGACGACCTCCCAGCGGCCCGCCAGCTGATCGCCGCGACGGTCGCTGCCGAGCTGTGCGGGCAGCTCTACGCAGGCGGCGTCCGCCACTTCCATTTCTACACGCTCAACCGGGCCGAGCTCAGCTACGCCATCTGCCACTTGCTCGGCGCGAGGCCCAAAGCGTGAGCGCCGCCGACGCCTTCCGCGCCAAGGCCGCCAAGCGCATCCTCATCAAGGATGGCGCCTACGGCACGATGATCCAGGCCGAGCGGCTGCCGGGCGCCGACTATTGCGGCGGCCTCGACCTGATGAAGGATCAGCGCGGCAACAACGATTTGCTCAACCTGACCAGACCCGAGCTGGTGAAGTCGATCTGCCAGCAATTCGCCGACGCGGGCGCCGATCTGCTCGCAACCAACACCTTCAACGCCAATGCCATTAGCCAGGCCGATTATGGCGCCGAAGCCCTGGTCCGGAAGATCAATGAAGAAGCGGCGCGGATCACGCGTGAGGTCGCGGACCGCGACGGCAAGAAGCGCTGGGTCGCGGGCGCGCTCGGCCCGACCAACAAGACCTTGTCGCTGTCGCCCAACGTCAACGATCCCGGTTACCGCGAAGTTGATTTCGACCAGGTGAAGGCGGTTTATCGCGAGCAGGTCGATGCGCTGGTCGCCGGCGGGGTCGATTTCATCCTGGTCGAGACGATTTTCGACACGCTGAACGCCAAGGCTGCGATCATGGCGACGCTGGAGGCGGAGCAGGCGCTCGGCCGCCCACTGCCGCTGATGATTTCCATGACCCTCACCGACCTTAGTGGGCGCAATCTCAGCGGCCATACGGTCGAGGCTTTCTGGGCGTCGGTCCGGCATGCGAGACCGCTCACCATCGGCCTCAATTGCTCGTTCGGAGCCGCGCAGCTGCGGCCGCACCTGGCGGCGCTGGCGGCGACCGCCGACACTCTGGTGATGGCCTATCCCAATGCCGGCTTGCCGAACGAGCTCGGCGAATATGACGAAGCGGCGGCAGAGACCGCCGCGCAGGTTTCGGACTGGGTCAAGAGCGGCCTGGTCAACGTGGTCGGCGGCTGTTGCGGGACGACTCCCTCGCACATCGCCGCAATATCCGGGGCGGTGCGCGATTGCACGCCGCGCGCCGTCCCGGATGCTCGCCCGGGCACCTTGCTCGCCGGGCTCGAACCGATGACGATCGCGGCCTGACCATGGAACAAGCGAGGGTCGAACAAGCGGGCGCAGGCGCGCGCTTCGTCAACATCGGCGAGCGCTGCAACGTGACCGGCTCGGCGCGCTTCAAGAAGCTGATCCTGGCCGGCGATTATGACGCCGCGGTCAACGTCGCTCGCGACCAGGTCGAAAACGGCGCACAGATCCTCGACGTCAACGTGGACGAAGCCTTGCTCGACAGCGAGGCGGCGATGACCACCTTCCTCAAGCGGATCGCGGCGGAGCCCGACATCGCCCGAATCCCCGTCATGGTCGACAGCTCCAAGTGGAGCGTGATCGAAGCGGGGCTGAAATGCGTGTCGGGCAAGCCCATCGTCAACTCGATCTCGATGAAGGAAGGCGAGGGACCGTTTCTCGAGCTTGCCGCCAAGTGCCGGGCCTATGGCGCGGCGGTGGTCGTCATGGCTTTCGACGAGGTCGGCCAGGCCGATACCGTCGAGCGCAAGGTCGAGATTTGCGAGCGCGCCTACAAGCTGCTCGTCGCCGACGGGACGGACGCCAGCGACATCATCTTCGATCCCAACATCTTCGCGGTCGCGACCGGGATCGAGGAGCACCGCCGCTACGCCATCGACTTCATCGAGGCGGCTGCGGAAATCCGCCGGCGCTGCCCCGGCACCCACATCTCGGGCGGACTTTCGAACTTGAGCTTCTCGTTCCGCGGCAACGAGCCGGTGCGCCGCGCGATGCACAGCGTGTTTCTCTATCACGCCATTCCCGCAGGCATGGACATGGGCATCGTCAACGCCGGCCAGCTCGATGTCTATGACGCGATCGACCCCGAGCTTCGCGAGGCCTGCGAGGATGTCATCCTCGACCGCCGCGAGGACGCAACCGAGCGGCTGATCACCATCGCCGAAGCCTTCAAGGGCACCGATGTCGCCGAGGAAAAGAAGCTCGCCGAATGGCGTTCGATGCCGGTCTCCGAGCGTCTTTCCTATGCGCTGGTCAAGGGGATCGACGCCAATATCGTCGAGGACACCGAGGAAGCGCGGCTGGCGGTCGAGAAAAGCGGCGGGCGGCCGATCGAAGTCATCGAAGGGCCCCTGATGGACGGCATGAACGTCGTCGGCGACCTGTTCGGATCGGGCAAGATGTTCCTGCCGCAGGTGGTGAAGTCGGCCCGCGTCATGAAGCGCGCGGTGGCCCACCTCATCCCCTACATCGAGGCCGAAAAGGAGCGGACCGGCGCGACCGCGGGCAAGGGCAAGGTCGTCATGGCCACCGTCAAGGGCGACGTTCACGACATCGGCAAGAACATCGTCGGCGTGGTCCTGCAGTGCAACGGGTTCGAGGTCATCGACCTTGGCGTCATGGTGCCGTGGCAGGACATTTTGGCCGCCGCGAACGACAATAATGCCGACATGATCGGGCTTTCGGGCCTGATCACGCCTTCGCTGGACGAAATGGTGACCGTCGCGGGCGAGATGGAGCGGCTGGGCCTCGAGACCCCGCTGCTGATCGGCGGCGCGACCACCAGCAAGGTGCACACGGCGCTCCGGATCGACCCGGCCTACAACGGCCCCGTGATCCACGTGCTCGACGCCAGCCGCGCAGTCGGCGTTGCCTCCAGCCTGGTTTCGGACACGCAGCGCGAGCCGCTGATCGCCAACACCGCCGACGAATATGACAAGCTCCGCATATCGCGCGAGCGCAGCGGCCAGAGCGAGCTTTCGAGCCTCGCGGATGCCCGCGCCAACGGCTTCGCCTTCGATCCGACGGGGCAGGCGCCGGCGCCCAAATATCCGGGCCTCCATCATTTCGGCGAATGGCCATTGGCCGACCTTCGCGCCTCAATCGACTGGACGCCCTTCTTCCGCGCCTGGGAGCTCGCCGGGACCTATCCCTCGATCCTCGATGACCTGGTGGTCGGGGAAAGTGCGCGCAGCCTGTTCGCCGACGCGCAGGCGATGCTCGAGCAATTGATCGCCGAGCGCTGGGTGACGCCCAAGGCAACCGTCGGGCTGTGGCGCTGCAAGCGCGAGGGCGACGACGTGCTGGTCCTGGCGGGCAACGACTGGACGCGGCTGCCCTTCCTTCGCCAGCAGGTGAAGAAGCGCGAGGGGCGGGCCAACATGTGCCTGGCCGACTTCATCAATCCAGAAGGCGAGGATTGGATCGGCGGCTTCGCGGTCGGCATCCACGGGCTCGAACCGCACCTCGAGCGGTTCAAGCAGACCGTGAATGACTATGACGACATCCTACTGAAGGCGCTTGCCGACCGTCTTGCCGAAAGCCTCGCCGAGGTTCTCCATGCCGAGGTCCGCAACCGCCTATGGGGCTATGCCGAGGAGCATTTGTCGAACGCGCAGCTAATCCGCGAGAAGTACGAGGGGATCCGCCCGGCGCCGGGCTATCCGGCCTGTCCGGACCACAGCCTCAAGCCGATCCTGTTCGACATGCTGGGCGGCCACCCGGGCGAGGTCACGCTGACCGAAAATTTCGCGATGCTCCCGACTTCGGCCGTCTCGGGATTCTACTTCGGCCATCGCGACAGCCAATATTTCGGTGTCGCCCGGATCGGCCCCGACCAGCTCGAGGATTATGCCGCGCGGCGTGGCGTCTCGCTGGAGCAAGCGACGCGCTGGCTCCGGCCGAATCTGGACTGAATGGCGGCCGTCACCCTGAACTTGTTTCAGGGTCCATTTTTGCAACCGCACTGGATGTCCTCGGAATGGATGCTGAAACAAGTTCAGCATGTCGTTAGAGGGGATGTGATGCTGCGGCGCCTTCTCCTCCTTTTTTGCCTGTTGCTGACGCCCGCGCTCGCTCATGCGGCGCGGGGAATCGAGCCGCAGCTGGTCGCCGAAGGCCCAGCGCCGCCCGGCGGCGAGGTCGAGCTCGCGATCTACATGCGCACCAATCCCGGCTGGCACGGCTACTGGCTGAACCCGGGCGATGCCGGCCTGCCGATGGACGTGCAATGGGGTCTCCCGAAGGGCTTCAGCGCTGGGCCGCTGCGCTATCCGGTTCCGGGCCGGCTGACGATCGCCGGCCTGATGAACTACGTCTACGAGCGCGATTATGCCGTGCTCGTCCGGCTGAAGGTGCCGGCCGATGCGCGTGGCACGATTCCGCTTCGCGCCGCGGCGCGCTGGCTCGCCTGCACCGACAAGATCTGCATCCCCGAACAGGGCGAGCTCACGCTCGATCTTCCAGTCGGAACCGGCACGCCCAAGCGGGCGCAGTTCGACCAATGGCGCCGAGCGCTGGCGCGGCCGCTGGTGACGCTCGGGCGGTTCGACACGAGCGGCGGCAAGCTGCGCGTCGCGGTACCGCTGCCGGCCAGCATCGCCGTCCGGGAGCCGTACTTGTTCCCCGTCACCGACGGGCCGGTCGACTATGCGGCCAGGCAGGACTTCCGCCGCATCGGCGATACATTGGTCGCCGAACTCCAGCCCAAGGGCGCAATGCCGCAGCGCTTCGCGGGCGTGCTGGCGCTCGGTGAGGGCGAGGGGCTCGAGTTCAACGCAATCCCCGGCCCCGTGCCCGAAGGCGGCAGCAAGCTTGGTGAGCTGGGCACGAAGGCGCTGCTCGCGGCGGTGTTCGGCGCTTTGATCGGCGGGATCCTGCTGAATCTGATGCCGTGCGTCTTCCCGATCCTGGCGCTCAAGGCGCTGCACCTGGCGCGAGCATCGGAAGGGCCGCGCGAAGCGCGCCGCGACGCCTTGGCCTACACCGCAGGCGCTGTGATCGGCACGGCTGCGCTCGGTGCGGCGCTGCTCGCGATCCGCGCGGCCGGGAGCGAAGCGGGCTGGGCCTTCCAGCTGCAGGATCCGCGCACGGTCATGCTGTTGCTGCTGCTGGCGGTGGCCATCACCGCCAACCTCGTTGGCCTGTTCGAGCTTCCGGTGCTTGGCGGAAGCGCCCGCCCGGCCGGGAGCTTTGGCACCGGCGCTCTGGCGGCCTTCGTTGCCACGCCCTGCGCCGGGCCTTTCCTCGGCGTCGCGCTGGGGACGGCGCTGCTGCTCCCCCTGGCGGGCTCGGTGCTGGTGTTCGCTGCGCTCGGCCTTGGGCTGGCGGTGCCCTTCCTGATCCTCGGCTTCGTGCCGCGCCTCGCCAGGCGATTGCCCAAGCCCGGACCGTGGATGAAGCGGCTCCAGCGTTTCCTGGCCATACCCATGGCGGCAACCGCCGTCGCTTGCCTCTGGCTGCTCTACCGGATGGCGGGCAGCACCATGCTGTGGTTTGCCCTGTTCGCGACGGCAGCCTTGCTCATCTGCCTCTATAGCGCCGGTCACATGCAGCGCTGGGGTAGCCGCGCATTCCTGCCGGCATTGTTTGGGCTGGCGGTGATCGTGGCGGCCGTTGCTCGCGTTCCAGTGTCGCAGGCCGTTCGGGCCGCGCCTATGTCAGGGGCCGAAGCCTGGGCCGAGGGCAAGGCCGAGCGCTACGTGGCGCAAGGCTGGCCCGTGTTCGTCTATTTCACCGCCGACTGGTGCCTGACCTGCAAGGCCAATGAAGCCGCCGCGATCGACCGCGCCGAGGTCCGCGACGCGTTCAGGAAACGCGGCGTGAAAGTGCTTGCGGGCGACTGGACCAGCGGCGACCCGGCGATCACGCGCTTCCTCGAAGCGCACGGCCGAGCGGGCGTCCCTTATTACCTCTGGTATGCGCCCGGCCGGTCGCCAGAGGAACTGCCGCAGCTGCTGACGCCGGGGATGCTTACTTCCCGCGCTCGGGCTGCGACGCCGCGCTAGGCGCGCGCTCCCACGCTTTCTTGCCCGCGACCCAGGTTTCGATCACCTCGGTCCTTGCCAAAGATTGTGGATCGACCGCGGTCGGATCGCGGTCAACGATGATGAAGTCGGCCCATTTGCCGGGCTCGAGCGAACCGATCTTGTCCTCGGCAAAGCCCGCGTAGGCTCCGCCGCGAGTAAAGGCCGACAGCGCCTGCGCGAAACTCAGCCGTTCGCTCGGGATCCAGCCGCCCGGCGGCTGGCCATTGATGTCCTGCCGGCTGATCGCGGCGCTCAGGCCCGGGAATGGATTGGGGCTTTCGACCGGATAGTCGGACCCGAAAGCGACCGGGATTCCGAGCTTCTCCACCGTCTGCCACGCATAGGCGCCTTTCAGCCGGTCCGGCCCTAGACGCTCCTCCGCCATCAGCCGGTCGCTGGTCTGGTGGGTCGGCTGCATCGAGGCGATGATCCCGGCGGGCTTGAGGCGCGGAATGTCAACCGGGTCGACGATCTGGAAATGCTCGATGCGCCAGCGCCGGTCCCCGGGATACTTCTTCGCCAGTTGCTCATAGAGCTTGATCACTTGCTCGTTACCCGCATCGCCGATCGCATGCGTCGCGATTTGGAATCCGCGGCTTGCGGCGGCGTCGGCCTGGCTCAGCAGCTCGGCATCCGAATGGCGCGGAATTCCTCGCGTATCCGGCTTGTCGGCATAGGGCTCTTTCAACCACGCCCCGCGCGAGCCGAGTGCGCCGTCCGCAAAGAGCTTGACCCCGACCAGCCGCAAGCGATCATTGTACAGCCAGCCTGACGGACGCTGATCCGTGGCTGCGGCGTCGGTCGCGGTCATGTAGGACATCAGCCTGACCCGCAGCCGGCCCGCGTCGCCGGCTCGCCGAAATGCCTCCAAGTCGCTCGCCGAGGTGCTCATCGCGCCGACTGCCGTGACTCCGAACGACAGCAGCCTCTCCTGCGCCGTAGCCAAGGCTTCGTCCGATTGGGCGGTCGTTCGGGCCGGGATCGCGTCCTCGACGAGCGCTCGCGCATTGTCGATGAACAGTCCGGTCGGATTGCCCTGCGCGTCACGCTCGATCTTGCCGCCCTCCGGAGCCGTGGTCGCGGCGGTGATTCCGGCGGCCTTCAACGCCGCGCTGTTGGCGACGACGGCGTGACCGTCGACGCGTTCCAGGACCACCGGCCGGTCGCCGACGACGCGATCGAGGTCCGCTGCGGTCGGATAGCTCTTGTTCGCCCATTGCTCCTGGTTCCAGCCGAAGCCGACCAGCCAGCCGCTCGTCTTGCGCTCGTTCGCATAAGCGGCGAGCCGCCGCTGAACATCGGCGATCGAGGTCGTGCCGACCAGGTCGAGCGTCAGCGCAGCCACGCCAAGATCGACGACATGCCCATGCGCGTCGATCAGCCCGGGCAGCAGCGTGCGCCCGCCGCCGTCGATCGTGGTCGTGATCCCCGCGAGCCGGACCAGCTCGGGACGTTCGATCACCTGGCGGACCTTGCCGTCGTCGGAAAAGACAAGGGCCTTGAAATGCTGCAACTTGCCGTCGGGACCGACCTGGATGCCGTTGACGTTGCTGACCAGCGTGTCGGCGAGGGCGGCGGAAGCGGAGAGGGCAGCGGCGAGCGCGAGGAGCGGTTTGATCATCGCGTCCGCTTAGCATTGTTCCGTTCGGAGTGAAGCGCTACGCCTCGCGGCCGATGGAACCGCCGACGATCGACGAAATCCGCGCCGCGGCCGAGCGGATCAAGGGCGCGGTGATCCGCACCCCGATGCTGGTTAGCCGTACCCTTTCCGAAATCATCGGCGCCGAGGTCTGGCTGAAGTTCGAGAACCTTCAGTTCACCGCCGCCTACAAGGAGCGCGGCGCGCTCAACAAATTGCTGCAGCTGACGCCCGAGGAACGGGCGCGGGGCGTAATTGCGGCCTCTGCCGGCAACCATGCCCAGGCGGTCGCCTATCACGCCAAGCGGCTCGGCATCCCCGCGGTGATCGTGATGCCTGAACCGACGCCGACGGTGAAGGTGACCCAGACCGCGGGCCACGGAGCGACCGTCGTCCTCCATGGCGACATGTTCGACGATGCTTATGCCAAGGCGCGCGAGCTGACGCTCGAGAAGGGCTATGTCTTCGTCCATCCCTTCGACGATCCCGACGTGATCGCGGGCGCCGGAACGCTCGGCATCGAGATGATCGAGGACGCGCCCGACCTCGATATGATCGTCGTGCCGATCGGCGGCGGCGGTTTGATGTCGGGCGTCGCGCTCGCCTGCCACGCACTGAAGCCGGGAATCGAGCTGATCGGGGTCGAGGCCGAGCTTTACCCTTCGATGAAATGCGCGATCGAGGATTGTTTCCTGCCGCTGGGCGGCGACACGCTGGCCGAAGGTATTGCCGTCAAGCAACCGGGCGAGCTGACGCGCCGGATCCTCAAAGAGCTGGCGAGCGAAGTCATGCTCGTCCCCGAGCGCGACCTCGAACGCGCAGTGTCGATGCTGGTCGGCATTGAGAAGACCGTGGTCGAAGGGGCAGGGGCCGCCGGGCTTGCCGCGATGCTTAGCCAGCCCGAGCGCTTCAGGGGCAAGAAGGTCGCGACGATCCTCTGTGGCGGCAATATCGACACCCACTTGCTCGCCAACGTGCTGGTCCGCGATCTCGTCCGCCAGGGGCGCATCGCCCGCCTCCACGTCGCCGCCCACGACCAGCCCGGCGCGCTCGCCGCGATCACGAGCAAGGTCTACGAAGCCGGCGTCAACGTGATCGAGATCAACCACAGCCGGATCTTCACGCGGCTGCCCGCCAAGGACACGATGATCGAGGTCGAATGCGAGGCAAAGGACGCCAAGGCGATCGACGATGTCGTCGCGCGACTCGAGGCCGCCGGCTTCCGCGTCGAGCGCGCTTCGCTCGACTAATGCAGGAAAAATACCTCGGCGACAGCCACGACTACCTCAAATATGCGCTGTTGCGCCACCTCGCGCGAACACTCCGCCTTCGAATCGGCGTCAACTGGTACTTCACCGAGCCTGAAAGTGTTGATTCACCCGGGAACAACGACGGTCTCAAGCGGCATCACCTTACCGGTCGCGGGTGGCGTGGCCTCGATGAGGCCCTGTTCCCTCTGATTGCTCAGTTCGTGAACCCAAGTGCGCGACAGCTCACGGTTCTGCAAGGATCTAATGTTCTACCTTCGGATACGCTCTACTACGGCACTCCGGTTCCGCTGGACGACAGATGCGCCTGGCTGGAGGAAAGCAGCATCGCTCTGGATCAAAGCCAGCTCATCTTCCTTGATCCGGACAACGGGTTCGAGGTGAAGTCGATGAGCCGGCGCACAGCGCCGAAGTACGCGTTACTCAGTGATCCGGAGGTATACTTACGCGCTCGCAAGACGGTGATCGGCATTCAATTTGCCCGACAATGCGATCCCGTTGAGCGCGCTTACGCGATCCAGGAAAAGTTGCAGCACCGCTATGGTCGCTACGCATCGCTGCCGATCATCCGCGGCCGGGTCGCTCCAAATATCTTATTTTTCACCTTGGCAGATCCGGATCAACAGGTCCCCTTGCAACGTGCCTTGGTCGGCTTTGCGGCTCATGCGGCGAGGGTTGCAGCAGCAGAAGCCTGTCCTTCTCGTGTCGAAATACTGCTTCCGCCGCTCTCCCCCTGATCACTCAAAACGTCCCCGCTCGGGACACTGGCCTTATTTCCATGGCGGTTTAACGCAGCCAAAGCCTTTTCAACGGCGTTGAGCGGCAGCATAAAGAGTTGAGTAACCAAGACGGATCGAGGTACCGGGTGAGCGCACCCTTCCGCTTCCCCAAATTCTTTGTGACCAACCCCACCCCGTGCCCGTACCTGGCCGGGAAGGTCGAGCGGAAGGTATTCACCGAGCTCGGCGGCCGTCATGCCAGCGAATTGAACGAGGCCCTGGGCCGGATCGGCTTCCGCCGCAGCCAGTCGGTCGCTTACCGGCCGAGCTGCATCGACTGCTCGGCCTGCGTCTCGGTCCGCGTCCTCGCCGCGGAGTTCGAGCCGAGCGCGACGCAGCGCAAGATGATGCGCCGCCACGCCGACCTCGAAATCAGCGCCTGCAAGCCGTGGACGACGGAAGAGCAATATCAGCTGCTCCGCCGCTACCTCGCGACCCGCCACCCGGGTGGCGGAATGGCCGAGATGGACGAGGGCGATTTTGCCGACATGGTCGAGCAGACGCCGGTCCGCACCTTCGTCATCGAATATCGCGAGCCGAGCGTCGATGGGCGCCCGGGCAAGCTGGTCGGCGCCTGCCTCAGCGATCAGCAGAGCGACGGCCTGTCGATGATCTACAGCTTCTTCGACGTCGGGCCTGAATCGCGGAAGGGCCTCGGCACCTTCATCATCCTCGATCATATCCAGCGCGCGGCGCGCGCCGGGCTGCCCTACGTCTATCTCGGCTATTGGGTCGAAGGCTCCACCCGCATGGCCTACAAGACCGCCTTCCGGCCGCTCGAACGGCTGGGGCGCGATGGCTGGCGGCGGATGGACGAGATTGGCCCTGAGGCGGACCTCGGTGATCCGCTGGTTCTTCCCGCACGGCGCACCGCGCGGAAGATCAGCATCAAGGCTTAGGTTCGGCGCGCGAGGGTGATGGCGCCGACTACGCAGGCGGCGAACAGCGCCGCTTCCAGTCCCGTCGAGACGATGAGGGTCAACGGGCCCAGACCGCTTTCGCCGAACAAATGGCCGAGCTGATCGAGCCTGAGGCGCGAACCCGGCATGTCTTGGGCAAGCAGCGCCAGGCTGCCGAGCATCAGCCGTCCGCCGGAAAGTCCTATGGCGAGGCCGGCAAGGCCGCCGACCAGCGCAGCCCGCGCCGCGGCTCCACCGATCGAATTGGCGCGCAGTGCAATCCAGGCGCTCAAGCCGACTGCCGCGCCCAACACCGCGCCCTCCGAGGCCCCGGTGATGTCGCGCGGCGAATGGCCAACCAGCAAGGTGAAGGCGTCCAGGCCGAACAGCTTGGCAGCCGCGCCGACGATCAGCCCGCCCAGCGCGCCCCCCGCCGCGCTCCAGAAGGCCGAACCGGGCCGGAGCACGTCCGCGGCAGCGATGCCGATGCTGACGCCGGCACCGCCGATCAGCGCAACCAGCGTGGTCAGCCCCAGCAGCACCAGCAGGATCGACAGCGCTCCGACCGCATAGGGTGAAGGCTGCGACGTGGCGACGAAGCCGTAGATGAGGCCGCCGATGGCGCCGGCGAGGCCGCCGCCCAGGGTCCCGGCCATGGCGGTGGTGAGAAGGCCGCGCCAGCCTGCGCTCAGTCGCTGGGAGGCGGGTGCCGTAGCCGCCGCGGCGCCAGTGCCGTCGACCACTTCGACCGGCGCAATGAAGCGATAACCGTGCTTGGGCACCGTCTCTATGAAGCGAGGGTTGGACGCGTCGTCGCCGAGTTGGCGGCGGAGCGTCTTGATGCATTGCGTCAGGGCTTCGTCGGTGACCGGAATGCCGTCCCACACTTCGTCGAGGAACCGGTCCTTGGAGACGAGGCTGCCCTGCTCGCGAACGAGGAGGGCAAGGGCGTCGAGATAGCGGGCATTGATCTCGACGGCCGCACCGCTGCGACGCAGCCGCCGGTCGGCCGGATCGAGCAGGAATTCGTCGAAGGCAAAACGCGCGGCCATTTTTCAGCAAGTCCTCACAAGTTGCTCATGCCGCTCACCGTTCGCTCTGGCACGGTCGGTGCCGTAACATGCACGGAGGCATTGAGATGGCAAGCAAAGCGGGCAACACGAGGAACGGCATCCCCTGGCGGATCGTCGGCTGGGGGACGGCGGTCGTGCTGCTGACCCTGCCGGCGGTGCTTGGGGCGCCGTGGACGATCGAGGATTATGTATTCGCGTCGGTCATGTTCGGGATCGTCGGTGGGCTGATCGAGCTTGCCGTCCGCACCTCGCGCAACCCCTGGTATCGCGGTGGCGCACTGATTGCCGTTGCCGCGTCCTTCCTTTTGGTCTGGATCAACGGCGCCGTCGGCATCATCGGGGACGAAGGCAATCCCGCCAATTTCATGTTCCTGGCGGTGATCCTCATTGCACTGGCGGGAGCGATCGTCGCGCGGTTCAGGGCCGACGGAATGGCGCGGGCGATGGCCGTCGTGGCCGCGGCGCAGGCGCTGGTCGGCGTCGTTGCCGGCGCTTACCGGCTCGGCGCTTCGGAGCCGCCGGGACTCCTTGGGGTACTGATCCTGATCGGCGGCTTTACCGGAATGTGGGGCGTCTCTGCGCTGATGTTCCGCAAGGCGGCTCAGGCGGCAGCCTAAAGAAAAAGGCGGGGCGCCCTCACGGCACCCCGCCTCAATCCCCACCCACCAGGGGCTTTCAGGCGACCGCTGCCTCCGGCACCGGCTCCGACGTCTCTTCGGGATCGCGCAGCACGTAGCCCCGGCCCCAGACGGTCTCGATGTAATTGGCGCCGCCGCAGGCCAGGCTCAGCTTCTTCCTGAGCTTGCAGATGAAGACGTCGATGATCTTGAGTTCGGGCTCGTCCATCCCGCCATAGAGATGATTGAGGAACATCTCCTTGGTCAGGGTCGTGCCCTTGCGGAGCGAAAGCAGCTCCAGCATCGCATATTCCTTGCCGGTCAAATGCACGCGCGCGCCATCGACTTCGACCGTCTTGGCGTCGAGGTTCACGGCGAGCTTGCCGGTGCGGATGACCGATTGCGAATGGCCCTTCGAGCGGCGGACGATCGCATGGATGCGAGCGACCAGCTCATCGCGGTGGAAGGGCTTGGTGACATAATCGTCGGCGCCGAAGCCCAGGGCCCGCACCTTCGAATCCATCTCGCCGATGCCCGACAGGATCAGGACCGGGGTCGAGACCTTGGCCGTGCGGACCTTCTTCAGCACATCATAGCCGTGCATGTCGGGAAGGTTCAGGTCGAGCAGGATGATGTCGTAATCATAGAGCTTGGCGAGATCGAGGCCTTCTTCGCCAAGATCGGTGGTGTAGACGTTGAAGCCCTCGGACCCGAGCATCAGCTCGATGCTCTTGGCCGTCGTCGGCTCGTCTTCAATCAGCAGCACGCGCATCGTTGGCTCCCCCGTTCGCGGCCTTCGTTCGGTCCAATTCCGTTACCCGAACTTAACAGCCTTGAAGCGTTCATTAACCATCCGCTGTCTGATCGGAAAAGGTTAATATTGTGTAACACGCTGGATTCCTTGGCTTCGTTGCAAGGGAGTCACAAACGCCGCCGCATCGGCTAGGGCGGAGTCATGCTTTCCGACCATATCCTCTTCATCGACGGCGAAGCGCTGGTGCTCGACAAGCCGGCCGGGCTTCCCGTCGATACGCCGCGGCGGGGCGGGGATTCGATCGCGGGCCGGCTCGGGGAGCTGAGATGCGGCTTCCAGCGGCCGCCGACGCCGATGCACCGGCTCGACACCGATACCAGCGGCTGCCTGCTGTTCGCTCGCTCGCCCAAGGCGCGGGCTCTTTTCCAGCAGGCGTTCGAAAGCCGCGCCGTCGAGAAATTCTACCTCGCGGTGGTCGCGAGCGAGATTGAACAGGAAAGCGGCGTCGTCGATACTCCGCTCGCCAAGCAATCCAGCGCGGAAGCCGGGTGGAAGATGGTGCCCGATACTCATGGCCTGACTGCGACAACGCACTGGCGCCGGATTGCGGTACGCAATGGGGCCACTTTGGTTGAGTTTCGTCCATTGACGGGACGGACGCACCAGATCCGCGCCCACGCGCGCGCCGCGTTCGGCCGGGGAATCATCGGCGACCGAGTCTATGGCGTTCCCGGCGGGCCGCTGCTCCTTCATGCCTCGCGGCTGGTGGTGCCGCGAGACGGCAAGCGCGCGATCGACGCGCTGGCACCGCTGCCAGAGCATTTCGGCGAGTGGCGCCCCTTCGACACGCTCAGGACAGCGAATGCGACCTGAGGACGTCGAGATCCCTGAGGACGCGCTTTCCGAAAGCTTCCTCGCGGCGACCGGGCCGGGCGGGCAGAACGTCAACAAGGTCGCGACCGCGGTGCAGCTTCGAGTCGATCTCTATCGGCTCGGCCTCCACCCCGACGTCTATGAGCGCTTGAAACGGATCGCGGGCTCGCGCGTGACTGGCGGCGGCGAGCTGCTCATCACCGCCCGGCGTTTCCGCACGCAGGACGCGAACCGGAGCGACGCACGGGCGCGGCTGGCGCAAATGATCGCGGCCGCCCATATCGCTCCCGTAAAGCGCAAGGCGACGCGCCCGAGCCGGGCCGCCAAGGCCGCGCGGGTGGACAAGAAGAAGCAGCGTTCGCAGGTGAAGCAGGCGCGCGGAAGGGTGAGGGACATTTAGCCGTCATGCTGAACTTGTTTCAGCATCCATTCCGGTGAAGTGCGATGCGGGCTGGAAATGGACCCTGAAACGAGTTCAGGGTGACGAAAGCGAGAAGGCATGTACGACTTCAAGATCGAAGCAGCGGACAAGGCGACGCTCTACAAGGACCTCGCGCTGGCGCTCGAAGGCCTGACCGCGGGCGAGCCCGACGCGATCGCCAACATGGCCAATGCCGCCGCTTTGATCTGGGAAAGCCTGCCTGACGTGAACTGGGTCGGTTTCTACCGCAATGTGGGCGGGGAGCTTGTGCTCGGCCCGTTCCAGGGGCGGCCCGCCTGCATCCGCATCAAGTTCGACGAGGGTGTGTGCGGCACAGCCGCGGCGACGCTTGAGGTGCAGCGGATCGACGATGTCCACGCCTTTCCCGGCCACATCGCCTGCGATTCGGCGTCGAACAGCGAGATCGTGGTGCCGATCGTCCGCGACGGCGAGCTGATTGCTGTGCTCGATATCGACAGCCCGAAGACCGCGCGCTTTACAGAAGAAGACGAGGCCGGCTGCGTCCGGCTAGCGGAGATTTTGGCCAAAGTGCTCTAGTTCGTCATGCTGAACTCGTTTCAGCATCCATTTCAGAGACCAAGGTGGGGATGGAGACATGGACCCTGAAACAAGTTCAGGGTGACGGTTAAGAGAGCTTTTCGAGCCGCTCGTCATCCATGCTGCCCGGGATGATCATCACCGGGCATGGCAATGTCCCGGCATCATTACCGCAGAAGTTGAGGACCAGGGGCCCCGGGCTTCCGCTCGGCGCAGCGCCAAGCACCAGCGCCGCAATTTCCGGCCGCTCGCCGACATAGTCGCGCACCGCCTTGGCCGCCTCGCCCTGCTGGACGATGACGTTGGCCTCGACACCGCTTTCGTCGAGCAATTCGCCAATCGCCGAGCTGACGACGCCTTCGATGCGCAGCTTCTGCTCCTCGGCCATGGCCGCCTGAACTCCGCCGAACTGCACGAAATCCTGGGGCTCGACGATGCCGAGCACTTCGATCCGGCCATTGGTCTTGGCGGCTCGGCGCGCCGCGAAGCGCAGCGCGACCCGTGCTTCGGCGCTGTCGTCAACGACGACCAGATAGGTGCGTTTCGCCTTGGCGTCCCCCATGCGCCGACTGTGCTGCGGTAAACCGTGCTTAAGCGCAAGTCGCCGCGCGCAGTTCGGCGCACACTTGACCGCGCTCGCCGCATTGGCTTTGAGCGCGGCAAGCTTCCCAATGGGGACTCCCGATGCCGATCGAACTCAAGATGCCCGCGCTTTCCCCCACCATGGAGGAGGGCACGCTCGCCAAATGGCTCGTCAAAGAAGGGGACGCGGTGAAATCGGGCGACATCCTCGCTGAGATCGAAACCGACAAGGCGACGATGGAATTCGAAGCAGTCGACGAAGGGACCATCGCCAAGATCCTGATCCCCGAGGGCAGCGAAGGCGTGAAGGTCGGCGCGCCGATCGCGATCCTGGCGGGCGAGGGCGAGGATGCCTCCGCCGCAAGCGCCGCACCGAAACAACCCTCTCCCCCCGCGGGAGAGGGTCGCGCTGCGGAGCAAGCGCCGGGTGAGGGGCCGAAGCCGGATACCCCCGTGAGTTCATTACCTCCCAAAACCCCCATTGAAAGGCCGCCAGTACCGGCGAATCCTGTCGTCGCCCCCTCGCCCCAGCCCTCTCCCGCGAGGGGAGAGGGAGATCGGGTCAAGGCCTCGCCCCTGGCGCGCAGGCTGGCGCAGGCAAAGGGCATCGAGCTCGGCTCGATCAAGGGCAGTGGGCCGAACGGCCGCATCGTCCGCGCCGATGTGGACGGCGCTCAGCCCGGCGCAGTTGCTCCCGCTGCAGCTGCGGCTCAACCCCCCGGCGCACCCGCCACCCACCTCGTCATGCCGGGGCCGATGGAACAGGCCATTCCGCACGAGGAGGTCAAGCTCACCAACATCCGCAAGACCATCGCTCGCCGCCTGACCGAGGCGAAGCAGCAGGTCCCGCACATCTATCTGACCGTCGACATCCAGCTCGACGCCTTGCTGAAGATGCGGACCGAGCTGAACGCCGGGCTTGCCGCGCGCGAGATCAAGCTTTCGGTCAACGATCTGCTGATCAAGGCGCTCGCCCAGGCACTGCTCGCGGTGCCGGAATGCAATGTCGCCTTCGCCGGCGATCACATGCTTCAATATAAGCGCGCCGACATTTCGGTCGCGGTGTCGATCCCCGCGGGCTTGATCACGCCGATCATCGCCGACGCCGGCAACAAGAGCGTCTCGGCGATCTCGACCGAAATGAAAGAGCTCGCGGCCCAGGCCAAGGAGGGCAAACTCCAGCCGCAACAATATCAGGGCGGTACCGCGTCCTTGAGCAACATGGGCATGTTCGGGATCAAGCAGTTCGAGGCGGTCATCAATCCGCCGCAGGGGATGATCATGGCCGTCGGCGCCGGCGAGAAGCGGCCTTACGTGATCAACGACAGCCTGCAGATCGCGACCGTGATGTCGGCCACCGGCAGCTTCGACCACCGCGCCATCGACGGCGCTGACGGCGCCAGCCTGATGAAGGCGTTCAAGGAGCTGGTCGAGCGTCCGCTGGGGATGCTGGCTTGAGCCGAGAGGCGGTTATCCGCGTCACCGCCATGCCCGCCGACACCAACCCTTATGGCGGCGTGTTCGGGGGCTGGCTGATGGGCCAGTTGGGCCTCGCGTGCGGCTCGTTCGCGTCGCGGCGGACCAGGGGCAAGGCCATCCTGGTCGCGGCCGACGCGCTCAAGTTCCCCGGCGCGATGGCGGTCGGCGACGAGCTCAGCGTCTATGTCGAGCTCTTAAAGCAGGGGCGCACCTCGCTCCGCCTGAAAGCCGAGGCGATCGCGAGGGCGCGCGACGGCGACCTTGAAACCATGGTGGCGGAGGGCGAATTCACCTTCGTCGCGCTGGATGATGCGGGGAAGCCGCGGGAGATCGGCCATGACTAGTCCCTCTCCCCTCGCGGGAGAGGGAAAGCTGTCGCGCAGCGACAGCAGGGAGAGGGGGCGCCGCATTGCGATGCTACGCGGCCGAGCGAAGGAGATGCGCTCCGACCAAACCGAGGCCGAACACCGCCTCTGGCAAGTGCTGCGGGCACACCGCTTCGCGGGCTACAAATTCAGGCGGCAAGTTTCGATCGACTTCTACATCGCGGACTTCGTCTGTTTCGCGCAGCGACTGATCATCGAACTTGATGGTGGCCAGCATGCGGAGAATGCGCGCGACAGGAGCCGCGACGCATACCTGAGATCCCAAGGCTTTCGTGTCCTTCGGTTCTGGAACAACGATCTTTTCACCAATGAAGAGGGAGTCGCCGAGGCGATTTTGACCGCTTTGCGTTCGCCCCCTCTCCCCAACCCCTCTCCCGCGGGGGGGAGAGGGGTTAAATGGAGCATCGAATGGCTGACCAATATGATTTGATCGTGCTGGGCTCGGGGCCGGGCGGCTATGTCGCCGCGATCCGCGCCGCGCAGCTCGGCCTCAAGACCGCGATCGTCGAGCGCGAATTGCTGGGCGGCATCTGCCTCAACTGGGGCTGCATCCCGACCAAGGCGCTGCTCCGCTCTTCCGAGGTCTATCACTATCTGACCCACGCCGACGCTTACGGGCTAAGCGCGGATAAGACCGGCTTCGACTTGCAGAAGGTGGTGCAGCGCAGCCGCGGCGTCGCCAAGCAGCTCAACCAGGGCGTCACGCACCTGATGAAGAAGAACAAGATCAATGTCGTGATGGGCGAGGGTGCGCTCACCGGCAAAGGCAAGCTGTCGGTCAAGGGCGCCGATGGCAAGGCGACCGAGTTGGCCTCCAAGCACATCATCGTCGCCACCGGGGCGCGGGCGCGAGAGCTCCCGTTCGCCAAGGCCGACGGCAAGCGCATCTGGACCTACCGCCACGCGCTCACCCCGCCGGATATGCCGAGCGAGCTGCTGGTCATCGGGTCGGGCGCGATCGGGATCGAGTTCGCCAGCTTCTACGCCGACCTCGGCGCCAAGGTGACCGTGGTTGAGATGCTCGACCGCGTGGTCCCCGTCGAGGACGCCGAGGTCAGCGCCCAGCTCCAGAAGAGCCTGGCCAAGCAGGGGCTGACGATCCTCACCTCCGCCGGCGTCGAAAGCCTCGCGGCCGACGCCAAGGGCGTGACCGCGAAGATCAAGACCGGCGACGGCAAGTCCGCCGAGCACAAGTTCAGCCATTGCATCGTCGCCGTCGGGATCCTCCCCAACACGGAAGATATCGGCCTCGAGGCGCTCGGCGTGAAAACCACCAAGGGCCATATCGATACCGACCCGATGTGCCGTACCAACGTGCCCGGCATCTGGGCCATCGGCGACGTGACCGCGCCGCCCTGGCTCGCGCACAAGGCCAGCCACGAAGGCGTCACCGCGGCCGAAGCGATCGCCAAGGAGCTGGGCAACAAGGACGCTCACCCGCACCCGACCGATCCGAAGAACATCCCGGGCTGCACCTATTGCCGCCCGCAGGTCGCAAGCGTTGGGCTGACCGAGGCCGCAGCCAAGGAAAAGGGCTATGAGGTCAAGGTCGGCAAGTTCCCGGCGATCGGCAACGGCAAGGCGATCGCGCTCGGGGAGGTCGAAGGCTTCATCAAGACCGTGTTCGACGCCAAGACCGGCGAATTGCTCGGCGCGCACATGATCGGCGCCGAAGTCACCGAACTGATCCACGGCTACACGCTCGGCAAGACGTCCGAGCTGGTCGAGACCGACTTCATCCAGAGCGTGTACCCGCACCCGACCTTGAGCGAGATGATGCATGAAAGCGTGCTTGCCGCCTTCGGGCGGGTGATTCACATCTGATGAGCTCTCCCGCCGCATCCAACCGAACGCTCGTCATCGCGCTTCTCGCGAACCTCGGGATCGCCATCTCGAAGTTCGTTGCCGCAGCGATCACCGGTTCGTCGGCGATGCTGACCGAAGGCGTGCACAGCGTCGTCGATTGCACCAACCAGCTGCTGCTGATGTGGGGCCGCCACGCCGCCAAGCGGCCGCCCGACAGGTTTCACCCCTTCGGCTACGGCCGCGAGCTCTATTTCTGGAGCTTCGTCGTTGCGGTCCTCGTGTTCTCGCTCGGCGCCGGCGTTTCGATTTTCCAGGGTGTTGCCCACATTCGCCACCCGCAGGCCGAAGCGGTGTCGCCGCTCATCGCCTATGTCGTGCTGGTCGTCGCGTTCCTCCTCGACGGCTGGTCGACGCTCGAGGCGTTTCGCGAATTCAGGCAGGGCAAGGGCTCGCTCGGCTGGCTCCAGGCGATCCAGCATTCCAAGGATCCGACCGGCTTCATCGTGCTGCTCGAAAATGGCGCTGCGATGGCCGGGGTGGTCGTTGCCGGGATCGGGCTTTTCCTGGCGCAAATTACCGGCGACCCCTTCTACGACGGCGCGGCTTCGGTGGTGATCGGGATCATCCTCGGCCTCACTGCCGCGCTGCTCGCTTATGAATCGAAGGGGTTGCTGATCGGCGAGGCTGCGGATCCCGTACTGGTACGGAGCATTCACGACCTCGCCTGCGAACAGGAAGGCGTCGTCGGCGTCGGCTATGTGCTGACGGTCCATTCATCGCCCGACCAGATCACGGTGATGATGAACGTGGACTTCCGCAACGACCTCGTCGCCGGGGAAGTCGAGCGGATCGTCTGCCGGGTCGAGGAGGAAGCGCGCGAGCGCTGGCCGGCCGTCCGGAAGCTCTTCATACGCCCGATGGAAGGGGCCGCGAGCCAGGCCGACTGGTGAGGAAGGCGGGGAGGCGCGGCCAGTCCGCGCCTTCGCGCCGCGCCTGGATGAAGGCGTGATCATTGCCGCACCGCTGAACCCGGCGCCGATCATGGTCAAATAGGGCTTGCCGAAGAAATACATGTAGGTGAGCAGCGAGAAGGTCGACGCGACCTGCATCGCGATAGCTACCAAAATCGCCGGGCGCGTGCGCAGGCCGAAGGCCAGGCCGAGCGCGAGCAAATCGGCGAGGAAGAAATAGCGCTCCAGCATCTTGGGGAAGAAATAGGGGAGCGCGATCGCCGACAGCAGCGCCAGCCACAGCATCGCCCGCGGCTTGTCGACCGACTTGGCCGTCAATGCGCCCACGACCGTGGCCGAGATCGCCACGGCGAGGAAGCCGACCCAATAGAGCTGCTTGCCGAGCTCGCGGTCCCAGGCGCTGAAGAAGACCCACGGGTTGGCGAGGTCGCCGGGATAGGGGATCCAGCCCGGCTGGTTGGGATAGACCATCGCCAGGTCGTAGGCCGGCCAGCCCGCGAACCAGGCCGGAAGCATCAGCACGGCATAGGTCAGCGGCGGGATCGCCCACTGCCACAGCGGCGCCCGGCGGCCGATGAGTGCACCGATGATGAAGGGCGCGATGAACACCGACTGCGCCTTCAGCGCGATGGCGAGCCCGCACCACATCAGCGAGCGCATCGACTGGCCGCGCACCATCGCCGCGACGGCGAAAACGCAGGCCCCCGACCACAAGGCATCGCACTGAGCAAGCAAAGCCGCGTTGAGCACCGCCGGCGGAAGGATGAAGAGGAAAATGGCGTTCCGCGACTTGCCGCCCGCGGCCTTGATCAGGTCGGCGAGCGCGAATGCGGCGAACGCCGTGCCAGCCACCGACAAGGTCTTGATCAGGTACATCGGCGCCATCAGGTCGTGGAGCAGCGACATGATCGCCATCAAATACAGATAGACCGGGGTGTAATTGCTGAAGGGGTGAGCAAAGGCGCCAACCGGGCCGTAATGGACGATGTGCGCGAACCAGGGGCCCTGGAACAGCGTCATGTCCCTCGGCTCGGTCCACCAGCACACCGAGTGGAGATAGACGGCCAGCGCCAGGATCGCCGCCGCCGCGACATTCCACGACAGGACGGGAGGCTTCGGCTCTGCAACGGCAGCTGGGGACGCACGGCTCATGACCGGCTTCATGCAAACAAGATGGTTAATTTGGAGTTTGTCGGCCCTCGTGCGGGCAATGTCCCGTATTGATGGTTCGCGCCCAAGCCCGATGTCGGCGCCATGACGACCTTCGACCCGGACAAGGTGACCGCCGACTTCCACCGTGCGGTGAACATGACCGCGGGCGAGCTCGAGAAATGGCTCCGCACGGCACGGAGCCGGGCGGTCGGCTGGAAGGGCCGGGACGGCAGCGCGCGAGAAAGCGTCGGCCACGCCAGCGGCCGCCGCATCGTCCGCATCCTCCGCAAGGCGAGCGACGAACTGACGCTCGACGACTATCTCCACATGCGCAAGGTCGTCGGCTATGTGCGCCGGCATTCGGCGCAGCGGCCGAACAATGTTCACACCTCGCGCTGGCGCTACAGCCTGATGAACTGGGGCCACGACCCGGCGAAAGAAGACTGATAATAAAGCGCTGGCGGCTCAATATCGCGCGGTTCGGCGGTTGACCCCCAACCGCCCCCTCGCTATGTGCCCGCCCGTCCAAGCGACAGCGATGTGCATCACTTTCGCAGGGCAAGAGCTGAACATTGCTCGATCCGCGCGTGGCCAAGCGGCCTTAGAGCTGCTTGGGCGTCGCGCTTTTTGCGTTGAGCAAAGTAACCGCGGGCTTTCCCGCAACGAAAGGTGAAGGGCTTCATGCCAACGATTAACCAGCTGATCCGCAAGGGTCGCGAACCGCAGAAGGCCAAGTCCAAGGTCCCTGCGATGGAGCAGAACCCGCAGAAGCGCGGCGTCTGCACCCGTGTCTATACGACGACCCCGAAGAAGCCGAACTCGGCTCTGCGCAAGGTGGCCAAGGTCCGCCTGACCAACCAGCGCGAAGTGATCAGCTACATCCCGGGCGAAGGCCACAACCTCCAGGAGCACAGCGTCGTGCTGATCCGCGGCGGTCGTGTGCGCGACCTTCCGGGCGTCCGCTATCACGTCCTTCGCGGCGTTCTGGATACCCAGGGCGTCAAGGACCGCAGGCAGTCCCGCTCCAAGTACGGCGCCAAGCGTCCCAAGTAATCACGAGAGTAAGCCCCGGGCACATTGAAGTCCCGGAACAGGCTGAAGAGAAAGGATAAATCCAATGTCTCGTCGTCGTCGTCCAGAAAAGCGCGAAATCCTGCCCGATCCGAAGTTCGGTGACATGGTCCTGTCCAAGTTCATGAATTCGGTCATGCTCGACGGCAAGAAGTCGGTCGCCGAAAACATCGTCTATGGCGCCCTCGACACCGTCGAGACCCGCCTGAAGCGTGAGCCGATCGGCATCTTCCATGACGCGCTCAACAACGTGAAGCCGGGCATCGAGGTCCGCAGCCGCCGCGTCGGCGGCGCCACCTACCAGGTGCCGGTCGAAGTCCGTCCCGAGCGCGCCCAGGCGCTGGCCATCCGCTGGCTCATCTCGGCCGCTCGTGCGCGTTCGGAAAAGACCATGTCGGCGCGCCTTTCGGGCGAACTGATGGACGCCGCGCAGAACCGCGGCAACGCCGTCAAGAAGCGCGAAGACACGCACCGCATGGCCGAAGCCAACCGCGCCTTCAGCCACTATCGTTGGTAGTTCGTCCCGCCGGCTCCGCCGACGGGTGGCGCTGGTAAAAACAGTACCTATATCTGGGGAAGCCGGGTCCGCCGGCTCCCCACATCACTAAGGAATTCACGACCATGGCCCGCAGCCATCCGCTCGAACGCTATCGCAACATCGGCATCATGGCCCACATCGATGCCGGCAAGACGACGACGACCGAGCGCATCCTTTATTACACCGGCAAGTCCTACAAGATCGGCGAGGTCCACGAGGGCACCGCGACGATGGACTGGATGGAGCAGGAGCAGGAGCGCGGGATCACGATCACGTCGGCGGCGACGACGTGTTTCTGGAGCGCTGAAGAGGGCAAGGGCCCCGAGCACCGCATCAACATCATCGACACCCCGGGCCACGTCGACTTCACCATCGAAGTCGAGCGTTCGCTGCGCGTGCTCGATGGCGCGGTCGCCTGTTTCGACGGTGTCGCCGGCGTCGAGCCGCAGTCCGAAACCGTCTGGCGCCAGGCCGACAAGTACGCCGTTCCGCGGATGTGCTTCATCAACAAGCTCGACCGCACCGGCGCCAATTTCGAATATTGCGTGCAGTCGATCATCGATCGCCTGGGCGCTCGTCCGGCCGTGCTTTATCTCCCGATCGGCATCGAGGGCGGCTTCAAGGGTCTCGTCGACCTGGTCGAGAATCGCGCCATCATCTGGCTCGACGAAAGCCTCGGCGCGAAGTTCGAATATCAGGACATTCCGGACGATCTGAAGGACAAGGCCGCCGAAGCGCGCACCACCCTCATCGAACTTGCCGTCGAGCAGGACGATGACGCGATGGAAGCCTATCTCGAAGGCACCGAGCCGGACGTCGCGACGCTGAAGAAGCTGATCCGCAAGGGTACGCTCGGCATGGCGTTCGTGCCGGTCGTATGCGGGTCGGCGTTCAAGAACAAGGGCGTTCAGCCGTTGCTCGACGCCGTCGTCGACTATCTGCCGAGCCCGCTCGACGTTCCGCCGATCAAGGGGCTGCTTCCCAACGGCGACGAAGACTCGCGCCCGTCGGACGACAAGGCGCCGTTCGCGGCGCTTGCGTTCAAGATCATGAACGACCCGTTCGTCGGCACGCTGACCTTTGCCCGCATCTATTCAGGCTCGCTGGAAACCGCCTCGCAGGTGACGAACAGCGTCAAGGACAAGAAGGAAAAGGTCGGTCGCATGCTGCTGATGCATGCCAACGACCGTGAGGACATCCAGATCGCTTACGCCGGCGACATCGTCGCTCTGGCGGGCCTCAAGGACACGACCACTGGCGACACGCTCTGCGCCATCAATGCGCCGATCGTCCTCGAGCGGATGGAGTTCCCCGATCCGGTTATCGAGCTGTCAGTGGAGCCCAAGACCAAGGCCGACCAGGAGAAGATGGGCGTCGCGCTCAATCGCCTGGCCCGCGAGGACCCGTCCTTCCGCGTCAGCACCGACCATGAATCGGGCCAGACGATCATCAAGGGGATGGGCGAGCTCCACCTCGAGATCCTCGTCGACCGCATGAAGCGCGAGTTCAAGGTCGAGGCCAATGTCGGCGCTCCGCAGGTCGCTTATCGCGAGTATCTCGCGAAGCCGGTGGACCTGACCTACACCCACAAGAAGCAGTCGGGCGGCTCGGGCCAGTTCGGCGAAATCAAGATCAACGTCATCCCCGGTGAGCGTGGCTCGGGCTTCCAGTTCTTCGACGAGATCAAGGGCGGCAACGTTCCGAAGGAATATATTCCCTCGGTCGAGAAGGGGCTGCGCGAGACTGCCGAAACCGGCTCGTTGATCGGCTTCCCGATCATCGACTTCGAAGTGCACCTGATCGACGGCAAGTACCACGACGTCGACTCCTCGGCGCTCGCGTTCGAGATTTGCGCCCGCGGCGCAATGCGCGAAGCGGCGCAGAAGGCCGGCATCAAGCTGCTTGAGCCGATCATGAAGGTCGAGGTCGTGACTCCCGAGGATTACCTCGGCGACGTCATCGGCGACATCAACAGCCGTCGTGGCCAGATCCAGGGCACCGACAGCCGCGGCAACGCGCAGGTCGTCGAAGCGATCGTGCCGCTTGCCAACATGTTCGGCTACGTGAACCAGCTGCGGTCCTTCACCCAGGGCCGTGCGCAGTACACGATGCAGTTCTCGCACTATGACGAAGTGCCGCAGAACGTCGCCGACGAGGTGAAGGCGAAGCTAGCGTAAGCGCAAAATACTAGTTATGGGCGCGTCCGCGAACCGGGCGACGACCCGATTTTCCAAAAGAAGAAGAGGCGTAAAATGGCGAAGGCTAAATTCGAGCGGAATAAGCCGCACTGCAACATCGGCACCATCGGTCACGTGGACCATGGCAAGACGTCGCTGACGGCTGCGATCACCAAGGTGCTTTCGAAGCACGGCGGCGGCGAAGCCGTCGACTTCGCGAACATCGACAAGGCGCCGGAAGAGCGCGAGCGCGGCATCACCATTTCGACGGCGCACGTCGAATATGAGACGGCCAATCGCCACTATGCGCACGTCGATTGCCCGGGTCACGCCGACTATGTGAAGAACATGATCACCGGCGCGGCGCAGATGGACGGCGCGATCCTGGTCGTGTCGGCTGCCGACGGCCCGATGCCGCAGACCAAGGAGCACATCCTGCTCGCGGCGCAGGTCGGCGTTCCGACCATGGTCGTCTTCCTCAACAAGGTCGACCAGGTCGACGATGCCGAGCTGCTCGAGCTCGTCGAACTCGAAATCCGCGAGGAGCTTTCCAAGCGCGGCTTCGACGGCGACAATATTCCGATCGTCTCGGGTTCGGCGCTCGCGGTTCTCGAAGACCGTGACGCGAACATCGGTGAAGAGAAGATCATGGAGCTGATGAAGGCGGTCGACGACTGGATTCCCCAGCCCGAGCGTCCGCTCGACAAGCCGTTCCTGATGCCGATCGAAGACGTGTTCTCGATCTCGGGCCGCGGCACGGTCGTCACCGGCCGCGTCGAAACCGGCATCATCAAGGTTGGCGAGGAAGTCGAAATCGTCGGCATCCGCGACACCCAGAAGACCGTCGTCACCGGCGTCGAGATGTTCCGCAAGCTGCTCGACCAGGGCCAGGCCGGCGACAACATCGGCGCTCTCATCCGCGGCATTGGCCGTGAGGACGTCGAGCGTGGCCAGGTTCTCTGCAAGCCGGGCTCGATCACGCCGCACACCGACTTCCAGGCGGAAGTCTACGTCCTGTCGAAGGACGAGGGCGGCCGCCACACGCCGTTCTTCGCCAACTATCGTCCGCAGTTCTACTTCCGGACGACGGACGTTACCGGTGAAGTTGTGCTCCCCGAGGGCACCGAGATGGTCATGCCGGGCGACAACGTCACGCTTGGCGTGAAGCTGATCGCCCCGATCGCCATGGACCCGGGCCTGCGCTTCGCAATTCGCGAAGGCGGCCGTACGGTCGGCGCAGGGGTTGTCGGTTCGATCTCGAAGTAATATAGGGCGCCAACCGCGCGATTCTGGTTCAGGGTCGCGCGGTTCGCTTTTGAGTTTAGATTTGTTGCGCGGGCCGCCGCTTTAAGCAGTGGCTCGTGGGCTCTTTCGCATCGGTAGGGACATGGAAACGCAGAACATCCGGATTCGCCTGAAGGCCTTCGATCATCGAGTGCTCGACCAGGCGACTGGCGACATCGCCGATACGGCGCGCCGGACGGGTGCACTCATCCGCGGTCCCATTCCCCTGCCGACGCGCATCGAGAAGTTCACCGTCAACCGCTCGCCCCACGTCGACAAGAAGTCGCGCGAGCAGTTCGAGGTCCGGACTTACAAGCGGCTGCTCGATATCGTACAGCCCACGCCGCAGACGGTCGACGCGCTGATGAAGCTCGACCTCGCCGCCGGCGTCGATGTGGAGATCAAGCTCGCCTGAGCGAGCTTGCCTTTAGTCCCCGCGAAGGTGGGGATGGCGAGGCAAATAGGTGGATACCGCCGGAGGTTAGCTCCGGGCTGCGTCCCCGCCGCTCCTTTTCGAAGGGGCACTAGCCCAGGCGGGGCACGCAAAGATTTTTTGGGGCTGCAAGCACCTCGGATTGTCCGGGGTGCCTCTGTTGAGGAGCGAATGATCATGCGCACTGGCGTGATCGCGAAGAAGGTCGGAATGACTCGCCTCTTCCAGGCGGACGGTCGGCACGTGCCGGTTACCGTCCTGCAGCTGGATGGGGTTCAGGTCGTCGGCCGCCGCGAAAAGGACCGTGACGGATATACCGCCGTTCAGCTCGGCGCGGGCACGGCGAAGGCGAAGAATGTCGCCAAGCCGCAGCGCGGCGCCTTCGGCAAGGCCGAGGTCGAGCCCAAGGCGAAGGTCGCTGAGTTCCGTGTCGCCGAGGACGCGCTCCTCGATGTCGGCGCGACGATCAGCGCCGATCACTTCGTCGCCGGCCAGTTCGTCGACGTCTCGGGCGTGACTCAGGGCAAGGGCTTCGCCGGCGCCATGAAGCGCTGGAACTTCGGCGGTCTCCGCGCCACCCACGGCGTCTCGGTCTCGCACCGCTCGCACGGCTCGACCGGCAACCGCCAGGATCCGGGCCGCGTGTTCAAGAACAAGAAGATGGCCGGTCACATGGGCGCGCGTAACCGCACCCAGCAGAACCTCGAGGTCGTCCGCACCGATCCGATCCGCGGCCTGCTGTTCATCAAGGGCTCGGTCCCGGGCCACAAGGGCGCCTGGCTGGCCGTTGCCGACGCGATCAAGCTGCCGCGCAACGAGGCTGCGCCTTACCCGGCCGGCATCGTATCCAAGGACCAGCCGATCGACGAGACGGAAATTCCGGCGGCCGGCCTGGTCGACGACGCCGCTGTCCACGAGATCCCGGCGCTGCCGAGCGATGCCGAGGTTGCTGCGATCGCGGCCGAGCAGGAAGCCGGTGCTGCCGCCGAGGCGGAAGCCGAAGCTGCTGCCGAGGCTGCCGGCGACACTGAAGAAACCACCGCTCCGGCGGACGAAGCCAAGCCCGAGGGCGACGCTTCCGCTGACGAGAGCAAGGAAGGCTAAGATGAAGGTCAAGGTACAGACCCTCGACGCCAAGGCTGGCGGCGACATCGAGCTCAACGACGAGATTTTCGCCGTCGAGCCGCGCGCCGACATCCTTCATCGCGTCGTCACCTGGCAGCTCGAAAAGCGCCGCGGCACGGCCCGTGGCGCTCGTGAACGCTCTGACGTCGCCCGTACCGGCAAGAAGTTCGGCAAGCAGAAGGGCGGCGGTACCGCCCGTCACGGCGATCGCCGCGCTCCGATCTTCATCGGCGGCGGCAAGGCCCACGGCCCGCGCGTTCGCGATTTCAATCCGTCGCTGAACAAGAAGATCCGCGCCCTCGGCCTGAAGATGGCGCTGTCGGCCAAGGCCAAGGACGGCAATCTGGTCGTGATCGACAATCTCGACGTCAAGGACGGCAAGACCCGGGTTCTGCGTGAGCAGCTTGGGCAGCTTTCCTTTGGAAAGACGGCGCTGGTGATCGACGGCGACGCGCTGAACGTCGGTTTCGCCCGCGCTTCGTCGAACCTGTCGAGCATCAACCTGCTCTCCGCGGTCGGCGCCAATGTTTACGACATCATGCGCCACGAAACGCTGGTCCTGACCCGCGCCGCGGTCGAAAAGCTGGAGGCCCGTTTCAATGGCTAAGAAGCCTGCCGCCAAGACGGTCGAGAACCGTCATTACGATGTCGTGCTCGCGCCGCACATCACCGAAAAGTCGACGTTGCTGGCGGAAGCCAATGCGGTCGTGTTCCGCGTCGCTTCGGGCGCGTCCAAGCCCGAGATCAAGGCCGCCGTCGAAGCGCTCTTCGGAGTGACTGTGATTGGCGTGAACACCATGGTCACCAAGGGCAAGACCAAGCGCTGGAAGGGCCAGCCCTACAAGCGCTCGGACATGAAGAAGGCGATCGTTCGCCTGGCCGAGGGCCAGTCGATCGACATTACCGAAGGGGTCCGGGCGTAATGGCTCTCAAGCAATATAAGCCGACTTCGCCGTCGCGCCGCGGCCTGATCCTCGTCGACAAGTCAGCGCTGTGGAAGGGCAAGCCCGTCAAGGCTTTGACCGAAGGCAAGCGCAAGACCGGCGGCCGCAACAACAAGGGTCACGTGACCAGCCGCGGAATCGCGGGCGGCCACAAGCAGAAGTACCGCTACATCGACTTCAAGCGTCGCACCTGGGACGTGCCCGCCACGGTCGAGCGGCTCGAGTATGACCCCAACCGTTCGGCGTTCATCGCGCTGGTCACCTACGAGGGCGGCGAGCAGGCCTACATCATCGCTCCGCAGCGCCTTGCGCCGGGCGACAAGGTGATCGCTGGCAAGAAGGTCGACGTGAAGCCGGGCAATGCGATGGAAATCGGCCAGATGCCGGTCGGCACCATTGTCCACAATGTCGAGATGAAGCCGGGCAAGGGCGGCCAGATCGCTCGCGCCGCCGGGACCTATGTCCAGGTCGTCGGCCGTGACCGCGGAATGGTCATCGTCAGGCTGAATTCAGGCGAGCAGCGGTACATCCGCTCGGATTGCATGGCCACGGTGGGCGCGGTGTCGAACCCCGACAACGCCAACCAGACGCTGGCCAAGGCCGGCCGTACCCGTTGGCTGGGCAAGCGCCCGCTGACCCGCGGCGTCGCCAAGAACCCGGTCGACCACCCGCACGGCGGTGGTGAAGGCCGGACCTCGGGCGGCCGTCACCCGGTCACTCCGTGGGGCAAGCCGACCAAGGGTGCCCGCACCCGTCACAACAAGTCGACCGACAAGTTCATCATTCGGTCGCGTCACGCGAAGAAGAAGGGTTAAGCCATGGCCCGTTCCATCTGGAAAGGTCCGTTCGTCGAGCTTTCGCTGCTGAAGAAGGCGGAAGCCGCTCAGGACAGCAGCAAGCGCGCGCCGATCAAGACCTGGTCGCGCCGGTCGACCATCCTGCCGCAGTTCGTCGGCCTGACCTTCAATGTCTACAATGGCCGCAAGTTCGTGCCGGTGTCGGTCAATGAGGACATGGTCGGAATGAAGCTCGGCGAGTTCGCTCCGACGCGCACCTTCCACGGTCACGCGTCCGACAAGAAGGGCAAGCGCTAATGAGCAAGCCAGTCGCCCCCCGCCGGGTTGGTGAGAAGGAAGCGCTCGCGGTCGGCAACACGATCCGCGGCTCGGCCCGCAAGCTCAACCTGGTTGCGCAGATGATCCGCGGCAAGAAGGTCGAGCAGGCCCTCAACATCCTGAAGTTCAGCCCCAAGGGCATGAGCGAGGATGTCTACAAGGTGCTCGCGTCGGCCGTCGCCAATGCCGAGAACAACCACAACCTCGATGTCGACGCTCTGGTCGTCGCCGAAGCGAGCGTCGGCAAGTCGATCTCGATGAAGCGCTTCGCCACCCGCGCCCGCGGCCGTTCGTCGCGCATCGTCAAGCCGTTCAGCCGCATCCGCGTCGTCGTGCGCGAGCAGGAAGAAGCTTAAACATGGGTCAGAAATCCTCTCCGATCGGGCTTCGCCTGCAGATCAACCGGACCTGGGACAGCCGCTGGTTCGCCGAGGGCGGCGACTATGGCCGTCTGCTGCTCGAGGACCTGAAGATCAGGAACTCGATCATCAAGAAGCTGCCGCAGGCCGCCATTTCCAAGGTGGTGATCGAGCGTCCGGCGAAGATCTGCCGCATCTCCATCTATGCCGCGCGCCCGGGCGTGATCATCGGCAAGAAGGGCGCGGACATCGAAAAGCTGAAGCGCGAGCTGCAGAAGATGACCAGCTCGGAAGTCAGCCTCAACATCGTCGAGATCCGCAAGCCCGAGGTCGACGCCAAGCTCGTCGCCCAGGGCGTCGCCGACCAGCTCGAGCGCCGCATCGCCTTCCGCCGCGCCATGAAGCGCGCGGTGCAGTCGGCGCTGCGCCTTGGTGCTGAGGGCATTCGTATCACCTGCGCCGGTCGTCTCGGCGGCGCGGAAATCGCGCGCACCGAATGGTACCGCGAAGGCCGCGTTCCGCTGCACACGCTGCGCGGCAACGTCGATTATGCCGAAGCGACTGCCCACACCGCCTACGGCGTGTGCGGGGTCAAGGTTTGGGTCTTCAAGGGCGAGATCCTGGGTCACGACCCGCTCGCTCAGGACCGGCTGATGATGGAGGCTCAGACCTCCGGCGTCCGTCCGGCCCGTGAAGAACGCGGCAACCGGTAAGCGCGAAGGAATAGACAGACATGCTGCAACCCAAGCGCACCAAGTTCCGCAAGGCCTTCAAGGGCCGCATCCATGGCAATGCCAAGGGCGGGACCGAGCTCAACTTCGGCGCCTTCGGCCTCAAGGCCATGGAGCCCGAGCGGATCACCGCGCGCCAGATCGAGGCCGCGCGCCGCGCCATTACGCGTCACATCAAGCGCTCCGGGCGCTTGTGGATCCGGATTTTCCCGGACGTTCCGGTGAGCTCGAAGCCGGCCGAAGTCCGCATGGGCTCGGGCAAGGGCGCGCCCGAGTTCTGGGTCGCCCGCGTCAAGCCGGGCCGCATCCTGTTCGAACTGGACGGCGTCCCCGGCCACCTGGCCAAGACGGCGTTCGAGCGGGCGGCCGAAAAGCTGCCGATCAAGACCAAGGTCGTCGCCCGCCTGGGTGAGACCCTGGCCGCGGAGGAAAAGTAAGATGGCCGCCAAGGAAGAACTGAAGGTCAAGACCGACGACCAGCTGCAGCAGCAGCTTGGCGAGCTGAAGCGCGAGCAGTTCAACCTGCGCTTCCAGTCGGCGACCAATCAGCTCGAAAAGCCGAGCCGCGTGCGTGAGGTGCGCCGCACGATCGCGCGCATCAAGACGCTGCAGACTGAACGCGCCCGCGCCGAAGCGGCGAAGGGCTGAGGAGAGAATTAGATGCCAAAGCGCGTCCTCACCGGCACCGTGGTGTCCGACAAGGGTGACAAGACCATCGTGGTCCGTGTCGAGCGGCGGGTGAAGCACCCGCTGTATGGCAAGATCATCAAGCTGTCGAAGAAGTACCACGCTCACGATGCGGCCAATGCGTTCCGCGTCGGCGAGATCGTGCGCATCGAGGAATGTGCGCCGATTTCGAAGCTGAAGACCTGGAGCGTGATCGATCGCATCGGCACCGCCAAGGTCGGCAGCGTCGAGATCGACGAGCCGGAGCTTGTCGCTCCGACCAATGCCGAACCGTCGAAGCCCGCCGAGGAAAAGGCCGAAAAGCCGGCGAAGAAGCCGGCCAAGAAGGCCAAAGCCGAAGACGTCGCTGAAGCGGACGCCTGAGCAGATTTGAAGAGGAATAGGGTCGAACCATGATCCAGATGCAGTCCAACCTTGAGGTCGCCGACAACAGCGGGGCCAAGCGCGTCCAGTGCATCAAGGTGCTCGGCGGGTCGAAGCGCCGCGTTGCCGGCGTCGGCGACATCATCGTCGTTTCCGTCAAGGAAGCGGCGCCGCGCGGCCGCGTGAAGAAGGGCGACGTGCACCGCGCCGTCATCGTCCGCACCGCCAAGGACATCCGCCGTCCCGACGGCTCGGTGATCCGTTTCGATTCCAACGCGGCCGTCCTGGTCAACAAGAACGAGGAGCCGATCGGCACCCGTATCTTTGGCCCGGTCGTCCGCGAGCTTCGTGCGCGCAAGCACATGAAGATCATCAGCCTTGCGCCGGAGGTGCTGTAACCATGGCTGCTGCAAAGATCCGCAAGGGCGACCAGGTCGTGATCCTGTCCGGCAAGGACAAGGGCCGCACCGGTGAGGTCGTCAAGTCGATGCCCAAGGAGGGCAAGGTGATTGTGTCGGGCGTCAACGTCCACGCGCGTCACGTCAAGCCGTCGCAGGTGAACCCGCAGGGCGGCATCCAGCGCAAGGAAGCGCCGCTGCACGTGTCGAACGTCGCGATTGCCGATCCCAAGACCGGCGCGCCGACCCGCGTCCGCTTCGAGGAGCGCAACGGCAAGAAGGTCCGCGTCGCGGCCAAGTCCGGAGAGTTGATCAATGGCTGACAACGAAAAGAAGGTCGACGAGGCCGAAGCGCCCGTCACCGAACAGACCCCTGAGGTCGAGCGCGTCGGCGAGGCTGAGAAGGCCCAGGCCGAAGCGATCGAGGCTCTGCCGAAGGTCGAAGAGGCTGCCGTTCCGGCGGCCGCGAAGACCGACGCCAAGCCGTCCAAGCTGCCGAAGGGCTACTTGCCGCGGCTGCGGAGCGATTACGACCAGCGCATCGTCGCGGCGATGATCGAGAAGTTCGGCTACAAGAACAAGCTCGAGGTGCCGAAGCTCGAAAAGATCGTGATCAACATGGGCGTCGGCGAAGCGACCCAGGACAAGAAGAAGGTCGAGACCGCTGCGGCCGAGTTGCAGCAGATTTCGGGCCAGCGTCCGGTCATCACCAAGGCCAAGAAGTCGATCGCCCAGTTCAAGCTGCGCGAAGGCATGCCGATCGGCTGCAAGGTCACCCTGCGCCGCGAGCGCATGTACGAATTCCTGGACCGCCTGGTCACGATCGCGCTCCCGCGCGTTCGCGACTTCCGTGGTCTCAACCCCAAGTCGTTCGACGGCCGTGGCAATTACGCCATGGGCCTCAAAGAGCAGATCGTCTTCCCGGAAATCAATTACGACCAGATCGACAAGGTCCGGGGCATGGACGTCATCATCACCACCACGGCGAAGACGGATGAAGAGGCGCGCGAACTGCTGCGCCTGTTCAACTTCCCCTTCCCGCAAGAGGAGCAGCGGGAGGCCGCGTAAGCGGGCTCCCCTCTAGGAGAAGAACTTAAGTCATGGCGAAACTGAGTTCGATCAACAAGAACGAGCGTCGCAAGAAGCTCGTTCAGCAGAATGCGGCAAAGTACGCGAAGCTCAAGGCGATCGCGGACGATGAGTCGCGCGACGAGACCGAGCGTCTGATCGCGCGCCTGAAAATGGCCGAGCTGCCGCGCAACGGAAACCCGACGCGCGTCCGCAACCGGTGCGAGCTCACGGGCCGCAGCCGCGCATATTATCGCAAGTTCCGCCTGTCGCGGATCATGCTTCGGGAACTGGCCAATAAGGGCCTCATTCCCGGCGTCGTTAAGTCGAGCTGGTAAGGGATTTCCGGATGGCGATGACCGATCCTTTGGGTGACATGCTCACCCGCATCCGCAACGGCCAGTCGGCGCGTAAGGATTCGATCCTTACGCCGGCGTCGAAGCTTCGCGCCAACGTGCTCGATGTGCTTCAGCGCGAAGGCTATATCCGCGGCTACGAGGAAGAAGAGCTGGCGGGCCAGAAGGGCCTGCGCATCGAGCTCAAATATTTCGAGGGCCAGCCCGCGATCCAGCATCTGGCTCGCGTGTCGAAGCCGGGCCGCCGGGTCTATTCGGCCGCCCGCGAGCTGCCGCGCATCCGCAACGGCCTCGGCACGATCATCGTGTCGACCCCGCGCGGCGTGCTGTCGGACGCCGAGGCGCGCGAAGCCAATGTCGGCGGCGAAGTCCTGGCGGAGGTGTTCTAATGTCCCGTATCGGCAAAAGGCCCGTTCCGGTTCCGGCCGGTGTGACGGTTACCAGCGAAGGCGGCACGCTGATGGTCAAGGGTCCCAAGGGCACCCTGAAGCTGCAGATGCGCGACGAGATCAGCTACGACATCTCGGCGGACCAGGTCAGCGTCCAGCCGGCGAATGCGACGAAGCAGGCCCGGGCGTTCTGGGGCATGCAGCGGACGCTCGTGCAGAACCTCGTCACCGGAGTCAGCGAAGGCTTCACCAAGGTGCTGGAAATCAACGGCGTCGGTTATCGTGCCGCGGCCCAGGGCAAGAACCTGCGCCTGCAGCTCGGCTACAGCCACGACGTGAACTTCCCGGTCCCTGAAGGGGTCGAAATCAAGACGCCCGACCAGAATACGGTCGAAATCAGCGGCATCGACAAGCAACAGGTCGGCCAGGTCGCGGCCGAAATTCGCCGGTGGCGCAAGCCCGAGCCGTACAAGGGCAAGGGCATCAAGTACCGCGGCGAGTATATCTTCCGCAAAGAAGGCAAGAAGAAGTAGCCATGGCGAAACTCTCCCTTTTCGACCGCCGCCGCCGCCGCGTGCGCACCGCGCTTCGCGCGCGTTCCGCCGGCAAGCCGCGCCTTTCGGTCCACCGTTCGGGCCGGCACATCTATGCCCAGGTCATCGACGACGCTGCCGGCACGACGATCGCTGCCGCCTCGACGCTCGACAAGGATCTCAAGGGCAAGACCGGAGCCACCAAGGACGGCGCCGCGCTGGTTGGCAAGACGCTCGCGGAGCGTGCCAAGAAGGCCGGCGTCTCGCGCGTCGTTTTCGACCGTGGCGGCTTCCTGTTCCATGGCCGGGTGAAGGCCCTCGCCGACGCTGCCCGCGAAGGCGGACTGGAGTTTTAAATGGCTGACGAGAACCAGACCAACGAAGCAAACACCGACCCGGCCGAAGCCGCGGCGGTTGCCGAGGCGACCCCGGCCCAGGCCGAGGAGAAGCAGGCTGAACAGCCGCAGGCCGAGCAGCCCCAGGCGGAAGCGCCCGCCGAAGCCCCGCAGGCCGAGCAGCCCCAGGCGGAAGCGCCCGCCGAAGCCCCGCAGGCCGAGGCTCCCCAGGCTGAAGCACCGCAGGCGGCCGAAGCTCCGCAGGGTCCGCAGGGCCGCGGTCCGCGCGGTGGGCGCGGTGGCCCCGGCGGCGGGCGTGGCCGTGGCGGCAACGATCGCGGCGGTGGCCGTGGTCGCCGTGACGATCGTCGTGGCCGTGGCGGCGACGACGATGGCGGCGAGGAGCTGATCGAGAAACTCGTCCACATCAACCGCGTCTCCAAGACCGTGAAGGGCGGCAAGCGCTTCGGATTTGCCGCGCTCGTCGTCGTCGGCGACGGCAAGGGCCGCGCCGGTTTCGGTCACGGCAAGGCGCGCGAAGTGCCGGAAGCCATTTCGAAGGCGACTGCGGCGGCGAAGAAGGCGATGATCCGCGTTCCGCTGCGTGACGGGCGCACGCTGCACCATGACGGCCTCGGCCATTTCGGCGCAGGCCGGGTGACGGTCCGCACGGCTCCGGCCGGTACCGGCATCATCGCCGGCGGCCCGATGCGCGCGATCTTCGAAAGCCTCGGCGTTGCCGACGTCGTCACCAAGTCCGTCGGCACGTCCAACCCTTACAACATGATCCGCGCGACCTTTGAGGCGCTGAAGGATCAGACCAGCCCGCGCTCGGTTGCCCAGCGGCGCGGCAAGAAGGTCTCGGACCTCATCGGCCGGGGCGGCGCCAGCGCTGCCGAAGCCGAGGCCCAGGCCGAAGCGATTACGGAGTAGTCCAGTGGCGAAGATCAAGATCACCCAGACCGGATCGCCGATCCGCCGCGACAAGACGCAGCGGGCGACGCTCGTCGGGCTCGGCCTCAACAAGCTCGGACGGACCGTCGAAGTCGACGATACGCCCGAGGTTAAGGGTCAGGTCCGCAAGGTCGCCCACCTGCTGAGCGTCGAGAACGCCTGACTTTACTGTGCTCCTGCGAAGGCAGGAGCCCAGACTTTTTTTTCTAGGACTGGACCCCTGCCTTCGCAGGGGAACAAAGCGCGACAAAAGCGAAAGCGAGTGCAAACAATGAAACTGAACGAAATCAAGGACAACAAGGGCGCGCGTCAGTCGCGCGTTCGCGTCGGGCGCGGCATCGGCTCGGGCCTCGGCAAGACCGCCGGGCGCGGCCAGAAGGGCGCCAAGGCGCGCTCGGGTGTGTCGATTGCCGGCTTCGAAGGCGGCCAGATGCCGCTCCACATGCGGATGCCGAAGCGCGGCTTCAACAACATCTTCGCCAAGGACTATGCCGAGGTGAACCTCGGCGCGGTCCAGAAGGCGATCGATGCCGGCAAGATCGACATCAAGGGCACGCTGGACCATGGCGCGCTGAAGGCCGCTGGCCTGGCGCGTGGCGGCAAGGACGGCGTCCGCCTGCTCGGCAAGGGCGAGATCAAGGCCAAGCTGGCGTTCAAGGTCGCGGGCGTGTCGAAAGGTGCGCGCGAGGCGGTTGAAAAGGCCGGCGGTTCGATCGAGCTGATCGAGCGCAAGGACCCGGCCGCGCTGGCTGCCGCCAAGAAGGGCAAGGTCCGCGAAAAGCGCCTTGCCGATCAGGCCGCCAAGGCGAGCGCCTAATTCGTCATTGCGGCGAGCGTGGCGAGGCGGCAATCCAAACGGGATTGCTTCGCTGCGCTCGCAATGCCGGCAGTGACGCCTATATGAGCCGCAGAGCCTAGGGGATTATCGAAGAATGGCATCCGCAGCCGAGCATATGGCCTCCAGCATCAGCCTGGCGAATTTCGCCAAGGCTTCCGAGCTCAAGAAGCGACTGTGGTTCACGCTCGGCGCGCTGATCCTGTTCCGGCTGCTGTCGTTCGTCCCCGTTCCGGGCATCGATCCGGCGGCGATGAGCGCCCTCTACGAAACGCAGAGCGGCGGCATCCTCGACCTGTTCAACACCTTCTCGGGCGGCGCCCTCCAGCGCTTCTCGATCGTCGCTCTGGGCGTCATGCCCTACATCACGGCGTCGATCGTCGTGCAGCTCGGGGCGACGCTCTACGGACCGTGGCAGACGCTGCGCAAGGAAGGCGAGACCGGCCGCAAGAAGCTCAACCAGTACACGCGCTACCTCACGGTCGCGATCACCCTGGTGCAGGGCTATCTCGCGGTGAGGGGGCTCGAATCCCAGTCGCTCAAGCAGAATATCGGCGCCGTTGTCGCGCCCGGTCTGCTGTTCGAAGTTGCAGGCACGGTGAGCCTCGTCGGCGGCACCATGTTCCTGATGTGGATCGGTGAGCAGATCACCAGCCGCGGCATCGGCAACGGCGTCTCGCTGATCATCATGGCCGGTATCGTTGCTCGGCTTCCGCAGGGCATCGGCCAGATGCTCGAGGGCGGCCGCACAGGCACAATGAGCCCGCTGGTGATCGTCAGCATCATCGGCATCACCGTCGCCATGATCCTGTTCATCTGCTTCATGGAGCGCGCCCAGCGCCGCGTATTGATCCAATATCCGAAGCGACAAACCGCGCGGGGCATGCAGCAGGAGCGCTCGCACCTGCCGATCAAGATCAACACCTCGGGCGTGATCCCGCCGATCTTCGCTTCGTCGCTGCTGCTGATGCCGCTGACCGTCCTCAATTGGGCGGGGTCGAGCGCAGATCCGAACAGCACCAGCAGCGAGATGCTGATCACGCTCAGCACCTACCTTCAGCATGGGTCGGGATTGTACGAGCTGCTCTACGGCCTGGGCATCGCCTTCTTCTGCTTCTTCTACACCGCGGTGCAGTTCAACAGCGAAGAGACCGCCGAGAATCTGAAGCGCCACGGCGGCTTCATCCCCGGCATCCGCCCGGGCAAGGCGACCGAGCAATATTTCGACTATCTGCTGACGCGCATCACCGTGGTCGGCGCCGCCTACCTCGTCCTGATCTGCGTTCTTCCGGACATCCTGTCGTCGCAGGCAGGGCTTGCGACCTTCACGCTTGGCGGCACCAGCCTGCTCATCGTCGTCAACGTCACGATGGACACGGTAAGCCAGATCCAGAGCCACCTGATCGCCCATCAGTATGGCGACCTCATCAAGAAAGCGAAGCTCAAGACCACGCCCCGCCGGCGTTAGAGAGCGAGTGCGCCAGGGGAGAGCGCCGCGATGATGAATATCATCCTGTTGGGTCCGCCGGGGGCGGGCAAGGGCACCCAGGCCGCGCGGCTCCAGGCCTCTCGCGGCATGGTCCAGCTGTCCACCGGCGACATGCTGCGCGAAGCGGTCGCGGCCGGCACGCCGGTCGGCCTCAAGGCCAAGGAAGTGATGGCTCGCGGCGAGCTCGTGTCGGACGCCATCGTCAGCGCGCTGATCGGTGAGCGGCTCGATGCCGCCTCGGCCCAGGGCGCGATCTTCGACGGCTTCCCGCGCACCAAGCATCAGGCGGCGGCGCTCGAGATCCTGCTCGCCGAGCGCAACCGCACCCTCGACCATGTGATCGAGCTCGACGTGAACGAGGACGAGCTGGTCAAGCGCATCACCGGCCGCTTCAGCTGCGCTAAATGCGGCGCCGGCTATCACGAGAGTTTCCGCCCGACCAAGGTCTCCGGCATCTGCGACGTCTGTGGCTCGACCGAGTTCAAGCGCCGCCCGGACGATAACGAGGCCACGGTCCGCACGCGCATGGCCGAATATCGCGCGAAGACCGCGCCGATCCTGCCTTATTATGAGGAACGCGGACTGGTCCGCCACGTCGACGGCATGGCGTCGGTCGACGATGTCGCGGCGGCGATCGACACCATCCTCGACGGTCCGGCCTAAGCGCGCTTGAGCGTGACGAAACGGTAGGCCGGTCGTCCGTCTGCGGCGGGATGCTCTTCCGTGGCAATCTCCTGCCAGCCGTCCGAATCCCGCGGATCGGGCATCATTGTGTCGCCGTCGACCTCTTCGAGCACTTCGGTCAGCTCGATCCGGTCGGCGAGCGGCAGGAACAAGGCAAACAGCTCGGCACCGCCGATCACCGACATCGGCTCCGTGCCCGCCACGGCCAGCGCTTCATCGACGCTGTGCGCTACTTCCGCGCCGGGCGCGCTCCAAGTCGGATCACGCGTCAGGACGATGTGCCGGCGGCCCGGCAGCAGCCCCGGCAGGCTGTCGAACGTCTTTCGCCCCATGATCATGACGCTGCCCATGGTCAGCGCCTTGAAGCGCTTGAGGTCGGCGGGGAGGTGCCAAGGCAGCTTGCCGTTGCGGCCGATCACGCCGTTTTGCGCGCGGGCCACGACGAGCGTGATGGGTGGGCGGCTCATGCCCTAGCTCTGCCGGTGTCGCGCGCTCCTGCCAAGCACGCTATTGCGAGGGCATGAGCGACGCCGAAGCGCAAATGATCGCCCAGGCGGCCCGGGTCCTGGGGCCGAAGGGCGTGATCACCGACCAGTCGGAGATCGCGCCGTGGGTCAGCGACTGGCGTGGGCGGGTGCATGGCGCGGCACCCGCGATTCTCGCTCCCTCCTCGACGGAAGAAGTGGTCGAGATGGTCCGCCTCGCCGCCGAGCATCGCGTGCCGCTCGTGCCGCAGGGCGGGAATACCGGCATGGCGGCCGGCGCGACTCCGCCCGCCGACGGCTCGGCCTTGCTCCTGTCGCTGCGGCGGATGAACCGTATCCGCTCGATCAATGCGGAAAGCCGGCTCGCGGTGGCCGAAGCCGGGGTCGTCCTCGAAACGCTTCATCATGCCGCCGACGAGATCGGCATGCGCTTTCCGCTCACTCTCGGCGCGCGCGGCAGTTGCACCATCGGCGGGCTTACCTCGACCAACGCCGGCGGCACGCAAGTGCTGAAGTTCGGGACGATGCGCGCCCTCATCGCCGGGGTCGAAGCCGTGCTTCCGGACGGTAGCGTCCACAGTGGCCTCTCCGGCCTCAAGAAAGACAATCGCGGCTACAGCCTCGACCAATTGCTGATCGGGGCGGAAGGCACGCTCGGCATCGTCACCGCGGTCGCCCTGAAGCTGGTGCCGGCAATCGCCGCGCGCGCCGTCGCCTGGGTCGCGGTCGAGAGCCCGACCAGGGCGCTCGAGCTGCTCCGCTTCCTCGAAGCCCGTACCAGCGCGGTGGAGGGGTTCGAGCTGGTTCCCCAGGATTCGCTCGACCTGGTGCTCAAACACATCCCCGGCACCCGGTCGCCGCTCGCCGGCGATCATCCGTGGCATGTCCTCATTGAAGCGACCACCGCCGACCCGGCCATTGCCATTGCAACTGAGCTCGAGGCGCTGCTCGCGGCCACGCTCAGCCAGGGCCTGGTCGCCGACGCGGTGATCGCCGCGAACGAGGCCCAGGCCGACGCCTTCTGGAAGATCCGCGACGCCATCTCCGAAGCCGAGCGCGCCGAGGGTCCCACGCTCGCCCACGACATCTCCGTCCCGGTCGGCGACATGCCGCGCTTCATCGTCGACGCTGCCGCCGAGGTCGAGCGCGCCTTCCCGGGCACCCGCGCCACGGGCTTCGGCCATCTCGGCGACGGCAACATGCACTTCCATGTCCGGTCGAACCAACCGGTTGGCGAGGATTGGTATGAGGGGCAGGGGGCGCAGATCACGCACATGGTGGACGACCTCGTCACCGCCGCTGGCGGGTCCATCTCGGCCGAGCATGGCATCGGCCAGCTGAAGCGCGCCGAGCTTGCCCGCCTCGCCCCGCCGGGGCGCATCCACGCGCTGCGCGCGATCAAGCAGGCGCTCGACCCGCTCGGCATCATGAACCCGGGGAAACTGGTCTCTTAGCTCCGGGGAGCGTTCGAGCCCGGGTTTCTAATGTCACCTTTCGACCCATTGCGGACATTCGCCCTTTGGGCTTGATGTTGGCGGACTGGGGGAGGTGCCTGTGGGCCTGAGAACAATTCTGCTCGTCGCCGCCGCCTTTGCGCTCTCGCTGATACCGGTGAGGCCTGCTGCTGCCGAGCAAGCGAGCCGAACGGATCAATCAGCGACTGTCGAAGATGTGAGCATCCAGAGCACCCCCGGAGTTATCCTTGCGGCGACCATCCGCGTTCCGGTGGGCAAAGGCCCTCGTCCAATACTTATTCTTCAGTCTGGTTCCGGCCGCAGCAAACGCGGTGGGTATGTGCCGCTGGAACATCGCCTAAATGACGTAGGGATTGCCACGATCGAGTTCGACAAGCGAGGCGTCGGCCAGTCGACGGGCAAGTTCACTGACACCATGCAAGACATGGAAGTCGATCTAGAGGCAACCATCGCTTGGGCGCGGAAACGCGCGGACATCGATGGAAATCGGATAGCATTGTTAGGCCACAGTCAGGGAGCGGCGGCCGTGCCCGAGGTTGCAGATCGCGACGGCCATCTCGCGGCGGTCGTCTTTCTGGCCGGACCCGTGGGGCAGCGCGGAACCATGTTCTTGGAACGCATGCGGGCGCAGCTCGTGGAGGGGGGCCGAGCACCTGACATCGCCGATCAGGTAATCAGAGCTGCGCACACCTGGATGGAAGATCGTAGCCGAGGAGCGTCGGCTGCCGAGATTGCCAAAGGGCGAGCTGCTGTGGTCGCGAAGTTCCAAGCAGCAGGTTTCACAGCAGTCGCCGCCGAGGAAGCGACTAAGGTTCTCGACAGCCCTCAGTTACTTTCGATGTATCAGGTAGCTCCTGGAACGGCACTAAGTCGCCTCCGCATTCCCGTGCTCGCCGTATTTGGTGCTCGTGATGAAATAGTTGGCGCTCAGGCCAGCGCAGCAACGTCGGCTCTGGCTGACAATCCCAAGGCGCTCGTGATCGAAGTCCCGGGCGCGAACCACGGCTTTGGTTATCGGCGCGCCGATGTTCCCCCACGCGCAAATACCAGCGACGGACCATGGTTGTCTCTTCTGCCCAAGGCACTGATTACGGATTGGCTGAGAGAATGGCTCGTCGACCGTCCCCAGGTTGACGATTGGCGAGTGCGTTGAATCTCCGTTTTCCACCCGTGGCGGACATCAAGTGCAGCGCACATAGAGCCGTGTCCAAGCGGTGATTGTTGATCATTAGGGGTCGTTTCGAAACGCTGAGCAAGGTTCCGGCCGTCACGCTGGGTTTCTGGGTTATCAAAATTCTGGCGACGACCTTGGGCGAGACCGGCGGGGACGCAGTGAGCATGAGCTGGCTCGGGGAGACGACCCCGAATGCAGGGACCAACGGTCTGAACGGCTATCTGGTCGGCACTGGCATTTTCGGGCTGTTGCTGGTTGGGTTCATTTGGCTGCAGATCAGGGCAAGGCGATTCAACCCGTGGCTTTATTGGGCGACAATCGTTGCTTCGACGACGGCAGGCACGACGCTGGCTGACTTCACAACACGATCGATCGGTCTCGGCTATCCGGGTGGATCGCTGCTGTTGCTCGGGCTTGTGCTGGCCTCGCTATTCAGTTGGTACCGGGCGCTCGGCAATGTCGACGTGAACAGGATCAACTCCGCCAAGGCTGAGACCTTTTACTGGATCACAATCACCTTTTCTCAAACGCTCGGCACTGCGTTGGGCGATTGGGTTGCGGACGGATCGCTCGGCTATTCCGGTGCCGCATTACTGTTCGGCGCTGCTTTGGCCGGGCTAGCGGCACTTTATCGTTGGACGTCAGCCCCCGCATTGGCCTGTTCTGGTCGGCGTTCATCCTGACCCGGCCGCTGGGAGCAACCGTTGGCGACTTCCTCGACAAACCGGTGGCGAAGGGCGGATTGGAATTCAGCAGACCACTCGCGACAGCAGTTCTGGCTGAAGCAATCGTATTGCTTATCCTCGTCCTCCCGCAACGCGCAGGCAGGCATTCAGGCGAGGCTGACAGTCGAGCAGGCTAATGTCTGCTTTCCACCCATTGCTGCCATAGGCACTAAGCCCGATCCTTAAGGACTGGCGCACCGGCCACGACAATGATGGGCACTGTAATCACTGGGAGATTTCCGTCCAGCTAAGTCGCTGAGATCCGATTTGCGCGAATCCGGGTCATTTCATCCTCCGCGAGAGGCGACTGCAAGCGGACCTCTGGTCAGCATTCGGCCTGCCCCTTCTCGTCGACCTATTCCGAACACCAGAGGGCATTGGCACTCGAGCTGAGGGATGCCCATCAGATGAGCGGGAGGCTCCGTAGCATTGCGTATTCTGACAGGCCGGTTGTTGGGACACATCGCTATGTATGCATTGGAACACCGTCCGCTTGGAGCTCGCGGGCACCCGTGAGTTTCCGCGGGGGTCCGTCGGTCGCGCCTATTTGTTGCGCTTGCCCCTGGACGACCTCGGAATGATCGACCGTGAAGGCTTGGCTGCAAATCCACGCCGCAGATGGCAGCGGTCGACTTCATCGAAAAGCCCTTCGCAAAGGAGCTTTTGTTGGCGTCGCTCGATCAGCGCTTTAGACGGATTTTGCAAAAGGAAGTCACGGGCGAGCGCCAGAAGAATGCGAAGGTCCAGCTACAGGTCCTCACGCCACGCGAACGCGAGGTGCTCGACGGCCTAGCGCAGGGGCTTCCAAACTCCTTTGCTGCGCACGGTGAATAGCGACGGGCCGCTTACATGTGGTTCGTGCTGATGTTGCCCATGGCGTTCATGTCCATGGCCTTGTCCGCCGGCGCGGGCTCGGCCTTCGCCTGATTGGCCGATTTGGCGCCAGAGCCGGCCATCGCCTGGCTCATCGACTGGCCGCCAAGCATCGCTTCGACCATCGCGGCGTCCTTTTGATTATCGTCGCGGGTCTTCTGGACCTGCGCCCGAAGCGCTCCGCTGACGCCGTTCTTCAGCGCTACGTCGGACATCGCCACCGCGCCTTTGTGGTGCTCGAGCATCTTGCGCATGTAGGTTTCGGACGCGTCGGCCCCGCTCGCCGCCTGCATCTTCTGTTGCATCTCCGTCATCGCCGGACGGTAGAGGTCCGCGCTCTTCTGGTCGGCCGCGCCATCCTTCACCAGCTTCTGGATGTTGGCGATGTCCTTCTGCTGCTTGGCGATCGTTTCGCGCGCCATTTGCGCGACGTCGGGCGTGGGGTTCTGCGCGAGCAGGACATTGGACATGTCGATGGCGCCCTTGTGATGGGCGATCATCTTCTTCGCCCAGTTCTGCCCGGCGTCGGAACCGACGGCGGACATCATCGCCTCGTTCATCTTCTGCTCGACATCGGCGAACGCGTTGGCGGTGGCGGAGGTGTCATTCGCCGTCACATTCATGTCGCTGTATTCATTATTGTCCGACTTGCCGCCTGAGCAGCCGGCAAGCAGCACGAGCGGAGCGGCGGCCCCAAGCAGAACAATGCGCATCTTCATGGTGAGCTTTCCTTTCCCAAGCGGGCGACCGCCCGATGCCGCGATGAACCCTCCCCCGCGCGACAGGTTCCTGGGCGGGGAGTTACGGGATCGCTTCAGGCCGTGAAGGCACTGACCTTCCCGGCGGTGTCGAAGGCCATGACCTCGAACGGCTGCTTGGTCCCGTCGGGCACCTCCATGCCAGGCGACCCGGCCGGCATTCCGGGAACCGCGATGCCCTTCACCCCAGTGGGCCGCTGCGCGAGCAGGCGTTTCACATGCTCAAGCGGGACATGGCCTTCGACCACATAGTCGCCGACTACCGCCGTATGGCAGGACAACAGCCCTTCCGGGACGCCATACTTACGCTTGATCGCCGGCATGTCGGCCGAATCGATCAGACTGACCTGATAGCCGGCGTTGCGGGCGAGCCCGGTCCAGGCCTCGCAACAGCCGCAGCCGGGGTCTCGGTATACGGTCATCGCCGCGGCCTGCACGGCAATTGCGCTCGTCTTCGCCTCCGGCTGCCGGGAGCCTTGCGTCGCCGAACGGCCGCAGCCGGCGGCGGCAAGCGCGGCAGTCGCCGCGATCCCGCCGATTGCCGTCCTTCGCGTGAAGCGCGCCTTTTGCCGATCCATGCTGCTTCTCCTGCTAAGCGTTTCGATTCCGCCGATTAGAGGCGTTTCATGATCCGCTTCATCTGTCCGATCTCGCGCTCCTGCGAGTCGACGATGCCGTTCGGCTTGAAACACAGGTCGCGGACCTCCGGATCCTTCAGCGATGCCTGATTGCACATGAGGATCGCGCCGGAATGGTGGGGAATCATCGAGCGGACGAACTGCTTGTCGCCGACCAGAGCCTGCGTCCGCACCGCGAGGAACGCGAGGACAAATATCACGCCCAAGGCCGCGTACAGAATCAGGTTCATCCGCTTGTCCGAGTACATCGAGCCCATCATTAACAGCATCAGCACGCCCATCGGCATCGCCATGGTGAGCGCCATGTAGAGGAAGTTAATGTTCTGGATAAATTCGCCCGAACCTCGGATCATCTCGAACATCACCAGGTACATGATGATCGTGCTGAGGATCATGTTCAGCGCGAACATCAAATAGTGCTTGCGCATCATGCTTTTGCTCATCTGGCCTTGAGCGATTTCGCCCTGTTCCATCGCTTGCTCTCCTCCGTTTCTGTGGTTCAAATCCGTCGGTGCGCGTGCGGTTGCACGAGCGCGACTTCAGCGTTTCTCGTCAGCCTCGGTGCCTGCCGCCGGCTTCATGCCCGAATTGCCCTTTTTACCGGCCATCTCGGGCATGGCCGTTTCCATCGCCTCCTCGTCGCTCGGGGCGCTGGCGACGATGGCCTTATATTGCTCCGGCGTCAGCTTCGGTAATTTCTGAAGGAAGGCGACCATGTCCCAGATCAGCTGGTCGTTGTGGGTGCGGCCCCAGGCCGGCATCGCGCTCAGCTTGACGCCGTGCTTGATAGTCCAGAATTGCTCGCCCGGCGTGTGGCCGCCATCGCCGCGCGCCAACTGCGGCGCCTGCGGGTAGAGGCCCGCGGCGAGGTCGGTCTTCTCCAGCCCCGGCCCCTGGTGGCAGCCACTGCACATCTCATTGTACAGGCCCGCGCCGGTGGCGATGCGCGCCTGGCTGTTCAGGTCGGGCGGCGCGACGATCCCTCGCGCGTGGTGCTTGACCGCGCGCTCGCGGAACATGTCGAGCGTGTTGTAAACGAACTTCGAGTGCGGCTGGTCGGCCCCGATGTTGTAAATGCCCGCATAGGTGAAAATGCCGGCGAAGGCGGACACGACGACCAGGGCAATGAGGACGAAAGTCGTGCTCGGCAGATGCCGCTTGAGGTCATATGGTTTTGGGCTTGTCATTCTGAACTCTTTTCCGATCAAAACCAGGTCCGGACGCCGGCGACGAACTCCAATTGGCCGGCGCTGTCGCCCTTCTCGCGCAGATAGCGACCGGTCGCGCCGAAGGCGCGCTGGTACTGGACGCCGATGTAGGGCGCGAACTCGCGGCGGATGTCGTATCGCAAACGTAATCCAATCTCCGCGTCGGACATGCCGGCCCCGACACCGATCTCGGGGCTATTCTGGGCGGCGAAATTCAATTCGACGCGCGGCTGCAGGATCAGGCGCTGCGTGATGCGCTGGTCGTAATAGCCCTCGGCGCGGGCCATGAGCTCGCCCTTGTTCGAGAGGAAAAGGGCGCCTTCGAGCTCGAAGAAGTTCGGCGCCAAACCTTCGACACCGAGCGTCGCATAGACGCGCGACGGATTCGGCTTGAAATCATAGCGAACGCCGCCCTGTAGGTTGAAATAGGGATCGATGGCGCGGCTGTAGAGTGCCTGCACTTCCGTGCGCTCTATGATGCCCGACGCGCCTTCGCCTTCGCTCTTGAGCCACAGGCGGTTGATGTCGCCACCGTACCACGCCTGACTGTCCCACTCGTAGCCGTCGCGGCCCTTGCGCGCCTGATATTCCATGATGTTGTTGAGCAACTGAAACATCTTCTGACCGCCGTGAAAGGTCTGCAGATGCTCACGGCCCATGGCCATCGCCGGCGCTCCGTAAACGGCATCGCCGGCGTGATCGGCGGGCGGCGGAGGAGGCGGAGCATTGCCCGCTGGAAGGTCAGTCCCAGCGGCTTCGGCAGCCGGCATGCCCGGCATCTGCATCCCGGGCATCGAAGACATGTCATGCCCCGGCATTTGCATCCCCGGCATCGACGCGCCGCTTTGACCAGCCGGCGGATTGGCCGGCATTTCCATACCCGGCATGTTCGACATGTCCTGGCCGGCTGCTTTCTGGGTGCGCGCCTTGGCCGGGGCGGTCTTCCTGGCCGTCGCGGCCTTAGTGCCTGGCCTGGTTTTGGACGTTCCGGTTTTGGCCTTTGCTGCGCCCTTCTTGGCCGGCGCCTTCTTCGCCGGAGGGGCCTTCTTTTTTGGTGCAGGCATCTTCATGCCGGGCATGTTCATGTTCATCTGCGCGCTCGCCGGCTGCGCCAGCGCGAATGCCGCGGCGCCCGCCACAAGGATCAGGCTAGGACGCTTCATTTTGCATATCTCCAGCAAGCGGACGCACGGTAACGACCCGCATCATGCCCGCGGTCATGTGGAACAGATTGTGGCAGTGGAACGCCCAGTCGCCGGGTGCGTCGGCCGTGAGGTCGAAGGTGACGGTCCCGCCCGGTACGACGTTGACGGTGTGCTTGCGCGGGCCGTAGGTGCCGTGCCCGGTCACCAGCTCGAAAAAATGGCCATGAAGGTGGATCGGGTGCGGCATCATCGTGTCGTTGATCAGCGTCACGCGCACCCGCTCGTTGAGGCGAAACGGGATCGGGTCCGCCGGGTCGCTCATCTTCTGGCCGTCGAAGCCCCACATGTAGCGTTCCATGTTGCCGGTGAGGTGGAGCTTGAGCTGGCGCGTCGGCGCCCGCACGTCGGGGTTGCGCTCGAGCGCGACGAGGTCGCGGTAGGTGAGCACCCGGTGATCCATGCCCTCGAGGCCCTGCGGCGGCTCACCGGTGCGGTCGCTCGGCATCGGCGAGATGGTCTGGACGCCGGGACCCTTCTTGACCTCGGGCGCCTTGCTGAAGTCGCGCATGTCCATCGGGCCCATGTTCATCCCGCCCGTGTCCATACCCGCCATCTCGCCCGCCTGCCCGGCCGGCGCTTGCCCCTGGTCCATGCCGGTCATCGACGCCATCGAGCCCTGGTCCATGCCCGGCATGCCGGCCATTCCCGCCATCGACGCCGTTGCCGCCGCCGCGGCCTTGATCGTTCCGTGGTCGGTCGGTTCTTTCCAGCCGGTGAGCTTCCGCAGGTTCTTCGAGGCATTCTGCTCCGCCGACGGATCGACTCCGCGGCGCGCGGCGATGTTGGGCAGGTTGGGCTGGTCCATCCCTGGCATGCTCGCGCCGCCCATGCCGCCCATGCCGCCCATGCCGCCCATGCCCATGTCCTTCATCGTCAGCAGAGGCCGGGGGCGCAGCGGCGGTACCGGTGCCGACATGCCCTCGCGCGGGGCGAGCGTCGCCCGGCCCATCCCCGAGCGGTCGATCGATTCCGAAACGAAACTGTAGGCGCGGTCCCCCGGCGTCACGATCACGTCGAAGGTTTCCGCTACTCCGATCTGGAATTCGTCGACGGTGACCGGCTTCACATTCTGGCCATCCGCCTGGACGACGGTCATCGGGAGGTCAGGAATGCGGACGTTGAAGTTGGTCTGTGCGGCGGCGTTGATGATCCGCAAGCGCACGCGCTCACCGGCGCGAAACAGGCCGGTCCAGTTGTCGAACGGGCCGTACCCATTGATCGTGAAGGTGTAGGTGGAGCCGGTCACGTCGGCAATGTCCGCCGGATCCATCCGCATCTTCGCCCAGTCCATCCGCTCCTTCGGCGGCAGGTCGCGGCCGGCGAGCAGCCCCGAGAGCGTCTGGCGCTGCATGTTGAAATATCCGCCGCCCATCTGCTTCAATTTCTTGAAGATGGTCGCGCCGGTCATGAGGCTGTGGTCGGCGAGCACGATCACATGCTCGCGGTCGAACGCGACCGGGTCGGGGCCGGCCGGCTCGATGATGATGGGCCCGTAAACCCCGTCCTGCTCCTGGTAGCCGGAGTGGCTATGGTACCAGTAGGTCCCCGACTGGACGACGGGGAATTGGTAATTGAACGTCTGGCCGGCACCGATGCCGGGGAAGCTGACGCCGGGCACGCCATCCATCGCGAACGGCACCAGCACGCCGTGCCAGTGGAGCGAGGTCTGGCCATCGCCCATTCCTCCGCGCGGCAGAGCATTGGTGACGCTAAGTCGCACGTCCTGCCCCTGCTTGAGGCGCAGCAGCGGCCCCGGCACGGTGCCGTTGATTGCAATTCCGCGGCTGGCCTTGCCATCGACCCTGACGGCGACATTGCCGATGGTCAGCGCGATATCGGGGCCGGCGAGGGTCGGCAGCGGCCGGGCGAGGCCGGCGCTGACCGGCTGTGCCCATGCGGGATAGACGGCCGCGAGGCCGGCGGTGGCAGCTCCCCCCGCAAGGAAGCTGCGGCGATCGATGTCGAGCATGTTTCTCACTGTTCTGGTTGAGCGGCTGAGCCTCTCCGGCTCCCGGCCGGAAAGGAAAAGGCGCCGCCGCGAGCGGCGGCGCCTTCCCGCTTACTGGCCGCTTTGGCCCTGGCTGGGTTTTGCAGAGCCGGACATGCCCGACATCTTGCATTCCATCTTGCCGTCGGCGGTCTGCGTGCAGCAGCCGTCTTTCATCTGGTCCATGCTCATTTTGCTATGGTCCATTTGACCCATCGGCATCGGCATGGGAGCAGCCGGTTGCGCCGCCGGTGCAGCGGGCGCGGCAGCGGCAAGGGCCGCTGCGGTCACAAACATCAACATTGGGAATCTCCTGAGATTACGAGTGAAGTCGTAGGATCTCAGGCGTCTCGCGGAGGCGGCGTCGGCAGTTCGCCCGGAGCGCCGACGCGGAATGTCCGCACTGTCTGGACCGGATTTGCGCTGTGCGCTGTCTTTTCGAGCAGCGTCTCTTTCGGAGCAATGGCCACCGCCATGCACATCGAAACGCAACAGTTCTTGCCCGCGTTCTGGTCATGGTTATCGGAGCCCGATGGCGGCATCTTGCACGGTGCGCCGCCCATCATCTGCATATGTCCGCCGGGAGCCGCGGCAGAGGCGGCGGCCGCGCGCGTCACCGCCGGCGCCAGCAGCAGCGCGAAGGCGATCAGGATCGCGGAGATCGCCCGAATGCTCATGTGCGAGCTATATGCGGGCGTTGACGCGGTTTTTCAACCTCGGACGCGGGGCTGGCTGGGGCACCGCCAAGTTCGTCGATGATCGGGCAGTCGGGGCGGTCGTCGCCGTAACAGCAGGAGGCGAGATGCTCGAGCGAGCGGCGCATCGCGTGCAGCTCGCGCTCCTTTCGCTTGAGCTCGGCGGCCTTCGCGAGGGCCAGCGCCTTCACGTCGGCACTCGCGCGGCTGCGGTCGCGCCAGAGCTCGAGCAGCCTGCGTATCTCCTCGATCGAGAAGCCGAAATCCCGCGCCCGCCCGATGAACCGGAGAGTGTGCATGTCGCGATCGTCATAGTCGCGATAGCCTGAATCGCGGCGGGCAGCGCGCGGGATCAGGCCGATCTTCTCGTAGTGCCGGATCATCCGCTCGGTGACACCTGCGGCCGCTGCTGCCCCGCCGATCTTCACAGCTTCACCCCGCGCAGCCTTAGCGAATTGCCGATCACGCTGACCGAGCTGAATGCCATCGCCGCGCCGGCGATGATCGGGCTGAGCAGGATCCGGAACCACGGGTAGAGCACTCCGGCCGCGATCGGAACCGCGGCGGCATTGAACACGAAGGCGAAAAACAAATTCTGGCGGATGTTGCGCATCGTCGCCCGGCTGAGCTTCCGCGCACGCACGATCCCGCCGAGGTCCCCCTTGACCAGGGTCACCGCGGCGCTCTCCATCGCGACGTCGGTTCCGGTGCCCATCGCGATGCCGACGTCGGCGGCGGCGAGCGCCGGCGCGTCATTGATCCCGTCGCCGGCCATCGCCACGCGGCGGCCTTGCGCGCGCAGATCCTGCACCTTGGCCTGCTTCTGGTCGGGCAGCACTTCGGCCATGACCTCGTCGATTCCGACCTGGCGCGCGACCGCTTCGGCGGTGCGGCGGTTGTCGCCGGTCAGCATGACGATGCGGATGCCCTCGCGATGCAGCTCGGCGATCGCCTCGGCAGCGGTCTCCTTAACGGGATCGGCGACGACCACCAGCCCGGCGAGCTTGCCGTCGATGGCTGCGAACATCACGCCTTCGCCCCGCGCCCGGCGCTCGTCGGCGCTTGCCTCGAGCGGCGTCGGGTCGATGCCGGCGTCGGTCATCATCGCGCGGTTGCCGAGCGCGACCGCCCTGGCTTCGACCGTCCCGGAGACACCCTTGCCAGTCACCGACTGGAAGTCGCTGCTCGCCGGCACCGTCATGCCGCGCTCCTCCGCACCTTCGACGATCGCCGCCGCGAGCGGGTGCTCGCTGCCGCGCTCGAGCGCCGCCGCCAGACGCAGGACCTCGCCTTGGTCGAACCCCGTAGCGGATTCGACGGCCACCAGTTTGGGCTTGCCGAGCGTCAGCGTGCCAGTCTTGTCGACCACCAGAGTGTCGATCTTCTCCATCAGCTCGAGCGCCTCGGCATTCCTGACCAGTACCCCGGCCATGGCGCCGCGGCCGGTGCCGACCATGATCGACATCGGAGTCGCCAGGCCGAGCGCACACGGGCAGGCGATAATCAGCACCGCGATGGCATTGACCAGCGCCAGCGCCAGGCTCGGTGCGGGGCCGAGCAGGTTCCACGCGACGAACGCCGCGACCGACACCAGGACCACCGCCGGCACGAACCAGCCGGAGACCTTGTCGGCCAGCGCCTGGATCGGCGCGCGCGAGCGCTGCGCGGCGGCGACCATCCGCACGATCTGCGCCAGCATGGTGTCGCGGCCAACCCGCTCGGCGCGCATCAACAGCGTGCCGGTGCCGTTGACGGTCGCGCCGGTGAGCTTGCCCTCGGCGACCTTCTCGACCGGCACCGGCTCGCCGGTGAGCATCGATTCATCGACGGAGCTGCGGCCCTCGACCACGATACCGTCGACCGGCACCTTTTCCCCGGGCCGCACGCGCAGCAGGTCGCCGACCTCGACGTCGGTCAGCGGGACATCCTCTTCCGATCCGTCGCCCTTCACCCGCCGCGCGGTCTTGGGAGCGAGGCCGAGCAATGCGCGGATCGCCTGGCCCGTGGCTGATCGCGCGCGCAGCTCGAGCACCTGCCCGAGCAGCACCAAAGTCGTGATGATCGCCGCGGCCTCGAAATAGACCGGGACGAGACCGCCCATGGTCCGCAGCGTGCGCGGGAAAAGATGCGGCGCGACGGTTGCGACGACGCTGAAGCTATAGGCCACGCCGATTCCCAGCCCGATCAACGTGAACATGTTGAAGTTGCGCGTCTTCAGGCTCGCCCAGAAGCGCTCGAAGAACGGCCAGCCACCCCACAGCACGACCGGCGTCGCCAGCGCGAGCTGCACCCACTGCGAGGTTCGCATCGGCAGCAGCTCCCAGCCGAACAGCTCCGCGCCCATGGTCAGCACGAGCAGCGGGATGCTGAGCGCGATGCCGACCCACAAGCGCCGGCTCATGTCGATCAGTTCGGGGTTGGCGGTTTCATCGACCGTCGGCTCGAGCGGCTCGAGCGCCATTCCGCAGATTGGGCAACTGCCAGGCCCGTGGCGGCGCACTTCCGGGTGCATCGGGCAGGTCCAAATCGTGCCCTCGGCCGCCTCTGGGAGTGCGCCCATGGCCGGAACCGTGACCGCCGGGTCGGTGGCGGGCGGGTTCAGGTAATGGGCCGGATCGACCTTGAACCGGTCGAGGCAGCGCGCGCTGCAAAAGTGATAGGTCGAACCGCCGAGCTCCAGGTGATGCTTGCTGGTCTCGGCCTCCACCCGCATGCCACAGACGGGATCGATGATGGTTCGCGTCAACTCCGCGGCAGCGTGACCATGGTCCCGGTGATCGTGATGGTAATGGCGGTCAGCCACTGGAGTTTCCTTCCGCTGTTAGACTCGAGGACGGCCTTATGCACCTTGACATAGTGTCAAGGTCAATGTGGGTAGGCAGATACCGCCAATCCAGCAGTCCCCCCAAGGTCGGAAATGATGTCGCGGGCGTTGAACTGTTGCGTTGTATCGAGTGCGCTCGTGCTCGGTCCCAGGTCGATCATCGCATGGACGTCATACTGTTCGACCTTTGAGGGATCGACATCCTTAGTCCAGAATTCTCCTCCCCATTCAGGATGCCACCATTGCCAGCCGTATTGCGGCACATAAAGTTCCAGTGCGGCTGCCAATGTCGTATTTCAATCCGAATGCGGCGTCGCGGCGGGGCGGATGCGCGTCCCTCCGCTCACCGGGCAATGTGAGCAGCACAAACATACTCTGGCCATGAGCGAGCGTCAGGCGCGACGAGCTCAGAAGCAGCAGCCTGTTCGCCATCATCTTCTGACGCCTGGCAGGATCGGACATCATCGCATCCATGTCGTGCATGCGGTCTTGCGATCCATCATCTGGAGCAGGTGAGGCGGAAGATGGCCGACCTTGCCCGCCTCGAACAGTTGCTCTCGTCCACGGTGGAACGCTGCTCCGGCGGCCATGTGCCCGATTGCCCGGTCATTGACATGCTCGAAAGCGCTGCGTCCTAGAGCATGTAGCCGATATCGGACGCGCCGGTCGGGTAAGCGAAGATCGTGCTCTTGAGGTCGTCGGCAGTGAGGCCGTGACGGATTGCCAGGGCCAAAAGGTTGATCGCGAGTGCAGCGACCCAACAAATCAAAGGTGCCCAGTTTTGCACGGGAATGGCGCGCCCGGCAGGATTCGAACCTGCGACCTCAAGCTTAGAAGGCTCGTGCTCTATCCAGCTGAGCTACGGGCGCGCTGCGCCCGAGCTTATGCGTTGAGGCCCCGGGCGCGGGCAAGCATTCCCGCCGTTCGTCGAATAAGGGGCTGCGTCGCGCATTCATTTCGGGTTCAACCGAATCGGCGCTGTTGGCGCCTAAAGGGGACGACCATGGCACGTTTCGCGCGAATCCTGCTGGGTGCAGCCTTGCTAGGCTCGAGCGTCGGCGCCAACGCCATGACCGTCGTCATCATCGTCGACCCGATGACCCTCGACCATTATACCCGGGTGATCGACACGCCGGGCCGCGATCGCGCGGTGATGTGCATGGCGCCGCCGGCCGTCGCCAACTGCCACGAAGTGCGGTTCAAGCGCGGCAGCTAAGCCGCGACGGTCTCGAAGAGGCCTTCGAACAACCGCCGCCCATCGACATTGCCGTGCGCGGCTTCGACCGCTCTTTCCGGATGCGGCATCAGCCCCAGGACATTGCCGCTGTCGTTGAGGATGCCGGCGATCGACCGCGCCGAGCCATTGACCTGGTCGAGGTAGCGGAAAGCGACCCGGCCTTCGCCCTCGAGCCGATCGAGAGTCGCTGCGTCGGCCTGGTAATTGCCGTCGTGGTGGGCGACCGGAAGCGCGATTTCCTCGCCCGATTTATAGCCGCTGGTGAAGAGGCTCTGGCTGTTCTCGACGCGAAGCGGAACGGTGCGGCAAACGAAGCTCAGCGCCCCGTTGCGCATCAGAGCGCCGGGCAGCAGCCCCGCCTCGGTCAGCACCTGGAAGCCGTTGCAAATGCCGATGACGGGCACGCCGCGCGCTGCGGCGTCCGAAACGGCTCGCATGATCGGCGAGCGCGCCGCCATCGCGCCTGAACGCAGATAGTCGCCGTAGGAGAAGCCGCCCGGGACGCCGATGAAGTCGGTGCCGGCCGGAAGCTCGGTATCGCGGTGCCAGACCATCGCCGGCTTGCGCCCGGTCACCAGCTCGATCCCGACGGCGAGGTCGCGGTCGCAGTTCGATCCGGGAAAGACGATGACGGCGCTATTCATTGGGCCGGCTCTAGTTTCTCAATGCGGAAATTCTCGATGACGGTGTTCGCCAGCAGCTTGCGGCACATGTCCTCGATCGCCTCGTCGGCGGTGCCGTCGGCCAGGTCGAGCTCGATCATCTTGCCGGCGCGGACGTCGTTGACGCCGCCAAAGCCGAGGCCCTCCAGCGCGTGGTGGATGGCCTTGCCCTGCGGATCGAGCACGCCGGGCTTGAGGGTGATGAACACACGCGCTTTCATGACTTCGCCTGCGGTTTGAGCTGTGGCGTCCCTATGGCCAGCGCGGCCGCACGGAGCAAGGGTCCGGTGAATGCTTTACGCGGATCCCACCACTTGCAACCCTGTAAGCAGCACCGTAGCGGCGTCGTCGGAGACCCGACATGACCGAAGCGCCGCCGGCAAGCCCGATTTCGACACGCAAGCATGGCGAGGTGCTCATCGTTCTGTCGAACAACCCCCCGGTGAACGCGCTGTCGACGGCCGTCCGGCAGGGGCTGGTCGATGCGATTGCGGAGGCCGAGGCCGACGATAGCGTAAAGGCGGTGGTCATTGCCTGCGAAGGCCAGACCTTTTTCGCCGGCGCCGACATCACCGAATTCGGCAAGCCGCCGCAACAGCCGTGGCTGCCAATGGTCGTCGACGCGATCGAAAATTGCTCGAAACCGGTCGTCGCGGCGATCCACGGCACGGCGTTCGGCGGCGGGCTCGAGGTCGCGCTCGGCTGCCATTATCGCGTCGCCGATCCCAAGGCGAAGCTGGGAACGCCCGAGGTCAAATTGGGGCTGCTTCCCGGGGCGGGCGGTACGCAGCGGCTCCCCCGCGTCGTCGGGGTCCGCAAGGCGCTGGAAATGACCGCGACCGGCGAGCCGATCGGCGCCAGGCAAGGCTTCGACTGCGGGCTGATCGACCGCCTGATCGAAGGCGAGCTCATCCCCCATGCAGTCGGCTATGCGGAGGAAGTGCGCGATGTCCGGCCGCTGCCGAAATCCTCGGAGCGGCAGGACAAGGTCGCCGATGTCGATCCGGCCGTGTTCGACGATTTCCGCCGCGAGCATGAAAAGAAGTTTCGCGGCTTCGAAGCGCCGCTGAAGAACATCGAAGCGGTCCGCGCGGCGACGCAGAAGCCCTATGCCGAAGGCGTCATCGAAGAGCGCAAGCTCTTTATGGAACTGATGAGCAGCCCGCAGGCGCGCGCGCAGCAATATTTCTTCTTCGCCGAGCGCCAGGCGAGCAAGATCGACGGCCTGCCCGAAGGCACTGCACCGCGCGATGTCCGCAAGGTCGGCGTGATCGGCGCCGGCACCATGGGCGGCGGCATTTCGATGAACTTCCTGTCGGCCGGAATCCCGGTGACCATCGTCGAGATGGGGCAGGAGGCGCTCGACCGCGGCACCGGCGTCATGCTCCGCAACTACGAAGCCAGCGCCAAGCGCGGCAAGCTTACCGCCGAGCAGGTCGGCAAGGCGATGGGGCTGCTCAACCCCACGCTCGACTTCCAGGACCTCGCCGACTGCGACCTCATCATCGAGGCGGTCTACGAGAACATGGACGTGAAGAAGGAGGTGTTCGGCCGGCTCGACCGCATCGCCAAGCCCGGCGCGATCCTCGCGTCCAATACTTCCTACCTCAACGTGGACGAGATTGCGGCGAGCATTTCGCGGCCCGCCGACGTCGTCGGCATGCACTTCTTCTCGCCCGCCAACATCATGAAATTGCTGGAAATCGTGCGCGGCAAGGCGACCGCTCCCGACGTCCTTCTGACCGCCATGGGGCTGGCCAAGAAAATCCGGAAGGTCGCTGTGGTCGCGGGCGTCTGCCACGGCTTCATCGGCAACCGCATGCTGATGCCGCGTCAGATCGAGGCGACCAAGCTGCTGCTGGAAGGCGCGAGCCCCGAACAGGTCGACCGCGTCCATGTCGAGTTCGGAATGCCGATGGGCCCGTTCCAGATGGCCGACCTCGCGGGCGTCGACATCGGCTGGCACCGCGATCCCCAGCGCATCGAGAATGTCCGCGACGCATTGTGCGCGATCGACCGCTGGGGCCAGAAGAAGGGCGCGGGCTTCTACGACTATGACGAGAAGCGGAAGCCGAGCCCGTCGCCGGTGGTGCAGCAGATCATCGAGGATTTCGCGAAGAAGCAGGGGGTCGAGCGGCGCGAGATCAGCGACGATGAAATCGTCGAGCGCACGCTCTATACGATGGTCAACGTGGGCGCGAAGATCCTCGAGGAAGGGATCGCGCAGCGCGCTTCGGACATCGATGTCGTCTGGATCTACGGCTACGGTTGGCCGGTCTATCGCGGCGGGCCGATGTTCTGGGCCGACAGCGAGGGCCTTGCGAAGATCGTCGAAGGGCTGAAGCGCCAGGAAGCGCGAATGGGCGCGGACTTCAGCTTCTCGAACCTTCTGCTCGACAAGGCCGAAAAGGGCGAGCGCTTCACACGCTAGACCGGGAATCAGGCGGTTGGCGTTCGCCGGTCAGGGAGCAGGCTCAACATCGCCAATGCAACTGCGGCGACGACGGCGCTGGTGATGAAGGTCGCGCCGGGGCCGTGGCGATCCCACAGCATCCCCGCGCCGACGCCGGCGAGCAGGCTGGCGATCCCGGTCACGAACCAGAAGGCGCCGAAGCTGGTCGCGCGCAGCTCCTCGGGCGCGCTGTCCGCGATCATCCGCGCGAAGATGCCCTGGGTCAGCGCCATGTGTGCCCCCCACAAGGTCACACCGATGACGAGGCCCGCGAAGCCGTCGCTGCGGGCAAGCACGAGGTTGCCGCCGATCAGCACGACCATGCCCGCCATCAGGATCGATCGCGGCTTCATCCGGTCGCTGAGCGCTCCGGCCGGATAGGCGAGCGCGACATAGGCCAGGTTGAAGATGGCGAGCGTCAGCGGCGACCAGGCTTCGGATAGCCCGATGTCGATGCCCTTGAGGATCAGGAAGGCTTCGGAAAAGCGCGCCAGCGTGAACAGGAATCCTACCGCCAGCAGCCGCCGCGTTTCACGGTCGAGATGACGGAAGCCGGAAAACAAGGGCGAGCGCTTGAGCTGCGCATTCTGCACGCTGGGCTCGCGCAGGAAGAGCCAGGCGGTGAGGAACGACAAAGCGGCGGGGATGACGGCGATCCAGAAGACGGCGCGGATGTTGTTGGCCAGCAGCCACATCAGCGCGATCGCGACGACCGGCGCCAGCAGCGCGCCGACCGTGTCGAGCGATTGCCTCAAGCCGAAGGCGCGGCCGCGGATTTCCGGCGGCGTCTCGTCGGCGACCATCGCGTCGCGCGGGCTGCCGCGAATGCCCTTGCCGACGCGGTCGGCGAAACGGGCGCCAAGCACCATCGGCCCGCTGGTCGCGAGCGGGAACAAAGGCTTCGACAAGGCCGCCAGGCCGTAGCCGAGCAGGATCCACGGCTTGCGGTAGCGGCTTCGGTCGGAAAGGCGCCCGGAGACGAGCTTGCCGAAGCTCGCCGTCGCCTCCGCGACCCCGTCGATCGCGCCGAGCATCGTCGCCGGCAGACCGAGCACCAACGTCACGAAGGCGGGCAGCAGCGCGTGATAAATCTCGCTCGACAGGTCCATCAGCAGGCTGACGAAGCCCAGGGCCCAGACATTGCGCGGGATCGATTGGCGGGATTTCATCGATCGTCATTGCGAGGAGTGGAGCGACGAAGCAATCCAGTTTGCGCGCCTGCTGGATGGCTTCGCTCCGCTCGCAATGAGGTCGATGTTCAACACAACTTTGCGAGGCCGCAAATATTTGTTACGATACAATCATGTTCGGGGGGTCGACTCCTGCGGCCATTGCGTCGCGGTTCAGCAGCGTTGCCCAGTCGTGGGTCGCGGATGGACCGGCCGAGCGCGCCGAGCGCGCCCGGCGCAAATTGCTGTCCGCGATCGTCGCCAGCGAGCCCGCAACCCTCAACCAGATCGCGCGCAAAGTGGGCCGCGGCGCGCCCGCGGTCAGCCGGTCGGTCGATACGCTGGTCCGCGCCGGCCTGGTCGAGCGCACCCAGGATCCCGACAATCGCCGCCGGCTGGCGCTGCGCCTGACCGACAACGGCCGCCAGTATCTCGAAACCAGTTCGTCGAGCGCCAGCCAGTTGCTGCGCAAGCTCGAACGACTCGCCCACAGCGAGCTGCGCGCGGTGGAGCGCGCGATCGAGATTCTCGAACGAGGGCTTTAAGCCCTAGCTCTTAGCCGTTGCCTCGGCGGCGGCGGGTTTCCCAACCCTTCTTTGCGGCGGCGCTCCGGCTCGACGAGCGGCCATGGCCGGCGTTCTTGCCGCCCTTGTCCTGCTTGTTGACGGTCCGCCACGCGCGCTCTTCGGCTTCCTTCTTGCCGACTCCGCGCTTTTCGTAGCTTTCCTCAATATGTTCGGCCTTGCGTTCCTGCTTCGACGTATAGGCTCCACGGGGCATTGATAATCCTCCACTGATTGCCGGTTTCATGCGTTACAACGCCTGAGCGAAGGAGCCGTTCATGCTGCATTGCAACATCGGGCCACTTTCACTATGGGGCCGCCAATCAATTTTTCCGGAAAAATCAGCATGAACCTGCGCAACGTCGCGATCATCGCGCACGTCGATCACGGCAAGACGACCCTTGTCGACCAGCTCTTCCGCCAGTCGGGCACCTTCCGCGACAACCAGCGTGTCGAGGAGCGGGCGATGGATTCGAACGACCTCGAGAAAGAGCGCGGGATCACCATCCTCGCCAAGTGCACCTCGGTCGAATGGCGCGGCACCCACATCAACATCGTAGACACGCCAGGCCACGCCGACTTCGGCGCCGAGGTCGAGCGCATCCTGTCGATGGTCGACGGCGTCATCCTGCTCGTCGACGCGGCGGAAGGGCCGATGCCGCAGACCAAGTTCGTCACCGGCAAGGCGCTTGCGCTAGGCCTCAAGCCGATCGTCGTCGTCAACAAGATCGACCGCCCCGACGCCCGTCCCGCCGAAGTGCTCGACGAAGTGTTCGAGCTGTTCCTCAACCTCGAGGCGAATGACGAGCAGCTCGACTTCCCGACGCTCTACGCCAGCGGCCGCGCCGGTTACGCCGGGCTCACCGACGACGTCCGCGAAGGCGACTTGACGCCGCTCTTCGAAACCATCGTCAGCCATGTCCCGGCGCCGCGCGTCGATGCCGGGCCGTTCCGAATGCTTGCCACGCTCCTGGATCGCGACCCGTTCCTTGGCCGCATCCTCACCGGGCGCATCGACAGCGGCCGGCTTGAGATGAACATGCCGATCAAGGCCATCGACGTCGACGGCAACCTCGTCGAGGAAGGCCGCGCGACCAAGATTTTCGCCTTCCGCGGGCTCGAGCGCGTTTCGGTCGACAGCGCCGAAGCGGGCGAGATCGTCGCCATCGCCGGCCTCATCAAGGCGACCGTTTCCAACACCTTCGCCGACCCGTCGGTCAGCGCGCCGCTTCACGCCCGCCCGATCGACCCGCCGACCCTGGCGATGAGCTTCAGCGTCAACGACAGCCCCTATGCCGGACGCGACGGCGACAAGGTGCAGAGCCGAGTCATCCGCGATCGCCTCGAGCGCGAGGCCGAGGGCAATGTCGCGATCCGCGTCACCATGGCCGCCGACAACGACAGCTTCGAAGTCGCCGGCCGGGGCGAGCTCCAGCTCGGCGTCCTCATCGAGACCCTGCGCCGCGAAGGCTTCGAGCTGTCGATCAGCCGCCCGCGCGTCCTCTTCCGCGACGGCCCCAACGGCCGGGAGGAGCCCTATGAGACCGTGGTCGTCGACGTCGATGACGAATTCTCCGGCACCGTCATCGACAAGATGGCGCTGCGCAAGGCGGAGATGACCGACATGCGCCCCTCGGGCGGCGGCAAGACCCGCCTGACGTTCAGCGCGCCCAGCCGCGGCCTCATCGGCTATCACGGCGAGTTCCTGTCCGACACGCGCGGCACCGGCATCATGAACCGCCTGTTCGAACGCTACGGCCCCTACAAGGGCGCGATCCAGGGCCGCCAGAACGGCGTCCTCATCTCGATGGAGCAGGGCCCGGCCGTGGCCTATGCGCTGAGCGCGCTGGAAGAGCGCGGCGTGCTGTTCGTCTCGCCCGGCGAGCCGCTCTACGAAGGCATGGTGATCGGCGAGAACGCCAAGATCCAGGACCTCGAGGTCAATCCGCTTAAGTCCAAGCAGCTGACCAACTTCCGCGCCAGCGGCCCCAAGGACGAAGGCATTCGCCTGACCCCGCCGCGCCGCATGAGCCTGGAACAGGCCATCGCCTACATCCAGGACGACGAGCTGGTCGAGGTCACCCCCAAGGCGATCCGCATCCGCAAGCGGTACCTCGACCCGCATGAGCGCAAGCGGGCGTCACGGAAGGCGGAGGCCGCATAAGCCTCCCTCTCCCCTCCGCGGGAGAGGGTCGGGGTGAGGGGGCATCGCGAGCTAAGCAAGAGAGCGAGTCCTCAGATCGGCCGGCGGGGACCGACCGAACGGGAGGACAACCCGTTCGACGTCACCAAGTGAGCGGCAACAATGCGCAGTATTCGTGAGAGCGAGCGTTAGTGGCGCAAGCGGGCGAGCCGGCGGAGCGAAGCGGCCTGACCTGTTCCCCGGCGCAGGCCGGGGCCCAAGCCCTCACCCGTTCGTCCGAAGCTTGCCTGTCCCGAGCCTGTCGAGGCAGTCGAAGGCGCCTCAGAGCAGGCTCCGGGCCGTGGAGGAAGCTCGCGACGTCACCAACCTTTGGGTTTGTGAAAAGCGCCCACGCGGTCTTGCATCTGCGCAGGGAATTGAGCCTTGGCCAACGCGTTAGGGCCGAACTGGCGAATGTAATCGGCCAATGGTCGAAGCGCTCCGCTGATCCGGGTGGTCTTCGGCCCAAGGAGGACAATGCGCTTGCCGAAGCGGCTTCGAACCAGCCGGATCGGCTCCTTCAGGTCGCTGTCATTGCTGATGACTACCGCGACATCAAACGCGTCGTCGAACGCATCGACCAGCAGGTGGGTCGCCAGGTTGACGTCCGAGCCCTTCTCCTCGGTCTTCATCACGCGCATCGGTTGGTACCGGCCAGCCTTCCATGCCGCAGCATCAGGCATGCTGATCTCGTGTGTGAGAAAATGGCCGAAATGAATTTCGATCTGCGGCACGGTCGCAAGCGCTCGCAAGTAGGTTTGCTGCCGTTGCGGCTGATCGGGATCATGCGGGCGTGCGCTTACCTGAGCGGTAAAATAGCGCACCTTGTCGATGCTGTTTCGTGGCAGTTGATTGGCGACGAGCGCGTGGACGTTAAGCCACTTGTAAGGACTGCCCTTCAGGCAAGCATAGAAGAGGTTATACCCGTCAACGTAGACCCGTGTTCGCACTAGTCGAGGCCCCAAAAAAGCAACGGCGACCCCGAAGGGCCGCCGCGCGCCCCGGCACCGAAGCACCGAGGGAGATCTGCACCCCAGTTAGGACATATTGTCCAGAAGTCAACCACCAGCTTGCGGACTCAACTTACCAGATTGGTTCGTCAGATACTTACCCTCACAGGAAACTCCCCTGCTTGCCCGCGCCGGCATCTTCCTTCTTCGCCCGCTTCACGCTTGCCGGATCGACGAAGGGAATGTCCGGCTTCTTGCCCTGAAACAGCTCGGCGAGCGTGATGATCTGCAAACGGGGATAGGTCCGGCCCCATTCGTCCTCGAACCGACCAACCGCAGCGGCTTCGGTTTCCATTGGCCGCGTTGGCAGAGAGGCCGTGATGAACACGCCGATCGGCGCTTTCTCGCGCTCCATGGCGCTGTGCAGGTCGCGGATCATGTTCACAGAGACGTTGCCGCCGCCCTTCACCGACACCAGAGCCTTCTCCGTCCGCTTGCCGTCCGGCTTGAAGTAAATGATCCCATCGATCCCGCCGTCGGCGCCCTTTTTCTTGCCGCCGAATGGCAGCGCATCGACCATCGACACCGCCCACCACTGGAATTGGTACTTGTCTCGCAGGGCTAGGTCCTGCGCCGACGCCAGGTCCTTCGGCGTGCCGTGCACCTCAAACTCAATACCGGGGAATGCGTCCTTGAGGCGCTTCTCGATCAGACTGATCGCGAGGTGAGTGACATCTATCCCGATCCACTGCCGCGCGAGCTTCTGCGCCGCATGAACGGCCGTGCCGCAGCCGCAGAACGGGTCGAGCACGACGTCGCCTTCGTTGGAGGAGGCAGCGATGATGCGTTCGAGCAGCGCCTGAGGCTTTTGTGTAGGGTATCCAAGGCGGTCACGTCCTTGGGAGTTCACCGGATCAATGTCCGTCCAAACACTTTGCACCGGCATTCCCTCACGATCTGCAAGGTACTGCTTGTATCGCGGGAAGCCGCCCTGCTTCGTCGGCCAATAGATTAGACCCGCTTCGTCGAGCTTATCGAAACGGTCGAGTAACTCGTACTGCGCGAGATCCTCTCCGGTGAGTTCTTTGTACTTGGTGTACAGATAGGATGCGGGTTGCCAATGCCTTCCTTTGCTTGTGGGGTCGAAACCGCGCCATGCCTGTCCGCTTGGTCCCGTGCGTTTGCCGGGTCCCGTTAAGTCCCCAGCGTAAAATTGAGCGCCATTCTCATCGATATTTCCAAAGTGGCTCTTGATATAGCTCTCGTCATAGCCTCGGAAGAGTACATTCCAGGTGTATGAACTGCTCTTCGTGTAGAAAAGTATTGTGTCGTGGATCGGACCGTAGCGCTTTGCTGAATTGTGCGCGCTGGTTCGCTTCCAGACGATTTCGCTTCGGAAATTCTCTGGTCGAAAAACCGCATCCAACAGCAGCTTCAAATAATGCGAAGCGGTCGGGTCGCAGTGCAGGTACAGACTCCCCGTCGGCTTCAGCACCCGGTGCAGCTCGATTAGCCGGATCGCCATCATCGCGAGATAGGCCATCATGTCGTTCTCGCCGAGGAAGCCGCGCATCGCACGGAGCAACTCCGCCGCCGCGGTGTTGCCGCTGCGGATCACCTGGTCGAAGGCATCCTCGGCATGGTCGTTCCAGTGCCAGCTGTCTTCGAATGCCTCGATCTGCGCGTCGGAGCCGTCGCCCGTCTTCGACTTGAAAAGGATGTTGTAGTTTGCGTTCGAGTTGAACGGCGGGTCGAGATAGATGAGGTCGACGCTCTCGCTCGCAATATGCTCGCGCAGCACATCGAGATTGTCGCCGTAGAACAGCTTGTTGGTCACGCACCCTCCGCCCCGAGCCACAAGAGCCTAGCCAACACGCAGCCGAAGGCAAACAAACCATTTTCCTACAGGGCCTGCTTTGTGCCTTAGTCAGTGCGATGCCCGGCTTTCTCATTCCTTGTCGCCCTTCCGCCCGACACCGTCGTCTTAAGTTCACGAAAAAGCTGCACAACCGAGTGACTTTAGTGACCTTAAGCGCCCGCCATTTCCAGAACCCGCTTCCATTCCTCATCGCGGACCGGCGCCACGCTGAGCCGCGACTGGCGGATCAGTTCCATCCTGGCGAGCGCGGGCTCGGCCTTGATCTCGGCCAGGGTCACGGCCCTTGCCAGCGGCCGCAGCGGCTCGACCCGGACCCGGACCCAGTCGGGCGCCTTGGGGTCGGGCTCGGCGGCGCGGACGATGCGCATGATCCCGACCACCGCCTTGTCGGACATGCTGTGGTAGAAGAAGGCCTCGTCGCCGGGTTGCATGGCTTTGAGGTGAAGCCGCGCGGCGTTGTTGCGGACGCCGTCCCATTCGGTCGCGCCGTCGCGCACCAGATCGGCCCAGCCGTAAGCCTCGGGTTCCGATTTCATCAGCCATTTGGCCATTGGTCGCGCTCCAGTTTGGGACGGTTCTCGTTACACCTGCGACCGGGCGCCTGAAAGCATGGGTGAAGCGAGCCGAAATGCTTAACAGATCTTCAGAAAACTGAATGAAGTGAAAGGGTTCCGGATTCCATCGCTTCCATCCACCGGTTCACCGCTAGGTGGGTTGGCGGGCGTTAACCAATCTCATATCTGGGCTTCAGCAATTGAGAGCGAGTGAGCCAACCGGCCTTTTTTGAGAAGCCGCGGCTCCGGGCAAGACGGGCAAAACCCGCTGGAATTAAAGAGCGCCAACGGCGCCTCCAGCGGGCCGCCCGCCAGACAAGGGCAATACATCAGTGGTGAAACTTCTCGGCGGCCGCCTGGCGTCCGCAGTCATAGGTCTTTGCATGCTTGGCCTCGTGTCGAGCGAAGCTTCGGCGCAGGGTCTCCCGATCGACGTCAAGGCGGCCGTTGCGTCGCTCGACGCCGACCAGGCCGCCCAGCCGCTGGGCCGGGCTGCGGCTCCCGCCGCGGCCATGGTCTCCAAGGCCGTCGCCCAGACCGCCGTTGCTGCCACCACTGCCGTCGCCAACGCTTACGGCACCATCACCCAGTCCCAGCCTGCTCAGTCCGTGACGGCGAAGCTTCCGGCCGCGATCGCGACCGAGGCCGCCTGGCTGTACAAGGGCGGCTGGCCGCTTGCCGCGCTGGTCCAGAAGTATAGCGCCGGCGCTGCGCTGGACGAGCAGACCAACTGCCTCGCCACCGCCGTCTATTTCGAAGCCCGCGGCGAAACCCTGGAAGGCCAGCTGGCCGTCGCCCGGGTCATCATGAACCGCGCCGCGTCGGGCAAGTATCCGTCGAGCTGGTGCGGCACGATGACGCAGCCCTGGCAGTTCTCGTTCGTCAATCCGCGCACCGGCCAGTATCCGCAGGTCGACGCCGCTTCGGCCAGCTGGGCCCGCGCCCAGGGCATTGCCCGGCTCGCCGCATCCAATGTCATCCCGAGCGTCGGCAGCGACGTGCTCTGGTACCACGCGACCTACGTTGCGCCGTCGTGGGGCCGCCGTCTCAGCCGCGACCAGAAGATCGGTGCGCACATCTTCTACCGCAGCTAAGCGGGTTGCCGTTCAAGGGGTGCAAGAGGCGCTCCGGGCCTTAAAGTTCGGGGCGTCTCTTCGCTTTGGCGCGCGGCGGACTCGGCTCGGCGTTAACTTCGTTCACTGGGGATTCGCATGGCGCGCGATCCGGGCAACCATCCAAGTCACGGATTTTTCGGGGGGAATTTCCCTAGCCGGAAACCCGGGGGAGGGCGCCGCACCGTGTTACGAATCCTGATCGTCGAGGACGATTCGCAGCTTGCAGTCACGCTGAAATATCTGGTCGAGGACAATCCGCGCTACCGCGTCGTCGGCATGGCCGACGATGCCGACAGTGCCATTGCAGCGGCCGAGGATCATGATCCCGACCTCGCTTTGCTCGACCTTCACCTGGCCCGGGGCAGCACCGGCTTCCCGGTCGCCGTGCGCCTCAACGAGCTCGGCGTTCCGTGCCTGCTGGTCAGCGGCAAGGCGCCGCGCTTCCCGATGCCTGACCTTGCGCTCGGCTGCCTGATGAAGCCCTTCACCGCCGATGACGTCCACCGCTCGCTGGCGATGGCCGAGGACCTGCTGCGCGGCCGCGAGACGCTGCGGCCCAGGCTTCCGGCCAATTTGACGCTCTACGAAGGCGAGGAGGACGCTGAGGTCGCCGAACCTGAGATCGAGCAGGGCTACATTCCTTCGCGGCCGTCGCTGCGGACCCGCTTCGAACATTGGATCTCCGGTCAGCAGCACTGAGCCGCAGTTAGAGCCGCATCTTCCCCTTGCGCGGTTCGCGCAACCCCCAGCTCGTCGCGGTCAGTGGCGCTCCGGCGTCGAGCAGGGCCTGACGGCGGCCGGAGATGGCGGCGCTGCGCTGCACGTCCTCGAACGGCAGGAGCGCGGCGATCGAAGCATGGGCGAGCGTTCGCTCGACGAAGGCGCTGGTCCGCGGCCAGCGCGCCGGATCCGGCGTAAAGTCGGCATAAGCGGCGTTGCGGAAGAAGCTGGCGATGGAGATGTCGGCGGCGCCGATCTCTCCGAACAGGAAGCCGTCCGCCGGCAGCTGCAGCTCGAGATAGTCGAGGGCGGCGGGGATATCGGTGGCCAGCGCCTGCTCGATCCGCGCCTGGTCTCCGGGCTCGCCCCAGACCAGCGGGTGCACGACCTTCTGGTAGAACAGGCCCCAGATGAAGACGTCGCCGAGGCGCGTGTCGGCATATTCCTCGAACCAGCGGGCGCGGGCCCGATCCTTCGGGTCGGCGGGGAACAGCGCATGCCCGCCATAAGCTTCGTCGAGATAGGCGCAGATCACCGAGGAATCGGAGATGCTGAAATCGCCGTCGATCAGCACCGGGATGCGCCGCAACGGGCTCAGCCGCTCGAACTCGTCATTGCCGAAGAAGGGCGTGATCGGGTCGACCTCATAGGCCAGGCCCTTGAGGTTGATGCAGGCCAGCACCTTGCGGACATAGGGGCTGATGAAGCTGCCGATGATGGTGAGCGCAGCGGCCATGGCGCCGACAGTGCAGAAAATCATCGCACGGGGCTAGACGCACTACAAACGTAGCGCTACAAATGTAGCGAATCAGCCAGGAGCCTTCCCATGCGTATCCTTCTTCCTTTCGTCGTCGGCCTGTTGTCGCTGCCGGCCCAGGTCCACGCGGCCGAAAACGTGCCCGTGGCGCCGTTCCGGTCGATTGAGCTGGTGGGCGGCGGCGACGTCGACATCGTGCCCGGTCCGGTCCAGCGCGTGACTTTGCTCGGTGGAAGCACGGCGTACACCCGCTTCTCAATGAAGCGCGACGGCAAGCTGCGGATCGAAGCCTGCAACGCCGGTTGCCCGCGCAATTACCCGCTGCATATTCGCATCGAAACGCCGACCATGCCCGACGTTGCGATCCAGGGCGGCGGCCGGATCATCGCGGCCCGCGGCTATGGGCCGGTGAGCGACCTCGCCGCGGCAGTGTCGGCCGGCGGGACGATCGACGTTCGCGCGGTCGACGCCGCCGAAGTGTCGGCCGCGGTCAATGCCGGCGGCGACATCTACGTCCGCGCCCGCAACACGCTTAATGCCGCGGTCAATGCCGGCGGCGACATCCACTACAGCGGCAACCCGCAGGTCTCGATGGCGGTCGCCAACGGCGGCAACGTCAGCCGCGACTAATCCAGCCCGACGATGTCGACGCGGTCCGGGCTGAACCCGAGGCCGACAGTGAGCAGCGCGCGAAAGGTGTTGTAGCCGCCGGTCCCCGGATGGAAGGCGTGGAAGAACAGCTGCGGCCGGCCGTCTCGTCCCGGCGCGACGGAGGCATGGCCCGGCGCCACCCATTCCTTCGTCGACCGGAGCAGCGGCTCGCCCTGCTTGGTATAGGGCCCGAGCGGGTGGTCGGCGACGGCCACGCCAATGCCATAGGCGGGAGTGCCGAAGTCGTTGCCGGCGTAGAACAGCCAATAGCGGCCTGCTTCGTACGTCACGAAGGGGCCCTCGATCAGATGGCCCTCCCAATCCTGGTCGTTGGTGAGGACGATCTGATCCTCTCCGATCAGCGATCGGCCGTCATCGGCGATCACCTGCCCGCGCAGCGGCGTCGTCATCGCCTCGACAATGGTCGTGGCCGCAAGCCCGAAATCGGTGAGGACCGCGCGCACCTGTTGCCAGTTGTCGAGTGCCGCCTCGATCAATGGTCCCATCGTGAAGAAGCGCGTCATCGGCCGCTGCTGGTTGGCCCAGGGAATGAGCGCCGCCGCAAAGGCCGCAGTCCGCTGGTCCGCCGCGCTTTCAAACAGGGCAGGAATCAGTTCGGGGTGCCGCCTCAGCAACATCGCTAGCGGGCGCGGCCAGACACCGTTCGTATCGTCCTTCCAGAACAGATAGCGGCGGCCATCCTGCGGATCGACGAAGAGGTGGGAGTCGATCACTCCACCGCTCATCGTCGGGTGGTCCTGATCGTAACCGAGACCGGTCGTATCTAGCGGCTGGCCGGTGACTAGCGGCTGGCCGTTGTCGGCCCACGGGCCGAGCGGCGAGGGCGCCCGCGCAAGCCCGATGGCCAGCGCGTTACTGGCCTGGCGGGCCGTGAACACGGTCCAATATTCCTCGCCGATCTTCGCCATTTCCGGCGCCCAGAAGTCCGCGACCTGGGTGCCTTTGGCGGCCCAGTCCGGCTCCCGCCCCTTCGGAAAGATGAATCCCCTCGGCTCCCAGTGATCCAGGTCTTCCGAGTGGAGGATCGGGAAAGCGTTGGGCGCGTCGTTCGACGTTGCAACCAGCCACCAGCCGTCGTCGGTCCGGAGCACGGCCGGATCGCCGTAACCGACCAGGATCTCCTCGTGGACGTTCTCGGTAAGAAGCGGATGCCAGCGGATCGGTGAGGATTCGCGCTGCGCCGCCCTGACATAGTCGTGCGGCGGGCGCGTCCCGAAATCGTCAGCAAGCTGACGGTAGAATGCGTTGAAATCCTGATGCGTGGCTGTGGGAACGAGGTAGGCGCGGTGCTCGTCGCCCGAGCGGACGCTGAACTCGAACCCGTCGCCTCGCTCGCTTGCGCTGACTTCGAATGGCATCGGCGGGCGCATAGGTCGCCCGGCGCGAGATGAGAACCCCTTCCGGGGTCGTCCGCCGCCGCTTATGCTCGGCTCGTGGGGCAAGCGGATCATGTTCTCGCGATCGACCAGGGGACGACATCGACCCGGGCGATTGTGTTCGACCGCGAGGCGCGCGCGGTCGCCGTCGCCCAGTGCGAATTCGACCAGCATTATCCGCAGCGGGGCTGGGTCGAGCACGATCCCGAGCGTATCTGGTCCGACACGCTCGACGTTACGCGCGCGGTCCTGGGCGAAGTGGACGCGACACGCGTCGCGGCCATCGGCATCACCAACCAGCGCGAGACGATCGTCGTGTGGGACCGAGCGACCGGCGAACCGATCCACCGCGCAATCGTCTGGCAGGATCGCCGCACGGCTGAGCAATGCGCGGCGTTGAAGGCGCAAGGCGCGGAAGAACTGGTGCGGGATCGCACCGGCCTGCTGCTCGATCCTTATTTCTCGGCCGCCAAGATCGCCTGGATCCTCGATGCCGTGCCGGGCGCGCGCGACCGGGCGGAGAAAGGCGAGCTCGCCTGCGGGACGATCGACTGTTTCCTGCTGTGGCGCCTGACGGGCGGAGCGGTCCACGCCACCGACGTCACCAATGCGTCGCGGACCTCGCTTTACGACATCCGCCGCCAATGCTGGGACAGTGACCTGTGCAAGCTATTCCGCGTGCCCGAAACGCTGCTGCCCAAGGTCCACGACAACAGCCATCTCTTCGGCACTTCCGCTCCCGGCCTGTTTGACGTGCAATTGCCGATTGCGGGCATGGCGGGCGACCAGCAGGCGGCGCTATTCGGCCAGGCGTGTTTCGACCCGGGTATGGCCAAGTGCACTTACGGCACGGGTGCCTTCATGCTGGTCAACACGGGCAGCGAGGCCGTCACCTCGCGCCACCGCCTGCTGGCCACGCCTGCCTATCGGTTGAATGGCGAGATTAGCTACGCGCTCGAAGGGTCGATCTTCGTCGCCGGAGCGGCGGTCAAATGGCTCCGCGACGGCCTTGGCGTAATTTCCGACGCAGCCGAGACCGACAGCTTGGCGAATAGCGTCCCCGACAGCCACGGCGTCTACATGGTCCCCGCATTCGTCGGGCTCGGCGCGCCTTATTGGGATCCGGATGCGCGCGGCGCGATTTTCGGCCTGACCCTCGACGCGAGCGGCGCTCACCTCGCGCGGGCGGCGCTCGAAGCGGTCGCCTACCAGACCTTCGATCTGGCCGAAGCGATGGCGCGGGACGGCGCCGAACCGCCTTCGGCAATGCGTATCGACGGTGGCATGGCGGCGAACGGCTGGCTCTGCCAGTTCCTCGCCGACATCCTCGATTGTCCGGTCGAGCGGCCCCAGAACGTCGAAACGACGGCGCTTGGCGCGGCCTTTCTCGCGGGTCTTGCGACCGGGGTCTGGGACAGCGTCGATGCGGTGGCCGCGACCTGGCAGCGGCGCGATACCTTCACGCCGGCGATGGACCAGGACCGCCGCCGGCAGTTGGTCGCCGGCTGGCGCGAAGCGGTCGCCAAAACAATCGGCAAGTGAAGTGGATGCCCCGCGAGGATTCGAACCTCGATTGACGGAGTCAGAGTCCGTAGTCTTACCATTAGACGACGGGGCAGCTTGGAAGCGGGCGAGATAGTCAGTGGATTTCCCCCGGTCAACGCCGCCTGAAGCGCTGATTGGGCGCTCAGACTTGCCCAAACCCGGCAAATTGTGATTAAACGCAATCAAGTCAGCCGCCTTGTGACAGGCGGTGCAGACAGGAACGGGCGTGTGTCATGGCGCAGGGAGTCGCCAGTGCGCCGGCCTTGCACCAGGATCATCCCAGTGCGGGCGGGCCATCGGAAACCAAGCCTCAGCTGCGGCGGGAGGCGCATCGCCATACCTATGGAGCGATCGACCTCGGCACCAACAATTGCCGGCTGCTGATCGCGCGCCCGAACGAAAAGGGCTTCACCGTCATCGATGCTTTCTCGCGCATCGTGCGTCTGGGCGAGGGGCTCTCGCTGAGCGGCGAATTGGCGCAGGACGCGATGGACCGCGCCGTCGGCGCCCTGGGCGTTTGCGCCGACAAGCTTCGCCGCCGCAACGTCTCGCTGTCGCGCTCGGTCGCGACCGAGGCCTGCCGCCGGGCCAAGAACGGGCGCGAGTTCGCCGACCGCGTGCGCGACGAGACCGGCATCGTCCTCGACATCATCCCGCCTCAGGAAGAAGCGCGGCTGGCGGTCCTCGGCTGCCACAAATTGCTCGAGCCGGGCGACGGGCCCGCCTTGATCTTCGACATTGGTGGCGGATCGACCGAGCTGGTCCTGATCGACCATATCGACGGTACGCCGAAAATACGCAGTTGGTGGAGCGCGCCCTGGGGCGTCGTTTCCCTGACCGAAAGCGAAGGCAAGGAAGCGCTCGAAGGGCCCGAGCGGCTGCTCGCCTACAAGCGCATGCGCGAGCGTGCGCGCCGCGCCTTTGCCAATTTCGCGGCAATCCTGCCCGAACATGGCGACGACATCCGGCTGCTCGGCACCAGTGGCACGGTGACGACGCTGGCGAGCGTCCACCTCGCCCTTCCGAGCTACGACCGGCGCGCAGTCGACGGCCTGCACGTCCCGATCGACGCCATGCGCTCGATCAGCGACATGATTGCCGGCATGGATTATGAAGAGCGCTCGGCGCTGCCCTGCATCGGCACCGAACGCGCCGACCTGGTCGTCGCCGGCTGCGCGATCCTGGAAGCGATCATCGAAATCTGGCCGGCACAGAAGCTCGGCGTCGCCGACCGCGGCATTCGTGAAGGGATCTTGCGCTCGCTGATGGCGCGCGACGGCTGGCAGCTTTGAAGCGGGTCAAGACCGCCAAGGGCAGAAAGGATTCCTCGATCCGGTGGCTCGAACGCCAGCTCAATGACCCTTATGTGCAGCGTGCGAAGGCGGAGAATTATCGCAGCCGTGCGGCGTTCAAGCTGATCGAGCTCGACGAACGCTTTTCCCTTCTCAAGGGTGTTCGGGCCGTGGTCGACCTTGGCATCGCGCCGGGCGGTTGGAGCCAGGTGGTGCGGCGCAAAATTCCGCAGGCGCGGGTCGTTGGCATCGACCTGCTGCCGACCGACCCGATCGAGGGCGTCGACATCCTGCAGATGGACTTCATGGAAGACAGCGCGCCCGATAAGCTCAAGTCCGCGCTCGGCGGGCCGGCCGACCTCGTGCTGTCCGACATGGCCGCCAACACCGTCGGTCATCAGCAGACGGACCATTTGCGGACGATGGGGCTGGTCGAAGCGGGGCTCGAGTTCGCTCGCGAAATCCTTCAGCCGGGCGGCGCATTCGTCGCCAAGGTGCTGGCGGGCGGCGCCGATAACGCGCTGGTGGCCGAGCTCAAGCGCAACTTCACGACCGTAAAGCACGCCAAGCCACCGGCCAGCCGTAAAGGTTCGAGCGAATGGTACGTCGTCGCCCAGGGCTTCAAGGGCCAGCGGTGAGCAATTCCTGATAAGCCCGCTCGACGCTGAGCGAGGCTTCTTCCCACGAAAAGCGCGCCGATGCCTCGCGTGCGGCGGCACCCATTGCGCGGCGGCGGCCGGGATCGGCGATCAACGAAGCAACCGCCTCGACATAAGCGTCGGGCGACGCCGGATCGCACAGCAGGCCTGTTTTGCCTGGCTCAATGAGGGTGCTTGCGCTCGGCACATCGGCGCTCACCACCGCGAGGCCCGACGCCATGCCTTCGAGGACGACATTACCGAACGCTTCCGAGGTGCTGGGGCTGATCATGATGTCGGCGCTTGCCACCGCTTCGCCCAGCGCCTCACCATCGAGGTGGCCGGTGAAGACGGTATCTGGAAGCGCCGCGAACCGGTCGCGCGCGGGACCTTCGCCGACGACCAGGGCTTTGGCCGAGTGGCCCGCCGCCCGCAGCCGCTGGACCGCTTCGACGAACCGATCGACGCCCTTTTCGAGCACGATCCGGCCGAAGAAGAGCAGCACCACGTCCTCGCCGCCCCAGCCGTGGCGCTTCCGCCAAGCCTCGCTGCGCCGGGCCGGATCGAAGCGGTCACGGTCGACGCCGCGGCTCCACACGCGAACGGGTGGGCCGACCTTGCGCATCTCCTCCGCCATCGCCTGGTTGGGAACGAGGATGAGGTCGCTGCGGCGGTAGAAGCGGCGCAAATGTCCCTCCACCGGCGATCGCAACCAGTCGAGGCCGTAATGGCCGAGGTAGGTTTCGAACCGCGTGTGGAAACTGGCGACCATCGGCACGCCAAGCTTCCTGGCGAAGGTCTGGGCGCGGGTGCCGAGGATGTCCGGAGTGGACACATGAACGAGGTCGGGGCCGAACGCGCGGATATCGTCCCGCAACTTGCTGCTGAGCCCCAGCGCCAGCTGGAACTCGCTGCGCTTGGGAAGCGCCACCGAGGGCACCGGCACCAGCGTCCCGGCCGGCTCGAACGCGGGCGTATCGGTCACCGGCGAATAGACGCGAAACTGAAGCCCGCGCGCTTCGAGGTCCGAAACCAGCCGGTTGAGCGCCTGGTTCGCGCCCTCGCGCACGTAATTGTAATTGCCGGAAAATAGCGCGACGCGCATCGGCTAGACCGTGCGGAAGTTGAGCACGGCGTTCAGGACGAACACGGTCAGCCCGGACACCACCGAAACCAGCACCCGGCCAACGAGATAATAGGCCGGAAGGACGGCGACGAACGCCGCGAACAACATCAGGGTGATAACCAGCCCGACGCCGGCATTGGCGAGGAAATAGATGTAGCCGCTGACGGACTTGCGCTCCGTTCCCTGAAAGATCCACCAGCGCCCGAACAGGTAATGCAGGCTGTTGGCGATGATGAAGGCGACCGCCGCGGCCAACACCTTGTCCATGTCCGCCTGCTCGACGAGCAGCCACAGCAGCAGCAGGTCGATGGCGAAGATGAAGGTGCTGACGACCGTATTGCGGGCCAGCTGCACTCCGGCGCGCCAGCTGAACAGCCGCCGGTGCAGCGCTGCGTTCGTCAATGGCCGGGCTTCGGTCAGGAGGCGGTCGACAGCCGCAGCCCCGGCGCTTCGGCGCGCGGCGCGTCGTGCTCGTCGGCCCAATCGGTGCGACGGCCGACCCAGGGCGCGAGGAACAGCAGCGGGAGCTTGATGAACAACAGCTCTGAGTGGATGAAGCTGTCGACCGCGCGCTCCCACCACACCGGCTCGCGCTTGTCATTGGCTTTCAGCCATTGGTCGTAGGGCGCCCAGTGGCTCGGCTCGTCCTCCTTGATGACGCGGAAGATCTTCGTGAGCCGCGGCTCGCGCTTGATGAGTGAATGGTTGAGCAGGACTTCGACCTGGCGATAGCCCCGCTGCTCGGTCAGCGAAATGACGCGGCACAGCTTGGCGAAATTGGCGTCCTCCATAAGATCCTCTTCCGTGAGCTCGTTGATCCGAGCGCGGAACATGATCTCGACGAAGCGGTCGATGTGGCCGCAGGTGCGGTCGACCTGAAGGGGCATGATGCCGCGCTTTTCAAACCAGCGGCGGAACATCCAATAATGCTTGCGCTCGTCCTCGCGGTGCTGCTCGATCATCGCCAGCAGCTTCTTGTTGCCGGGGTCACGGCGCTTGACGGCGCCAATCACGCGATCGAGCGCCGTATAGCCGCGGTGCTCGTTATAGATGTAGATTGAAGCGACGATTTCGAAATAGCGCCGCTCGAACCATTTCCTCATTCTAACCAATGCCTTCCGTGCGCGCAGCTCGTGGGTAGCGTTATAGCCCCGGCGGGCGCCGAGAGCCAGTTCAGCCCCGCTTGCGCGCCTTATCGATTGCGGCCTTCAGCGCGTCATAGCCGACCGCCCCGCTCAGCACTGCATCGCCGACAATGAACAAGGGCGTGCCGGTGGCGCCGAGTTGTCCCGCCAGCTGGAAGTTGCGCTTGAGCTCGGCCTCGCCTTCGCCGTCCTTGACCGGGGCGGGGGAGATGCCGGCCGCCTTGCTGGCAGCCGCGATCGTGTCGGGCGCTGGTCGTCCAGCAGCCCACAGGGCGTCGTGGAACTGGTTGAAGCGGCCCGTCTTCGATGCCGCCAGCGACAGGCGCGCGGCGGTTACGCTGTCGGGCCCAAGGATCGGCAGCTCGCGATAGACGACGCGCAGGCCCTTATCCTCGGCAAGGAGGCGGTCGACGGTCGGGTTGCTCGCCTTGCAGTACGGGCAGGCATAATCGAAGAATTCGACCAGCGTCACCTCGGGCTTGGCCGCGCCCCGCCACGAGCTTGCGTAGGGCGTTTCCAGAGCGGCCCGGTTGGCGTCCAGCACCGGCTGATATTGGGCATTGCGCAGCGCATCGACGGCGTCGGACAGGATTGCCGGATCAGCGAGCAGTCCTGCACGGACGATCCGGCTCGAAAGGTACTGCGGCACCACGAACAGCAGGGCGAGGGCGGTCAGCAGCGATCCCGCGATCCCCCCGGCCAGCGCCGCGCTCCAGTTGCCGTTGCGGCGCGGCGCGCTTTCAGTATCGCTCACTCGTCCCTGTCTTTTCTGTTCTTGCTTTTCTTGAGCTCGGCGCGGGAGACCATGGCGATGTCCTGGGCGCGAAGATAGTCCGGCGTTCCGGGCGGAATGCCCTTCATCGCCGTCTCCGCGCTGTTGAGCGCCATGCGCGGCCGGCCTTCGAGGTTGCTGCGCTCCGCCGTGGCAAGCGCCGCCCGGGCGGTGTCGCCTTCACGGTCGTAAATGATGCCGAGCTGGTACCAGGCGAAGGGGTCTTCATTGTCGCGGCTGACCGCGGCCTTCAGCACCTGCTTGGCCTCGGTGAAATTGGTCTTGTCCTCGGTCGAAACCAGGGCATGGCCGAGCATCGCCGCGATCAGCGGCATGTTGCCCGATCGCTGCACCGCTTCGCGCAGCGGCGCGATGGCCTCGCTCGGCTTGCCGCCTTCGAGCAGGATCTGGCCCTGGACCTCAAGGAAGAAGGGGTCGTGCGGATCGGCGGCAAGCAAGGCCTTGGCCTCCGATTCCGCCTTCGCCGGATAGCCGCTCAAATGGTAAGCGTAGGCACGTGCGTAATGGGCCGGGATGCTCTGGTCGCTCTCGGGATATTTCAGCACCGCCTGGCGCGGATTGACGAAACCGAGCAGCTTGGCCTTGACCCGCTGGTAACGCGCTTCGAGCGCCGGATCGGTCGGCTTGCCCCAGGCTCCATCGGCCCGGAATTTCTGCTCCAGCGCCTGGATGCGCTCCGACGACAACGGGTGCGAGCGATCGAAGCTGTCGGTCGAATAGACCGCGAGGCGATATTCCTGGTTCTGCAGCTTGTTGAAGAAGGTGAGCAGGCCTTTACCGTTGACCCCGGCCTTCGACATGAAGCGCGCCGCCGATGCGTCGGCGGTCGCTTCCTGCGCCCTGGTGAAGGCGAGGAGGTCGCCGAGGGCGGCACGCTGGCCGGCCATCAGGATACCCATTCCGGCGTCGCCGGCGCCGGCGGCGATGGCTGCTGCGGCAAGGACCAGCGACATCAGGCTGATGCCCTTCGCACGCTTCATGCCGCTCTCGCCGCGGATCGCATCGCCGGCAACGACGTGGCCAAGCTCGTGGGCGATGACCCCCTGGACCTGGTTCGCGTTGTCGGCGGCCTGGATCAGGCCGGACTGGAGGTAGACCGTCTGGCCGCGCTCGACGAACGCATTGATCTCATCGTCCTTGATCAAAACGACCTCGACGCTGTTGGGGTCGAGCCCGGCAGCAACGATCAGCGGCCGCGACATGTCCTTGAACAAGAGCTCGGTCTCGCTGTCGCGAAGCACCGACCCGTCGCCGGCGGCAGCCGCCGGCCGGACCGCCGCGACGATGAGCGCGAGCGCCAGCATGAGCAGGCGCGCGAAACGGGCGGACGGGGAATTCACGGTCCCGCGCATAGCATTTTCACGCCTGAACGCGGCATGAAACCGCGCTTCGCCGCTTCCTAGCCGAAAGTCCGCTGCCACCAGCCGCGGCGCGGCTCGCCCGATTCATCGAACCCGCCTTCCGCGGTGTCGCTGTTGGCGGGGGCCGGAACCGGCGGCTCACCCTCAGCGGCCGCTGGATCGTCCTTGGCCTTCGCCTTGCGCTTGCGGGCGGGCTTGGCCGGAGCTTCGGCTACCGCCTCGGCGGTCTCGGCCGGTGGAGCCTCGGCAGGAGCCGGCTCAGGCACCGCGACCTCGGCCTCGGCGGCCCTCTTCGACCGGCGGCGCTTGGGCTTGGCCTCTTCCGCAGGCGCGGTTTCGGCGATCGGCGGCTCATCGTCGGTCGGACGCTCGACCATCGGCGAGCTGTCGGGCTCGACGCTTTCGCGGGGCTTGCGTCCGCCACGACGGCGGCCGCGCTTGGCTGGGGCCTCTTCTTCGGCGGCTTCGACCGGGGTCGACTCTTCGCCTTCGCCAGCATCGGCCGCTTCCACGGAAGCGACGTCGGCGCTTTCGCGCTCGCCTTCGCCACCCTCGCGGCGTCCGCGTCCGCGGCCGCCACGACGGCGCCGGCGCCGGCGGGTGCGGCCATGGCGCTCGCCGTCGTCCGAAGCCTCGGCGCTCTCGCCCTCGAGCGAGATTTCCACCGTCTCGCCGGACTCTGCCTCTTCTTCGTCTTCTTCCTCGGCAACCTCGTCGATGATGTCGAGCTCGTCGTCTTCCTCGACCGCAGGCATTTCCACTCGCGGCGCGGCGATCGGACGCGGGCCCGAGCTTTCGACCGTCATGCGAGCGCCTTCGAAGCTCTCGTCGATGACGACTTCGATCGAAACGCCATAGCGGTGCTCGATATCAGCCAGCTCGGAACGCTTCTTGTTGAGGACGTAGACCGCCGCTTCGCGACCGGCGCGGAGCAGGATCTTCTCGCCGCGGCCACGCGCGGCTTCGTCTTCGATGATGCGAAGCGCGCTGAGACCAGCCGACGACGCGGTGCGCATCAGGCCGGTGCCGTCGCAATGCTGGCAGGGCTTGGTCGAGGCTTCGAGCACGCCTGTACGCAGCCGCTGCCGGCTCATTTCCATCAGGCCGAAGCTGGAGATGCGCCCGACCTGGATGCGTGCCCGGTCGTTCTTCAGCGCGTCCTTCATCGCCTTCTCGACCTTCCGGACATGGCTGTTCTGTTCCATGTCGATGAAGTCGATGACGACCAGGCCGGCCATGTCGCGCAACCGCAGTTGGCGCGCGATCTCGGCCGCCGCCTCGAGGTTCGTGGCGAAAGCCGTCTGCTCGATATTATGCTCGCGCGTCGAACGGCCCGAGTTGATGTCGATCGAGACCAAAGCCTCGGTCGGATTGATGACCAGGTAACCGCCCGACTTCAGCTGCACGACCGGCTGGTACATGGCGGAAAGCTGGTCCTCGACGCCATGGCGCTGGAACAATGGCGTGGTGTCGACATGCTGCTTCACGCGCCGGACGTGGCTCGGCATCAACAGCTTCATGAAGCCGCGCGCCGCCTTGTAGCCGTCGTCGCCCTCGACCACGACCTCGTCGATTTCGCGGTGATAAAGGTCGCGGATCGCGCGCTTGATGAGGTCGCTGTCGCGATAGATGAGCGCCGGCGCCGTGCTGGACAGCGTCTTCTCGCGGATCTCGTCCCACAGGCGGGCGAGATAGTCGAAGTCGCGCTTGATCTCGACCTTGGTGCGCGAAAGCCCCGCGGTGCGTACGATCAGGCCCATCGTCTGCGGCAGCTTCAAGTCCGACATGATCGATTTCAGCCGCTTGCGGTCGGCGCCATTCGAGATCTTTCGTGAAATGCCGCCGCCGTGGCTGGTGTTGGGCATCAGCACGCAATAGCGGCCGGCGAGGCTGAGATAGGTGGTCAGCGCCGCGCCCTTGTTCCCGCGCTCTTCCTTGACGACCTGGACGAGCAGCACCTGGCGGCGCTGGATGACGTCCTGGATCTTGTAGCGGCGACGCAGATTTTGGCGCTTGCGGCGAAGCTCGTCGGCGGCGGATTCATCGACCGGCGAGCGGCTCGATCCTGTGCCGGCCTCGGTCGTCGTCGCAGTCGCACTACCCTCGGCGAGTTCGCCTTCGTCGCCCGAAGGCTCGTCGTCCGAATGATCGTCATGATCGTCGATGTCGCCCGAACGGAGCCGCTCTTCCTCGGCAGCATGCTCGGCTTCCTCGCGGAGCAAGGCGTCGCGATCGGCTTTCGGGATCTGGTAATAATCGGGGTGGATTTCGCTGAAGGCCAAAAAGCCGTGGCGATTGCCCCCATAATCGATGAACGCCGCCTGGAGCGACGGTTCAACGCGGGTGACCTTGGCTAGATAGATATTGCCTTTGAGCTGCTTGTGCTCAGCGGATTCGAAGTCAAACTCCTCGATCCGGTTCCCTTTGACGACCGCGACCCGGGTTTCCTCCGGGTGGCGCGCATCGATAAGCATGCGCATGGACATTGAAAATTCTCCGTGCGCGCCGGTGCAGCAATGTCGTGCTGCGGCGCGTCAGTGATGGTGCCTCGGCGGCGGCAAACAAGCCGCGCGCGATGGCAGGATTTCGTGAAAGTGCCTCTGCTGCATGCCCCATCCCGCAACTGTGCGCGGGGAACACCACTTCACCGAACTGCGGACGAAGGGCGTTCTCAAGATGCATGCGAGCTTCAACCTCGTGGAACCGCAAGCCGTCGCACCGGCCGCGGTATGAATCCCGGCGCATTGCCGTGGATCAATTTGCGGTTAGCACCCATGAGTCGGCCCCGCAACCATTGCGGCAGGCGAATAATCAAGGTTTCGGTACAACTTTGGTTGAGGGTGACACGTCGGGCGCGGCTGCTATGCCGTCGCGCGTGAAACCTCACCCGATCCCACCGCACGCCGATGATTAGCACAAGCACGCTCGCCGACCGCCGCGGGCCGTGGGCGTTCGTCCTCGGCGTGATCATGGTGACCGCCGGCGTGATCCTGCACCTGCCGATGTTCGCCATGGGCCGAATGACCCATTACCGCCTCTACGGCATGCCGATGGGCGCCGACATGTATGTCGGCATGGCGGTCATCATCCTGGGGGTCGCGGTGGCGGCCTACGGGCTACTTCCGAAGGACGTTTCGAAGCAGCTTGCGGCGTCGCAGGACATCGTCGTCTCTCCGCCCGAGGATGCGCCGCTGACGGCCGCTCACTGGCGCCTGATGGCGGTGCTGGTGATCGCGCTCATCATCGACGTGATGAAGCCCGCCAGCCTCGGCTTCACCATTCCCGGCATGGTCGGCGAATATGAGGTGCCCAAGTCGGTCGCCTCGCTGGTTCCCTTCTTCGCGCTGATCGGCACGACGCTCGGATCGATCATCTGGGGCGCGATCGCCGACATCTACGGCCGCAAGGCCTCGATCCTGCTGTCGGCGGTGATGTTCGTCGGAACCTCGATCTGCGGCGCCATGCCGTCGCTCTACTGGAACATCGGCATGTGCTTCATGATGGGGCTCGCCGCAGGCGGCATGCTGCCCGTCACCTACGCGCTGCTGGCAGAGATGATGCCGAGCAAGCATCGCGGCTGGAGCCTGGTGCTGGTTGGCGGGCTCGGTGCGGTCGGCGGCTATTTCGCCGCGAGCGCTTTGTCGGCCGTGCTTCAGCCGGTCTACGGCTGGCGCATCCTGTGGTTGTTGAACCTGCCGACCGGCCTGTCGCTCGTCCTTCTCGGCACCCAATTCCCGGAATCGGCCAAATTCCTGCTCGCTCGCGGCCGCCGCGAGGAAGCGCAGCGCGTGATGAAGCGGTTCGGGTCGAAGGCCCGGGCCGCAGCGCCCGCCGAGCAAGTGGCGCTTGCGAAAGGCCCTTCGGTCGCGCTCACCGGGGGACGGTTCTTCGGCAAGCTTCTCGCGCTTTGCCTTGCCGGCATTTGCTACGGGCTGATCAACTTCGGGCTGCTGCTGTGGCTTCCGGCCGACCTGGTGGCGAAGGGTTACAGCGTTTCGCTGTCGAGCAAGCTGCTTGCGGAATCGGCGCTGATCGCCTTTCCGACCATCTTCGTCGTCGCCTTCGCTTATAGCGCGTGGAGCAGCAAATGGGCCGTGGTCGCCTCGGTTGCCGTGACTATCGCCGGTCTGCTCGGCGTGCTCCAGCTCGAGTTCGTCGGAACGGGCAGTCCCGTGCTTCCGGTCGCGCTGCTGATCGTCGGCACCAATGCGCTGATCGCCATGCTTCTTCCCTACACCGCGGAAAGCTTCCCCTTGCGCATTCGCGGCCGCACCACGGGCATGGTCGCGGCCTGCACCAAGGCCGGCGGCGTCTTCGCCCAGCTGCTCGCTATCCTGGCTCTGGTGCCCGTGCTTGCGGTGGTGTCGCTGGCTATCATCGTGCCGACTATCGCCGCGTTGCTCCTGGTCACCTGGTTTGGACGCGAAACGCGCGGGCGCGACCTGCGCGATCTCGACCCCGACGGCCACACGTTCGCGGCAACGGGAATCTAGGGAATCGAGCTGGATACGTATTCGGCTTTGCGCGGAAGCGTTGCACTTTGTAGCACGCGGCAATGACCGCGAAGAGTTCCACGCTGCTGCTGTTCGGCGCGACCGGCGACCTTTCGCGGCGGATGTTGCTGCCGTCGCTTTATGGTTTGGACTCCGATGGCCTCTTGCCGGACGAGCTGAGGATCGTTGGAACCGCGCGTACCGAGCTCGACGATGCCGCCTTCCGCGAGCGTGCCGAGGCAGCGCTGCGCGAACACCTGCCTGAGGGATTTTACCAGGAAGGCGTGGCCAAGCGTTTCCTTGCCCGGCTTCATTACGTGCCGGTCGACATTCAAAAACCCGCCGGTTTCGAGCGGCTCGCGGAGACGATCGGCGATCCTTGCCACGGGCTTGCGATCTTCCTGTCGACCGCCCCGTCCCTGTTCAAGCCGACCATCGACGGGCTCGCCGCTGCCGGCCTCGCCTGTCCGACGGTCCAAATGGCGCTTGAAAAGCCGCTCGGCAGCGACCTGGAATCGAGCCGCGAGATCAACGACGCGGTGGCCTCCGCCTTCCCCGAGGACCGCACCTTCCGGATCGACCATTATCTCGGCAAGGAGACGGTCCAGAACCTGCTTGCGCTGCGCTTCGCCAATTCGATGTTCGAGCCGCTGTGGAACAACGCGCATATCGACCACGTCCAGATCACCGTCGCCGAGACGATCGGGCTCGAAGGCCGCGGCGATTATTACGATACCTCCGGCGCGCTTCGCGACATGGTCCAGAACCACATGCTGCAGCTGCTCGCGCTGGTGGCGATGGAGCCGCCGGCGGACTTCAACGCGACGGCGGTCCGCGACGAGAAGGTGAAGGTGCTTCGGGCGCTTCGCCGGATCACTGCCGAAGACGCCGAAGCGAACACGGTCATCGGCCAATATGCGCGCGGCGCGATCGATGGCGAGGCGGCGCCCGGCTACGCCGAGGAGATCGGTCACCCGAGCACCACCGAGACCTTCGTCGCGATCAAGGCTCACGTCGACAATTGGCGATGGAAGGGCGTTCCCTTCTACCTCCGGACCGGCAAGTGCATGCCGCAGCGCGACACCGAGATCTACATCCAGTTCCGCGACGTTCCTTATTCCATCTTCGCGTCGCGCGGAGCGACGACGCGGCCCAACAAGCTTATCATCGGCCTCCAGCCCGAAGAGACGATCAGCATGTTCCTGATGTCCAAGACGCCGGGGCTCGACCGGCAAGGCGTTCGCCTGCGCGAAATCCCGCTCGACATCGGCCTTGCCAACGCCTTCAGCGAATATCGCCGGCGCATTGCTTACGAGCGGCTGCTGCTCGACCTCATCGAGGGCGACCCGACGCTGTTCGTCCGCCGCGACGAGGTCGAGGCGCAATGGAGCTGGATCGATGGCATCCGCGCCGCCTGGGCCGAGCGCGGCATGACCCCGCGGCCTTATCCGGCGGGAACCTGGGGCCCGACCGCGGCGATAGCGCTCGCCGAGCGCGACGGCATTAGCTGGCACGAATAGGCGTTAGGCCCCACATCAGCGCTATGAGCCTCCATCCGACCATCGCCGCGATCACCGACCGGATCATCGAACGGTCGAAGCCGACCCGCCGCCGCTATCTCGAGCTAACGGCGGAGCAGAAGGAGCGGGGGATCAATCGCCCGCGGCTCAGCTGCGGCAACTTCGCCCACGGCTTCGCCGCCGCGGGCGAGGACAAGGAGCAGATCAGCACCTTCTCCGGTCCTAACATCGGAATTGTAACCGCTTACAATGACATGCTGTCGGCCCATCAGCCCTACGGCCGCTACCCCGAGCAGATGAAGATTTTCGCCCGCGAAGTCGGCGCCACGGCGCAGGTTGCGGGCGGCGTCCCGGCGATGTGCGACGGCGTCACCCAGGGCCAGCCGGGCATGGACCTGTCGCTGTTCAGCCGCGACGTGATCGCGATGGGCACCGCGGTGGCGCTGAGCCACGGCATGTTCGATGCCGCGGCCTTGCTCGGCATTTGCGACAAAATCGTCCCGGGCCTGCTGATCGGCGGCTTGCGCTTCGGTCATTTGCCGATGCTGCTGATTCCGGGCGGGCCGATGCCCTCGGGCCTGCCCAACAAGGAAAAGCAGCGCGTCCGCCAGCTTTATGCCGAAGGGAAAGTGGGCAAGGACGAACTGCTCAAGGCCGAAAGCGCCTCTTATCACTCGCCCGGCACCTGCACCTTCTACGGCACCGCCAATTCGAACCAGATGATGATGGAGCTGATGGGGCTGCACATCCCCAACGCGGCCTTCATCAACCCCGGCACGCCGCTTCGGCAGGCGCTGACCCGCGCCGCCGTGCATCGCCTCGCCGAGCTGGCGAAAAGCGGCGAGCGGCCGCTGGGCGAGGTCATCGACGAGAAGGCGATCGTCAACGCGATGGCGGGCTTGGTCGCCACGGGCGGCTCGACCAACCATGCGATCCACCTGCCGGCGATCGCCCGCGCGGCGGGAATCAAGATCGACTGGCAGGATTTTGCGGAACTGTCCTCGGCCGTGCCGCTGATCACTCGCATCTATCCCAACGGGTCGAAGGACGTGAACGACTTCCAGCTCGCCGGCGGCATGGCCTTCGTGGCCTATACACTAGGCCGCGAAGGCCTGATCCATACCGACACGCTGACGGCAGGCGCCGACAGCTTCGACACCTGGGTCGGCAATCCCGAGCTGCACGGCGACGAGCTTGTGTGGAAACCCGCCGAGGAAAGCAGCGATATCGACATGCTCCGCCCGGCGAGCGAGCCGTTCCAGGCGGACGGCGGCATGCGGCTGGTCTCGGGCAACCTCGGCCGCGCCATCTTCAAGACAAGCGCGGTCGACCAGGAACGCTGGCTGATCGAAGCGCCGGCGCGCTGCTTCTCGGACCAGCAGGAAGTGCTGGAGGCGTTCAAGGCCGGCGAGCTCGACCGCGACGTTGCCGTCATCGTCCGCTTCCAGGGCCCGCGCGCCAACGGCATGCCCGAACTTCACAAGCTGACGCCCACGCTCGGCGTGCTCCAGGACCGCGGCTACAAGGTCGCGCTGATCACCGACGGGCGCATGTCCGGCGCGAGCGGCAAGGTGCCGGCTGCGATTCATGTCTCGCCCGAGGCATTGCCCGACGGGCCGCTGGCGCGGGTCCGCGACGGCGATCCGATCCGGATTGATGCGGTCAGCGGCACGCTGGAAGCAGTCGGCATCGATCTTGCCTCGCGCCCGCCCGCCAACTCGCCGCCGCCGCCGGTGGGCACCGGCCGCGAGCTGTTCGCACTGATGCGGCTGACCGCGGACGATGCCGAAGCAGGAGCGTCGGCCATGCTCGCAGCGATGGAGGCAGAGAGCGCATGAGGACAATCGCGGTCGCCGACGTCGGGGGAACGCACGCCCGCTTTGCTCTCGCCGAGATCGAGGGTGGCCGCGTCGTTTCGCTGGGCGAGCCCGTGACCCTCAAGACCAACGAACATGCGAGCTTCCAGCTGGCGTGGGAGGATTTCGGCAAGCACGCGGGGATTGAGCTTCCCAACGAGCTCGGCATCGCCTTCGCCGGCCCGATCGGCGGCGAGGTTCTGAAGCTGACCAACAACCCATGGGTGATCCGCCCGGCGCTGATCAAGCAGCGGCTCGGGGTCGACCGCTATGTGGTGGTCAACGATTTCGGCGCCGTTGGCTATGCCGTGGCGACGCTGCCGGACGACCAGTTCCAGCATATCTGCGGGCCCGACCGTGCGCTTCCCAGTGAAGGCGTGATCAGCATCGTCGGCCCGGGCACCGGCCTCGGCGTCGCCGCCTTGCTGCGCAACAAGGACGGCTATGACGTGATCGAGACCGAGGGCGGCCATGTCGACTTCGCGCCGCTCGATAGCCTCGAGGACAAGATCCTGAACCACTTGCGCCGCAGCTTCCGCCGCGTTTCGGTCGAGCGGGTGGCGTCCGGGCAGGGGCTGTGGAACCTCTACGAAGCGCTCGGCGCAATCGACGGCCGCGACCTACATTTTCACGACGAAAAAGCGCTCTGGACCGCCGCCCTTGAAGGCAGCGATAGCCTGGCCATTGCCGCGCTCGACCGGCTCTGCCTCTCCCTCGGCGCGGTTGCCGGCGACATGGCGCTGGCGCAGGGCGCGTCCGGCGTGGTCATCGCCGGCGGCGTTGGCCTGCGCATCGCCGATTATTTGCCACAATCGGGCTTCCGCGATCGCTTCATCGCCAAGGGCCGCTTCGAACGGCGGATGGACGAAATGCCGGTTCGCCTGATTACCCACCCGCAGCCGGGCCTCTATGGCGCCGCCGCGGCCTTTGCCCGGGAGCACGGATGAACATTGAGCAGATCATGCGCGCCGCACCGGTCATCCCGGTGCTGGTGCTCGAAGGCGAGGGTGACTGGGCGGCGCTGGCCGAAACGTTGGTCGGCGCCGGCCTGCCGGTGCTCGAGATTACCTTGCGCACGCCGCAGGCGCTCGATGCGATCCGCGCGATGAGCCAGGTCCCCGGTGCGATTGTCGGCGCTGGAACCGTCCTCAACGAAGCCCAGCTTGCCCAGGCAATCGACGCCGGCAGCCAGTTCATCGTCTCGCCGGGCCTCACCAACCCGCTCGCGCTTGCTGCCCGCGATACCGGCATCGCCTACCTTCCCGGCGTCGCCACCGCGGGCGACATCATGCGCGGCCTCGATCTCGGGATCGACGGCTTCAAATTCTTCCCTGCCGAAGCCTCGGGCGGGATTCCGGCGCTGAAAGCTCTCGCGGGGCCTTTCTTCAAGGCCCGCTTCTGCCCAACCGGCGGAATCCGGCCCGACAACGCCGAGGAATGGTTGGCGCTGGATGCAGTGCTGTGCGTCGGCGGCACCTGGCTCTTTCGCGGCCCGCAGGACAATCTGGACGAGGTCGCCGAGCGCGCCCGCGCCGCCGCATCGCTTGCCCGCTAGGGGCTTCTATACGTCGCGTTAACCATGTTGCCGTGATACATCGGCTTTTGAACTCAAAGGCTTGGGGGCCGTGGCAATAAAGGTGGACAGGAACCGCGCGATTGCCGGAGCGGCGCTGGGCGTCGCTTTGCTCGGCACGGCCGCGCTTGCCCTTTCCAACCGCAACGCCGCGCCGGAGGCCAGCGTCACCGTCAGCGTGCCACCGCCGGTCACCGACCGCATCTATGCTTCGCCAATGGCGCGTGGGCGCCCGATCGTCGTTCTCGACGCCGGCCATGGCGGGCGCGATCCGGGCGCGACTTCGGTCTCAGGCGAGGTCAAGGAACGGGATATGACCCTGGCGCTCGCGCAGGAGCTTCGCGACCAGCTGGTCAAGCGTGGCCGCGTTCGCGTCGCCATGTCGCGCGATGACGACCGCTATCTCGACCTCGAGCAACGCGCCGCGCTCGCCCGCCGCCTGAACGCCGCCATGTTCGTCTCGCTGCACATGGACAGCGCCCCCAACCCCCTGGCGCGAGGCGCGAGCGTCTATTCGCTCTCGGACGTCGCGTCGGACACGGAGGCCGCGCGGTTTGCGGCGATCGAAAATGGCCCCGCACCCACCCGCGACGGCGACGGCTCGGTGGCGGCACTTCTCTCCGATCTCGCGATGGAAGGGCAGATGCGCTCTTCCGCCGACCTTGCCGCGCGGCTGGTTCGCAAGTCCGCGGGGCGGTTCGAGCTTCGCCCCGAGCCGCACCGGTTTGCCGCCTTCCACGTCCTTCGCCGCGCCGACACGCCGGCGGTGCTGTTCGAGGCGGGTTATCTCAGCAATGCCGATGATGAGCTGCTGCTGCGCTCGCCGCAGCACCGTGCGGCAATTGCGCTCGCCCTTGCGCAGGCAATCGAGGCCGACGTCGCAAGCCGCGCCGTCCGCTAGGCGTTAACCGCTTCCAGCCGCCAGCCGAACCCGCTAGACGCTTGCTCGAATGAAGTTGGAGCGCCTGTCCGTCCCTAATTTGCCGCTGCCCGACCTGGTGGCTTTCAACGCGCGGGTTCACCGGCGGATCGACCCATGGTGGCAGAACAAATGGGTGCGCCGGGTCACTTGGGCGTTCGCCGCCGGCTTTGCGCTGTTCGCGGCAATGTGGATTTATTTCGCGGCCGGGCTTCCGTCCTCGCAGACGCTGCTTGCCTACCAGCCGCCGCTTCCGACCAACGTCCGCGGCTACGACGGGACGCCGGTCCAGACCTTCGCGCGCGAGCGCCGGGTCGAGCTTAGTTACGACGAATATCCGCCGCTGGTCGTCAACGCCTTTTTATCGGCCGAGGACAGGAGTTTCTTCACCCATCCGGGCGTCGACATCACCGGCCTGGTCGGGGCGGTTTTCGATTATTCGATCAAGACGGTGACCGGTGGCGGCCGCGCGAAGGGCGGGTCCACCATCACCCAGCAGGTCGCGAAGTATCTGCTGCGCGACAGCAGCTATAATATCGGGCGCAAGGCGCGCGAGGCGATCCTCGCCTTCCGCCTCGAATCGACGCTGTCCAAGCAGGAAATCCTCGAGCTCTATCTCAATTCGATCTTCCTCGGCCGCAATGCTTATGGCGTGCAGGCCGCCGCTCGCGCCTATTTCGACAAGGATGTGAGCGAGCTGACTCTGCCCGAGGCGGCCTATCTGGCGGTCCTGCCCAAGGCGCCGGCCAATTACGACCCCGTCCGCGCGACCCAAAAGGCGCTCGACCGCCGCAATTATGTGCTTCGCGAGATGTACCGCAACAACAAGATCACCGAGGAGCAGTGGAAGAGCGCCGCCGCCACGCCGCTCGGCACCATCCGCTACGGCAGCAACGAGAAGTTCACGCAACAGGGCGGCTATTTCATGGAGCAGGTCCGGCGCGAACTGATCGGCCAGTTCGGCGAAGGCGCCGACAAGGGTCCGAACAGCCTTTATGCGGGCGGCCTGTGGGTGCGGACCTCGATGGACCCCAAGCTCCAGGATGCCGCCGCGCAGGCGCTACGAGACGGCCTGGTGCGCTTTGACGGGGGGCGGGGCTGGACCGACCTCGGCAAAAGCATCGAGACGGAAGGCGACTGGGCGGGGCGGCTCGACCGCTCCCCGATCGGCACCGGCTTTCCCGACTGGCACAAGGCGGTGGTGCTTTCAAAGAGCGGCGATTCCGCAACGATCGGTTTCACTAACGGATCGACCGGCACGCTTCCGTCGTCGGCGGCCGCCATGGCCGTCCGCGGCAAGGGCGGGCGCGCCTTCGACGCGCTTCATCCCGGCATGATTATCATCGTCAAGCAGTCCGCGCCGGGCAGCTATGCGCTTCGCTCGGTCCCCGAAGTCTCGGGCGGAATGCTGGCCGAGGAAGTTCACACCGGCCGCGTGCTGGCGATGCAGGGCGGCTTCGACGTCATCGGATCGAGCTACAATCGCGCGACCCAGGCGCTCCGCCAGCCGGGATCGACCTTCAAGCCGATTGTTTATGTGACCGCGCTCGCCAACGGCATGACGCCGGCGACGATCGTCCTCGATGCGCCCTTCTGCGTCTGGCAGGGCGCGGGGCTGGGCAACAAGTGTTTCGTCAATTTCGATCGCCGTTATGCGGGCGCCAAGACGCTGCGCTGGGGCCTCGAGCAATCGCGCAACCTGATGACGGTCCATGTCGCCGCCGAAACCGGAATGCCCAAGATCACCGACACGGCGCGCAGGCTCGGCGTCGGCGATTACCCCAATTACCTCTCGATCGCGCTCGGCGCCGGCGACACGACGGTGATGAAGCTGGTCAACGCTTATGCGGTCCTCGCCAACCAGGGCCGCTCGGTCAAACCGACCATGATCGATTATGTCGCCGACCGCTCCGGCAAGATCATCTATCGCTCGGATAATCGCTGCGCGGTCATGGGCAATTGCAACGCCCCCGACTGGAACGGCCAGGCAATGCCGCGGCCTCCCAGCCGGACTCGTCAGCTGCTCGACCCGATGGCCGCATTCCAGATGGTCCACGTCATGGAAGGCGTGATCCAGCGCGGGACCGCGACCATCCTGCGCGACCTTGATCGCCCGATGTTCGGCAAGACGGGCACGACCTCGGGCCCGACCAATGTCTGGTTCGTCGGCGGCACGCCCGATGTCGTCGCCGGCGTCTACCTCGGCTACGACCAGCCACGCAGCCTCGGCGGCTATGCCCAGGGCGGGCGTATTGCCGCGCCGATCTTCAAGCAATGGGCGCAGGTCGCTTACAAGGATGCGCCCAAGGTGCCCTTCGTCGCTCCGGCGGGGATCCGCTGGGTCCGGATCGATCGCGGCACCGGCAAGCGGGTGTTCGGCGTCTTTCCGGTGACCGAGGATCCCAAGTCGTCGGTGATCTGGGAAGCGTTCCAGCCGCAGACCGAGCCCCGCCGCTCCTATCATGGGGCAATGGGCGACCCATATGGCCCGCAGGCACGCCAGCCGCGCCCGGCGCCGCAGTCCGACCAGGCCCAACAGCCGGGGCAGCAGCCGCGCCGGCCACGTCCTGCAGCGCCCGTGGCGACGCCGCCGGCGCAACCCGCTCAGCCGCCGTCCGGCTTGCCAACGCAGAACGGCGTCTAGTAGCAGCCGTTCATGTTCCCTGCGGATGCAGGGCAGTCCTGGAAAGAGTTTCAAAATGCGCGCCGAAGCGCAGGCCCATATCGAAGAGATCAATGCCGCGACCGCGCTGCTGCGCCGCTTCCTCGACTGGGACCGCGCGCACAAGCGGCTCGACGAGCTCAATGCCAAAGTCGAGGATTCGACCCTGTGGGACGATCCCAAGGCCGCGCAGGAGGTGATGCGCGAGCGGCGGCGGCTGGAGGAGGCGCTGGGCGCCACCGAGGCGATCGAGCGCGAGCTGGCCGACACCACCGAGCTGATCGAAATGGCCGAGGCCGAGGGCGACCAGGCGCTGGTCGACGATGGCGTACGCGCGCTTGCCGAGCTGGCCGAACGGGCCGAGCGCGACAAGGTCGCCGCTTTGCTCGCCGGAGAAGCCGACGCCAACAACGCCTATATCGAGGTCAACGCGGGGGCCGGCGGCACCGAGAGCCAGGACTGGGCCGAGATGCTGCAGCGCATGTATTCGCGCTGGGGGGAGCGCCACGGCATGAAGGTCGAGCTGATCGACCACCATTCCGGCGAGCAGGCGGGGATCAAGTCGGCGACGTTGTTGATCAAGGGCGAGAACGCCTACGGCAACCTCAAGACCGAAAGCGGGGTCCACCGCCTCGTACGGATCAGCCCCTACGACGCCAACGCCCGACGCCACACCAGTTTCTCCAGCGTCTGGGTCTATCCCGAGGTCGATGACGACATCGATATCCAGATCAACGAGGCCGAGCTTCGCATCGACACTTATCGCGCCTCGGGCGCGGGCGGGCAGCACGTCAACACCACCGACAGCGCGGTCCGCATCACCCACGTCCCGACCGGAATCGTCGTCGCCTGCCAGAACGAGCGATCGCAGCACAAGAACCGCGCCTCGGCCTTCAAGCAATTGAAGGCGCGGCTTTACGAAGCCGAGCTTCAGAAGCGCGAGGCTGAGGCCAGTGCCGCCAACGCCGCCAAGACCGACATTGGCTGGGGCCACCAGATCCGATCCTACGTCCTTCAGCCCTATCAGCTGGTGAAGGATCTCCGCACCGGCGTCACCTCGACCGCGCCCAGCGACGTGCTCGACGGCGATCTCGACCGCTTCATGGCTGCGGCCCTGTCACAGCGCGTGACCGGCGAGAAGGTCGAGGTCGAGGATGTGGAGTAGGTGAGGGGCCTTTGCGCAACGGCGCTCGCCGTCCTGGCTCTATCCTCCTGCCGCTCGGAGCCGAGACAACCGCAATTTCCCGCCGCCAACCGTGACGTGGCGCCAGTCGTCGGCGACGCTTTCTCGACCGAGGATGCGCGCGATCGCCTGGGTGAGGCGGAGGAAGTGATGCAGCTGGCGGGCGTCAAGCCCGGCATGTCGGTCGCCGACGTCGGCGCCGGCGAGGGATATTACACCGTCCGACTGGCCCGGGTGGTGGGACCGAAGGGGCGGGTGCTGGCCGAGGACATCGTGCCCGCCGTGCGCGACGACCTCAGCGACCGCATCCAGCGCGAAAGCCTGGACAATGTCGCGGTCAAGCTTGGCACGCCAGACAATCCGACGCTGCCCCAAGCCTCGTTCGATCGGGTGTTCCTGGTCCACATGTATCACGAGGTAACGTCGCCCTACGCCTTCCTGTGGCATCTGCGCGAAGGCGTGAAGCCCAACGCTCTGGTCGTAGTGGTCGATGCCAACCGCCCGGTCGCGCGTCACGGCATCCCGCCGGCCCAGCTCAAGTGCGAGTTCGCCGCGCTGGGCATGGCGCCGGTCAAGAGCCACGTGCTGACCGGCGGCGACGCCTATCTGATTACGTTCAAGCTCAATGGCGCGCGCCCGGCGCCGGACAAAATCAAGGCCTGCAAGGCCTGACTTTGAAGTTGAACGAGCAGACGAGGCGCTTCGCGTGCACGCTGTGCGGCAAGTGCTGCAATCGCGCTCCGGAAGTCGAACTTTCGGAAGCCGCGGAGCTGGCCGACCATTTCGTCTTTCAGCTGCTGTTTCGAGCCTATGACCTGCCTGATGTCCCCCAGATGGACTCGGCTTCCGAAAGGGCCGCCTTCTTCGGGCGAAAAAGGCTGCTGAAGGCATTTGCGGCCAAGTCGTGGCCGCTGCGATCAAACAGGCGTGGTGGAGCCGGAACGCGTTACCTGGTTCTCTCCGCGCTCGCGCTCGACGGAGGCACGGGGGCATGTCCGGCACTTGTCGACAACCGATGCGGAATTTGGGCCGACCGGCCACTCACCTGTCGGTCCGTTCCAGCTCATTACTCAATCCCTGATTCTGCAGTGGTCGCGCGCTTCGACGCCTTTGTCGCCACGCCCGGATTTGCTTGCGACACCAGCGCAAACGCGCCGCTGCTCATCAGCAATGGAACGATTGCCGACAGGGGCGTGTCTTCGGCGCGACGGGAGGCGGTTCAGCTGACCGCGCTCGAGACGCGCTGGAAGCAGGCCATCCTCGCCCAGATGCGGCCCGGCCAAAGCTATTCCGCCTCGCTTCCAACGCGCGAGCAGATTGATCAGCATGCAGCGGCCCACGCGCTGACCGTTCCCATGTCCGTCGCCTGGCTGATCGCAGTTGGCGCCAACCTTCTGGAGGAGGAAGTCGTGGCGAACCTGATCGGTCGCCAACTTCGCTGCATCGACCGCGAACTCGCCACTCCGCGCTGGAATTCAGTCGGGCGCGAAACCCTGATTGAAATGCGTGCAGACTACAGTGCGCAGTCGGCTTAGGGGGGTCAGAGGTAGCCCATCTGCCTCAGGCTGGAGCATTCTCCGCCGGCGAAGATCAGATGATCGAGCACCGCGCAATCGAGCGCTTCGGCAGCCGCCGCCAGCCGGCGCGTCGCCCGGCAGTCGCTGTCGCTGGGGCGCGGGTCGCCGCTCGGATGATTATGGGCGAGGACGATCCCGGCGCTGTGGCGCTCCGCGGCATCGGCGATGATCTCGCGCAGCGGGAAGTGAGCGCCGCCTTCGTCGCCGTCGTGGCGCGAGACGTGCAGGCACCGCGCCTGCTCATCAACATGGGCGACCCACAGGCTTTCGCTGAGTGGATCGCCATCGGCGAGGCAACCGGCAAAGAAATCGCGGGCGGCGGGGAGGCCGTCAAGTTTCAGCGGAAGTTCGGCACGCTGATAGCGCATGCGAATTAACTATGTGCGGGCGCGGCCGAATCCTAACGGAACCGAGTCCGCATTGGCGCCAGTTCGGAGGTAACTCGCGGCGCTTGTGCGGTCCTCGCCAGGCGATAAAGTCGATTCCGGATGCGCCAATATCTCGACCTCATGAAAACGATTCTCGACCAGGGAGTCGAGCAGGAAGATCGTACCGGAACCGGCACCTTGTCCTGGTTCGGGGCGCAGATGCGTTTCGACCTCGCCGATGGCTTCCCGCTGCTGACGACGAAGAAGCTGCACCTCAAATCGATCATCATCGAACTGCTGTGGTTCCTGCGCGGCGACACCAACATCCGCTGGCTCTCCGAGCGCGCGGTGCGCATCTGGGACGAATGGGCCGACGAGGCGGGGGACCTCGGGCCCGTCTACGGCAAGCAATGGCGCGACTGGCAGTCGGCGGACGGCAAGCACATCGACCAGATCGCGAACCTGGTCGAGCTGATCCGCAAGGACCCCTATTCGCGCCGCCAGATCGTCACCGCCTGGAACACGGGCGAGATTGGGCGGATGGCGCTGGCGCCCTGCCACTGCCTGTTCCAGACCCAGGTCGCGGGCGGGCGCCTCAACCTCCAGCTCTACCAGCGCAGCGCCGACATCTTCCTCGGCGTGCCGTTCAACATCGCCAGCTACGCCTTGCTGACCCACATGCTGGCGCGCGAATGCGGGCTTGAGCCTGGCGTGTTCGTGTGGACGGGCGGCGATTGCCACCTCTATTCGAACCATCTCGAGCAAGCGCGGCTACAGCTGACGCGCGAACCGCGCCCGCTGCCCCGCTTGGTCATCAAGGATCGCGGGCAGGGCCTGTTCGACTATGAATATGAGGACTTCGTCTTCGAAAATTACGAGCCGCATCCGCACATTTCGGCGCCCGTCGCGGTCTAGTCGCAATGCGGTCGTACAAGCCCGTTTCGCGCAAGATTTGGAGCCGCAGGGCGACCCCGGCGTTGGTGCCCGATAAAGAAGGAGTGGAAATCATGTTCCAGAAGATTCTGACCGTCACACTGGTCGGCGCAGCGCTGGCCACGGCGGCATGCAACACGGTTCGTGGTGCGGCGCGCGACGTCAATTCGGTCGCCAATTGCACCGAAAACGCGATGAACGGCGGCAAGTGCTAGGCCAAGGTCGCTAGACAAGCCGCGGCCTTACTGATTCATTGTCGTTCCGGATACTCAATGGAGGAACGATGATGGTCCAGAAACTGGTTGCGGTCGCGCTGGTCGGCATGTGCCTGACGGTTGCCGCGTGCAATACGGTCCGCGGCGCTGCTGCGGACGTGGGCTCGGCTGCTAACTGCACCGAGAACGCGATGAATGGCGCCAAATGCTAGGCGGCTAGCCGTCAAACCAAAAAACCCCGCCGGAGGCTGTCTCCGGCGGGGTTTTTCTTTGGGCTAAACTCGGAAGCCTAGTCCTTCAGATATTCACCTGCATCGGCATCGAGGCCGTGGCCGCTCGGCACCACGGCGCCCAGCGGATCGTCGCCCGTGCCGGCATCGTCGCGCGGCGAGCGCGCGTTCTCCGCGGCACGCAGCTCCTCGGCCGAATCCGGCGCAATCAGCGCTTCCTCCATGCGGCGCTGGGCGGCGCGGAGGGCGGTGTCCCGCGACGAAGCAGCAACGCGCAGGCGGTTCATGCCCGCTCCCGTGCCCGCCGGGATAAGGCGGCCGACGATGACGTTCTCCTTGAGGCCCTGGAGCGTGTCGACCTTGCCTTGGACGGCAGCCTCGGTCAGCACGCGGGTGGTCTCCTGGAAGGACGCCGCCGAGATGAAGCTGCGGGTCTGCAGGCTCGCCTTGGTGATGCCGAGCAGCACCGGCTTGCCCTGGGCGGGCTTCTGCTTCTTCTCGAGCCTCGAGTTGACCTCGTCCATCTCGTCGCGATCGACCTGTTCGCCGGCCAGCAACGTGGTGTCGCCGCCGTCGGTGATCTCGACCTTCTGCAGCATCTGGCGAACGATCACCTCGATGTGCTTGTCGTTGATCTTCACGCCCTGGAGTCGATAGACTTCCTGGATCTCGCTCACGAGATATTCGGCAAGCGCGACGACGCCGAGCACTTCCAGGATGTCGTGCGGATCGGGTGAACCGCCGACGAGATTGTCGCCGCGCTTCACGTAATCGCCTTCCTGGACCTCGATCATCTTCGACTTGGGCACAAGGTACTCGACCGGCTCCGACCCGTCGTCCGGGACGATCGCAATCTTACGCTTGGCCTTGTAGTCGCGCATGAAGGTGACCTTGCCCGACACCTTGGCAATAATCGCATTCTCCTTCGGCTTGCGCGCCTCGAACAGCTCGGCGACGCGCGGCAGACCGCCGGTGATGTCGCGGGTACGCGCCGCTTCACGCGGCATACGCGCAAGCACTTCGCCGGCTTCGACCTGCTGGCCGTCCTCGATCGCGACGATGGCGCCGGGCGCGAGGCGGTAAACGCCCGCTTCCTGCGCCTTGGCGCCGGTCAGCGTCAGGCGAGGATGGAGCGAGTCCTTCTTCGACTTGCCGATGTCGTCGGTGACGACGCGCTGGGCGATACCGGTCGATTCGTCGACCTGCTCCGTCATCGTCCGGTTCTCGATCAGGTCCTGGTACTTCACGGTACCGGCCTTTTCGGTGACCACCGGGCTGAACGACGGATCCCACTCGGCGATGCGGTCGCCGCGGCTGACGATATGGCCGCTCTCGCACAGCAGGTGCGCGCCGTAAGGCACGCGGTGCGTCGAAAGCTCGCGACCATCCATGTCGAGGATCGCGATCTCGCCCGAGCGGGACAGCGACAGATGCCGGCCACGCGGGTCGACGATCGTCGGCATGTCGCGGAACTCGATCGTGCCGTCGACCGGCGCTTCGAGGTTCGACTGCTCGTTGAGCTGCGCCGCGCCGCCGATGTGGAAGGTCCGCATCGTCAGCTGGGTGCCCGGCTCACCGATCGACTGGGCGGCGATGACGCCGACCGCTTCACCGATGTTGACCGGGGTACCGCGAGCGAGGTCACGGCCGTAGCACTTGCCGCAGACGCCCTGCTTCGAGGCACAGACCAGCGGCGAGCGGATCTTGACGCCCTGCAGGCCGATTTCCTCGATCTTGGCGACCATCGCCTCGTCGAGCAGCGTGCCTTCGGGGATGACCACTTCTTCGGTCTTGGCATCGACGATGTCTTCCGCCGTGGTGCGGCCGAGAACGCGGTCGGCAAGCGAAGCGATGACCGCGCCGCCCTGCACGATGGCGCGCATTTCGAGCGCCTGGTCGGTGCCGCAATCTTCCTCGATGATCACCGCGTCCTGGCTGACGTCGACGAGGCGGCGGGTCAGGTAACCCGAGTTCGCCGTCTTGAGCGCCGTGTCGGCCAGGCCCTTGCGGGCGCCGTGGGTCGAGTTGAAATATTCAAGGACGGTCAGGCCTTCCTTGAAGTTCGAGATGATCGGCGTTTCGATGATCTCACCCGACGGCTTGGCCATCAGGCCGCGCATGCCGGCAAGCTGCTTGATCTGGGCCTGCGAACCACGAGCGCCCGAGTGGGCCATCATGTAGATCGAGTTGAGATCCGCCTGGCGGCCGTCCGGACGCTTCGGCGTCGCCGAAATTTCCTTCATCATCGCGCTTGCGACCTGGTCACCGCAACGCGACCAGGCGTCGATCACCTTGTTGTACTTTTCCTGCTGGGTGATCAGGCCGTCCTGATACTGCTGCTCGTAATCCTTCACGAGCGCGCGCGTGTCCTCGACCAGCTTCACCTTCGCCTCGGGGATGACCATGTCGTCCTTGCCGAACGAAATGCCGGCATGGAAGGCGTGGCGGAAGCCGAGCTGCATGATCGCGTCGGCGAACAGCACGGTCTCCTTCTGGCCGGTGTGGCGATAGACGATGTCGATGACGTCGCCGATTTCCTTCTTGGTCAGCACCCGGTTGACGGTTTCGAAGGGCACCTTGTGGCTCTTCGGCAGAGTCTCGCCGAGAAGCATCCGGCCCGGCGTCGTCTCGAACCGCTTCATGTAGGGCTGGCCCTGCTCGTCGGTCTGCGGGACGCGGCTGATGATCTTCGAGTGGAGCGTCACCGCACCGGCGGCGAGGGCCTGGTGGACCTCCGGCATGTCGCTGAGCATCATGCCCTGGCCCGGCTCGTCGTCCTTCTCGAGGCTGAGGTAATAAAGGCCCAGCACCATGTCCTGCGAAGGAACGATGATCGGCTTGCCGTTGGCGGGCGAGAGGATGTTGTTGGTCGACATCATCAGGACGCGCGCTTCGAGCTGGGCCTCAAGGCTCAGCGGGACGTGCACGGCCATCTGGTCGCCGTCGAAGTCGGCGTTGAACGCGGCGCAGACCAGCGGGTGAAGCTGGATCGCCTTGCCTTCGATCAGCACCGGCTCGAACGCCTGGATGCCGAGGCGGTGGAGCGTCGGCGCGCGGTTCAGAAGCACCGGATGCTCGCGGATCACCTCGTCGAGGATGTCCCAGACTTCCTTGCGCTCCTTTTCGACCCACTTCTTGGCCTGCTTCAGGGTCATCGAGAGACCCTTGGCGTCGAGACGCGAGTAAATGAACGGCTTGAACAGCTCGAGCGCCATCTTCTTCGGCAGGCCGCACTGGTGGAGCTTGAGCTCCGGACCAGTGACGATGACCGAACGGCCCGAATAGTCGACGCGCTTGCCGAGGAGGTTCTGGCGGAACCGGCCCTGCTTGCCCTTGAGCATGTCGGAAAGCGACTTCAGCGGACGCTTGTTGGCGCCGGTGATCGTGCGGCCGCGGCGGCCGTTGTCGAACAGAGCGTCGACCGCTTCCTGAAGCATGCGCTTCTCGTTGCGAACGATGATGTCCGGAGCGCGCAGCTCCATGAGGCGCTTCAGGCGGTTGTTGCGGTTGATGACCCGGCGATAAAGGTCGTTGAGGTCCGAGGTCGCGAAGCGGCCGCCGTCGAGCGGCACCAGCGGGCGAAGCTCGGGCGGGATGACCGGAATGACTTCGAGGATCATCCATTCGGGGCGGTTGCCCGACTCGATGAAGCTCTCGACGACCTTCAGGCGCTTGATGATCTTCTTGGGCTTCAGCTCCGACTTGGTCGTCGCCAGCTCTTCCTTCAGGGCTACCAGCTCGCTTTCGAGGTCGAGGTCGATCAGCATCTGCTTGACGGCCTCGGCGCCGATCCCGGCCGAGAAGGCGTCTTCGCCATATTCGTCCTGCGCCGCGAGGAGCTCGTCCTCGGTCAGCAGCTGATACTTCTCGAGCGCGGTCAGGCCCGGCTCAATGACGACGTAGGATTCGAAATAGAGCACGCGCTCGAGCTGCTTGAGCTGCATGTCGAGAAGCAGGCCGATGCGGCTCGGAAGCGACTTCAGGAACCAGATGTGGGCGACCGGGGCGGCGAGCTCGATGTGGCCCATGCGCTCGCGCCGGACCTTCGAGACGGTGACTTCGACACCGCACTTTTCGCAGACGATGCCCTTGTACTTCATGCGCTTGTACTTGCCGCACAGGCATTCGTAGTCCTTGATCGGACCGAAGATGCGCGCACAGAACAGGCCGTCACGCTCGGGCTTGAACGTACGGTAGTTGATCGTCTCGGGCTTCTTGATCTCGCCGAAGGACCAGCTGCGGATCTTGTCCGGCGAAGCAATGCCGATCTTGATCTCGTCGAAGGTTTCCGGCTTGGCGATCGGGTTCGCGAAGTTCGTCAGTTCGTTCATGTCTAGCTCCTGACCCTTCCCGCGTCGGGGGAGGGGCCCAGTTGTTCCTTGATTATTCGGCGGCGATGGCGGTCGGCTGTTCCGCGTCCGGATCCACGATCGAATCCAGTTCGACGTTGAGGCCGAGGCTGCGCATTTCCTTGACGAGCACGTTGAAGCTCTCCGGAATGCCGGCTTCGAAGGTGTCGTCGCCCTTGACGATCGCTTCGTAGACCTTGGTCCGGCCGATCACGTCGTCCGACTTCACCGTCAGCATTTCCTGAAGGGTGTAGGCAGCGCCGTAAGCCTGCAGCGCCCACACCTCCATCTCGCCGAAGCGCTGGCCGCCGAACTGGGCCTTGCCGCCCAGCGGCTGCTGGGTGACGAGGCTGTACGGCCCGATCGAACGCGCGTGGATCTTGTCGTCGACCAGGTGGTGCAGCTTCAGCATGTAGATGTAACCCACGGTCACCTGGCGATCGAACGGCTCGCCGGTGCGGCCGTCGAACAGAGTGACCTGGCCCGAAGTGCTGAGCCCGGCCTTCTCCAGCATCGCGCTGACGTCCGGCTCGCGGGCGCCGTCGAACACCGGAGTGCCCATCGGGACGCCGGCGGTGAGGTTGGAGGCAAGCTCCATCACCGCGACGTCGTCGCGCGCGTCGATTTCCTTGTCGTAGCTCGGACCGTAGACGTCCTTCAGCTTCGCACGGATCGCCTTCACGTCCTTGCCGGCGACGTCCTTGCCCCGCTCGTGGATCTCCTCGAGCATGTCCTGGATCTGCCGGCCGAGGCCGCGCGAGGCCCAGCCGAGGTGGGTTTCGAAGATCTGACCGACGTTCATGCGGCTCGGCACGCCGAGCGGATTTAGAACGATGTCAGCGTGCGTCCCGTCTTCGAGGAAGGGCATGTCCTCGATCGGCAGGATGCGGCTGATGACGCCCTTGTTGCCGTGACGGCCGGCCATCTTGTCGCCCGGCTGAAGCTTGCGCTTCACCGCGACGAACACCTTGACCATCTTCAGCACGCCCGGCGGCAGCTCGTCACCGCGCTCGAGCTTTTCGACGCGGTCGGTGAAACGGGCCATGATGACATTGGCCGCTTCGTCGTATTGAGCCTTGAGGGCTTCGATGTCGGCCTGGCGCTTGTCGTCCTTGACGGCGATCTTCCACCATTCGTGGCGGTCGGTCGCCTCCAGGGCGGCTTCATCGATGGTCGCGCCCTTCTTGATCGACTTCGGCGCTGCCGTCGCGACCTGCTTCAGGAGCATTTCCTTGAGACGCGAGAAGGTCGCGCGGTTGAGAATGCCGCGTTCGTCGTCGGCGTCCTTCTTCAGCCGCTCCTTCTCTTCCGTCTGAATCGCCCGCGTACGGTCATCGATGTCGATGCCGTGGCGGTTGAAGACGCGGACTTCGACCACCGTTCCGGTGACTCCCGGCGGCAGGCGCAGCGAGGTGTCGCGAACGTCCGAAGCCTTTTCGCCGAAGATGGCGCGGAGGAGCTTTTCCTCCGGAGTCATCGGGCTTTCGCCCTTCGGCGTGATCTTGCCGACCAGGATGTCGCCCGGCTCGACCTCGGCGCCGATGTAGACGATGCCCGCCTCGTCGAGGTTGCGCAGCGCTTCCTCGCCGACGTTTGGGATGTCGCGGGTGATGTCTTCCGGCCCGAGCTTGGTGTCGCGGGCCATGACCTCGAACTCTTCGATGTGGATCGAGGTGAAGACGTCGTCCTTCACGATCCGCTCGGAAATCAGGATCGAATCCTCGTAATTGTATCCGTTCCACGGCATGAACGCGACGAGCACGTTCCGGCCGAGCGCCAGCTCGCCGTACTCGGTCGAAGGACCGTCGGCGATGATTTCGCCCTGCGTCACCGTGTCACCGACCTTCACCAGCGGGCGCTGGTTGATGCAGGTGTTCTGGTTCGAACGCTGGAACTTCATCAGCGTGTAGATGTCGACGCCGGATTCGCCAGGGCGCAGATCGCCCGTCGCGCGAACGACGATACGAGCCGCGTCGACCTGGTCGACGATGCCCGACCGGCGGGCGCCGATGGCCGCGCCGGAGTCGCGGGCGACTGTCTCTTCCATGCCGGTGCCGACCAGCGGCGCTTCGGCCTGGATGAGGGGAACGGCCTGGCGCTGCATGTTCGAACCCATCAGCGCGCGGTTGGCGTCATCGTTTTCCAGGAACGGAATAAGCGATGCGGCAACCGACACCAGCTGCTTGGGGCTGACGTCCATCAGCGTGATCTGCTCGCGCGGAGCGATCAGGAACTCGCCGTTGCGGCGGGCCGAGATGATCTCTTCGCCGAACGTATGGTCCTTGTTGATCTCGGCATTGGCCTGGGCGATCGTGTGCTTCGCCTCTTCCATCGCCGACAGGTACACGACGTCGGTCGTGACCTTGCCGTCGACGACCTTGCGGTACGGCGTCTCGATGAAGCCGTACTTGTTGACGCGGCTGAAGCTCGCAAGGCTGTTGATGAGGCCGATGTTCGGACCTTCGGGAGTCTCGATCGGGCAGATCCGGCCATAGTGGGTCGGGTGCACGTCGCGGACTTCGAAGCCCGCGCGCTCGCGGGTGAGGCCGCCCGGCCCGAGCGCCGAAACGCGGCGCTTGTGGGTGACTTCCGAAAGCGGGTTGGTCTGATCCATGAACTGCGAGAGCTGCGAGGAACCGAAGAACTCGCGGACCGCGGCCACCGCCGGCTTCGCGTTGATCAGGTCGTTGGGCATGACCGTCGACACGTCGACGCTGCTCATGCGCTCCTTGACCGCGCGCTCCATGCGCAGGAGGCCGACGCGATACTGGTTCTCGAGAAGCTCACCGACCGAGCGGACGCGGCGGTTGGCAAGGTTGTCGATGTCGTCGATCTCGCCCTTGCCGTCCTTGAGGTTCACCAGCTCCTGGACGACGGCGAGGATGTCTTCCTTGCGCAGCGTCGTGACCGTGTCCTCGGCGTCGAGGCCGAGGCGCATGTTGAGCTTGACGCGGCCGACGGCGGACAGGTCGTAGCGCTCGGGGTCGAAGAACAGGCCGTAGAACAGGGCATCGGCGGTCTCGCGCGTCGGCGGCTCGCCGGGGCGCATGACGCGATAGATATCGGCCAGCGCGCTGTCGCCGTCCTCGCTCTTGTCGGCCTTGAGCGTGTTGCGCATCCAGGGACCGGTGTTGATGTAGTCGATGTCGAGCAGCTCGAGCTTCTTCGTGCCCGCCGCTTCGAGCTTGGCGAGGTTCTCTTCGCTGACCTCGTCGCCGGCCTCGATGTAAATCTCGCCGGTCTTCTCGTTGATGAGGTCGTAGGCCGAATAGCGGCCGAAGATTTCTTCGGTCGGGATGATGAGGTTCTTGACCCCGTCCTTGCCGGCCTGGTTGGCGCGGCGCGGCGTGATCTTCTCATTGGCCTTGAAGATGACCTCGCCGGTGTCGGCGTCGACCACTTCGTGGTTCGGCTTCTGGCCGCGCCAGGCTTCGGCCGAATAAGGGATTTGCCAGCCGTTCTTGCCGCGCGTGTAGGTCACGCGGTTGTAGAAGGTGTTGAGGATCTCCTCGCTGGTCATGCCGAGCGCGTGGAGCAACGCCGTGACCGGCAGCTTGCGCTTGCGGTCGATGCGGACGTTGACGATGTCCTTGGCGTCGAACTCGAAGTCGAGCCAGCTGCCGCGATAGGGAATGACCCGCGCGGCGAAGAGGAACTTACCGCTGGCGTGGGTCTTGCCGCGGTCATGGTCGAACAGGACGCCCGGCGACCGGTGCATCTGGCTGACGATGACACGCTCGGTGCCGTTGATGATGAAGGTGCCGTTCCTCGTCATGAGCGGCATGTCGCCCATGTAAACGTCCTGCTCCTTGATATCGATGACCGACTTGGCTTCGGTCTCGGGGTCGATTTCGAAGGTCGTCAGGCGCAGGGTCACGCGCATCGGCGCGGCATAGGTCAGGCCCCGCTGGCGGCACTCGTCGGTGTCGTACTTGGGGTGTTCGAGCTCGTAATGGTCGAAGTCGAGGTGCGCCGTGCCGGCGAAGTCGACGATCGGGAACACCGAGCGAAGCGTCTTCTCGAGGCCCGAGACATAGCCCGTCGCCGGGTTCGAGCGCAGGAACTGCTCGTAGCTTTCGCGCTGAACCTCGATGAGGTTCGGCATCTCGGAGATTTCGTGGATGTTGCCGAAGATCTTGCGGATTCGCCGAGCGGCGGTGTTGCGGCCCCTCTTCTGGGCCGGTGCCTCGATCGCCTTGGTCGCCATGATATTCCCTGCGCTAGGCGAAGCGCGCACAAATGAGCGCTCCGCGAATTTGCCCCGTGAACGGGGATGAAAGTGGAGCGCTCGTCCCGCTGTCCCTCTCCAATGCGTGCGGTCCGTGCGCCAACTCGGACCCTGTCCCGGAGAGGACGGGAAAAGCCCCGGGCGCACGAAACCGTGCGGCCAGAGCCGATATGTATTGGATAAGCCTCCATATAGGATTTTTGGCGGGGCTCGCAAGACCTGACGCGCAGCGAAAGATCGCTAGGATCGAAAGGCCATGAATCACGCCAGCCTGCGCCTCAATGACGGCCTGACGATACGCTACCGCGATTATGCTGGCGGCGAAGGCCGGCCGCCTTTGCTCTGCCTCCACGGCCTGACCCGCAATTCACGCGATTTCGCCGATTTCGCCGCTCGCTATGCTCCGCGCTTCCGAGTCATCGCGCCGGACTTTCGGGGCAGGGGACAAAGCGACTTCGACCCGGTCCCGACGCGCTACAATCCGCTCACCTACGCCGGCGACGTGCTCCAGCTCCTCGACCATTTGTCTCTTCCGGAGGCTATTTTCGTCGGCACATCGCTCGGCGGGCTGGTGACGATGGCGATTGCCGCCACCACGCCGCAACGGATCGCCGCAACCATCCTCAATGACGTCGGGCCAGAGCTCAGCCAGGCCGGGCTGGACCGCATCAGGACCTACGTCGGCAAGGGCGTTCGCTTCAAAAGCTGGGAGGAAGCCGCAGAAGTCATTGCCGAGAACCACGGCCGGCTTCCCGCGAGCTACGACCAGTCGGACTGGCTGGCGATGGCTCGTCGCCTCTGCCGCGAGCGCAATGGCTTCGTCGTCTACGATTACGATATGGCGATCGCCTTGCCATTCGCGGGCGGGGGCGCGACGCCGACGGTCGACCTGTGGCCTTTCTTCGAGGCGCTGGCGAAGAAGCCGCTGCTCGTCGTCCGCGGGGCGGAGAGCGACCTCTTAAGCGAAGCTGCGGCTGAGCGGATGCGCCGCGCGGCTCCCGACGCCAGCTTCGTGACCATTCGGGGCGCGCCCCATGCGCCAACGCTAAGCGAGCCGGAGGCGGTGGCAGCGATCGACGCGTTCCTGGCCCCCTTGCGGACATGAAAAAGGGCGACTCCTTGCGGAGCCGCCCTTCCCATCCACGGATGCTTCAAGACATCCGCGAAACCACATCTTTTGTGCCCCGGCGAAGGCCGGGGTCCAGATCTGGATCCTGACCTTCGTCAGGATAACTCTACGCAGCCCTAAAGGGCTACTCGGTTACTTGAGCTCGACGGTGCCGCCGGCTTCCTCGATCTGCTTCTTGATCTTCTCGGCTTCGTCCTTGTTGACGCCTTCCTTGATCGGCTTCGGAGCGCTTTCGACGAGCGCCTTGGCTTCGCCGAGGCCGAGACCGGTGATGGCGCGGACTTCCTTGATCACGTTGATCTTCTTGCCGCCGTCGCCGGTGAGAATGACGTCGAATTCGGTCTTCTCTTCGGCAGCCGGAGCGGCAGCGCCGCCGCCAGCAGCGGGGCCGGCAACCGCGACCGCAGCCGCGGCCGAAACGCCCCACTTCTCTTCGAGGGCCTTGGCGAGATCCGCGGCCTCGAGGACGGTCAGTTCGGAAAGCTGGTCGACCAGCTTAGCAATGTCAGCCATTTGATACTCCTTGGTGGGCGCTAGAGGCCCTTGTTGTCGTGCGTTGATATAAAGAGGTGAGCCTATGCAGCCTTTGCTGCGTAAGCGCCGAAGACCCGGGCCAGCTGGGCACACGGCTCGTTGATCGTGCGGGCGATCTTGGTCGCGGGCGCCTGAATGAGGCCCACGATGGTCGCGCGCAGTTCGTCGAGCGAGGGAAGCTCGGCCAGCGCCTTGATCCCATTCACGTCGAGGACCGTGTCGCCCATTGCTCCGCCGACGATTTCCAACTTGTCGTTGGTCTTGGCGAATTCGACGGCCACCTTGGCCGCCGCAACAGGGTCTCCGGACGTCGCAAGCGCGGTCGGGCCCTTTAGAAGGTCGCCGATCGGCTTGTAGCGCGTGTCCTCGAGCGCAATCAGGGCAAGTCGGTTCTTCGCAACTTTGAACTGGGCCCCGGCATCGCGCATCTTCAGGCGCAGTTCCGTGGACTGTGCCACGGACAGCCCGAGATTGCGGGTGACAACCACCACGCTCGTCTCGGTGAAGACGTTCTTCAGCTCGGCGACCAGATCGGCTTTTTGCGAACGATCCATGCCAACTCCAAAAATTCGCCCGGCCGGAGCCGAGCGAGTTTCAACAAAAGCCCGGACGCGAACGTCCAGGCGCGTTTCCGTTCCGTGGGGAGTTGGATCGATGGCGCTGCCCAAATGCCCAAAGGCTCGCAACGCACGACGAAGCGCATGCAAGCGCTCCGAATGATTCCTGTCCCCGTCTCGGCTGGAAATTAAGAGGCGAACCTCACCAGCGGTCTCGGACGGTGCTCGCGCCGGATGGGCCAGAACCCAACCGGTGCGAGCGCGCGCCTATAGCGAAATCCGCTGGACGATCAACCTCTTTCGCCCTTGCCGCCCGAGGTCGCGGGGGGCGGCGGCGTAGCGCCGGCCGGCCGCGAAGCGAGCCACTGGCCAACCTCGGACTTGATCCGCGGTTCGGTGGCGAGCCGGACGTTGATCGCGTTGATCGTCTGCTCGATCGGCTTGCGGCTGGTCGGGGCCAGGTTGGCGTTCGCATAAGCCTGAAGCTTGGCGACCGTCTCCTTCTTGGCGCTGTTCGCGGCCAGCCGGGCGATGAAGCGCGACTGCGACGTCGTGTCGACGAAGCGCGAGACTTCGGTGAGGTGGCTGGTGACGAAGTCGAGCGCCAGCTCGGGATGGCGGTTGGCGACCGCGCCGATCAGCCCGGCGCTGACCGTCTTGCCTGGCTCGTCGGTGAGCGCGAGATCGAGCGCACGGCGAGCGAGCGCCTCATCCTCCGCCGCACCCAGTAGCGAGTAGAGGTTCTGGCGCTCGGTCGCGATCGTCGAATTCTTCGCCATCGTATGGATCCGCTCCCAGGTGGCGAGGTCCGCATTGGCGGCGATCAGCCCAAGCCAGGTCCGCTTGAGGCTGCCCGGGACGGCATTCGGATTGGTCTGCAGCGCCGCGAATAGACGCTGCGCTTCGGCGGTGACGCGCGGGTCGCGAATCCGGCCGAGCGCGGTGATGAGCTGCGGGCGAAGCGTGGTGGTCGTCGGCTTCTCGCCGGCAACGGGCACGAACCCGATCTGCTGGAGCACCGGCGCGTAGCGCGCTTGGATGATCCCCGCGATCTGCGCCTGGCGTGCGGCATCGCCGTCGAACAGGCGATAGATACCGCTCCACGTGCCGAGGCCGAGCGAGATGAGCTCGGGCCGGGCGTCCAGCGGCAGAGCGTCGACCAGGTTCAGGGCCACCCCCATCGGCTGGTAACTGGCCTGCGCCAACGCCGCCTGGTCGGTGATCAGGCCGTACTGGTCGAGGGGATCGAGGCTTGCGAACGAAGCGCGCAATGCCTCGGCCTGCGCCGGCTGGTAGAGGCTGCGGTAATAGCCGGTCTGGCCGGTGTTGAGCAGTAACGCGCCGCAACCCGGAACGTTAATCGTCGTTTCGCGGCCCTGGGTGATGGCAGTCACCGGCGTGCCGCCGACGGTCATCGCCCGCACCGGCACGTGCCAGCTCAGCGGCTGGAAGCTGCCCGGCTTGCGGTCGGCGGAGAATTCGTCCTGGACCAGGGTGACGCGGGTCGCTCCGCCGTTGCAGGTCGCGGCGCCGACGCGGATCAGCGGCACACCCGGCTGCAGCGTGTAGTCATGCGCCATCTGCGTGAGGCCCCGGGCGCCGGCGGCTTCCACCGCCTGCCACAGGTCGTCCGTACGTGTGTTGCGATAGGCGTGCGCCTTCACATAGCCCTGGATGCCGCGCTGCCAGACGTCGGAGCCGGCATAGCCTTCGAGCATGGTGATGACGGCCTGACCCTTGGAATAGGTGATTCCGTCGAACGCCTGGTTCGCCTGATCGACGGTGCGGATCTGCTGCACGATCGGGTGGGTCGAGGTCAGCGAATCCTGGCCCATGGCGCCTTCGCGAGCGCCGACGGCACCGAACTCGGCGCCCCAGTCGGGATGAAAGTTTTTGGTCGCCTTGGTTGCCATCCAGCTGGCGAAGCCCTCGTTCAGCCAGAGGTCGTCCCACCAGGCCATGGTGACGAGGTCGCCGAACCACTGGTGCGCCATTTCGTGGGCCTCGACGCCGAAGATCGCCTGGCGCTCGTTCTCCGTGGTGACCGCCGGATCGTCCAGCAGCACGCGTTCGAAGGTGAAGATCGATCCCCAATTCTCCATCGCGCTGAAGAATTGCGACTGGCCCGGGCCGGCGACGTTATCGAGCTTGGGAAGCGGGTAAGCCGCGCCAAAATAGTCGTTGTAATAGGGCAGGATCTGCGCCTCGGCATTGAGTGCCGTCTGCGCCTTGGCCTCATTGCCGCGGCCCATCACGATCCCGACCTCGGTCTTGCCCGCCATCTTCTTGATGCGCGAGAATTCGCCGGTGCCGAAGAACAGGAGGTAGCTCGACATTTGCGGGCTGCGCTGGAACGTCACGCGCTTCAGCCCGCCGGCGAGGTTGGTGCTGCTCTTGGCCGGCATGTTGCTGACCGCCATCTCGCCCGCGGGGACGATCGCCGTGAGATCGAACGTCGCCTTGTAATCGGGCTCGTCCCAGCTGGGGACGAAGCGGCGCGCGTCGGCCGGCTCGAACTGGGTGAAGAGCGCGCGCTTCTGGGCGCCCGCCGGGTTCTTGTAGTCGAGTGCGAACAGACCGTTCGCCTGCTCGTTGATCTTGCCCGAATAATCGATCGTCAACTTGTAGGGACCCGGCGCGAGCGTCCGACCGAACGCGAGCGTCGCCGTCTGCGCGTCATTGTCCATCGTCACGGCGGCCGGAGCGGCTCCGCCGGGGCCCGACAGGCTGGCGCGGGCGAAGGTCATGTTGACCGCATTCAGCACCAGGTTGTTGGTCGGCTGAACCACGTTGAGGTCGATCACGACCTGGCCGTCGAAGGTCATCTTGCCGGCGTTTGGCGTGACCGTGAGCGTATAATGATGCGGGACCGCGGTGCGCGGGAGCTGCGTCGGGATGCTGGTGTCGACGGTGTCGGCAGGGACCTGGGCAAAGGCGACGGTAGCGACCGGCGCGGCAATGACTGCAGCTGCGGTGGCGAGCAGGACGGTAAGGCGGTTCATCGGCGTTCCCTGTGCGAAAAAATCGGCTGATAGGCGCGCTAGGCGCGGCGGTCGAGTTCGGCCCGGTGGGGCGGCTGCGTGAATCCTATTCGACGGGCGGATCGCTGGCGCCGACAAACGGCGGCCTCGCGCACAAAAAATCCCGGGCGAAGCGGCTGCCTCGCCCGGGATCCTTTTCATCCCCTGTTGGTGGGACGCTTGGGCCTTACTGGCCGCGCTCACCACGCTCGACCGGAGCCGGCGGCGGCGGCGGCGGAGGCGGAGGCGGAGCCGGGCAGACTGCCGCAGCGTCGATCACCGAGCCGTCCGGGCAGGTCTGGGTCGTCACGACCGGAGCCGGCGGCGGCGGCGGCGGCGGCGGCGGAGCTTCGACAACGGCGGGAGCGCCGAAGTTGAAGATCAGGCTCGCCAGCAGGCTGTGCGAGCTGAACTTGCCGCGCTCAACGGTGCTGAAATCGCCGTAGTCATTCTCGAAGTCCAGCTTGTCGGTCTGGAAGTAACGATACTTCAGGCCGAGGTTCACGCTGCTGCTGACGGGAACGTAAGCACCAGCGATCAGCTGCCAGGCGAGGCCGCTGCGGCTGTCACGGTCGCCCGATTCGCCGAACTGGACGTTGGCATAGCCGATACCGCCGCCCGCATAAGCGCCGAAGCCGGCGCCGCCGAAGTCGACGAGAGCGTTGAGCATCGCCGACGTGACGGTGGTTTTGCCATTGTTGAGCTGAAGGTCGGCCGCCGTAACCGGTGTGCCGAGTTCATCGCTCAGATCGGCGAGGAGCGCCGCATTGACGTCCGTGATCGCCTTGATGTTGGCTTCCTTGTAGCCGAGCTCGCCTTCGAGCCGGAACATGCCGAGATCGAAGCCGCCGATGATGTCGACGTCGTAACCGGTGTCGCTCTCGACGCGATAGGCCGGCGCGTAGTTACCGCTGAGCCCGCCAGCCGTAACATTGGCATCGACCGTCGTCTTGTTCGGGAACAGGACGCCCCCTTCGATTCCGACGTAGGGACCGTCGGCGAAAGCCGGCGTCGCGATGAAGGCGGCCGCCGCTGCCGCTGTGAGTAGATACTTGCGCATGGTTGAATAACCCCTTTCGAGCGCTGGTTTGAATGCACCCCGCCCAACACCCAGTTTTGTTCAAAGTTGCGCTTTTCCAATCCCCGGCGGGCAACTAGCCAAAAACTGTTGCAACGATGCCACAGTCGGTCTGCGGTGGAACTGCGGCAAGTCGTTGAAGCCCAAGCGAAAACGCAAAGAAACGACCGTTTTCGGCCAATTTCGTCAAGGAAAATTTTGAGCGCGAAACGATGCTCATCGAGGCGTCGCCGGGCTAACTTATGTTGCACAAACCAATCGGGCGGCGAACCCGCGAAGGTCCGCCGCCCGCTAATTGGTCAGAAGAGAAGGCTTAAGCGCCGGCGACTTCCGCCAGGTCGATCTTCACGCCCGGGCCCATCGAGGAGCTGACGCTCACCTTCTGGACGAACTTGCCCTTGGCGCCCGTCGGCTTGGCCTTGACGATGGCGTCCATGAAGGCCGCGAAATTCTCCTGGAGGTCGCTCTCGGAGAAGCTGGCCTTGCCGATTCCGGCGTGGACGATACCCGCCTTTTCGACGCGGAATTCGACCTGGCCGCCCTTGGCGTCGGTCACCGCCTTGGCGACATCCACGGTCACCGTGCCGAGCTTCGGGTTCGGCATGAGCCCCTTCGGGCCGAGCACCTTACCGAGGCGGCCGACGACGCCCATCATGTCCGGGGTCGCGATAACCCGGTCGAAGTCGATGCTGCCGCCCTGGACGGTTTCCATCAGGTCTTCGGCGCCGACCACGTCAGCACCCGCGGCCTTGGCCTCGTCGGCCTTGGCGCCCTTGGCGAAGACGGCGACGCGGACGCTCTTGCCCGTGCCCTTGGGAAGATTGACGACGCCGCGGACCATCTGGTCGGCGTGGCGAGGATCGACGCCGAGGTTCAGCGCGACTTCAACCGTCTCGTCGAACTTGGCGGTGGCGTTGCCCTTGACCAGGGCAATGGCCTCTTCGACCCCGTAGAACTTCTCGCGGTCGACGGCCGACAGGGCCTTCTGGCGCTTGGAAAGCTTGGTCATGGCTTTAGCCCTCCACCACGTTGAGGCCCATTGCGCGGGCGCTGCCTTCGATGATCTTGGTCGCCGCGTCGAGGTCGTTGGCGTTGAGATCGGCCATCTTCGTCTCGGCGATGTCGCGGAGCTGCGAACGGCGGATCGTGCCGACGGTCGCCTTGCCGGTTTCCGCCGAGCCCTTCTGGATCTTCGCCGCCTTTTTCAGCAGGAAGCTGGCGGGCGGGGTCTTGGTCGTGAAGCTGAACGACCGGTCCGCATAGACGGTGATGACGGTCGGGATCGGGGCGCCGCGCTCGAGCTCCTGCGTGGCGGCGTTGAACGCCTTGCAGAACTCCATGATGTTAACGCCGCGCTGGCCCAGTGCCGGGCCGATCGGAGGCGCCGGATTGGCGGTGCCGGCCGGCACCTGCAGCTTGATATAGCCGGTGATTTTCTTTGCCATGGTCTCACTCTGTAGAGCCCGCGCTTGCGCGAGGGCGGTTCAAGTTTAGCGGTCCAGACGAACGCGAAGCGCTCTCCCGCAGGGTTTCCAATTGCTTGGAAAGTGGCGCCACTACACAAAGCAGGGCGCAAATGCAAAGCGCGATCCGCTCTAGCGCATCTTCGTGATTTTGAGCTTGTCCGCTTTGGCCCGGTCCTTGACCGATTCCTCGCTTCGGGTCAGCGCCTTGGCGATTGCGCGGAGGGCCATGCCCTTCCCGGCGAGCTGGTGAAGCTTTTGCACTTCGTCGGTGCGCCAGGGCTGGCGGTGACGTTCGAACTTTTCACCGCTGGCCATGCGCGCGCTTACTTGACCCGTTCGACCTGCTCGAACTCGAGCTCGACCGGGGTCGCACGGCCGAAGATCGAGACGCTGACCTTGACTCGGCCGCGGTCGAAATCGAGCTCCTCGACGACGCCGTTGAAGCTGGCGAACGGGCCGTCCAGCACCTTGACGCTGTCGCCAATCTCATAATCGACCTGAATTTTCTGCTTGGGCGATGCGGCCTGCTCTTCCTTGGTCGAAAGCATCCGCGCCGCCTGGGCGTCGGGGATCGGCTGCGGCTTGCCGTTGGGCCCGAGGAAGCCGGTCACCTTCGGCGTGTTCTTGACGAGGTGGTAGACCTGGTCGTTGAGCTCGAGCTTGGCGAGGACGTAGCCCGGCATGAACTTGCGCTCGGTCTCGACGCGCTTGCCGCGCTTAATCTCGGTCACGGTCTCGGTCGGCACCTCGATCGCCTCGACAAAATTGGTGAGGCCGAGGCGATTGGCCTCGCTCATGACCGCGTCGCGGACCTTGTTCTCGAAACCGGAATAAGCGTGGATGATGTACCAGCGGGACATGAGCATGAGACCTTGAATTTACTTAGCGAGGAAGCTGAGCAGGAACTTGACCAGGGTCGAGAAGAACGCGTCGACGCCGAAGAAGAAGATGGCGAGGAGGCCGGTCATGATCATCACCATGATGGCGGTCGCGACGGTTTCCTTGCGGGTCGGCCAGTGGACCTTGGCGGTCTCGGCGCGGACCTGACGGATGAATTCGCCGGGAGATGTCTTGGCCACGTTCGCTCGATTCTCGAGTTGGGAAAAGAAAAGCGCCCCGCGGACCTTTCGGGCCGGCGGGGCTGACGGTCACTTAGCGGCGGTCGGGCGAGTCTTCAAGGTGGACTGGCGCCAGATGGTGGCAGGGGCAGAGGGACTCGAACCCACGACCCTCGGTTTTGGAGACCGATGCTCTACCAACTGAGCTATACCCCTAGGCCGCGAGGCGAGGTAGCCAGCCGCCGCGCCGCGCGCAAGGTTCAGTGCCAAACACTGGACGGTGCAATTCACCATCGGCAGCGCGCGTCGAGCCGGAGCCAGGCCGCGCCAGCAAGAGGCTTGTTTAGCAGTCGGACTCGGCGAGGAAGCGCGCGCCGGCGCTGCCGCCGATCGCCCAGCGGACCTGGGCCTTGAACGACCCCATGCGCGCGACGGCAATATGGACCCGCTCGCCGACGCGGAGTTCTTCCGCGTTTTCGATGCGGCATCCTTGGTCGGAAAAATTGGTCAGCCGAACCTTCAGCTTGCGGCCGTCCGTACGATGCACTTCGGCATCCACTTCGACCGGGTGCCTGTCCTTGCGCCCGATCCAACCCTCTACATGTCCCACGATCCACCCCCACTATTACACTTGGGCAAGCGTCGGATTACCAACCTAACGTAAATTAATATTTAACGCCCAAGCCGATGAAATCAGGGCTCAGGCGGCGATCGCGTAGGGAATGATTTCGCCGCTGAGATACAGGTTGCGGGCCTTGGTCCGCGACAGCTTGCCCGAGCTTGTGCGCGGCAAGGTCCGGGGCGGCACCAGCTCGACCACCGGCGTGATGCCGGTGATGGCGCGGACCCGCTCGCGGATTTCGTCGCGGAGTTTTCCGCGCTCGCCATTGTCCGACACGCGGCAGTGGACCAGGACGGCAGGCGTCTCTTCGCCCGATGGGCCGGTGATCGCAAAGGCGGCGATGTCGCCGGACTTGAAGCCGGGCAGCTGCTCGACCGCCCATTCGATGTCCTGCGGCCAGTGGTTGCGGCCGTTGATGATGATCATGTCCTTGGCGCGGCCGACGATGAAAATGTAGCCGCCCGACATGTAGCCCATGTCGCCGGTGTCGAGCCAACCGTCGACCAGGCAGGCTTCGGTCGATTCCGGGTCGCGGAAATAGCCGACCATGATGCTTGCGCCGCGAACGAACACCTTGCCGATGGCCCGGTCGGGCAGGACGGTGCCGTCACCACCGCGGATCTCGATCTCCATGCCTTTGACCGGCCGCCCGCAATTGACGATGGCGCGATAACGGCGGGGCCGTTCGGCATCGTCCGTAGCGCAGCCGGACAGCTCATTTTCTTCCACCAGCTCGAGCCTGATGCCTTCGCCCGGCGGCATCAGCGAAACCGCGAGGGTCGCTTCGGCAAGGCCGTAGCTGGGGCAGAAGACGCTGGCCTCGAAGCCGGCGGGGGCGAAGCAGTCGACGAAGGCCTGCATGACGTCGGGGCGGATCATGTCCGCGCCATTGCCGGCGATCCGCCAGCGCGACAGGTCGAACCGGTCCTCCGCCTTGGTCTGCGAGCTCATCCGCCGCGAGCATATGTCGTAGCCGAAGGTCGGCGAGTAGCTGACCGACGTTCCCGGATTGCGGCTGATCATGTCGAGCCAGGCAAGCGGGCGCCGCGCGAAATCCTCGGTCTTCAGATAGTCGACCGACATCTGCAGCGACATCGGCGAGAGGAGGCAGCCGACCAGGCCCATGTCATGGTACCAGGGCAGCCAGGAGATGCAGCGGTCCGTGTCCTGCACCTTGAGCCCGACGCCATGGGCGTGGAGATTGTCCAGCAAGGCATGGTGCGTGACCGCGACCCCGTGCGGGAAGCGCGTCGAGCCGCTCGAATATTGCAGATAGGCGATGTCGTCGGGCTTGGCCGCGGGCAGTTCGGTGGGCTTGGCCTCGATCGCGTCGAGCGTGTCCCAGCCGCGCGACTTCACGCCCGCGAGGTCCGCCGCGGCAGCGCAGAAATCCGCAAGCTCGGGCGGGAAGAGGAGAAGCGACGGGTCGCCGCTCTTCAGCTGGACCGCGAGCTGCCCGACATAGGCTTCGCGCCCGCCGAAGCTCGTCGGCAAGGGCAGCGGCACCGGCCACGCGCCGGCGTAGACCGCGCCGAAGAAGCAGGCAGCAAATTCCGCCCCGGTTTCGGCGACGATGGCGATACGATCGCCGGGCTTGATCCCCAGCGCGATGAAGCGGAACGCATTGGCGAGCGCGTCCTCACGCATCTCGGCATAGGTGTAGGCCCGAACCAGGGTTCCGCGAGCGTCGTGGAAGTTGAGCCCGCGTGCTCCCTTGGCGGCATAATCGAGCGCCGCGCCGAGCGTTTCGAAATCCGAATGGCGCCGGGACAGCTCGTCGAGCGTGGGCGTCGCGCCTGCCGGTGAGAGCTTGTCTGCCGATGGGGCGTTGCGTTCGCTCACGCCGTCCCTTCCTCTAATCATAGGTTAAAAGCCCGCAAACCAATGCGGCTGGCTTGTGATGGTCGGCGACTGTGGCAAAAAAGGGGCATGACGCCGCGTTCCGCCTCCAGACGAGCGCCTCGGCCGCTGAACGAGGGGAGCCTCCAAGAACTGGCGCTGCGCTACGTCGGCCGTTTCGCCACCAGCCGCGCCAAGCTTCGCACTTATTTGCAGCGCAAGATCCGCGAGCGCGGCTGGGATGGCGGGCGTGAGCCCGACCTGGCCGCTTTGGCCGATCGCTTCGCCGAGATCGGCTATGTCGACGATGCCGCCTTCGCGCTGGGGAAGGCGCGCAGCCTCAGCGGCCGCGGATACGGCAAGCGCCGGCTGGTCGAGCAGCTTCGGGTGGCGGGGATCGAGGAGGATCATCGGGCGCCTGCTTGCGATCATGCCGATGAACAGGCGGTGGCCGCAGCGCTGCGCTTTGCCGAGAAGCGGCGGATCGGTCCTTTCGCCGAGGTCGCGCCCGACCGCCCGGGCCGCGAAAAATGGATCGGGGCGATGATCCGCGCGGGCCATCCGTTTTCGCTGGCCCGGACCATTGCCGGCCTCGCGCCAGGATCGGCAGTCGATGCCGGTGCGCTCTCCGAACAGCTCGGCGGGACCCTTATCTAAAGTCGGTTTGCCGACACAGTATCAAATGTTAATAAGGGCCCATGGTACGTGCGTCTGTTCAGGAAGCGGTAGGGGCGACTCAGGTCGAAATGGAGCCGGGGGAAGATACTCCAGGGACTGAGCTTGCGCCGATCACCGGACGAGTGAAGTGGTTCGATGCAACCCGCGGGTTCGGCTTCGTCGTCAGCGACGAGATCGACGGCGACATCCTCATCCACTTCAGCGTGCTTCGCGATCATGGCCGCCGGAGCATTCCCGAAGGCGCGACCGTGGAGGTCATCCCGGTGCGCCTCGACCGCGGCCTCCAGGCCAAGAAGGTGCTGTCGATCGACCTCAGTTCAGCCTTGCCGCAGCAGCCGCGCTCGTCCATTTCCTCGGGCGAACGGTCGGATCGCAAGGCGCTTGCCGACGCGGCCGGCGAGTTCGAGCCGGTGGAGGTCAAATGGTTCAATCGCGTACGCGGCTACGGGTTCCTGAAGCGGGGCGACGACATGGGCGGCGAGGATGTGTTCGTGCACATGGAAACGGTGCGCATCGCCAATCTGCCCGAGCTTCAGCCAGGCCAGAAATTGCGGGCGCGGATCGCGCCGAGCAACAAGGGCTTTACCGCGGTCGAGCTGCACGAGCTCGACTCGGAGGGCTAACCGCGCTGTTCGCGGCGCTGAGCGCGTGCAGTCCGCAGGCCCCCGCGCAGAATGCTTCGGTCGAGCCCGCCGCCCAACCGGCAGCCGTCGAAAATAGCGCCCAGACTGGACTTCCCCAGGTGATCGTAACAATTCGCTCGTCGACCGGCGAGCAACGCTTCAGCACGCAGGTCGCGGCCACTCCGGCGCAGCAGGAGCGGGGACTGATGTTCCGCCAGTCGCTGGCGCCGGACGAGGCCATGATCTTCCCCTACAACCCGCCGCGCGACGTCGCCTTCTGGATGCGCAACACGCTGATCCCGCTCGATATGGTCTTTATCCGCGCCGACGGGACGATTGCCCGCATCGCGACTGCCCAGCCGCTCGACGAAACTCCCGTGCCGGGCGGCGAACCGGTCGCTGCAGTGCTCGAGATCAAGGGCGGCCGAGCGGCCGAGCTCGGCATCAAGGCGGGCGACCGGGTGAGCTGGCCGCACTGATCTTGCGCTCCATGGCGAGACGGGGCAATGCCGCCGCCGATGGGTTTCTGGTCCAAGACATTCACCTGGTGGAACGGCGCCACGTGGGGCACTGCGCTCTGGACTCGGCGCTTCGGCAATGAGGTCGGCCGCGACGATGCCGGCAACATCTATTACGCCGACAAGAAGCGTCCGGACCGCCGGTGGGTGATCTACAGCGGAAGCAATGACGGCAGCCTGGTTCCTCCGGCCTGGCAATTGTGGCTGCGCGGGACGATCGACGAGCTTCCCGAAAAGGCCCTGCCGCCCATCCGCAAGTTCCAGAAGAAGCCAACCGGGAACCTCACAGGGACGATGGAGCGGTTCAGGCCCGATGGAGCGCTCGGCTCGGGCCGGATGCGCCCGGCCTCGACCGGCGACTACGAGCCTTGGATTCCCGAATAACCGTGTTTCGCATTGCCGCACCGCTGCTGATCGCGCTTGCGCTTGCGGGCTGCAACCGCGGCACCGAGCAGAACAAGACCGCGTCCGCCAAGCAGACGGCCAAGCTGCCGGGCACGGCGGCCCAGCAGGCGGTGACGCCAATGGCCGACCGCGTCGCCATCCTCGGCATCCTCAACAAGCGCAACGGCATCGTGAAAGACGTCGCGCTGCGTCCCGGCCAGTCGGCGCGGTGGAAGGATTTGATGGTCCGCCTGCGCGCCTGCGAGACGACCGCGCCGTGGGAAGAAGAAAAGCTGACGGGCGCCTTCGTGCAGGTCGACGTTCAGCGCCCGGACAAGAGCTGGGGCCGGGTATTCTCAGGCTGGATCTACAAGGAGTCGCCGTCGCTGAACGTGGTCGAGCACCCGGTCTACGACGTTTGGCCCAAGAGCTGCGCGATGACCTTCCCGGCCGGACCATCGGCTCCGGCCACGCCGGTGACTTCAAGCAGCCGGTCGAGCGCGGCGAAGTCGGGCGGGACATCCCCCGCCGCGCGGGCCGACCAGGCCCCCGCCGCCGACGAGCCCGCCGCTGCGCCGCCGCCCCCTAGCGCAGCCGCCAGCAACGCGACGTAAGTCTCGCGGGGCAGGCTGACCGCCCCCAATGAGGCGAGGTGGTCGGTCATGAACTGGCAGTCGAGCAGCGAGAAATTGCCGGCCTTGAGCCGCGCCACCAGCCACGCCAGCGCGACTTTCGAGGCGTCAGTCACGCGGCTGAACATGCTTTCGCCGAAGAAGGCGCGGCCGAGCTTCACGCCATAGAGCCCCCCGACGAGATCGGCGCCGTCCCACACCTCGACCGAATGAGCGTGGCCCGAGGCGTGGAGCGCAAGCATGGCGCGTTCGATGTCGGCGTTGATCCAGGTCTCATCGCGGTCCGCGCAGGCGGCGATGACGCCGGCGAAATCGCGGTCTCGAGTAACCTGGAAGCGGTCCGCAATCAGCGTTCGGCGAAGCGACCGGGAGAGATGAAAGCCGTCGAGCGGAATGATCGCCCGGTTGGTCGGCTCGACCCAGAACAGCTCGTCCGCCTCACGGCTGTCGGCCATCGGGAAAATGCCAGTGGCATAGCCCTGGAGCAGCAAGCGTGGATCGAGCCGACTCATCGGCTCAGTCTATCGTCAGAGTATCTCGCGGACCACTTCCTGCGGCCGGCACAGGCGAACGCCCTTGTCGGTTTCGACCAAGGGCCGGTTGATGAGGATGGGGTGCTGCATCATCGCGTCGAGCACTTCGTCGTCGCTGACGTCGGGGCGGTTGAGATTGAGCTCGTCGGCCAGCGGCTCCTTGGCGCGCAGGCCATCGCGCGGGCTGATTCCCGCTTTGTCGTAAAGCCGCACCAGTTCGTCGCGCGTCGGCGGGTTTTTCATATATTCGTGAATCCACACGTCGAACCCGGAATCGCGAAGGATTTCCAATGTCTTGCGCGACGTTCCGCACATCGGGTTATGGTAGATCGTCGCTTTCATTTCGCACAAACTTTCCCGCGCTGATTCAAGGGCATGGGCTAAGCGATAAGCGAATGCGCCGCCTTCTGCCAAGAAGTCATTGTCGCGCTTGCGGAACGATGCGGCTAATGCGTCGTTCCTGCGCCTGTAACATGCACCGACGTGGTGAACCTTTTGACGCGCAGTGCGTGTTCAGCAGCTCAATTCAGAACGGGAGAAAGAGCGATGCGTAAATCCATTCTAGCACTGGCGCTTGCAAGCTCGGTCACGCTCAGCGCGTGCGCGAACAACCCATCGGCCGGCGATATCGCCACTGGCGCCGCGATCGGCGGAGTCGGCGGCGCAGCGGTCGGCGCGATTGCCCCGGGCATTGGCGTGATCGAAGGCGCCGCGGTTGGCGCGGCCATCGGCGGTCTCGCCGGCGCCATCTGGGCCGACAACAACAACGACGGCTATGTCGACGGCTATGTCTACAACGGCCAATATTACGCCGGCCAGCCGCAGGGCTATGACCCGACGACTCGTGCAGTCGCGACTGGCGCTCTTGGCGGTGCTGCGCTCGGCGCAGGGGTCGGCGCGATCGCCGGCGGCGGAATTGGCGGAATCCTGACCGGCGCAGTCATCGGCGCGGCCGTTGGCGGCCTTGCCGGCGCCATCTGGGCCGACCGCAACAATGACGGCCAGGTGGACGGATACGTCTACAACGGGCAATATTATGCCGGTGCACCGTCTGCCGCTGCCCCGGCTCCGACCTATACGGCGCCGACCCGGAGCGGTGAGCGCGGTTAATCGAATTCTCGCCGGCGCCGCGGTTTCGGCCGCGGTCCGGCGAGAGGCCGCTTAATTCGGAGAAGATGTGATAAAGTTGCGTAACTCGTGCACCGGCCGCTGGCCGGTGCACTTCTTTGGGAAGTCTGCAGGTGCGATCGCAGCCTTCACCCTGGCTGCGGCGATGCCGGGGCTCGCCCAGGCGGCCGATGTCCCGGCGGCGAGCGCTACTAGTGCGGTTGCAGCGACGAATACGCCCAAGCCCGTCCCGCAAGGCGTTGCGGATTTCTACAAGGCGCGGAAGAACGCGCCGCTGTGGCTATCGCCTAGGGCGGGCGATGCGGCGCAGCAGCTCGTTTCCCTGCTCGCCAGCGCAAGCGTCGATGGGCTGGACCCGAACCGCTACCATGCGGTCGAGCTGCGGCAGGCCCTGCTCGTGGCGCAGAACGGCAAGCGCAAGGATATCGAGCGCGCCGACGTTGCGCTGAGCCAGGCCTTCGCCGCTTACGTCTGGGATCTCGCGCGCGATCCCGGCGTCGGCATCACCTATGTCGATCCGGCGCTGTGGCCGACCCCGCCGTCCCCGCTCGCGAGCCTGCTCAAGGCTTCGTCGGCGCCGTCGCTCAGCGACTATGTCCAAAACATCGGCTGGATGCATCCGATCTACGGCCAGCTTCGCACCGCGCTCGCCGAGCGCAAATATGGCAGCGACCAGCAGAAGGCGATGCTGGAGCTCAACCTGAAGCGCGCGCGGGCCCTGCCCGTGGCCAGGGATCGCTACGTGCTGGTCAACGCCGCGCAGCAGCGCCTCTACATGTACGACGGCGGCAAGCCGGTGGATTCGATGGTCGTGGTGGTCGGCAAGCCCAAATGGCCGACGCCGATGCTGACCGCCTATATCCGCTATGCCGCGCTCAACCCTTTTTGGTTCGTGCCCCCGGACCTTGCCGGGGAAGACGTTGCCCAGTTCGTGCTCAAGCAGGGCCTGCCCTACCTCGACAAGATGGGATACCAGGTCGTTTCCGACTGGACACCCGGCGCCAAGATCATCGATCCGAAGACGGTCGACTGGCAGGGCGTCAACGACGGCAAGGTCGAGGTGATGATCCGCCAGAAGCCGGGCCCGCAGAACTTCATGGGGCGGATGAAGTTCATGTTCCCCAACCAGTTCGGCGTTTACCTCCACGACAATCCGCGCCGCGACCTGTTCCTGAAATCAACTCGCTATTTCAGCGGCGGTTGCGTCCGGCTCGAAGATGCTCCGCGGCTCGGCCGCTGGCTGTTCGGACGCGAACTTGATTGGCAGTCGGCGGGGGTCGAGGATCCGGTGCTGCTTGCGCAGCCGGTGCCGGTCTACATTACCTATCTGACGGCGATGCCGGACGGCCAGTCGATCGCTTATTACGACGACGTCTACGGCCGTGACGGGACCAGCTTCGCGAAGACCGCAGACGTGGTTAACGCCGTCGCCCGCTGATCAAGAGCGCCCAACTACAGGCGCCATCGAGCGACATATTGAAGCTGGTACGGGATCGGACGCCCTTGGTCGTCGAGCGCCGGGCTGAACCGGAGCCGCGCCTCGACCAGCGGGCACAGGCCGCCATCGACCGCCGCGTCGCCGCTTGATCGCACGATGCGGCAGCCGCTCGGGACGCCGCTGGTCTCGACCCGCAGCGACACCATTGCGCGGCCGCTCGGAAGCCTGCCTGCGCCGATTGAGCGATAGTCGGCGCTGGTGAGGTTGCGGACCAGCTGGGCCGGGGTGAAGCGAGAATAATCGGCGCCGCGGCCGGTGCCCGATCCGCCCGCGCCGGTGCCATTGCCGGCGCTTGCAGCGCCCGATGCCGCTGCATTGCCCTGTCCGGCAACCTTGGCTGCCGGGATCGGCGATCGGCGCTCGCTAGGCGGCGCGACGACGGGCGTCGGCTCGGCCCTCTTCGCCGCCGCGCCCTCGGGTTGCTTGGCCTTGGCCGGCTTCGGTGCGGGCGGCGGCGGTGGTCGAGGCGGAGCAGGCGGCTCCGTGAAGTCGAACGTCTTCATCCGTTCGACGACATGCGCGACCATCTTCACGTTAAGCCCGGTGACGATGATCCCCGCCAGCAGGACGTGCACCGCAAGGACGGCGACAATTGCCTTCCAGCGGTCACGGGGTGCGTCGGCGGTGTAGCTTGCCATGGCCTTCTCCATGACAACGCTCAATCGGCCCGGACGTTCTCGACGCCTATCCGGCGTTGCGCGCGAGCCAGGCTTCGAGCCATTTGATCGTATAATCGCCGGCCAGGAATTCGGGGTCGCGAACCAGCTTCTGATGTAGGGGGATGGTGGTCTTCATGCCCTCGACCACGAACTCCTCGAGCGCGCGCCGCAGGCGCCGGATGCAGCTGTCGCGGTTCGAACCGTAGACGATCAGCTTGCCGATCATGCTGTCGTAATAAGGGGGGACGCGATAGCCGGTGTAGAGCCCGCTATCGACGCGCACGTGCATCCCGCCGGGCGCGACGTAATTCTTCACCAGGCCCGGTGAGGGCGCGAAGGTCTCGGGATCCTCGGCATTGATGCGGCACTCGATCGCATGGCCGTGCAGTTTGACGCCGTCCTGGGTGCAGCTGAGGCCCTGGCCGCAGGCGACACGGATCTGTTCGCGCACCAGGTCGATGCCGCTGATCATTTCGGTCACCGGATGCTCGACCTGGAGCCGGGTGTTCATCTCGATGAAGTAAAATTCGCCGCCCTCGTAGAGGAATTCGATCGTGCCGGCGCCGCGATAGCCCATCTCGCTCATCGCCTTGGAGACGATGTCGCCCATCCGTTCGCGTTCCTCCGGGGTGATGACCGGAGAGGGGGCTTCTTCAAGCACCTTCTGGTGGCGGCGCTGAAGCGAGCAGTCGCGTTCGCCAAGGTGGATCGCCTTGCCCGCGCCGTCGCCGAACACCTGGAATTCGATATGGCGCGGGTCGGCGAGGTATTTTTCCATGTAGACCGTGTCGTCGCCGAAGGCCGAACGCGCCTCCGATGCGGCCTGGCTCATCAGGCTTTCGATCTGGTCCTCATCCGGGACGACCTTCATACCGCGCCCGCCGCCTCCCGACGCGGCCTTGATCAACACCGGATAGCCGATGTCAGCCGCGATCTTCTTCGCGTCGGCGACGCTTTCCAGCGGCCCGGGAGAGCCGGGCACGAGCGGCAGGCCGAGCTTGGCCGCGGTGCGCTTGGCCTCGATCTTGTCGCCCATCGTCCGGATATGTTCGGGCTTCGGCCCGACCCAGATGATGTTGTGGCTCTCGACGATCTCGGCGAACTGCGCGTTTTCGGAGAGGAAGCCGTAGCCGGGGTGAATGGCGTCGGCGTGGACGATCTCGGCGGCCGAAATGATGTTGGGGATGTTGAGGTAGGAGTCGGTCGCCGGCGGCGGGCCGATGCAGACGGTCTCGTCGGCCAGGCGAACGTGCATGGCGTCGGCGTCGGCGGTCGAGTGAACCGCGACCGTCTTGATGCCCATTTCGTGGCAGGCGCGATGGATTCGGAGCGCGATCTCGCCGCGGTTGGCGATCAGCAGCTTCTCGATTTTCACGGTGATGGCCCTAGCCCAGGATGATGAGCGGCTGGTCGAACTCGACGGGCTGGGCATCGGCGACGAGGATTTTCTTGATGACTCCGCCTTCGGGCGCGGTGATCGGGTTCATCACCTTCATCGCTTCGACGATCAGCAACGTGTCGCCGGCCTTGACCGCGTCGCCGACCGACACGAACGGCGCTGCGCCGGGCTCGGCCGACAGGAACGCAGTGCCGACCATCGGCGACTTCACCGCATTGCCGGCGACTTCATCCTTTGCACTGCCGCCGACATCTTCGTGGCCCTTCATCGGCGGTCCCGACAGCGCGGGCGCGATGGGTGCAGCATGAGCGGGGCTCGAAAGGGACGGGCGGACGAGCCGGATGGTTCGGTCGCCGTCGGTTACTTCAAGTTCGCCCAGGTCCTTTTCGGTCAGCAGGTCGGCAAGCTCGCGCACCAGGTTTGCGTCGATGCGCATTGCATCCGATTTCGCGCCTTTGGCGGGTTCGGCCATTCGCAATTCCCTTATTGAATCTGGCTCTTCGGCTGGACTGCGCCCGCTCCCTTGCAGAGGTGCGCGGCTGCGTCCAGTGCGAGGAGGTAACCGAGCGGACCAAGGCCGAGGATCGACCCTCGGGCGACCTGGCCGATCAGGCTTTGCCGGCGAAAGCCCTCGCGGGCGTAGATGTTGGTGAGGTGAACCTCGATCACCGGAATCGATAGCGACGCAACCGCATCGCGAAGCGCGATGGAGCTATGGGCGTAGGCGCCGGGGTTGATGACCACGGCCGCGGCCTTCGCCATCGCTTCCTGCAGCCAGTCGACCAGAACGCCCTCGTGATTCGACTGGCGGATGTCGAGTTTCAGCTTGTGGCCCTTGGCCCGCTGCCCGAGCATCTCATCGATCTCGGCCAGCGTCTGCGTGCCGTACACGCGCGGCTCGCGGGAGCCGAGCAGGTTCAGGTTCGGCCCGTTCAAGACAAAGACTAGATCACTCATTTGCGGTTGGCCGTGGACCTTCCTATCTGCCGTTTGTCAATGACTCTCGATGGTTCTCTCTCGGTCCGGATCAATGGCGAGCACCGCCGCGTGCCCGGCGGAACCAGCGTTGCCGAGTTGGTCAACGACCTTGGGCTCGACCCCTTGCGGGTGGCGGTGGAACGCAACCTGGAAATCGTCCCGCGCGGCTCGCTCGGGCAGGTTCAGGTCGAGGACGGCGACGATTATGAGATCGTGCATTTCGTTGGAGGGGGTTGATTTTGGCTGTTCCCCGGCGAAGGCCGGGGTCCAGTAGTTATTTGGTCGGGGCTGGATCCCGGCCTTCGCCGGGAAACACATAAATGAATGCTCCCCAGTCACTACAATCCGACAGCTGGACCGTTGCCGGGCGGAGCTTCACCTCGCGCCTGATTGTCGGGACCGGCAAGTATAAGAGCTTCGAGGAGAATGCGGCCGCGGTCGAAGCGTCGGGCGCCGAGATCGTCACCGTCGCGGTGCGTCGGGTCAACATTTCCGACCCCCAGCAGCCGATGCTGACCGACTATGTCGATCCCAAAAAGATTACTTACCTGCCGAACACTGCCGGTTGCTTCACCGCCGACGATGCGATCCGGACGCTGCGGCTGGCCCGCGAGGCCGGCGGCTGGAACCTGGTCAAGCTCGAGGTGCTGGGCGAAGCGCGGACGCTTTACCCCGACATGCGCGAGACTCTGCGGGCGACCGAGGTTCTCGTGAAAGAGGGCTTCGAGCCGATGGTCTATTGCGTTGACGATCCGATCGCCGCGAAGCAGCTCGAAGAAGCCGGCGCGGTCGCGATCATGCCCTTGGGCGCGCCGATCGGATCCGGCCTCGGCATCCAGAACCGGGTCACCATTCGCCTGATCGTCGAAGGCGCGAACGTGCCGGTGCTGGTCGACGCCGGCGTCGGCACGGCGAGCGACGCTGCGGTGGCGATGGAATTGGGCTGCGACGGCGTGCTGATGAACACCGCCATCGCCGAAGCCAAGGAGCCGGTGCTGATGGCGCGCGCAATGAAGGGCGCAGTCGAGGCCGGGCGGCTGGCTTACCTCGCCGGGCGCATGGGCAAGCGCCTCTACGCCGACCCCAGCAGCCCGTTGGCGGGGCTTATTTAGTCGCGGTCACGATGTGCGCCGACATCGGTGCTGCAAAGCCGTCCGGGCCTTCGTATTCACGCGCGGATTCCGCCAGCTTGGCGAAGACGGAATCAAGCGCGTCGCCGCCATATTCCTCCAGCTCGACGCGCATCGGCGAACCGTAGCAGATGCCGCGCGCGGCATCTTCGGCGGAGGGGCTGCGGCTTATCCGTTCGACGGTCTCGATGCTGATGTCGGTGAAGCCCGCTTCCTCGAGGTCGCGCTCGATCCAGGCGGGGTCGTGATAGCTGAACGGCCCGCGCTTCATGAACATCGGCGGATTGTCGGGGAAATGCGCTTCCAGCGTGCGATGCGCGAGGTCGCTCAGCCGGTTGCGGCTGATATCGTCCCAGATCGCCATCAGCAGGTAGCCGCCGTGGCGAAGCACGCGCCCCGCTTCGGCATTGCCGCGCACCTTGTCGGGATAGAACATGATGCCGAACTGGCCGACGACGAGGTCGAAGCTGTCATCGTCGAACGGCAGCTCCAGCGCGTCGCATTCGCGGAACGTGACCTTGTCCGAGGAGACGCGCGTTGCAGCGACGTCGAGCATCGCCTGGTTTAGGTCGGTGGCGACGATTTCGGCATCAGAAATGGCTTTGGCCAGCGCGGCGGTAACGACGCCGGTTCCAGCCGCAGTCTCCAGGATCCGGCGCGGCGAAAAGGCGGCTGCGCGTTCCGCCAGGATGGCGGCGTAAGGCTGGAACAGCAGAGGGACGAGATAGCGGTCGTAACTGGCCGGGACGGAGCCGGAGAAGCGGACATCGATCGAAGCCATCGGAACACCCCCGCACTCGAATGGTTGGCCAACACATGACAGACTTCGCCGCCGAGCGCGAGGCGATGGTCGAGCGCCAGCTGAAGCGCCGCGGGATCAGTGATCCACTCATCCTCGACGCCTTCCTCGCTATTCCACGCGAGGCGTTTGTCGAAAGCGAGCTGGCGCACCTGGCCTATGGCGACCATCCGCTGCCGATCGCGGCGGGGCAGACCGTCTCGCAGCCTTTCATCATCGCCGAGATGATCATGGAGGCAGACGTTCGGCCCGGCGCCCAGGTGCTCGAGGTCGGTGCCGGCTCGGGTTATGCGGCCGCCGTCATCGCCCGCATTGCGGATCGCGTGATCGCGATCGAGCGCCAAAGCGAGCTGGTGGCCACGGCGCGGGAACAGCTGGCTCGCCTCGGCATCGCCAATGTCGAAATCGTCGAGGGTGATGGAAGCGAAGGCTGGCACGCCGAGGCGCCGTTCGACGCGATCCTCGTCGCCGCCAGCGGTAGCCACGTCCCGCCGCCACTTATCGAGCAACTCGCGCCCGGCGGGCGGCTGGTCATGCCCGTCGGCGGCCCCGGCGAGGTGCAGCAACTGGTCAAGGTGACGAGGGCGGAGGACGGGACCGCCCGGGAGGAGACGCTTTGCGCTGTTCGTTTCGTGCCACTGATCGGGGTACAGGGCTGGGAGCTCGACGACGACTGAATCTCGTTCCGGAACACATTCATTTCGGACGATAATGCCGGGATCGATTCACATGGATCATCGGTTGAATCCACGGTCAGGAGGCAAATATGCCCGGCAGGCGGCGGGTTCAGAAAGGCAGTTTCGGCAGCCATTTCGATGAGCTCGTCAACCTGTTCCCCGACCACCAGCCGCAGCCCTCCGAACCGCCCGCGCAGCGCAGCCGAGAGCTCCAGGAAAAACTCGATATCCATGCCTTGCTGTTCGAGAGGGCATGGCGGCTCAACGGGCCGAACGGCGGCTCGGCGGCCTAGCGCGTCCCTTCGCGCAGCGCCGAGATCGTCGTCGCATTGCTGATGTGCTCGACCTCGGTCTTGCAGTGGAGAAGGCGGATGCCTTTCTGCTCCATTGCCCGATCGAGCGCGGGCGCAAAATCGGCGGTCGCTTCGACCGTCTCGGCCCAGCCGCCGAACGCTCGGGCAAGCGCCGCGAAATCAGGGTTGGCGAGCTCGGTCGCCGACACGCGTTCCGGATATTCGCGCTCCTGGTGCATGCGGATCGTGCCATAGGCGCTGTTGTCGACGAGGATGACGAGCAGGTCGACGCCATATTGCGCGGCCGTCGCCAGCTCCTGCCCATTCATCAGGAAGTCGCCGTCGCCCGCGACGCACACCACCGGCCGGTCCTTGAACCGAAGCGCGGCGGCGACCGCGGCGGGCAGGCCGTAGCCCATGCTTCCGCTGGTCGGGGCGAGCTGTGTCGGCATGGACCCGTAGCGCCAGTAACGGTGCCACCAGCCCGAAAAATTGCCCGCACCGTTGCAAACGATCGTGTTGTCCGGGAGCTTGTCGCGCATTGCCGCAACGCACGGGCCCAGGTCGAGCGTGACGCCCTTCCGGGGCTTCGCCTCGCTCCATTCGAGCCACTCGGCGTGGGCCTGATCACCGCAGGAAAAGCGCACCAGGTCGGGGTCGCTCCACTCGTCGATCATTTCCGCGAATTCGCCCATGTCGGCGCAGATCGGCAGGTCGGCCTGATAGACGCGCCCCAGCTCGTTCGGGTCCGGATGGACGTGGACGAGCGTCTGGCCGGGATGGTCCGGCGTGATGAGCGTGTAGCCATCCGTCGTTGCTTCGCCGAGGCGCGGCCCGACCGAGAGGATCAGATCGGCGTCGCGCACCCGCTGCTGAAGCTTCGGGTTCGGCCCGTAGCCGAGTTGGCCGGCATAGACCTGGCAGCTGTTGGCGATCGCGTCCTGGCGGCGGAATGCCGCCGCGACCGGGATTCCGTGGCGGAAGGCGAAATTGGCGAAGTGATGCGCGGCGCGCGGGCTCCAGTCGGCGCCGCCGACGATCGCGATTGGCGCCGCAGCTTCCTTCAACAGGTCGAACAACGCCGCGATGGCGCCGGGATCGGGCGCTTCGGCGAGCGGCGGGACGCACGGGCGGTCGGGAACATCGACTTCGTCGCGCAGCATGTCCTCGGGAAGCGCAAGCACAACCGGGCCGGGACGACCGGCGGTCGCGACGCGATACGCACGGGCGACATATTCGGGGATGCGCCGCGCATCCTCTATCCGCGCCGCCCATTTGGCGATGGGACCGAAGAATGCGGGGAACTCGATTTCCTGGAAGCCCTCGCGGTCGCGGTCGCCGCGCGCGACATCACCGATGAAGAGGATCATCGGGGTCGAATCCTGGAAGGCGACATGGACGCCAGCGCTGGCGTTGGTCGCGCCGGGGCCGCGCGTCACGAAGGCGACGCCCGGGCGGCCGGTCATCTTGCCGTCCGCATCGGCCATGTAGGAGACCCCGCCTTCCTGGCGGCAGACGACGGTATCGATCTCGGGCGTGTCGTGAAGCGCGTCGAGCACCGCCAGGAAGCTCTCGCCGGGCACGGTGAAGATGCGGTCGCAGCCGTTGATGCGAAGCTGGTCGACGAGGATGCGTCCGCCTGTCCGGGCACCGGTGCGCTTGGTCATTCAGCGCGGATGCCGGAAAGGTCAGCCGCCTTCAAGTGAGGGCGGCGAGACCTGCTCCTGCGCGGAATCGAGGTCGACGGCTTGCTGGTCGAACTCCCGGGCCATGGTTTGCAGAATCGTCCGGACCCGTTCGTCGACCGAGCTATCCGCAAGTTGGCGACAATGTTCGGCGTGCAGCCGAAGCTGATGTGGAGTGGGATCCACGAACCCCAGACTCACCTATGTTAAGATGGTTCCGCCTGATCGAAATAAACGCGCCGTTTGATCGCGGGCTGTGTCGCCATGGCCACAGACTCAGGCTTGGTGGATCGCCTTCACGACCTGGTAGCTCTCCAGCCCTTCCTTGCCGCCCTCGCTGCCGAACCCTGAATCCTTGACCCCGCCGAACGGCGTATCGGCACCGCTGATGGCGAAGGTGTTGATGCCGACCATGCCGCTTTCGACCAGGTCGCCGATGAGGTTGGCGCGCCGGCCATTCTCCGTGAAGGCGAAGGCCGCGAGGCCGTAGGGCAGGCGGTTGGCCTCGCCGATCACTTCGTCGAACGTGTCGAACGGACGCGACACGGCGACCGGGCCGAACGGCTCCTCGTTCATGATCTCGGCCTGGTTGGGCACGTCGGCGAGCAGGGTCGGCTGGAAGAAGAAGCCGCCGTCACCGCGCTCGCCTCCGGCCAGGACCCGCGCTCCCTTGGCCTTGGCGTCCGCGACCAGGCTCTCGATCGCATCGGGGCGGCGTGCGTTGGCGAGGGGACCCATCTTCACGCCCTCTTCAAGCCCGTTGCCGACCTTCACCTTGGCGGTGCGTGTCGCGAAGCCCTCCACGAAGGCGTCGTAAATGCCGCGCTGGACGTAGAACCGCGTCGGCGAGACGCAGACCTGGCCGGCGTTCCGGAATTTCTGCGGGACGACCATGTCGAGCGTCTTTTCGAGGTCGCAGTCGTCGAAGATCAGCACTGGCGCGTGGCCGCCAAGCTCCATCGTGACTCGCGTCATGCTGTCGGCGCACAGGCGCATCAGATGCTTGCCGACATTGGTCGAGCCGGTGAAGCTGACCTTGCGGATGGTCCGGCTGGCGATCAGCGTTTCGCTGATCATGTTCGCGTCGCCGTGGACGAGCTGGGCGACGCCCGCCGGAATGCCGGCGTCGGCAAGCGCCCGGAATAGCTCGGTCGCAACGCCCGGCGTCTCGTGCGGCGGGCGCGAAATTACGGTGCAGCCGGCTGCCAGCGCGGCGCTGACCTTCTTCGCCAGCAGGTATATCGGGAAGTTCCAGGGGGTGAAGGTCGCAACCGGACCGACCGGCTGGCGGATGACGCGGCTCAATTGGCCCGCGGGACGGACGAGGGTGCGGCCATAATCGCGCTTGGCGTCCTCGGCATACCAGTCGAACAATTGCGCCGACGCCAGCACTTCGAGCTTGGCTTCACCGACGGGCTTGCCCTGCTCCTGCGTCATGGTGCGGGCGACGAGGTCGGCGCGCTCACGCAGCAGTGAGGCCGCCTTGTGCAGGATTGCGCCGCGCTTCTCGACGTCGAGGTCGCGCCATTCGGGCCAGGCCCGCGCGGAAGCGGCCAGCGCCTCCTCGAGGTCCGCGGCAGTAGCGTAAGGCACTTGCGCGATCGGCTTGGCGTCGGCGGGGTTGAGGACGTCGTGGCCGTCCCGGCCTTCGCCCGCTTTCCATGCGCCATCGATGAAGAGCTTCAGGTCTGTTTCATATCCCATGCGGCGCGAGATAGGCTCGGCTTGAACCGCCTGCAATTGCTGCTTTCCGGACCCACCCCCAGCCCCTCCCTTGAAGGGAGGGGGGTTGGCCGCTAGCGCTCCTGACAAAGGAGCAAGCAAGAGATGGACAAGCAGGAACTCGTCGGACGGATGCAGCAGGGCCAGGCCTGGGTGCCGGGCAAGCGCGTGAAGATCGACTTTGGCGGCGACCAGGGCGTAGTGATGCTCGACGGCGCGGCTGGCGAGGTCAGCGAGAAGGACGAACCGGCCGACACCACGATCCGCGTCGCCTGGGAGGATTGGCAGCAGCTTGCCGATGGTCAGCTCGACGGCATGACCGCCTTCATGATGGGCAAGATCAAGGTCGAAGGCGACATGTCGAACGCGATGCAGCTGCAGGGCGTGCTGGCGAAGCTGAAAGGCTGAGCGGACAGTTCCCCGGCGAAGGCCGGGGCCCGGGCGGCGCCTGGCGCCGTTCTTCAATTTGGACTGGACCGCGGCCTTCGCCGGCGTACTGGAGTGACGATGCAGAAAATCTACTCTGACGCCGCCGCGGCGCTCGAAGGATTGCTCAAGGACGGGATGACGATCGCCGCCGGCGGCTTTGGCCTGTGCGGCATTCCCGAACGGCTGATCGACGCGATCCAGGCCGCGGGGGTCAAGGACCTGACCATCGCGTCCAACAATGCCGGCATCGACAATGAAGGCCTCGGCAAGCTCCTTCGCACCCGGCAGGTGAAGAAGATGATTTCCTCCTACGTCGGCGAGAACAAGGAGTTCGAACGGCAGTATCTGGCGGGCGAGCTCGAGGTCGAATTCTGCCCCCAGGGCACGCTTGCCGAGCGGATGCGCGCGGGCGGCGCGGGGATTCCGGGTTTCTACACGAAGACCGGCGTCGGGACGCAGGTCGCCGAGGGCAAGGAAGTGAAGAGCTTCGATGGCGAGGACTATATCCTCGAGCGCGGGATCACTGCCGACTTGAGCATCATCAAGGGCTGGAAGGCGGACGAAACCGGCAACCTCATGTTCCGCAAGACTTCGCGCAACTTCAACCTGCCCGCCGCGACGTGCGGGAAGGTCTGCATCGCCGAGGTCGAGGAGATCGTGCCGGTCGGATCGCTCGACCCGGACTGTATCCACTTGCCGTCGATCTACATCAACCGGCTGATCCGCGGCGCGCCGTACGACAAGAAGATCGAATTCCGCACGGTTCGCGAAAGGGAAGCCGCATGAAGCTGATGATTGCAGTGGGCGCGACTGCGCTGGCGATGGCAAGCGCGTCGGACGCGGCGCCGGCCAAGGCCGATCTGGCTGGAATCGATACCGCCATCCGGGGCGTTTACGAGGTAATCTCGGGCCCGCCCGGGCAGAAGCGCGACTTCGACAAGATGCGCGCCATGTTTGCGCCCGGCGCCCAGCTCCGCGTCATCACCCCCGACCGCGGCATCCGCGGCGGCGACCTCGAAGGCTATATCAAGGCCAGCGGCCCGATTCTCGAGAAGGAGGGGTTCGTCGAGCGCGAGCTCAACCGCCGCGTCGAGGTCTACGGCAATCTCGCCACCGCCTGGTCGTCCTATGATGGGCGGACCGCCAACGGCAGCTTCCACGAGCGCGGCATCAACAGCTTCCAGTTGGTGAAGGTCGATGGCAAATGGCTGGTCGCCTCGATCCTGTGGCAGGAGGAAGGCAAGCTCTTCCCGCTGCCCAAAGACATGATCCGCAGAGGTAGATGAATGCCCTGGTCCCGTGACGACATGGCCGCCCGCGCGGCGAAGGAACTGCGCGACGGTTATTACGTGAACCTTGGCATCGGGATTCCGACCTTGGTCGCGAACCATGTGCCCAAGGGCATGACGGTCACGCTGCAGAGCGAGAACGGCATGCTCGGCATCGGTCCGTTCCCTTATGACGATGAGGTCGACCCCGATCTCATCAACGCGGGCAAGCAGACGATCAGCGAGCTGCCGCAGTCCGCTTATTTCGACAGCGCGCAAAGCTTCGCGATGATCCGCGGCGGCCACATCGATCTCGCGGTGCTCGGCGGCATGGAAGTGAGCGAGCAGGGCGACCTCGCCAACTGGATGGTCCCGGGCAAGATGATCAAGGGCATGGGCGGGGCCATGGATCTCGTCGCCGGGGTCAAGAAGATCATCGTCGTCATGGAGCACGTCTCCAAGAACGGCGACGCCAAGTTCATCCCCGAGTGCACGCTTCCGCTGACCGGCCGCAACGTCGTCGACATGATCATCACGGACCTCGCCGTCTTCCAGCGTGGCGACCACGACAGCCCGTTCAAGCTGATCGAGCTGGCGCCCGAGGTAACGGCCGAAGAAGTGCGCGCCAAGACCACGGCCGACTACACAGATTAGGACGTCACCCTGAACTTGTTTCAGGGTCCATTCCGGAGACCGCACAATGCTTCCTCACCATGGATGCTGAAAGAAAGTTCAGCATGATGGAAAATCCGATTGTCGGCCGTCTCGCCGGCTCGCGCCTCGCGAGAGTCGTCTTCTGGATGGCTTGGGCCTTTTCATTCGTGATGGCCGTGCTGCCCCATCCGCCGCGCCTGCCCGGGCAGCCCAACGACAAGATCCAGCACATCCTGGCGTTCCTGACGCTGGCGCTGCTTGGGTCATTCGCCTTTCCGAAGCTCAAGCCCTGGAAGCTGCTGCTGTGGCTGTCGCTGTTCGGGGTGCTGATCGAGCTCATCCAGATGGTGCCGATGCTCAACCGCGACGCGGACGTGATGGACTGGCTTGCCGACACTTTCGCCGCGGCGGCGGTAATCGGCGCGCTGGCCTGGTGGCGGGTCCGCTCGGCCTAAGCGCGTTGCGCCAAGCGGCTGCTGACCCTATCTGCACCGCCAAGGACCACCATAGGGGATTGCATGAGCCAGTTCGACGACCGCGAACGCGCTTTCGAGACCAAATATGCGCGCGACGAGGAAATGCAGTTTCGCATCATCGCGCGGCGCAACCGGTTGCTTGGCCAATGGGCGGCGCGACAGATGGGGCTGACCGATGCCGAGGCGGAATCCTATTCAAAAGACGTGATCCGCTCCGACTTCGAGGAAGCGGGCGACCATAACGTGGTCCGCAAGGTCCTAGGCGACCTCACCGCCGCCGGCGTCGATTGCGACGAAGAGCAGGTGGGCGAGGCGCTGAAGAACAAGGAAATCGAGGCGCGCCGCCAGATCATCGAGAGCATCAACCTCTGATGCCCGTGGCCGCGAGCGAGATCGAACGGCTGATCACGGCGGCGATCCCCGACGCCGAAGTGACGATCCGCGACCTTGCCGGCGACGGAGACCATTATGCGGCCAAGGTGGTCAGCCGCAGCTTCGAAGGACTGAGCCGCATTCGCCAGCACCAGGCGGTCTATGCGGCGCTTGGGGGACGTGTCGGGGGTGAGCTTCACGCACTGCAGCTCGAAACCGCAGTGCCGCAGGAGATTGAATCGTGACTGACGCCCCCAACCCTGATTCACTGGGCCGCATCGCCGACATCGTGAAGAGCAACGACGTGGTGCTGTTCATGAAGGGCACCGCCCTGTTCCCACAATGCGGCTTTTCAAGCCGCGCGATTTCTATCCTCGACCATCTCGGCGCGACCTATGAAACGGTCGACGTCCTCCAGGACCAGGACATCCGCCAGGGCATCAAGGCGTTCAGCGACTGGCCCACCATCCCGCAGCTTTACGTGAAGGGCGAGTTCGTCGGCGGATCCGACATCATGATGGAGATGTTCGAAAGCGGAGAGCTTCAGCAGCTGATCGGCGCCAACCAGGAAAGCGGCGCCTGAACGATTAAGGGGCGGCTCAACGGGGACCAGAGAACCCTGTCGAACCGCCCCTTTACGTTGGCGTGGAACCAAGTGGACGCAGAATAAGTAGCAACGGGCGTGCCAATTCGTGAAAGTGGCGGATTTTCGCCATTTTTCTCATTTCGCCAACGAGGGGCCGAAGCGATTGCGTAAAAAATCCCGACAGGTTGGCGCTTCCAAAGGCTCCATGCTGTTTTGCGATTTGACGCAGAGCTGGTCGGAGGTAGGCGGCGGGGTCCGCACCTATTTGCTTCACAAGAAGCGCCACATCCTCGAAGCGACCAGGCATCGTCACCTGTTGATCATTCCCGGGCCTGAGGATTCGGTGACTGAAGAAGATCGATCGGTCACCATCACGATCAGGTCGCCGCGGGTGCCCGGAAGTCCCAATTACCGGCTGCTGCTCCGCAACGGAGCCGTGAAGCGCGCGCTTGCCGAGCATCGCCCCGACCTGATCGAATGCCAGGACGCCTACAATTTGCCCTGGGCCGCGATTGCTCATCGCCGCCGCTATCCTGAAGCCGCGCTCGTCGCAGCCTACGCGACGGACTTTCCAACGGTGTACCTCGCCCGACCATTGGCAAGGTTCCTCACCGGGCCGGTTGCCCGGACGCTCGGCCGCGCCGGTTATGCCTATGCCGGGCAACTCTACCGCCGCTTCGACGCAGTCTACGCGGTCAGTGAGAATGGCGGAGGGAGCAAGCTGCGCGCTTATGGAGTGCCTGACGTCGAAGTCGTGCCGCTCGGCGTCGAAGTCGGTGAGTTCGGACCCAATTGCCGCGACCCGCAGATTCGCAAGCGCCTGGGTCTCAAGGACGAGCAGCCGCTGATCATCTATGCGGGCCGCCTCGACAATGAGAAAAAGCCGATGGTGGTCGTCGACGCCTTCCAGCAGCTGCCTGAATCGCTCGGCGCCAGGCTGGTGCTGATCGGCGAGGGGCCGCTGCGCGAGGACATTGCCGCGCGCAACGATCCGCGGATCACCTTGACCGGATACGTTCGTGATCGTCGCGCGCTCGCGCATTGGCTGGCCAGCGCGGATATTTACGCGTCGGGCATGGCCGACGAGACCTTCGGCATTTCGATCATCGAGGCGCAGGCTTCGGGCCTGCCTGTGGTCGGGGTCGCCGCCGGAGCAATGATCGACCGGGTTACCGACGACATGGGACGGCTTGGCCCCGTCAACGATTCAAAGGCCATGGCGAAGAACATCCTCGACGTCTGGAAGGGCGACCGGGCGGCGATGGGGCGCAGAGCCTGCGAGCACGCGCTCCAGTTCGGCTGGGAGCGGAGCATGGAGCAGCTGTTCGGCGAGATTTATCCGGCCGCTTTCAAGCACCGCGACCAGCGGCTTGGCGCGCGCGGCTGATCCCCGGGCTGCGCTTTACCTGGGCATCACGTCCATGGCAGGGCACCGCCGTGGAAGCGCCTTATGCGAAACTCGAAGAGCTTGAGCCGGGCATCGCCCGGCTGCTCGCTCACAACCCTTCCGCCTTCACCTATTTCGGCACCCAGACCTATCTGATCGGCACGAGCGAGGTCGCCGTCGTCGATCCCGGTCCCGACCTACCCGAACATCTCGATGCGCTGGAGCAGGCGATTGGGGGACGACCGGTCGGCGCGATCATGTGCTCACACACCCATCGCGACCACAGCCCGGCATCTCGCCCCCTAGCGGAGCGGACGGGTGCGCCGATCATCGGCTGCGCGCCGCTCGCGCTGGAAACGGCGGGGCCACGCGCCGATGCCGCCTTCGACGCCGATTATGCACCCGACGCCGTGCTTCAGGACGGCGAGGAGCTGATCATCGATGGCGAGCCGGTCGTCGCCGTTGCGACGCCGGGCCACACCTCGAACCACCTGTGTTTCGCCTGGCGCGGCGCACTTTTGACTGGCGACCATGTCATGGGCTGGTCGACCACGGTGGTCTTCCCGCCCGACGGCGACATGGGCGAATATATGCGCAGCCTCGACAAGCTGCGGCAGCGCGAGGACCGCGTCTATTATCCCGCGCACGGGCCGGCAGTGACCAATCCGCAGCAATATGTCCGCCATTTGCTTGGGCACCGGATGCAGCGCGAGACGCAAATCCTGCGCCTGGTCGGGGAGCAGGCGCGCGACATTCCGGACATCGTCGCCAACGCCTACCCCGGCCTCGACCCGCGGTTGACGGTCGCGGCCGGCGGATCGGTGATTGCCCACCTGCTGGACCTTGAGCGGCGCGGGCTCGTTGTTCAGGATGAGGATGAACGATGGAGGGTGAAGTGACGAGCGGAGGCTACGAACACCCGGCCAACCGCCGCACGTGGGTTTGGTTGGCCGTCGGCGCTATTGGGGTGCTCGCGTTGTTCTTCGCCTACCGATCTTATCAGGAACGGCAGCGGCGCGAGGCAGCGCTCGGCTCGATGGTCGTTGCGTTCCAGGAACAGAACAATCTCAGCGTGTTTCGCGCTCAAGTTCCTCAATTCGTGACCAGCAATCAGAAAGGCTGGATATTCAGCGCTGAACAGTTTGGAATAATCCCCGCTTCCGTCGAGTACCGGCTCGATCTGAGCAAGATGAACAAGAGCGACTTCAAATGGGACAGTGAAACGAAACGAATGACCGTCACAATCCCACCTCTGTTGATAGGTGAGCCCGTCCTGGACATGAGCCGCGCCAAGCTGGTCAACAAGGGCATCCTCATGCGCGGCGACGTTGCTCTGCAACTGCTCAAGAAGAATACGATCAGCGCCAGGCAGCAATCGCTGAATGACGCGAAGAACCCCCAGATGATGGAGCTTGCGCGCAACGCTGCGCGGAAAGCGATGGCGCAGAACATATCGATCCCCCTGCGGGTAGCCGGATACGACGATATCACTGTCGTCGCTCGCTTCCCCACGGACGGAACGGACGAGCCGACATATCTGGACCGCTCACTGACATATAATCAGGCGATAGAAGCGCGGAACCGCCGCGCCGCGCAGGGAAAATAATGACGATCCACACCGGAAGCCTGACGGGCGTCGACCTACTCGCCGAGATTGCGCGGCTGAAGCGCGAGCGGAACGCGGTGATCCTCGCTCATTATTACCAGAAGCCCGAGATCCAGGACCTGGCCGATTTCGTCGGCGACAGCCTCGATTTGTCGCGCAAGGCGGCGGAAACCGACGCCGACGTCATCGCCTTTTGCGGCGTCCGCTTCATGGCCGAGACCGCGAAGATCCTGTCGCCCGAAAGGATCGTGATCCTGCCCGACATGGATGCCGGCTGCAGCCTTGAGGATAGCTGCCCGCCCGACCAGTTCGCGGCGTTCCGCGCGGCGCATCCCGATCACATCGCATTGACCTACATCAATTGTTCGGCCGCGGTGAAAGCCTTGAGCGACATCATCGTCACCAGCAGCAGCGCGAAGGTCATCCTCGACCAGATCCCGAAGGACCAGAAGATCATCTTCGGCCCCGACCGCCACCTGGGCGGCTATCTCGCGCGCAAGACCGGGCGCGACATGCTGCTGTGGCCCGGCATCTGCATTGTCCACCAGGCCTTCAGCGAAACCGAGCTCCTCAAGCTCAAGGCCGAGCATCCGGACGCGCCCGTCGCGGCGCATCCCGAATGCCCGCCGCACATCATCGACCATGCCGACCATGTTGGCTCGACCAAGTCGATCCTCGATTTCGCGTTGACCTCCACCGCCGACACGATCCTGGTCGCGACCGAGCCGCACATCATCCACCAGATGGAAAAAGCGGCGCCGGACAAGACCTTCATCGGAGTCCCGGGAGGCGACGGCAACTGCAACTGCAACATGTGCCCGTACATGGCGCTCAACACGCTCGAAAAGCTCTACGTCGCGCTGCGCGACCTCGAGCCACGGATCGAGCTATCCGCCGACGTCATGGCCAGGGCACGAGTGCCGCTCGAGCGCATGCTGGAAATGGCCGGGCGGACGGTCGGCCAGGGTGATGTCGGCACACCCATCATCGACGATCCTTCGAAGATCGATCCGACCATCAGCGGCGACTGATTGCTCCCGCTCATAGGCCGGGGTTAGAAGGGCGCCATGAGGGGCAGGCTCATCGCGCTTCTGATGCTCGCCGCCGCGCCGGCCGCGGCCCAGCCCAATTTTGCCGCCCAATTCCCGGCGCGCGTGCTCGCTGTCCATAACGCCGCTCGCGCGCAGGCCGGAGCGCCGGCGCTGGCGTGGGACAACGAGCTTGGCACCGCCGCAGGTCAATATGCAGCGCAAATGGCGACGACCGGCCGGTTCGAGCATTCCAATCGCGCGGCGCGGCGGGGCATCGGCGAGAATCTCTGGATGGGGACGCACGGCGTCTACAGCGTCGAAACCATGGTCGGAAACTGGGTCGGCGAGCGCGCCATGTTTTTGCCGGGAGTTTTCCCGAACAACAGCAGCACCGGCAATTGGATCGATGTCGGCCACTACACTCAGATTATCTGGCCGACGACGACGCGCGTCGGCTGCGCGCTCGCGTCCAATGGCCGCACTGATTATCTGGTCTGCCGCTATGCGCCCGCCGGCAATATCGACGGGCGGTGGGTCGGCGCCGGGCGCGCCGAACGCGGCTAGCGCCGGGGGGCTGGCCGCGCCTTGGCCTCGATCGTTGCCGTTTCGGGGTGATGCTTGTCGAGGTGGCGCTTGATTATCCGCAGGTTCCGGGTGTTCGATTGAAAGAAGTAATCCGGGATCGCACCGATCCACGGGATCAGGCCGAGCACCCAGTCGACACCGACATTGCCGGCCATTCGCGTCATCTGCGTCTTCGACATGCCGAGATTGCGCGCTTCCCAGACGACATAAGCGCCGAGCGCCGCGGCAGCGAAGTTGCCCGCGAACGGTACCACGTCGAGGATCACGTCGAGCCCGATCGGGCGATTGAGGCCCGGAATGACGATCAGCCGCTCCATGATCTTCTCCAGCGCCTCGACCCGCTGCCGAACCGACTGCGGGTCGGTCCCGATGTTGGGCAGGTTCAGCCGTCGCTCGCCGCTCAGGGTCAGTCTCCGCCTGGCTTCAGTTCCAGATCGGTGAGCGTATGGCGGGCGTAACGGTTCCCCGCGAAGTTCTCGATCCGGCGTGAGGTCAGCGACCAGCGAACGGGCGCCGTCAGCGGGATGAAAAGCTGTCCCTCGTCGATCATCCCCGCCGCTTCGACCAGCAGTGCGTAGCGCTGCGCCGGGACCGGCGTCGAGCGCGCCGAGTCCATTAGTTTGTCCGCTTCGGCATTGCAGACCAGGGCCACGCCGCAGCGGAATCGGCGCACGAACCAGGCCGGGGAAGATGAGGGCGCGACCTCATCGATCAGCGCGAAAGTCGCGATGCCGGCGGCCGGAGCGCGCTGGACGGTGAAGCCGATCGCGCCCCAATCCTGCTGGAGCCGGCGGAGCAGAATGTCAGCACCCGGGCCGTCGGGAAGGATCAGCGCGATCGTCCGGTTGGTCTTGCCGCCGAACATCCGCTCGGCCTCCGCCTTCAGCGCCGGCAGCCGCTGCGGCAGTGGAGTCGCGGTCCAGTCGGGCGCGGAAAAGGCGGGGACGCCGTCGAGCCCGGGCTCGAGCAGGGTCGTGCGCGGAGCAAGGTTGGGAACGCCCAGCGCCGCCACCAGGGCTTCGCGGTCGATTGCCTGGCTCAGCAACTTCCTGAACTCGGGGTCGGCGAAGCCGCGGCTTCCGGTCCTGACCGGGACCAGGCCGAACAGGCCAGAGGCCGGATCGAAGCGAAGGCTGTTGCGGGGAAGCTTGATCCGCCGTGCATAGGGCAGGTCGCCGAACGTGCCGCCGAGCACTACGTCGGTCTTGTTCTGCGCAAAGGCTCCGACCGCTTCCTGCGCCGATGCGCCAGAGAGCTGGACCAGGTCTTCGCGCTTGCCCTCATCGTCGAGGTTCGCGAGTTCCCGGCTCAGGCGCCAGCTGCGGGGCTCCTTTGGATCGCGGGTGAGCTTGAACGGACCGGTGCCCTGGGCCCCGCGCAGGATCGCAAACTCGGGCTGGGCCAGGAGCGGCAGCAGATTGGGGCGCGGCGCGACCAGCCTGATCTCGATCACGCGATCGGTCATCGCGACCACGTCCTCGACCGCGCCGAGCGAGTCCTTGAGTGCGTTCTGGCTGCGCGAGCCGAGCGCGCGCTTCAGCACCCGCGCTACCTGTTGGGCGGTAATGTCGCGGCCGTCGGCCCATTGCGTCTTGGCGATGCGGAAGATGTAGCTCAAGCCATCGTCGCTGACGTTCCAGCGCTCGGCGAGGCCTGGAACGATATTGCCGGAAGCATCGAAGCGGACGAGCCCCTGGGCGACGTTCTGGAGAAGCACGGCATCGGCGGGGGTGATCGGCGCGTCGACCGGATCGCGGACCTGCGGCTGCTTGCCGATGACGACCGCCTTGATCGTGCCTTCGGGCTGCTCGCGGCAGGCCGCGGGCGCCAGCGCAAGCGCGATGAAAAGCAGTGCAGTGAGGCGCCGCATGGGTGGGGCTTTAACCGCAATCATGCGTTCAGCAAGCATCTGGATATATCGGGCCGACTGTTTTACTGGAGTAAAGCAGTGGGAGCGAGTCCGCGAGTGATATGAGGGTGGCCGACACCGACTCAATCTGGAGCCGCGGCGGAGTGCCGGTCGAGGAGCTGCCCGACCCGTTCGCGCCCGTGCCGCCGCCGCCCGCGCTGGACGAGCATGAGCAGGAAGCCGAGCCGGCTCCTCGCAAGCGCCGGCGCTGGGTCATCTGGTTCTACGCAATTTCCGGCCTGATCCTGCTTACGGTCGCCTGGCTGGTCATCACGGCGCCATTGTCCCGCGCGCTGGAGCCGCTGGACGATCCGGCGCTGCTGCTGCTCACCGACGACGGCAATGCCATCGCGCGGCGCGGTGCGATCAAGGAGGCGCCGGTCGAGGTCGCCAAGCTCGACCCGCTGACCCCGGCCGCTTTCGTTGCGATCGAGGACCGCCGCTACTATCGGCATTGGGGCATTGATCCCCGCGGCATCGGCAGGGCCTTCGTCGCCAACATGCGTGGCGGTGGCGTGCGCCAGGGCGGAAGCACCATTACCCAGCAACTCGCCAAGACCAGCTTCCTGTCGGGCGACCGGACGATCAAGCGCAAGGCGCAGGAAGTGATCATTGCCTTCTGGCTGGAAGGCTGGCTGACCAAGGATGAGATCCTCTCGCGCTACCTGTCCAGCGTCTACTTCGGCGACGGCGTCTACGGCTTGCGCGCTGCCGCCCGCCATTATTTCAACCGCGATCCCGAACGCCTGACCCTGGCCCAGTCGGCGATGCTTGCCGGCATGGTCCAGGCGCCCTCGCGCCTCGCGCCCACGCGCAACCTCGCAGGGGCGCAGAAGCGCGCGAAGCTGGTGCTGAAGGCAATGGCCGACACCGGCAAGATCAGCCGCACGCGTGCTTCTTCGGCGAAGCCCGCCCGGCCGGTCACGCAACGTTCGAAGGTGCCGACCGGCACCTATTTCGCCGACTGGGTCACGCCCTCGGCGCAAAAGGCGTTCGAAGCCGAGTTCGGCGAAGTGAAGGTCACGACGACGCTCGACCGCGACCTGCAGCGGCTGGCGGTCCGCGCGATTGGTGGCGCCCCGCTCGGCAAGGCCCAGGCGGCACTGGTGGCAATGCGGCCCGACGGCCGGGTCGTCGCGATGGTCGGCGGCAAGAATTACGCGGAAAGCCCGTTCAACCGCGTCACCCAGGCCCGCCGCCAGCCGGGATCGGCGTTCAAGCTGTTCGTATATCTCGCCGCCCTTCGCGCCGGCTGGACGCCCGACAGCATCATCGATGATTCCCCGATCACCATCGACGGCTGGACGCCGCTCAACAGCGACCGCGTCTATCGCGGCAAGATCACCGTGCGCGAAGCCTTCGCCCGCTCCAGCAATGCCGCGACGGTGCGCCTGTCGGAGGCGGTCGGGCGCGGCAATGTGATCCGCGCCGCGCGCGACCTCGGCATCACGACGCCGCTGCCCGACAAGCCAAGCCTCGCACTCGGCACGGCCGGCGTCAGCCTGCTCGAACTGACGTCGGCCTATGCCGCGATCATGAGCGGGCGTTATCCGGTCGCGGCGAGGGGCCTTCCCGATGCCGACCAGCCGACGGGGCTTGCCGCATTCTTCCGCCGCGACGGCGCGCTCAGCCGGCAGCGCGACTGGTCGCCGATGCTCGACCTGCTTTACGCCGCAGCCAACAACGGCACGGGCAAGCGCGCCGCGCTCGCCATTCCGACCTTCGGCAAGACCGGGACGACGCAGGAGAACCGCGATGCCTTGTTCATCGGCTTTGCCGGCGACCTGGTAGTCGGCGTGTGGGTCGGGCGCGACGACAACCAGTCGCTCGGCAAGGTTTCCGGCGGCACCGTCCCCGCTGAAATCTGGCGCGCCTTCATGGTCCCGGCACTGAGCATCGACCGCCGTCGCGGGCCGCCGCTTCCAATCGCCATTCGCAAGCCGCAGCCCAAGCCCAAGCCGCAGCTGCAGAGCCCGCTGCCGCCCGAATGGAGCGAATCGACCAAGTCGCTCCGCGAACTCGCCAACATTATCAATGAGTTGGGCAGCAACGAATAGACGCTGAAAGCGCTTTCGAAGGCGCACCGATCTTAAGGGTTTTTCAACCCACCCCTTCTATTTCCCCACATGTCCTTCGCGGGGTTTGCGCGGGCAAAGCGATTTTGAATCCAGGTGGGAGACGTACGATGGTCAAGTTTGTGAAGCTTCTGAAGAACGTCAAAGGCGCGACGGCCATCGAATATGGCCTCATCGCGGCCCTCATTGCTGTTGCCGCCATTGGTGCCATGCAGGGCATCGGCAACAAGCTGAACACCACGTTCAATAACGTTTCGAACTCGCTCAACTAAGCGATTTCGTTATGAACAGGGGAAGCGGCGGTGCCGGAAGGCGCCGCCGTTTTTCTTTGCGCCTGCTGGACGGAACGCGCGCCGGCCTTCGTCGATTAACCAAGACGCCTTGCGCTTTGGCAACCATCGCAGCCTATAGGTGACGCGTGGACCAGGTGATGAAGTGGACGCTCGCCGCGCTGGCCGCGGCGTCGGCCGTAGCGCCGCTTTCCCGCGCGCATGCCGCTGCGCCGATCTTCGATCCGGTTTCCCTCAATATCGGACTGAACTGCAAGTGGCAGGCGCGCTGCATGGCGCAGCAGCGCGGGGCGATGAAGCGTGCGATGGCGTTCGTCCGCAAGAGCCGGCCCGCCGCCTGGCGGATCCACCTCTGCAACTATAATGCAGCGCGCGGCCGATCCCGCATGGACTGGGTCGGGTTCAACAACTGCATCCGGAACGCTGCGCTGCGGCCGCTCCCGCCGCGGCCGCTCACCAAGCGCCGTCGGTCGCCGAGCTGATCCTGATGCAAAAAGGGCGGCCCCGAAAGGCCGCCCAATTTCAAGAGGATGGTGGAGCCGAGGGGGATCGAACCCCTGACCTCTGCAATGCCATTGCAGCGCTCTCCCAGCTGAGCTACGGCCCCGTGCCGGACGCCTTAGGCGAACTTTCCCCCGCTGGAAAAGGGGGAAATGGCCCGCCCGGCGTCAAAAAATTCCCTGAACCTTTTAGCCCTCGTCGTCGTCCCCTGCGGTTTCGACGCCAAGGTCGTTATCGCCCGTTTCAAGGTCGACTTCCTCGTCCGGGCTGATTTCCTCATCCTCGTCGACTGCGAGATCGTCGGCCGCGAGCTCCTTGTCCTCGGCGGGTTCCTTGGCCTGCGCGGGGGCGGCCTCAAAGGCCATCGGCTGCTTGGACTTCAGCACGGGCTCGGGGATGAAATCCGCACCGCACTCGATGCAGTGCACGGGGTCGTCTTTGCCGAGGTCGTAAAAGCGGGTCGAGCACTTGGGGCAAGTGCGCTTGGCGCCCCATTCGGGCTTCACCATGAGGATCCGGTCTCCAGTAAAATAGCGTTGGTTGCGGGCCGCGCCCAAGGGCTTTCCGCGCAGGCGGCGCGCCTTGCCATAGGCATATGCCCCTGTCAAAGCGCGCGGCCTGATGGCGCATATGGTGAGCGACGGCCCGGCGAAAAGGGCCCTGGTGATTGCGGTCGACGGGCCGGCGGCAAGCGGCAAGGGGACAATCGCCCGCGCGCTGGCCGAGCGCTTCGCCCTGCCGCACATGGACACCGGCCTCCTCTACCGCGCGGCCGCGCTCAACCTGTGGCGCTGGGGCGGCGACCCATCGAGCGAGTTCGAGGCGGTGCGGGCCTGCGCCGACTTGAACCTCGACGCCGACGATCCGGAGCTTCGGTCGGAGCCGGTGTCGAAGATTGCGTCGGCCATTTCGGCCTATGCCGGCGTGCGCTCGGCGCTGCTCGAGCGGCAGCGCGACTTTGCCTCGCAAGAGGGCGGGGCGGTCCTCGATGGCCGCGACATCGGCACCGTGATCGCGCCCGCCGCAGCGGTGAAACTGTTCGTCACGGCCTCGCCCGAGGTCCGCGCCGAGCGCCGGCTGCGCGAGCTCGCCGGGCGAGGCATGACCGCGCATTACGACGATGTGCTGGCCGACATCAGGGCTCGCGACGAGCGCGATTCAACGCGCGACGCGGCGCCGCTCAAGCAGGCTGAAGACGCGATCCTGCTCGATACGACCGAGCTTGGGGTCGAGGCCGCGGTCGCCGAAGCGGTGCGGCTGGTCGAGGAGCGGCTGGCGAAAGCCTAGCGCTGGGTGGAGGAGCCCGTCATCTGGCCTGCAGCGGCGAGCTTGGCGCGGCGCTCTGCCCATCCAGCCCATAGACGTCAGGCGCGAAAGCGAGCTTCTCGCCGTCCGGGCGTGCGGTCAAATAGCTGACGTAGACCGGCACGCTCCGTTCGACCCGGACGTTCTGCTCGGGACCGCTATTCGGCGCCACCGGCTCGCTGCCGAGCAGCCACGTCGCCAGCCGGAACGGATATTCGACGCGGATGCAGCCGAGGCTGAGATTTCGCTTGGCCATGTTGAACAGGTTCTTGTGCGGCGTGTCGTGCAGGAAAATGCCGTAATTGTTGGCGAAGCCGATCTTCATCTTGCCCATCATGTTGTCAGGGCCGTTGAGCTGTCGGATGGTCGCTTCGACAGTGCCCGCCGCCACCGCTTTCCAGTCGATGCTCTCGGGATCGATCAGCTTCTCCTTTTCGCCGCCGAATCCAGCCACGGCCTCGTATTTTGCCGCCTTGAGATAGGCGACCCCGCGCTTCAGGACGATCGGCGCGACCACGCGCTTGGTAACGTCCTGCGGGATGTGCCAGTAGGGGTTCAAGGTGACGTAATGGATGGTGCTGGCGATCAGCGGGGTCGCGGCGTTTTTCTTGCCGACGATCACCTTCATCGAATCGACCACCCGGCCGTCTTCGAGAATCATGAGCTGGGCATTGGCGACGTCGACCAGAACCGCGCGCCCCGTGGCGGGAATAAGCCGCAGCCGGTCGAGCGAAGCGCGAACGCGCGGATCGTCGGCTGAGCCGTTTTTCAACGCGGTATCGCGAAGCGAAGCGTAGAAGGGGTTGACCGACGCGACCTGCTCGACGTGGCTGGCAAGCGACGGAGCGGCCGTCGCGGCGAAGAGCACCGCATAGGGTTTGGGGGTCGCAAGCGCGAGCGCCGGATCGCCATAAACGTAGCCGGTGACGGGCGCCTTCAGCGCCTGAACGTACCGAACCCAGGCGACGGAGATCATCTTGTCGTCAGCGAGGCCCGCGACCGGCGTTCCGGGAGCCGGCGCAACTGCCGGGACGGAAGGAACCGGATTGCGGGCAAGCGCGGCTTCGACTGCAGCGGCGAGCGCTGGGCCATCGGCGAGGCCGTCGACGGTCGCTCGGCGGAGGATGTCGGCAAGCTTGGTTGCAGCGGCCCGCGTGTCGGCGTTCTTCAGCCAGACGAGCTGGCCGGGACGCGCGGCATAGAAGGGCTCGACGTTCGTGTCGGCGATCACGACCGGCGCCGGAGCAACCGGTGCCGCGGGGGCTGTAACAGCAGGCGCGACATCCTGGGCAAAAGCCGGCCCCAGGGGCAGCAATGCCGCCGCACCGACCAACGCAAGCCTCAAACCAACCTTCCCCATCGCCCTCAACCCTCGATTTACCATGCCACCACCTTGCCCCCAGATAACCTAACAAGTGCTTGCGCGGGAAGGCACTTTCTTCGTTTTTCGATATGCGTTGCAGGGCTGCGGCCCGGCTGCAACAAAATGGCTCGCCCGCCGAAAATCTCACGGCTTGCGTTTCACCGCCCAGATGAACGCGGAAATGCTGCTGATCAGGGCGGCGATGGCGATGAGCAGCGGCGCATCGAGAATGACCATGTGTGCGACTCCAGGCCGCACTGTTCCGCGAGGCGATGAAGGTTGCTCCGCGCGCCCCTCTCAGCTAAGGGCGGCGCCGTCCGGCGAGGAGCCTTTGGCTTATCGCGGGCAGCCCGTCCTTCGGCGAGCGCGTTACGGTGAACCGGCTGACCCGGCGCCGCCACGCGCTCTTTGTCGTGGATGCTGCCCTTTCGGATGCTGCGTTCCGGATGAGCCGGGCGCGGCACATTGTTCGACCAGGTCCGCATGTGAAGGCTCGCCATGGTGGCAGTCACGCGGCAGGCCCGATTGATTGAAGAGAGACTACCACTTTATGGCGACCACGACCTTCCCGACCCGCGACGATTTCGCGGCCCTCCTCAACGAAAGCCTCGGCGGCGAAAACGAAGCCTTTGAAGGCAAGGTGGTGAAGGGCACCGTCACCGCAATCGAAAATGACATGGCGGTGATCGACGTTGGATTGAAGTCGGAAGGCCGCGTTGCGCTCCGCGAATTCGCGGCTCCGGGCCAGAAGGCCGAGCTCAGCGTCGGCGACGAGGTCGAAGTCTATGTCGACCGCGTCGAGAACAGCGCCGGCGAAGCGATGCTGTCGCGCGACCGCGCCCGCCGCGAAGCCGCCTGGGACAAGCTTGAAAAGGAATTCGAAGCCGGCAACCGCGTCGAAGGCGTCATCTTCGGCCGCGTGAAGGGCGGCTTCACCGTCGACCTCGGCGGCGCTGTCGCCTTCCTTCCGGGCTCGCAGGTCGACATCCGCCCGGTGCGCGACGTCCAGCCGTTGATGGACCTGCCGCAACCCTTCCAGATCCTGAAGATGGACCGCCGCCGCGGCAATATCGTCGTGTCACGCCGCGCGATCCTCGAAGAGACCCGCGCCGAACAGCGCAGCGGGCTCATCCAGAGCCTTGCCGAAGGCCAGGTCATCGACGGTGTGGTCAAGAACATCACCGACTATGGCGCCTTCGTCGACTTGGGCGGCATCGACGGCCTGCTCCACGTCACCGACATTTCCTACAAGCGCGTCAATCATCCGTCCGAGGTGCTCAACATCGGCGACACGGTGAAGGTGCAGATCATCCGCGTCAACCGTGAAACCCAGCGCATCTCGCTCGGTATGAAGCAGCTTGAAAGCGATCCGTGGGAAGGCGCCGCCGCCAAGTACCCGATTGAGGGCGTGTTCCGCGGCCGGGTCACCAACATCACTGAATATGGCGCCTTCGTCGAGCTCGAGCCGGGCATCGAAGGCCTGGTCCACGTTTCGGAAATGAGCTGGACCAAGAAGAACGTCCACCCGGGCAAGATCGTCAGCACTTCGCAGGAAGTCGACGTCAAGGTGCTCGAGGTCGACGAGGAAAAGCGCCGGATTTCGCTCGGCCTCAAGCAGGCCCAGTCGAACCCGTGGGAGGCCTTCGCGGAGGCTCACCCGGTCGGTTCGACCGTCGAAGGCGAAGTCAAGAACGCGACCGAATTCGGCCTGTTCATCGGGCTCGAGGGCGACGTCGACGGCATGGTCCACATGTCGGACATCGCCTGGGGCGTCTCGGGCGAGGAAGCGCTCGCGCTTCATCACAAGGGTGAGATGGTCAAGGCGCAGGTCCTCGACGTCGACGTCGAAAAGGAGCGCATCTCGCTCGGCATGAAGCAGCTCGAAAAGGGCGGCGCGGGCGCTGGCGCAGGTGCAGGCGCCAGCGGCGTGGCCAGCTCGGCCGGCGGCGTCCGCAAGGGCGAGCAGGTCACAGTGATCGTTCGCGCGATCCAGGACGCCGGGCTTGACGTCCAGGTCGGCGACGACGGAGTGACCGGCTTCGTCAAGCGCACCGACCTTGGCCGCGACCGCGACGAGCAGCGGGCCGAGCGCTTCCAGGTCGGCCAGAAGTTCGATGCGATGGTCATCGGCTTCGACCGTTCGAAGAAGCCGAACTTCTCGATCAAGGCGATGCAGATCGCCGAAGAGAAGCAGGCCGTTGCCCAGTACGGCAGCTCGGATTCGGGCGCGTCGCTCGGCGACATTCTCGGCGCAGCGCTGAAGGAGCGTCAGGCCAAGGCCGGCACCGACGAAGCGCCGGCCAAGGAGCCGAAGGCGAAGGCCAAGGCCGACAAGGCCGAGAAGGCCGAGAAGGCCGAGAAGAAGCCGGCCAAGGCCAAGAAAGCCGAAGCTGAAGCGGCCCCTGAAGCGGCCACTGCCGAGGAAGCACCGGTTGCCGAAGCGGAGCAGACCGAGGAATAAGCGCCAAGAAGTAACGGGAAAGGCGGCGTTTCTTGATGGGAACGCCGCCGAATCCGGCTTGCGCGACGCGCACTTTCCTGCAAGCGTCGCCTAATATTGCGGCCTCTCAAGTGTTTGGGGGAGTGGGGCCGCCCGATCCATGCGGGGATGCTCGATGATCCGTTCTGAACTGGTGCAGAAGCTCTGCACCGATTTTCCTGAGCTTACGCAGCGTGAGGTCGAGGGCGTGGTCAGCGCCATTTTCGATTCCATCACCGAGCAGCTCGCCACCGGCGGCCGCGTTGAGCTGCGCGGCTTCGGCGCCTTTTCGACCCGCCAGCGCGACGCGCGCGTCGGGCGCAACCCGCGCACCGGCGAAGCAGTCTCGGTCAACGCTAAGCGCGTGCCCTACTTCAAGCCGGGCAAGGAAATGCGCGAGCGCTTAAACCTGCAGGAAGTCACTGCGGAATAGTCCGGGCGTGACTACCGTCCCCGGGCGCAGACAAGCGGACGTGGCGGAACGGTAGACGCTGGGGACTTAAAATCCTCTGGGCAGTAGCCCTTGTGGGTTCGACTCCCACCGTCCGCACCAGCCCCGGTACGGACCCTTATCCACGATAAGGGCCTTATCTCCGTTTCGGACAGGAATTTATTAATCGTTTCAGGGTTAAGCAGCTCGTCGTGGCGAGTGTGAGTAAACCTGCAAGGGCGACAGCCCCGGTAAATCGGCTAGCCAGTGCCCACCGCGACGCGGTGGTTCTGACGGTACTCATTACCGCCGTGATGCTGCTGATCTGGAACGGCAGCGCCTTCTTCCGATACATCCGTTTTGCAGGCGCTTTCGGGCCGCAGGTGCAGATTTCCAGTACTGCGTTGACCCTGAATGTCGCGCTGATCCTGTTCGGCTGGCGGCGTTATGTCGATCTCCAGCACGAAGCGGAGGTACGGATCGAGCAGGAGCGGCGCGCAGCGGCGCTTGCAAGCACCGATCCGGTCACCGGCCTGTTCAACCGCAAGGGATTTGCCGATCGCGTCGCCGATGTTGCCGCGAGCGCCGCCGCCAGCGGCCTCCACCTCGTGATCATCTCGTTCCAGATTCAGCGCTTCAAGACGATCAACGACCAGCACGGCTATGAAACCGGCGATCGGCTGCTGACCTGCATTGCAGAGGGACTGACGAACGAGCTGGGCGCGAATGCGGTGCTCGCGCGCCTCAGCGGCGACGAATTCGCTGCGGCCTTCCCGGTCGAACCCGCAAACCTCGCGCACGCCGAGGAAATGGCCGAAGCCATGCTTCGCGCCGGCACTCGGCCGTTCATGTTCGAGGAGCGGATCATCCAGGTCGGCGGCTTCGCCGGGATCGCCTCCACTCCTGCGGCGGACCTCAAAATCCCCGACCTCCTGCGCCGTGCCGATATCGCCATGGACCACGCCCGCAATGGCCGCGTCGGCCGCCCGATCTGGTTCGACGCCGGCATGGAACGGGCGCTGATCGCGCAGGGCGAGATCGAACAGGGTATCCGCTTCGGCCTCGAGCACGGCCAGTTCGTGCCCTATTTCGAGCCGCAGGTTGACCTCAGCAACGGGCAGATCGTCGGCTTTGAAGTGCTGGCACGCTGGAACCACGCCTTGTCGGGCCTGATCGGCCCCGACGTCTTCATTCCGGTGGCCGAGGAGATCGGGCTCATCGGGCGTCTCTCCGAGCAGGTCATTTCCGAAGCTTTGTCGGAGGCGGCGACCTGGGACCCGAGCATCCGCATCTCGGTCAACATCTCGCCCTGGCAGCTCGCCGACGGCTGGTTCGCGCAGCGCATCGTCCGCATTCTCGCCGAGACCGGCTTCCCCGCCGACCGGCTGGTGGTCGAAATCACCGAAAGCTCGCTGTTCGCCGACATCGAGCTCGCCCGGACCATCGTTACCAGCCTCAAGAACCAGGGCATTCGCCTCGCGCTCGACGATTTCGGCTCGGGCTTTAGCTCGCTGTCGCACCTGCGCTCCCTGCCGTTCGACATCATCAAGATCGACAAGGCCTTCGTCAGCAACATCAACACCAAGCGCGAAAGCGTCGCGATCGTCCGCGCCGTGACCACGCTTGCGAGCGCCTTGTCGGTGCCGGTGTGCATCGAAGGGATCGAGAACGAAGCGGCCTATGACGCCGTCATTCGCCTCGGCTGCCAGATCGGCCAGGGCTGGTATTTCGGCAAGCCGATGCCCGCCGAACAGGCGCGCGACCTGCTTGCGCGCCGGGATGAGCCCAAGCCGGCTCCTGCCGAAGAAGAACCTTCGGCCTCCACCGCGCGCCGCGCCTAAACTTTCGTCACCAGTGAGAAACTGACGTTCCGTCCCACCCTGGGACGGGTGGAGCCGTTCGCGCATTTGCGGAGTTTGAACATGGTAAAAGCCGCGTTAAGGATTTGCCATGCAGCTCGCCCGACCAGCCATTGCGCTCGACCCGAAACGGTTCGGCCGTGGGCGCGCGCTCGTGCTTGCTGCACCGGCACCGCCCGCTTCGCTCGGCGGGCTCAGCGACGACCTCAGGCTGTTCGCGACGACCTTCCTCGCCGGCTTCATCTTCGTTTCGGTGTTCCTCGCTTAATCGCAGGCGAGGTGCAGCTTCCAGCCCAGCCAGGCTGAGACCAGGCACATCGCCGCGACCAGCAGCAACTGACCGATCGGGCCGATGCCCATGCTGCTCAGGCCGAAGGCGAGCAGCGCGCCGATCACCATCGCGCCCGAATTGACGATGTTGTTTGCGGCTACAGTGCGCGCCGTTTCGGTCTTGGGCACGGTGGTCGTCAGGAAGGCGTAGAGCGGCACCACGAACATCCCGCCGGTGATCGACACGCCAAGCAGCGCGATGACCATTACTCCTGCGAGCGGGTGGGTGAGGAAATTGCCGAGCGTGGTCAGCTCGGGGCCGCTCTTGCCCCAGGCCAGAGCGACGAAGTGAAAGAGCACGACGAAGCAGCCCATCGCGATCACCGAGGCGGGGGCGAAGCGGGCCGAGACCTGGCTTTTCAGGAGCCGGTTGATGGCCACCGATCCAATCGCGATGCCGATCGAGAAGACGCCGATGAACAGGCTTGCGACCTGCTCGTCCGCGCCGAGCACGTTCTTCACCAGCGGCGGGAAGATGATGATCAGCACCGCCCCGATCGTCCAGAAAAAGCTGATCGAACAGATGGCGAGGAACAGCCGCGGAATGTGCATCGTCCCGTTCACCAGGCGGATCGAGGCGCGGATGATATTGCGGTCGAACGGAATGCGCTCGGCTGCAGGCGGAGCGGGCGGCACCTGGCGCCCGGCAAGGTAGCCGAGCACAGCAAAGCCCATCGTCGCCCCCGCGGCGACCGCCGGTTGCGAGGCAAGGACTCCGGCGAGGATCGTCCCAAGCAGGATCGCGATGTAGGTGCCGGCTTCGACGAGGCCGGTGCCGCCGAGAACTTCGTCCTTGTGCAGATGCTGCGGCAGGATGGCATATTTGATCGGGCCGAAAAAGGTCGAGTGAATGCCCATCAGGAACACCGCGCTCAGCATAAGCGGCACGTTGGCCAGCATGATGCCCGCGCCGCCGAGGATCATGATCCCGATTTCCGCCAGCTTGATGAGGCGGATCAGCCGCGACTTGTCGTGATCGTCGGCAAGCTGGCCGGCGACCGCCGAGAAAAGGAAGAAGGGGAGCATGAACAGCGCCTGGGCGATGGCGCTGAACTGAAACTCCTTGGCCGCGTTCGAATAAAGCTGGAAGGTCACGAACAGCACAACCGCCTGCTTGAACAGGCTGTCGTTGAACGCCCCCAGGAACTGGGCCGAAAAGAGAGGGAGAAACCGCCGCGCGCGCAGCAGGTGGCTGACGTTCTGGATCAAGCGGTGGCTGCTGCGGGGTTCATGGTGCGGGAGAGCGAAGGCATAGCCAGCTTTCTCGACGCCGCCAAACCTTATAAGCCGCTGGACCAACTGATGCTGTCGCTGCCCAATCTCCTCACGCTGTCGCGGATCCTCGCGGTTCCGATCTTGGTCTTCCTGTTGTGGAAGCCGGCGCCCTGGGACTATGCGGTTACCTTCGTCCTCTACTGCATTGTCGGAATCACCGATTACTTCGACGGCTATCTGGCGCGGGCCCAGGGCCTGACGTCCAGGCTCGGGCAGTTCCTCGACCCGATCGCCGACAAGATCATGGTTGCGGCCGTGCTGGTGATGCTGATGGCGAGCCGCAGGGCCGACGGGAATCCGCCGATTATCGAGGACTGGAGCGTGATCCCGGCGCTGGTCATTCTGTTGCGCGAAATGATCGTCTCCGGGCTTCGCGAATTCCTTGGACCGCTCAACGTTTCGGTTCCGGTCAGCGCGCTTGCGAAGTGGAAGACGACCCTGCAGCTGGTGGCGCTCGGAGCGCTGATCCTCGGCGGCGCGGTGCCGCAATATCCGTGGGTGCACATGACCGGCATTTTCAGCCTGTGGGCCGCGGCCGGGCTGACCCTGATCACCGGCTACGATTATCTGCGCATCGGCCTCAAGCACATGGACTGATTCAGTGCTCCGACTGGGCGCGTTTCGGGCAGCGCTAATCGATTCTGCAGTTTTCACTGACCGAGGAAACTCGTTTCCCCCGCGCGTGGCGCGCGCCTAAGGCCCACCCTGACCAATAGACCCCGGAAGGAATCTCGAGATGGACGCGAAGACTGGCGATATCGGCGGCTGCCCGATGAAGGGGAGCCAGGTGCGCTCGCTGCTTGGCCGCACGAACAAGGATTGGTGGCCCGAGGCGCTCCCGGTCGACATGCTCCATCAGCACGGCGTCTCGCCCGATCCGATGGGCGAGGACTTCGACTATGCCGAAGCCTTCAAGAAGCTCGATTACCAGGCGCTCAAAGCCGACCTCACCGCGCTGATGACCGACAGCAAGCCGTGGTGGCCGGCCGATTATGGCCACTACGGCCCGTTCATGATCCGCATGGCCTGGCACGCCGCGGGCACCTATCGCGTCACCGACGGTCGGGGTGGCGCGTCGAGCGGCCAGCAGCGGTTCGAACCGCTCAATAGCTGGCCGGACAACGGCAACCTCGACAAGGCTCGCCGCCTGCTGTGGCCGATCAAGCAGAAATATGGCTCGTCGATCAGCTGGGCCGACCTTTTCATCCTCGCCGGCAACGTCGCCATCGAATCGATGGGCGGGCCGGTGTTCGGATTCGGCGGCGGCCGCAAGGACGTCTATCAGTCCGAAGGCGACACCTTCTGGGGCGCGGAGGAAATCTGGGTCAACCAGGGCGCCAAGACCCGCATCACCGAGGATCTGCCCGAGCTCGAGGGCCCGCTCGCCGCGATCCAGATGGGCCTCATTTACGTCAATCCCGAGGGTCCGGGCGGTAATCCCGATCCTTTGCTGTCGGCGCGCGACATGAAGGCGACCTTCCTGCGCATGGCGATGAATTCGGAAGAGACCGTCGCGCTGACCGCCGGCGGTCACGCCTTCGGCAAGGCGCATGGCGCCAAGCCGGCCGAGAATTTCGGCAGTGACCCGGCATCCGAAGCGATCCACCTCCAGGGCCTTGGCTGGCTCACCGACGACGAGCAGATCAACACCGGCAACATCACGACCTCGGGCATCGAGGGCGCCTGGTCGAACAACCCGACCAAGTGGGGCGGCGACTATTTCCGCCTGCTGTTCAAATATGAGTATGAGCTCACCACAAGCCCCGCCGGCGCCAAGCAGTGGACGCCGATCAACCCCGACCCGGAAGATTTGGCGCCCGACGCTCGCGATCCCAGCAAGCGCGTGCCGACGATGATGACGACGGCCGACATGGCGTTGAAGATGGACCCCGAGTTCCGCGCCATTTCCGAGCGCTTCCGCGACGACCAGGCGGCGCTCGACGACGCGTTCGCCCGCGCCTGGTTCAAGCTCACCCACCGCGACATGGGTCCGAAGATCCGTTACCTCGGCCCCGAAGTCCCCGAAGAGACTTTGATCTGGCAGGATCCGGTGCCGGAAGCGACCGTGCCTTCGGACGCCGACGTCGCCGCGTTCAAGTCCAAGGTGCTCGACAGCGGCCTGTCCGTCTCGCAGCTGGTCAAGACCGCCTGGGCCTCCGCCTCGAGCTATCGCAAGTCTGACCATCGCGGCGGCGCCAATGGCGCACGCATCGCCCTCGAGCCGCAGAAGAGTTGGGCGGTCAACGAGCCGGAAGAGCTGGCCAAGGTCCTCGCCAAGCTCAACGAGCTGCGCGGATCCTTGTCGCTTGCGGACGCGATCGTCCTGGCGGGTTCGGCGGCGGTCGAGAAGGCCGCGCGCGACGGCGGCTTCAATATCGAGGTTCCGTTCACCGGAGGGCGCGGCGACGCGACGCAGGAAATGACCGACGTCGAAAGCTTCGTGTGGATGGAGCCGCAGGCCGACGGCTTCCGCAACTTCCTCAAGACCCGGCAGAGCGTGAAGACCGAGGAGCTGCTGCTCGACAAGGCGTCGCTGCTCAACCTGTCAGGGCCGGAGATGACCGTGCTGCTGGGCGGCCTTCGCGTGCTCGGCGCCAACCACAAGGATGCGCCCGAGGGCGTCTTCACCCACCGCAAGGGCCAGCTGACCAACGACTTCTTCGTCAACCTGCTCGACAACGACACCTTCTGGGAAGTTGCCGACGAGAGCGGTGACGAGCTGTTCATCGGCCGCGACCGTGGCGGCCGGACCGAGAAGTGGCGGGCTACCCGCACCGACCTCATCTTCGGGTCCAACAGCCAGCTTCGCGCGACCGCCGAAGTCTATGCCGAGCGCGGCAATGAGGAGAAGTTCGTCCGCGACTTCGTCAAGGCGTGGTTGAAGGTGATGAACGCCGACCGCTTCGACCTGAAGCGCTAGGCGTCCTCGAGAACGCGCCCGGGCGGGGCTTTGGCGGCCTCGCCAAGCTCGGCCATGATCCGCTGCAGCGCCGTGGCGAGCATTCGGAACTCGCTTTCGCGCGGGGTCGAGCGGCGCCAGATCAAGGCGATCTGGCGATAGCCGAGGTCGCTTCGCAGCGGCCGCGCGTCGACTCCGGTATTGTCGAGGATGCCGGCATCGATCGCCATGCCCGGGATGAAGGTCAGGCCAAGGCCGTTGTCGACCATCTGCACCAATGTGTGGAGCGAGGTGCCCATCATCGCCGCATGAGCGCGAAGCTCGGGCCGGTTGCAGGCCGACAGCGCATGATCCTTCAGGCAGTGCCCGTCCTCGAGCAGCAATAGCCTTTTCTCGTCGATCGTACTGACATCGACCGCCGATCCGCCGGGCGCCTCGCCGCGCGGGAAGGCGACGAACAAGGGATCGTCGAACAGGGGCACGGCCTCGACCTCGCCGCAGGCGAAGGGGAGGGCGAGCAACACGCAATCGAGCTGTCCCCGATGCAGCGCTTCGCAGGCTGCTTGGCTGGCTTCCTCGCGCAGGTAGAGCTTGAGGCTCGGCCATTCCTCGCGCAGCCGCGGCAGCATTGCCGGGAGCAGGAAGGGCGCGATGGTGGGGATCACGCCCAGGCGAAGCTCGCCGTGCAGCGGCCGCCCCTCGGCCCGGGCGACCTCGGCCAGCCCCTCGGCCTCACGCAGCACGCGAACGGCGCGGTCGGCGACCTTTTCGCCCAATGCAGTGAAGCGCACGACGCGCTTGGTCCGTTCGACCAGCACCACCCCAAGCAATGTTTCGAGCTCGCGCAGGCCCGCCGACAGCGTTGACTGGGTGACGTAGCAGGCCTCGGCGGCCTTGCCGAAATGGCCGTGCTGGCGAAGCGCGACGAGATATTGAAGCTGCTTGATGGTCGGCAGATGGACGGTCATCTAATCGGTATAGCCGATGAATGCGTCGGCTTTAAGTCGCCAATCCGATTAAGCGCCGGACAGCAGCCGCAGCGAGACGATCAGCAAGGTCACCGCCAGGATCGGACGAAGCACCGAGTCGGAGGTCTTGGTGCTGAGCAGGCTGCCGATGATGATCCCCGGGATGGATCCTGCCAGCAGCGCGAACATCAGGGTGAAGTCGACGGTGCCCATCAGCCAGTGGCCGATGCCCGCGATCAGCGTCAGCGGCACCGCATGGGCAATGTCGCTGCCCGCAATCCGCGCCACCGGCAGCTTGGGGTAGAGGATGAGGAGCGCGGTCGTGCCGAGCGCGCCCGCGCCGACGGAGGTCAGCGACACCAGCACGCCGAGCGTCGCGCCCAGGAGGATGGTCCAGTGGTTGACCCGGCTCTTCGCCATCGCGTCGATATGATCGCCCGCGAACCTCAGGATCAGCGGCCGGAAGAAAACCGCGATGCTGGTCAGCAGCAGGGCGCCGCCGAGCAGCAGGTTCAAAATCAGCGGGCTCTTGGCGCTGGTCATTCCGTAATAGGACATGGCCAGGAGGGTGACGATCGCCGCCGGGATGCTGCCGGTGGCAAGGCCGCCGACGATGCGCCAGTCGACCGTCTGCCCCTTGTGATGGACCACGGTCCCGACGCTCTTGGTGACCGAGGCGTAGAGGAGGTCGGTGCCGACCGCGGTCGCGGGGTGGAAGCCGAACATCAGCACCAGCAACGGAGTCATCAAGGATCCGCCGCCGACGCCGGTCAGTCCGACCAGCATGCCGACCAGCAGCCCGGCGAGCGAATAAAGCGGATTGTAGTCGGAAAAGATCGCTTGCCCCTCTGCTGTCACGATCACTAGCCGATCGGTCGGGTTTCCCCTGCCGGCCCGTCGCTTTGCCCAAGCCTGAGCGCCGGAGCAAGTGGCGCCGTCGGGTCGCCGCTTCGACTCGGCTTTTATTTGGCGCGGCCCGCACCTAGATTGACGGCCCTACGGTTTGAGGTGTCGCTTGCAGTCCGGATTCATTGGCTTTCTCGACTCGATCAAGTCCCGCGATCCGGCCGCGCGCTCGCGCTGGGACGCTCTATTCTATCCGGGAGTGATCGCGCTCGGCTTTCACCGCGCCGCCCACTGGCTGTGGGAAGGCGGGCTCTATTTCGTCGCGCGCCTGATCAATCATTTGTCGAGATTCCTGACGGGCATCGACATCCATCCCGGCGCGAAGATCGGACAGCGCTTCTTCCTCGATCATGGCTTCAGCGTGATCGGCGAAAGCGCCGAAATCGGCGACGACGTCACCATCTACCAGCATGTCACGCTGGGCGGGACCAACCCGACGACGGGCGTCGGCGGCAAGCGCCACCCGACGATTGGCAACGGGGTCGTGATCGGTTCGGGCGCGCAGGTGCTGGGCCCCATCACGGTCGGCGAAGGCGCCAAGATCGGCGCCAATTCAGTCGTCACCAAGGATGTTGCGCCGGGTCAGACGGTGGTCGGCATCCCAGCCAAGCCGGTGCCGGTCGACGCGGTCCATTACAGCCCCGGGTTCATGCCCTACGGGACGCCGTGCGGCGAAGACGTCGACCCGGTCCGCGCCCGCCTGTGCGAGCTCGAGGAAGAAATTGCCGAGCTGCGCAAGGAGGTGCGGTCGCTCAAGGCGTCCCGCCAGCCCCAGCCCAAGGCCAAGTCCGCTTGAGCGTCATCGCGCCGTTCCCGCGTCCTGGGGACCGGCGCCCAATCGCCACTTTCGACCGGCGCGAGCTGATGCGCATTCTCGACCTTTACGGACGCATGGTGGCGGCTGGTCACTGGAAGGATTATGCGCTTCGTATCGATCCCGAGGTGGCGATCTTCGCCGCGTATCGCCGCCACAGCGAGCGGCCCGAGGTGCGCATAGAAAAACGCCCCGAGCTTCGGTTGAAGCAGGGGGCGTTTGCCTTGGTTTCGGAACATGGTGCGGTGCTGAAGCGGGGCCATGAGCTTGCGCCCGTGCTGGCCCCGCTGGAGCGCCGGCTTATGCGGCTGGTTGGGTAGCCGGAACGGTCCGGTCGAGGATCGGAAGGCGCGCCTTCAGGCCGTCCGGAAGCGGCCGGACGATCGCCGCCCGCGCCTGGTGCCAGAAGGCCGACAGGAGCAGCAGCGCCGAACCGATGACCAGCGCGGTCAAGGCAACGTTGAGCTCGACCGCACCGAACTTCTTGAACAGCTCGGCCAGCGCCCACAGTACATAGGCGAGAGCGGAGACGAGCAGCGCGCGGCGGTCGATCGCCAGCGCGGTGAGGCCGAGGCCGATGTAGAGGACAACCGCGGCAAGGCCGCCGCCGAGGCTGACGTTGCCCTGGCTAAGGCCGAGCAGGGTGAAGATCGGATGCACGATCATCGGCGCCGCCAGCAGGTGCAGCCAGAAGGCCACGTCCGAGCGGCGGGTGAGCCGGGCGCGGTCCGACGAATCCCACCACATGGCGAACAGGAACACGCCGATGCCGAGCATCAGGACAAAGCCGAGGATCAGGTTCTCAGAGTTTTCGGCGGCGGTGCCGAGGGCCGCGATCAGCAGGCTGACGGCAAGGCCGGTAACTGCGGCTGCGCCGGCGGCGATGGTGATCGGAACCCGGAAGCGGCGCCAGTGGAACCAGGCCGCGACGGCCGCGATGCCGGCCGAAGCCGCGGCGACGATCCCGCCGATCATATTGTTGTTGGCGTTGTCGTTGAACTGATCCGGGCCGATCGCGAGGACGAAGGTGAAGGCCGCGGTCATGAGAACGCCGCCGACAAAGGCGAGCATCAACAGGATCGACGGCAATGCCATGCGCCGCTTGGCGGTGAAGAACAAAGCCAGGCCCCAGGCGGCGGCCGCGACGAACAGGGGCGCGAGCGGGGACGGGCCATCGACGTCGACCACCAGTCCGGCCGACTGACCGATCGACTGGCCGATCCAGCCAAGCGCGAAGAGCAGGATGGCGGCGGCGATCGTGACGAAAATATCGTTGAACCCGGTCAGCAGCCGAAACTGCTCCTCGTCCGGAATCGCCGTGCGCTGCTGCGCCATATATTCACGTAGCGAGTCGACCGCTTCCGGGCTGATCACGCCCGCGGCGACGGCTTCGTCGAGCTCTTGCTGGCTGTACATTGGCTTGTTTTCCTCCTGTTTGGGCGGACTGTACAAACACTGTGTTATAGTGTCAATACACCAAGGCAGCAGGACGCATGGAAACGCCGGCGCGCCGGAGAGTTAAGCGTCCAAACGGATATTCGGAACGAGGAGATTAGACGATGGCGAAAAAGGCGACGGGCAGGAGCGCGACCACTCGCAAGGCGGCCCCCAAATCGACCCGCAGCCGGGCGAAGTCGACCGCCGTGGCGCGCACATCTTCGACCGGGTCGAGCGGCGGTGGAAGCTCATCGGAATTCGACGGCATGGGCGACGCGTTCATCAAGATGCTGCAAAGCCCGCTGGTCGCCGATCTGGTTGCGGTTGCGGCGACTGCCGCGCTGGCAGCGCTCGCCGAACATGGCTTCAGCAGCCGCGGCGCGAGCGACGGCAAGGTCGCGGGCAAGCGTGCCGGCAAGGCTGTGAAGGAGGCCGGCAAGGCTGCGGCAGCCGCCGTCGGCCGCCGCCTCACCAACGAAATCGACGAGATCAAGAGAGCGTCGAAGGCCGCCGCAAAAGGGTAAGCCGAGCGCGGCCCACGTCGCGCTCCGCCATGACTTCGAGGCCGGCGGGATCGACCTTGTCTTTCCGCGCGGTCTCGACGCTCATCATCCCGCCCTCGGCCAGCCAATTGGCGGAGAGGACCGCGGCGACCGCGGCAGTGCCCGAGCCCTCGCTGTAGGGCGGATCGGCGAGCACAAGGTCGAAGGGAGCCGAACGCGGCAGGCTCAGCGCCGAGCCGCGCAGCAACTCGACGCGCTCGCTTGCCCGGAGCTTGGCCGCATTGCGCTGGATGATGCCGGCGGCGGCGCTGTCGCTTTCGACGAAGGTCGCGTGTCCCGCCCCGCGAGAAAGGGCCTCGAGCCCCAGGGCGCCGCTGCCCGCGAACAGGTCCGCGACCCGAAGGTCCTCGAATGTGCCAAGGCGGGTGGCTAGCATGGAGAAGAGCGTTTCGCGCACGCGGTCGGCAGTCGGCCGAGTCGCCTGGCCCGGCGGCGCTTCGAGCGGCCGCCCGCGCCACTCCCCGGCGATGATCCTCACTTCAGCGAGCGCCGCAGCGCCTCGAGTTCGGCATTCTGAACCTCGTCGACCCTGCCAGGGTCGAGGCCCTCGAGCGTCAGCGGCCCGTAAGCGGTGCGGATCAGCCGCGAGACCTGCAGCCCCAGATGCGCGAGCACCCGCCGCACTTCGCGGTTCTTGCCTTCGGTCAGGCTCATTTCGATCCAGCAATTGCGCCCGGTCCGCCGTTCCAGGTTCGCGTCGATCGACCCGTAATGCACGCCCTCGATCGTGATTCCCTCGGCGAGCTTTTCGAGCTGCTCCTGCGTGATTTGGCCGAAGGCGCGGGCGCGGTACGTGCGGCGGACTCCGGTCCGCGGCAGCTCGAGCCGGCGCTTGAGTTCGCCGTCGTTGGTCAGCAGCAGCAGCCCCTCCGTCTTGTAATCGAGGCGGCCGACCGGCATCAGCCGCGGGAGACCCTGCGGCAGGCGGTCGTAGATCGTCGGCCGGCCCTTGGGGTCGCGCTCAGCGGTGAGACAGCCGGGCGGCTTGTGGAAGCGGTAGAGGCGGGTCGCCGCAGCCGGGCGCACCGCCTTGCCGTCGACGGTCACTCCGCCGAGGTCCGCAAGCAGTGTCGCGGGGGTGGTCAGCTTTTCCCCATTGAGCGCAATGCGGCCTTCGGCGATCATGCGCTCGATTTCGCGGCGCGACGCGCCTCCGGCACGTGCCAGCAGCTTGGCGATGCGTTGCGGCCCGCCCTCCTGTGGCGTAGCGGGCACAGGTGAGCGGCGATCGCGTTGTCGCGGCACCCGGCGTCGGGTCGTTCGTTGCGAAGGCGTCGTCATAGTCTGGAGCGGGCATGCTGTTCGGGAAGCGCAAGCAGGTCGTCAAGCGGATCCTCATCGTCGAGGACGAGCCGCTGACCGCGTTCGACAATGAAAACATGCTCGGGGACGCCGGTTATGAGATCGTCGCGACAGTCGACGACCTCGAGGAAGCGCTCGCCGTGCTCGGGCGCGACGAGGTCCATTTGATCCTGAGCGACGTCCGGCTGCGCGGCGACCGCACCGGGATCGAGCTTGCCCAAGAGGCGAAGAAGCTCGGCGTGCCGACCCTTTTCGCGACCGGCCACGACTATCCCGGTGCGTGCGAAATTGCGGTCGGCTGCGTGCGCAAGCCCTATACGGAGCGCCAGTTGTGCAAGGCGATCGAGGCTATCGACCGCCATCTCCAGGGCGAGAAGGTCAAGCCGCCCAAGGGAGTCGAGCTGTTCATCCTGCCAGACGATGAGGGCTAGGCATCCGGGCAAAGCTGGCTAATCTTTCCGCACAAGCAAGCGGGGAGAGCGAAATGGCGGAGGCGGCGAAGCGACCGAAGGGCTGGAAGCTCCTCAAGGAAGCGCTGAAGACCCGGAAGGCCGCGACGATGCTCGCGTTCGGATTTTCCTCCGGCTTGCCGTTCGCGCTGCTGATCGGAACGCTCAACGCGTGGCTCGGCGACGCAAAGGTCAATCTTGCGACCATCGGCGTCCTGTCCTGGATCGGACTCAGCTACGCGTTCAAGTTCCTCTGGTCGCCGCTGGTCGACCGGGCGAAAATTCCGCTGCTTGGCGACCTCGGCCGCCGCAAGAGCTGGATCGTACTCTGCCAGGCTGGGCTGATCGTCTCGTTCATCGGGCTCGGAATGAGCGACCCGGCAGCGAACATCAGCACCTTCGCCTTGTTCGCGGTGATCGGCGCGTTCGCTTCGGCGACGCAGGACATTGCCGTGGATGCGTGGCGTATCGATGTCGCCGACGAGCGAGCCCCGGTCGAGCTGCTTTCCGCGGTTTACCAGTTCGGCTACCGCATCGCCTCCATCGTCGGCGGCGCGCTGGCGCTGCTGCTCGCGGCGCGTCTGCCCTGGGGCACCGTCTATCTGATCATGGCGGGCCTGGTGCTTCTGGTGATGATCGTCGCTTTGACGGCGCCGGATACACAGCGGCCGCCCAAGGGTGCGATCGAGCAGGCGCTCGAGCAGTCGGGCGAAGTCAGCGTTCGCGTGCGAATCGCGGCTTTGGTCGTGGTCGGGGTCTGCTGGCTGTGGGCCATCTTGTCGCTGGCACGTTTCATGATTTCGATGCTGGCCGCGCAACAGGCCGGGCTGAAGGCCCCCTCGGTCACCGACTTCACCACTCACTACGGCCCGTGGATCATCGTCGCCACGGTCTTTGTGCCGCTGGTTATCTCGGCCCTGGTCAACTGGCTGAAGGCGCATCACCGGGGCGTCCAGAACGAAGCCCATCCGACCGTATCGGCCGGTCGGGCGGCGATGAATCACATCTACGGGGCGTTGGTCTCGCCATTGGCCGAACTGTCGCAGCGCCTCGGCTGGGGCGTGCTGATCATTATCGGTTTTATCCTGACCTATGCGCTTTGCTACAATATCTGGTCGAGCTTCGCCTTCCCCTTCTACCTTGATTACCTCCACTACACGAAGGACCAGGTGGCCTTCGCGTCGAAGGTCTTCGGCATCTTCATGACGATGGTCGGGATCAGCCTGGGCGGATATTTGTTCGGCCGCCTTGGCCGCTTTCCGACCGTTTTGATCGGCGCTGCAGTGACCCCGCTCGGCAACCTTCTTTATGCGGACCTGGCGGAAGGCGGCCAAAACATCGACGCCTTCGCGCGCACGCTGCGGATCAGCAACTTGCTTGGCGCATTCGGCGCCGACGACCGGATGGTGCGGCTGTTGCTGGCGATCTGTTACGAGAATATCGCTACCGGCATCGCGCTCACCGCCTTTGTTGCCTATCTGTCGGGCATCGTCAGCAAGAAATTTACTGCCGTCCAATATGCCCTGCTGTCGTCGCTGACGTTCCTGGTCGGTTCGCTCGGCCGCGGCTTCGTCGGGGAAAGCTTCGACAAATATGGCTATGCCCTGGTGTTTCGCTGGACCGCCGCGGCCGGCCTGATCGCGGTTGTTTTCGTGCTGCTGGAATGGTGGCGGGTATCGGTCATGGGCACCCGCTCGGGCGAGGGCGGGGACGCCACGGCGCCGACGATCGACAATGTCGTCAAGCCGGCCAAGGCGAAGGCCTAGTCGGGCACCTCGCGGTTGAGGGCGAGGACTTCGCCGGCAAGGTAGAGCGAGCCGGCGACCAGCCGCGGTTCCGGCACCGCCTGGAGCGCTTCTGACAGCGACGCCGACGCGCGGCCGCCGAAGCGGGCGGCGAGCGCGTGCGGATCATGATGGGCGTGGTCAGCCACCGGCACGAAGGTCAGCGACAAAGCCTGCGCGGCGAGCGGTTCCACGATCGCCTCCGCGTCCTTGTTCGCGAGGATTCCGAGGATCAGGTTCAGCGGCTCGTGCGCGGCGATGGTCGCGGCCAGCGCTTGCGCGGCGTCGCCATTGTGCGCGCCGTCGACCCAGGTCGCGCAGTCGCCAATGGGCCCGGCTGCCAAACGCTGGAACCGCGCCGGCCAGCGGGCCGACTGCAGGCCCTTCACGAACTCCTCCCGCGAAACGGCGAGCTGGTCCTGCGCCTGAAGCATTGCCCGGGCGAGATTGGCGTTGCGGACCTGGTGCGGGCCGGGGAGCGTGGGCACGAGGCCGGGGTCGAACGTCCAGTCGCGGCCCTCGAGCAGGAGCGGGGCGCCAGCCTCCGCCGCGGCGCGTTCGATCACCGCTTCCGCTTCGGCCGGCTGGGCGAGCGACACCAAAGGCACGCTGCGCTTGGCGATCCCTGCTTTCTCGGCGGCGATCTCGCTCAGCGTCTCGCCAAGGAAGGCCTGGTGATCGATGCCGATGCTGGCGATGCCGGTGACCAGCGGCCGATCGACGACGTTGGTCGCGTCGAGCCGCCCGCCAAGACCAACCTCGAGAATCACCGCGCTCGCGGGCGCGCGGGCGAAGGCCAGCAATGCAGCGGCGGTCGCGACCTCGAAAAAGCTCGGATCGATTCCGCCGCTCGCGTCCAGCACTTCGCCGAGCAGCGCGGCCAGCCTCTCATCGTCGACCAGCTTGCCGGCAATGCGGATGCGTTCGTTGAAGCGGACCAGGTGCGGGCTGGTGAAGGCGTGGACCTGGTGTCCCGCGGCTTCGAGCGCGGCGCGGAGGAAGGCGACGGTCGAGCCCTTGCCGTTGGTCCCGGCAACGTGAAACACCGGTGGAAGCGTGTCCTGCGGCCGGCCGAGCCGGTCGAGCAGCGCCGTGATCCGTTCGAGCCCGAGCAAATCGCCGGGCGGCGCGATCGATGGCAATCGGTCGAGCTGCGCCTGCACGCCCGGATGCGCCGAGCGCGCGAAATCCATCAGGCGGCCGCCTTCGCTCCCGGCGCGAGGTAGGAGATGAGCATCGCCAGTTTCTCCTTCAGCTCGGAACGCGGCACGACCATGTCGATGATGCCGTGGGCGAGGAGATATTCGGCGCGCTGGAAGCCCTCAGGGAGTTTCTCGCGGATGGTCTGCTCGATCACTCTTTGGCCGGCAAAGCCGATGAGCGCGCCGGGCTCGGCAATCTGGACGTCGCCGAGCATCGCGTAGGAGGCGGTGACCCCGCCCGTGGTCGGGTCGGTGAGGACGACGATATAGGGCAGGCCGGCCTCCTTGAGCTCGGCGAGGGCGACCGTGCTCTTGGGCATTTGCATCAGGCTCAATATGCCTTCCTGCATTCGCGCGCCGCCGGCGGCGGTGAACAATATGTAGGGGGTCTTGTGGTCGATCGCGGCGCGCACTCCGGCGACGAAGGCAGCGCCGACCGCAATGCCCATCGACCCGCCCATGAAGGCGAAGTCCTGCACCCCGAGCACGACCCGGTGACCGTCGATCCGGCCGCGGGCGTTGAGCAACGCGTCGCGCTCGGCGGTCGCCGCGCGCGCTGCCTTCAGCCGCTCGGTGTAGCGCTTGCTGTCCTTGAAGCGCAGCGGATCCTCACGGACCTCGGGGCTCGGCAGAAGCTCATATTCGTTCGCATCGAACAATTGCTCGAAACGCTTGGCCGGGCCGATCCGGTCGTGGAATTCGCAGCGCGGGCAGACGTTGTAATTTTCTTCCCATTCCTTGGTGAAGACCATCGTCCCGCACTTGCCGCACTTGTGCCACAGGTTCTCGGCGCTCTGCCGCTTGGGGAGAAAGGGGATGCCGCTGCGGACACGGCTGAGCCAGGACATTTACGCGACCTCGTTAGACAAGGATGGAAGGAGTGAGCGCGCGGCCTCGGCAGGATCGGCAGCGGCGGTGATCGGACGTCCGACGACCAGCACCGATGCGCCATCGGCAAGCGCCTGGCCCGGCGTCACGACGCGCTTCTGATCGCCGATGTCGCCGCCGGCGGGGCGGACCCCCGGGACGACGAAAAAGCCGCCGGGCCATGCGGCGCGGGCGGCGCCCACTTCGGCGCCTGAGCAGACGATCCCGTCGAGGCCCGAGTCGCGGCCCAAAGCGGCGAGGCGTGCGACCTGGTCGGCCGGGGTGCCGGAAACGCCGGCGGTTTCCAGGTCGCTGGCATCGAGGCTGGTGAGGACCGTCACGGCGACGACCTTGCAGCCGGCGGGCGCGGCCGCCTTGGCGGCTTCGAGCATGGCCTGTCCGCCGGCGGCGTGGACGGTGAGGATCGCGGGGCTCAGCGGCCCAAGCGACTTGACCGCGCCGGCGACGGTGTTGGGAATGTCGTGGAGCTTGAGGTCGAGGAAGACGGGCAGTCCGAGGCCCGCGATTTCTCGCACTCCTGCCGGGCCGTTGGCGGTAAAGAATTCGAGGCCGAGCTTAACGCCGCCGACGAGGCCGGTGAGAGTCCGCGCGAGGGTGACGGCCTGGCCGAGGTCGGGCGTGTCGATGGCGACGAAGACCGGGTTCAATCCACCGTCTCCTCTGCGCTTTCGGCGGCAGGCGGGGCCGTCAGCACGGCGGCCTGGTTGCGCTCCAACGCGTCGACCCGCCGCTGCAGGTTCCAAAGCCGCGCCCGCATCACCAGCCAGGTCGGCAGCCAGCCGAGCAGGAAGGCAATCAGCAGCAGCACCGGCAGCTTCACGTCGGCGATGATGTCGCCCCACAGCTTGATCGTGACCGGCGTCCAGTTCGCCTTGGCGAACAAGGCGACCGCGACCGCGACCAGCACCCAAAAAATCGTACGCAGGAAATGCATCGGTTGCGGCGTTTAGGCGAGCAGCGCGTTGAATGCCAGCAAAGCGGCGTTCGTCGCGCATCTGACTCGCCTTGTCGCAAGTGCGTTAAAACTGCCGTTGAGAGGAACGCAGCGGCCAGCCACACCGGAACCGGGTGGGGAGTAAGGTAGAGTTGCAAAAAGCGCATAAGTACGGGCTCGGTGCGTTCGTCCTAGTGATGGGGGCGTCGCTGCTCGCGACGCGGCCGGAGCCGCCCGGCAAGCCTGCCGATGGCCAGATGGCCGCAGCGCGCGTGAAACTTGCGGCAGTGTCGACCGATGCGCGCCGCGACATCGACTATAAGGCGCTCGACGCCCGGCTTCGCCTGCTTGCGGCCAAGCCGTCGATGGTCGGGCTGGCCGTCGGCGTGGTCGAAAACGGCCGCATCACCTTTCTCCAGGGCTATGGCGAGACGGTCAAAGGCTCGGGCGATCGGGTCACGCCGGACACGGTCTTCCGCTGGGCGTCCGTCTCCAAGGGCGTGGCCGCGACGATGGTCGCCAAACTCGCCGAGCAGGGCAAGATCAAGCTCGACGCGCCGGTGGCCGACTATGCGCCGGACCTTCGGCTGCCGATGGGCAATGAGCGGCTGGCGACGGTCGGCGACCTCTTGTCCCACCGCCTCGGCCTTTATCGCAACGCCTATGACAACAAGCTGGAGGAGGGCCAGGACCCGAGTTTCCTGCGCGCGACGCTCGGCCAGCTCAACGCGATCTGCGCGCCGGGCACCTGTTGGTCCTACCAGAACGTCGCTTATGACGCGTCGAGCGAAATGGTCAGCCAGGTCACCGGCCTGCCCTATGAGCAGGCGGTCAAGCGCATGCTGTTCAACCCGATCGGCATGTCCAGCGCGAGCGTCTCCATGGCCGGGCTGCAGTCGAGCCGAAGCTGGGCCCGGCCGCACGGCGCCGGCGGCCGCGCGCTGCCGATCGTCGACACTTATTACAAGGTGCCGGGCGCCGGCGGGGTCAACAGCAACATCAAGGACATGGCGCTGTGGATGGAGGCGCAGATGGGTGAAATGCCCGACGTCGTCGATCGGCGGCTGCTCGACACGATCCACGCGCCCTACGTCGTCACTCCCGGCGAGCGCGGGCGGCTCCGCAAGTTCCTCGAACGGCTCGGCACCGCGTGGTACGGCTATGGGTGGCGCAGCTATGACTATGCCGGGCACCGCATCGTCGGCCACCGCGGCGGCATCAACGGCTATCGTTCGCTGATCCTGTTCGACCCGCAGAAGAAAAGCGGCGTAGTGGCGCTGTGGAACAGCAACACCAGCCAGCCGGGCGGGCTCGAGTTCGAGGTGATGGACATGATCTACCGCCTGCCGTTCCGCGACTGGATGGAGCTGAACAGCAGCCCGGCCCAATCGATCGCGGCGGCCGAGGAAGCCGAGCCCGACGGCGGCGGCAGCGGCGATCGCCGCTAGCGCTTGCGCGCCTCAGCCTTGGCTCTCCGGATCTCGCGCTGCTCGTCGAGGTGCGACTTGTAGCGGAAGGCCATGCCGGCGATGGATGCCGCCATTCCGAACAGCGGCGCCGGCATTTGCCATTCCGGATCGCGCGGCCCGGGCCAGGCGACCGCGCCCAGGAACAAAACGCTGGCGATTGAGGTGAGGTACCCCAGGCCCTTCCAGTCGATGCCCAGCACAACGGGCTTATTGACGCTCTCGTGACTCATGACCGCAGGAACATCTTCGGGGGCCGGTTGGTTTCGATGCACTGCGTAACGGGAGGAATTGTAACCATGGCCGACACCAACCAGCAGGATGCGATCGCGCTGTTGAAGCAGGATCATCGCACCGTCGAAGAGCTGTTCGCGAAATTCGAAAAGGCGACGGGCGACGGGCGCAAGCAGGCGCTTGCCGAGGAAATCTGCCTGGAGCTGTCGGTCCACGCCCAGATCGAGGAAGAGATTTTCTATCCGGCCTGCGAAGGCAAGGTCGAAGAGGATTTGCTGAAGGAATCCTATGTCGAGCATGATGCCGCCAAGGTGATGATCGGGGAAATCGCCAAGGGCGGCCCGGACGACGAGTTTTACGATTCCAAGGTGAAGGTGCTCAAGGAAGAGATCGAGCACCATGTCGAGGAAGAAGAGAAGCGCCTCGAAGGCCTGTTTTCCCAGGCGCGCAAGGCCGGGCTCGACATGGATGCGCTGGGCGAGCAACTTGCCGCGCGCAAGGCCGAGCTGACCGAGCAGTTCAAGGCGACCGGAATTCCCGAGCCGCGACTCACCACGATGAGCGAAGTCTCCGTTTAGCGTTAACTTGCGTTAGTGCCGATAGGTAACCATCCCCGGCTTTCCGCCAAATTCGCTTCGCGGTCGTAATCAATGGTATAACCGCCGCACCGGGCGCCGCATTTCCTACAGGCAAGCCCCGGTGACAGTCCCGAAGGGATCATCGAATCCTGGAATGCGCTGCCGTCTGTTGAACCGGCTAGGGACGTGCATGAGCTACGACGACCACATCTATCACCGCGAGCGCGAGCAACAGTGCCGCACGCTTGCCCAGTCCGCGTCCGATCCGGACGTGCGCCGCCGTCACGAGGAACTGGCCCAGCTTCACGCCGGCCGTGCCGCCCAATTCAACGGCGGTGGATCTGGCGACCTGCGGCTTAGCGCCGCTTAACGCAGCGACGCGATTTGTGAGATCCGGCGGGCGTCGAGCCCGTAGGTATCATCGACAAAGCTGAGTTGCCCGCCCTGCGCCTGCGCAGTGAGGTAAGTCACGTAAATCGGAACCGGCGTCGGGAGTTGCAGATTGGCTTCCTTTTCGGTGGTTTCGTGCAGCCGGTCACGGCCCTTCATCAGCCAAAGCGACAGCCGCTCAGCATCCTCCAGGCGGACGCAGCCGTGGCTGATGCTACGGTCGGCCAGCTCGAACTTCTCCTTCATCGGCGTGTCGTGAAGGTAGATGTCTTCCGAATTCGGGAAACCGATCTTCACCTGGCCCATCGAATTGGCCGGTCCGGGCCGTTGGCGGACGCGAATTGTCTGGCGCCCTTCCGCGACAGCCTTCCAATCGATCTGGGCAGGATCGACCGGACCTTCGGCCGCTGATGTCGGCTTGACCTCGTAGCCCTGCCGTTCGAGGTAACCGATACCCTGGCTAAGCACGTTCGGCGCGATCAGCGACCGGACCAGTTCCGGCATGACGTTCCAATAAGGATTGACCGTCGCATAATAGATCGTGCTGGCGAGCATCGGGGTCGGCGTTTCGGCCGAACCGACGATGACCTTCATCGAATCCACGATCTGGCCGTTCTCGATCATGTACAGCCGAGCCGCGGCGGCATCGACCATTACATAGCGATCCTGGATCGGCATCTGCCGGGCGCGCTCAAGGCTGACGAGCGCGCGCGGGTCGAGCTGACCGCCATTGGCCTGCATGCTGTTCCACGCCGCGTCGCGCAGCTGGGCGTAAAGCGGGTTCACCGTGGATACCTTGCGCACATAGGACGCCAAGGACGACGACGAAGCGGCTCGAGCAAGGATCTGGCCAGCCGACTCGCGCTTCGGCATGGCCGAGGGATCGCCGTAGGTGATGCCGGCGGGCGGAGTCTGCAACGCCGAGACGTAAGCGACAAAAGCGTTCGACAGGAAGCGATCGGCTGCGGTGACGGCCGCCGGATCACCGGACTGGGCGCGCGCCATCAGCGCCTGGGCCTGGGCGGCAAGCGCCGGGCCGTTGCGCAGGCCGTCGAGCTCGGCGCGCTGGAGAACTCCGATGAGTTCGCGCGCAGCAGCGCTGTCGCCGTTCTTCAGCCACAAGGGCGAACCGCTGCGGGCGGCATAAAAGGCGCCGACGGCAGGATTGCCGATGGCAATTGCGGGGCTCGGAAGTTCGGGGCTCGTGGCGGCCATCGCAGGCGCTGCCAGGACCGTCAGCGCAGCACAGGCTGCGCCGGCCAGCAACCGGAGTTTCATGTCGAAAACCTTCAATATATCAGGCTCTTGCGAGCCCACCTGAAAGCCACAACGCCCATCTGGGGCCAAGGTTCAATTCTGTTATTGACAAGGTGAAGATTGTCGTTCCGGCAATGGACAATTTCGGCTTAAGGAATGGGTTGGCAGAGAGGGGGAAGGGGCGCCAAGGGGTCAGACGCCCCCTCCCGAACAGAGACCGGAGTCGCACCGATATTCGGCGCGGCCCTCGGCAAGTTACGCGCCGACAAACACCGGCGTTCCCAAGTCAGTGACGCCATAAAGTTTCTTGGCGAAGGCGGCGGGCAGGCGGACGCAGCCATGGCTCGCCGGACGACCGACCACCTGACCAGCGTGCAGCGCGATCCCCGCAGGATCGAAGAACTGCGCGAAGGGCATCGGCGCATTGTTATATTTGCGCGAGCGGTACATCGGCTTCTTGCTCAGTACCGAGAAGACACCGACCGGCGTCGGCTTGTCGTCCGTGCCGCTGGAAATCGTCGACACCGCGACCAGCGTCGACCCGCGATAGAGAAAGGCCAGTTGGTCGGACAGGCTGACGACGACGCGCTCCGGCCCGTTGCCGGAAACGTCGCGCCACAGATACTGGCCGGGCTTCAAATTCTTGGGACCGAACGCTTCCAGCATGTCGATCCGCGCCTGCGACGCCGCGTCGCTCGCCTCCATTTGGGCTTCGTAGGTCTCCAGCGCCTGAACCGGAGTCGAAGCCGCAAATGTGCCGAGCACAGAACTACTCGCAAGCGCCAACGCAATGGTTAGCCGCTTCATTTGAACACCTGAAATTTGTTGTTGACTTTTGCGTGAAGAATGCACGCCGCCCGAGTCGGGTTCCCGAAAACTGTGCCGCACCAGTCAATTGGGGTCCGTCGTGAACGCAATTCGCGCTCGCTGGTTAAGGCGCTGACAGCCGGAGACCGCGATGTCGAACCGAGAAGAAATCGTCGAACGCGAGAAGCGCGAATCGCCCCTGTCCGACAAGGAAATCCGCGAGGCGGACAAGAAATCGAGCACCAGCGCGAAGGTCGTCCACGAGGCCATCCGGCTCGAGGGCACGGAGGAGCTTGAGCGGCCGAACAGCTCGATCGCCTGGTCCGGGCTTGCCGCGGGGCTGACCATGGGCTGTTCGATGCTGGCCCAGGGAATCCTGCTGGCGGCCTTGCCCGATGCCCCGTGGCGGACGCTCATCACCAGCTTCGGCTACGGCCTCGGCTTCGTATTCGTGACGATGGGCCGGCAGCAGCTGTTCACCGAAACCACGCTGACGGTCATGCTGCCGGTGCTTCACGGCACGCATCGGGCGCGCGACCTTGCCCGCTATTGGTCGATCGTCTTCCTGACCAACATCATCGGCACTTTGCTGTTCGCCGCCGCAGCGACGATCCCACAGCTCTTCACGCCCGAAGTCTCGCGCGCTTTCACCGAATTGGGCACGAAGGCGGTGGAGCCGGGCTTCCTCGCAGTGCTGGCGAAGGGAGTCGTCGCCGGCTGGCTGATCGCGCTGATGGTCTGGCTGCTGCCGATTGCATCGTCGGCGCGGCTGCTGGTGATCATGGCCGTGACCTGGCTGCTCGCCTCGGCGGAGCTGAGCCACGTCATCGCCGGATCGGCCGAAGCGGCGTTCGCCGCGATGCGCGGCGCAATCCGCTGGAGCGACTATCTAATAGGCTTCATCCTCCCCGCCCTGATCGGCAATTCGATCGGCGGCGTGGTGTTCGTGGCCCTGCTGAACCATGCGCAGGTGAAGGAGGAAATTTAACGCGTTCCGCCGCGGGACAGAGGCCAAGGTCCGTATGGCGCAGGTCGCGCACATGGGCTTTTGAGCGGTCATCCGCTTGCGCGGCTCGTGGGGGAGCGCGCCAGCCATATTGGATGGATCGTGACCCATGATGACTTGCTCGGAAGACGGCCGCGCCGCGAGCGCGAGCCCGGCCCAATTGATGCACTCTGCCCGCAATTTGCTGATCGAGGCCCTCAACCTGCTCGACCGCGCCGATGCGCCCGGCCAGCTCGGCGCCCGGCTTCAGCACGTGATCGACGACCTAAGCGATTGAACAGTCGGCGTTAGCGACTTGTTAGCCTGACAAGCGCAAGTCTTCGCGCATGAGCGACGCGCTATCGGTCACCACCTTCGTCGTGGACGACCGGCTGCCCTGGCCCGACGACGCGCCCGGCCTGCCGGAACAGGGACCTTTTGACCCTGCGGTGATCCACGATTCGGGCGGGCGCCAGCCCTGCTCGATCCGCAAGATCTCGCCGCGCGGGGCCACCTTGTACGCCGAAATGGTGCGCGGACCCGGAGAAAGCGTCTCGATCGAGCTCGGCAACGGCAAGCGTTCCAACGGCACCGTCGCCTGGTCGCGCCGCGGTGAGCTTGGCGTGTCGTTCAAGGAGCCGATCGACATGGTCGCGCTTCTCAACCGCACATTGGTCAGCCAGCCGGCCGAGCGCCGGACCATGCCGCGCGTCGAGGTGCGCTGTCCGCTCCATGTCAAATGCGGGGCGGCAATGGTCCGCGGCGCGCTGCGCAACATTTCCGCCAAGGGCCTGCAAATCGAGGGCGAGGAGCTGCCCGAGCGCGAATCCTATGTGACGGTGTTCATCGAGGGACTGAACGTGCCGGCCGGCGAAATCGTCTGGAAGCGCGGCAACATCGCCGGGATCGAGCTGTTCGAAGAGATGAGCTGGACCTCGGTCATTCCCTGGGTGAAGAACGTGGTCCGGAAGGGCTGATCAGCCCGCGCTGACGAAGCTGTCGAGCACCTTCTTGCGCCCGGCATGCTCGAAATCAATTTCCAGCTTGTTGCCTTCGATCGCGGCGATGGTGCCGTAACCGAACTTGCCGTGAAACACGCGCTGACCGAGCGCCAAATCGTCGCGGCCCTTGTTGCCGAGCGAAACCGCCGAGGCGCGGGCCTCGATGACGCGCTGCGGCTCCGGGTTGAACTGGCCGCGCGATGCACGCTGCCATCCGGGGCCGCGCGTCGAGGCGCGCATCGATTGCGCGGGGCCGAGATGGGCGAACGGATCGGCCCGTTCCGACCATTGTGCGCGCCACAGGCTCTCGCCGCCGGTCATCGTCGTTTCCTGGTCGATATGCGCGTCGGGTAACTCGGCCAGGAAGCGCGATGGGATCGAGCTCGTCCACTGGCCGTAGATGCGGCGGTTGGCGGCATGGAGAATCGTGGCGCGGCGGCGGGCGCGGGTGATCGCGACGTAAGCCAGCCGGCGCTCCTCCTCGAGGCTGGCAAGGCCGCCTTCGTCGAGCGCGCGCTGCGACGGGAACACGCCTTCTTCCCAGCCGGCGAGATAGACGGTGTCGAACTCCAGCCCCTTGGCCGCGTGGATGGTCATGATCGTGATGCGGTCGCCTTGGCGCGCCTCGTCATTGTCCATGACCAGGCTGACATGCTCGAGGAAGGCCTGGAGCGATTCATATTCTTCCATCGCGCGCGTAAGCTCGGCGAGGTTTTCGAGGCGGCCGGCGCTTTCGGCCGAACGGTCCGCCTGAAGCGCGGCGGTGTAGCCGCTCTCGTCGAGCATGATCCGCGCCAGTTCCGGGTGTGGGAGTTCACTCGCCATCTGCCGCCAGCGGGCCAGGTCGGCGACGAAATTGCCCAGGGACCGCCGCGCCTGCGGGGTCAGCTCGTCGCTGTCGAGCAGGGTGGCGGCGGCAAGCAGCAGCGGCTGCTGGGTCGCGCGGGCGTGCCGGTGCATCGTCGCGACCGCCTTGTCGCCAAGGCCGCGCTTGGGCGTGTTGACGATCCGTTCGAAGGCGAGGTCGTCGGCAGGCGAGACGATCAGGCGGAGATAGGCGACGGCATCGCGGATTTCGGCGCGTTCGTAGAAACGGAAGCCGCCGATGATCTGGTAGGAAAGGCCGATCGCGATGAAGCGCTCTTCGAACTCACGGGTCTGGAACTGGGCGCGGACCAGGATCGCGATGTCGTCGAGCGAGCCGCCGGACCGCATATGCGATTCGGATTCCTCCCCGACGCGCCGCGCTTCCTCCGGGCCGTCCCAGACGCCGATGACGCGGACCTTCTGGCCCTCGCCGCGGTCGGTCCACAAAGTCTTGCCGAGGCGGCCGGCATTGTGCGCGATGAGCCCGTCGGCAGCGGCAAGGATGTGCGATGTCGAGCGGTAATTCTGCTCGAGCCGGATGATCTTGGCGCCCGGGAAGTCCTTTTCAAACTTGAGGATGTTCGCGACCTCGGCCCCGCGCCACGAATAGATCGACTGGTCGTCGTCGCCGACGCAGCAGAGGTTGCGGCGCGGCTCGGCGAGCAGCTTGAGCCATTCGTACTGGGCGCTGTTGGTGTCCTGATATTCGTCGACCAGCAGGTAGCGGAAGCGGTCGCGGTAGCTTTCAAGCACGTCGGAGTGACGGCGGAAGACGACCAGCATGTGGAGCAGCAGGTCGCCGAAGTCGCAGGCGTTCAGCGTCCGCAGCCGCTCCTGATACTGGGCGTAGAGCTCGGCGCCGCGGCCGGCGGCGAAAGCCTCGGACTCGCCGGCATCGATCTGGTCCGGGGTCCAGCCGCGATTCTTCCAGCGGTCGATCAGCGAGGCGAGCTGGCGCGCGGGCCAGCGCTTCTCGTCGAGATTGGCGGCGGCGACCAGCTGCTTGAGGACGCGCAGCTGATCATCGGTATCGAGGATGGTGAAGTTCGAATGCAGGCCGACCAGCTCCGAATGGCTGCGAAGCATCTTCGCGGCGACCGAGTGGAAAGTGCCGAGCCATGGCATGCCCTCGAGCGCTCCGCCCGACAGGCGGGCGACTCGTTCGCGCATCTCGCGCGCGGCCTTGTTGGTGAAGGTGACCGATAGGATCTGGCTCGGCCAGGCCTTGCGGCTGGCAATGAGGTGGGCGAGCCGCGCCGTCAGCGCAGCGGTCTTGCCCGTGCCCGCACCGGCAAGCACCAGGAGGGGGCCTTCGGTCGAAAGCACGGCGTCGCGCTGCGGCGGATTAAGACCGTGCAGATAGCCGGGATCACTGTCGGGAAGCGCGGACTCGGGCACGCTCCGGAGGTAGGCCGAGGGGAACGAAACGGCAACCGAAGCGAGGGCGCTTGGACGGCTCCGGAAGACGAACCGGGGTCGCTACCGATGCATTCAAAAAGGTTCCATCACTTGTTACCGATATCCCCGTTATCCACAGGCTTGAGCCCACATTTTTCGCTTTTGCGACTCGGGAGCAACGTGCATGTTGCAAGGGTGATCGGGGCGGACGCCCCAGTCTCTCTCGGAAAGCCGGCAACGGCCAGAAGGGTGAGAAAGGGGTTGAAGAACCGATCTCCGCCGGCAGGCAGTGAGAAGGACTTTCGGGTTTTTTTCGGGGTCGGTCGGTATGAGGCGCCGGAAGAGAAATCTTCCTGTCGCGCGACGCGGCTCCCGGGTCTCCTTGTGGGATCAGGTGAGCAAAGCGGGACGCGATAGAGGGTTTCCCAAGAAGGGCCGTGGAACATCGGATGGTTTTGGGCGGGGCTTCGGTTCCAACCAGGCCGGACGAGCGAAAGACCAGCGAACCCTCGGGCCGCGCAGTCAAGTAGGTCGATCGGCTTCTCCTCGGAGAGAGTTGTTCGATAGGAAGCGACGCCTGAGCTGGTGAGCCAGGATCGAGAGCGGGTCGGGGGTCTTCGGATTTTCTGACCAGGTTACGAACACCGGCATATCCTTCGCTCGGCGCAGTGGGGGCTGGCAGCAATGCCGGCCCCCATTTCCGTTGCGCGAAGCCGAAACTTCGTTTCGCGCACGGGACCTGCGCTGCTGGCGCAGCTTCGGTTCCTATGGGCCAACGAAATCTGCCCGCCCCGAACAATTAGAGTCTGAAAGCGCCGTCGGCGCGGAGTGAATCCGCGCCGTCGATCGGCACTCGCTGCGCTCGGCCGTCGGCCGACTGTCGCCGCCTCTTCGACATAACGACGCTTGCGCTTGGATGGCTCGTTCCATCCAAGCCAACCGAACGAGCGCTCCGCTTACGTTATGCTCGGCGGCGCGAATTCGCTTGGACACGAATTCGCAATCGCGCGTTGGGGCGTGCAGGTGGCGACGGCAATCAGGCCGTCGGAAGCGGCGGGCGAAGGAGTACGGACGTGATCCGCGCATTTGCCGCATTGGCCCTGCTTACCGCTTCTTCATTCTCCATCGCTGCGACCAAGGCCGCCGACAAGCCGGCGTCGAGCGTCGCCGCCGACGCGCTCGAATCGGCGACCCCGTGGTGGGAGAAGGTTACGGTCACGATCGCCGGTGATGGCGAGACCAAATCGTGCCGCTGGGAATCGAGCCTGCAGCCCGACAATGCGCAGAATTGCGACGTCGCCGGGGCCAAGGGCCAGGCGGCCAAGGGCGGCCGCGGCGGCGGCCAGTTCACCCGCATCACCTTCGAACGCCGCTTTTCGCCGGGCGCTCAGCCCGTATCCGAGCAGCTCACCGTCGGCGATACCTTGCTCGGCCGGCAGGAGCTGGCGCTGGCGATCGACGCCCAGGGCCAGGTCAAGGGCTGCCGGATCGTCTCGACGTCGGGATCGATGACCCCCGATTACGGCTGCAACGAAGCCCAGGCCGAGCGCTTCCAGGCAAGCGCGAGCAGCGCCAAGCGAGCAGGCCCGCGTGAAGGGCGGATGACGATCCTGGTCTACGGCCACGCCGAATATCTGGTGTGAGTTGGCCTAGCTCGGCAATTGCCGGCTGCTCAGCGGCCGGCAAAGCTGGTTGACGTCGCCGACGCTGGCGAGCGTTCGGGTGTCGGGCCGGATCCCGAGATCGTCGAAGCGCTTGATGAGGTAGGCGAAGCTCGCGTGGCGAAAGTTCACCATGATCCGGGCCTGGGCCACGGCCAGCGCGATTTGCGCCCGGTTTGCAGGCACGTTCGCGGTTTCCAGCAAAGCGGCGAGCTGCTGGCGGTTGGCTTCTTCGGTGTGGATGAGCCCCCGCCAATTCTCGAGGGCGGCAAAGAGGCTGGCGTAGGTCAGCCGTTCGCGAAGCGGGATCTGGGCCATGACGGGGCTCGTCTTGGCCAGGTCCCATGAGCTGGTGTGCAAGTTCAACAGCACGGAGCGATAGGGTTCGGCGACGCGCGCGCCATGCGCAGCGGTCGCAAGCCAGCGATCGATCAGGTCCAACCGGCGCAGGGCGCAGGGGTCGGACGCGCGCATATATTCCCACCGCGCCCGGTCATCGGCCAGCTCCGCCTTGATGCCGGCGCGAAGCTGGGCGACGCTTTCGCGATCCTGGGCCGATTGGACCAACTGCTGAGCGCCGAGCGCGATCAGGACGCCGACGACGATGATTCCGATTTCGCCGGCAAGGGCGCGCCAGCCGTCCATCGGCTTGGACAGCTGCAGCTTCATCTCAAGCCGGAAGTTCGGCGGGCGTGAGGACGACCGACTCGCCTCGTTCCCGCTGGCGCCAGTAGATGACGATCGGCAGCAGGATCGCGCAGGCAAGAAGCGACAGGCCCGCATCCGTGACGAACGTCCCGACCAGCCCCGCGGCGCGGTAGCCCTGGCCGTCGACCATCTGCATGTAGGTGATGGGGAAAGCCGTTGCGGCTTGAAGGAAGGCGAATTGGGTGGCGGCGAGGGGATTGGCCTCGCCGATGCTGCGGAAGATCAAAGTGGCCTCGGTCGTGAAGGCGGCCGATTGAAAGACGTTCTGGCCGATCAACGCCGCTGCGAACACCAGCGGCGTTCGCGGCAAGCCGAGCACCGACAGAGTGAAGAAAGCGCCGGTGACCCCGATCATCAGGTACAGATACGGCGGCGGGACACGCTTGATGAGGCCGGGCACCAGCAAGCTCCCGGCGATGCCAGCGGCAGTGACCCCGACCGCGGCAACGATCGCGACCATCGCTTCCGAGGTCGCGAATTCACCGCCGAGCCCTCCGAGCGTGTTGGTGAGCGCGAACGAGGAGGCGGGCAGGCAGAATATGAGAAGCAGGCGAAGCACGGCCGGGCGCTTGACGAGCGCGAGCAGGTCATGGGCCAGCGCGCCGAAGCTTTCGCGCGCGGTCCGCCGTGTGCGTGCCTCCGCCGGGATCCACATCAGCCACAGCAATGGAGCGGCGAACGTCGAGGCGATCGCCACCGCTCCCAAGGGTTGAGGAAGCAGCCGGTACAAAGTGATGAAGGCCATCGCCCCCAAACCGAAGCCGGCGGCGTTGCCGATCGTGAAGCCGGCGCCCAGCTTCCCTTCATCGCCCGGTTCGACGACGCTTCCCAGCCAGCCGCCGAGCGCCGCGTAATTAAGGTTTGCGCACAGGAAGCCGACGATCAGCGCCACGGTAAGGGACGCAAGGTCGGTGCGGGTCAACGCCACCAGCGCCATGACCGCGGTCAGCGCGCCGAAGAAGAAGGTGTAGCTGCGGCGGCTGAACCGGACGTCGAGGATCGGCGACAGGAGGAAGGCGCAAAAGGTCGGGATCATTGCCGCGGCCGTGATGGATGCGATGATTGGCTGCGGCACCCCGCGCCCAGCAAGCAGTTGCGGAACGGTCATCAGCGCCAAGCCGCCGAACATGCCGTAGGGGAGGTTCGCCAGGCCCATCGCCAAAGCGGGCGGAGTACGGCGGGTGCGCATTGGCTTTGGCAGCTGAAATCGCATTGTGACGGCCCCCCGTGTGCGGAGGCTAACAGAAGGGCCCGGTTCGGGAAATGGCGGGGTCGTCACGGGAGTGAATCCCGTGACGTCGATCGGGCTCAGCTATGCTGACCCTCGGCCGGCACTCACCTCTCTTCGCGCTGCTCCGGCGGCGTTTCACGCCGGCTTCGCTACGCTCGGGGGTTCGCGGCTTAGCGGACCAGGATGGTGGCGGTCATCCCGAAGCTCGAGTGCAGGAAATGGCTGCAATGGACTCGGTAGGTGCCGGCGCTTGGCACGAGGGTGACCGAGCGCGTCTGGCCGCCCGATAGTTCGATCCGGCCCCCGGGCGCGCTGCCGGCCAGGATCCTGGAGCGGGCAAAGAAGTCGCGCGCGTTGAAATTATGGCCGCCCTTCGCGACGTTGACGAACATCAAGGTGACGGGCTTGCCCGCAGCCAGGACGATCGGTTTCGGCGCATAGCGGAAGTTGGCGAGGTCGACCCGCTGGACCGGATAAGGGCTGGGCAGCGCAGGCGAAGCGAACGCCACGAGCGCAGCGGCGGCGAATATAAGCAGGCGCATGACGGAGCTCCGATGAAGGCTGCGGTGTAGCTACCGGCTGTAAATCACTGACTCTTGGGACTGCATTTTAGCGCGATCGGCCACACATTGGCGCCAGTTGTTGCCGTAAGCCTGCAGTTCAGCTTTCAGTGCGGTTCGATCAATCTGAAAGCCGGCAGCTTTTGCCTTCTGCATCATCCAAAATCCAGAAGACTGCATGCGGTTATTCAGTTCGCGTAGCTGCTCGATCGCTCGCAACGCATCCATTCGGGCGTTGGGGTCGAGCGCACCGGCATCCGCAGAAACCGCGCGGAGTTGAGCGAGCAGCATACGCTCGGCTTGTGCTCGTTCGTTGAGATGGGGAACGGCGGCGTAAACGGCTCGCACAGACTGCCATCGGCTGGCGCTAACGTGCGGGACAATCGCCGCGGCAATCGCTCCTTCGAAGGATTGTTCGTCGTAGCTGCGACCAGGAAACTCAATCGCCGGGAGTGCCGAGCGCGTCAGAGCGGAGTTCCTCGCAATTATGGCGTCGCGGAGCGCCACATAGCGAGCATCCAGGCAGTCGTGAATTGCGATACGGACGTATGCCTGGGGCCCATTATCGCCGCTATACTCTATTCGCATGTCTTCAATGGCGGCATCTGCACGTTGTTTCCAATCCCAAGCCTCGACCGCCTGCTGCAGGGCCAGCGCCATGAGAACGCCGAGCACGATGACCCCAACCTCACCGGCGAACTTGCGCCAGCCGTTAAGCGGTTTGGGAAGTTGAAATTGCATATGATGGCCCCCGAAGCGGCAGCGTAGGTCATCACTGGCCGAAAGCTAGTGTCCGCAAAGGCAACGGGTGCGTTGGATGGGGAGCTGCCAATCCTCGCCAGGTCCGTAGATCGTCATCGCGGACGCCTTAAGGACTTGCATCCTTCCTCGCCACGAACACGACTTCCCCGCGTTCGAGGCCGTATCGAAGCACATCATTCGGGACGGCACGAAACTCGTCGAGGGCAAAGCCGGCTTGCCTGAGGCGCTGCCGTATGTCAGCGCCATATTGCCTCACGTGCTCGGAATTCCCGAAGTGGAGCAGCCGGTCATGAGCAGTCATGGGCTCGGATAGATCGTCGCTTTCTTGAGTGACCGGCCAGCCTTCCATTACCGGCACTGTTATCAGCGCCGATCCCCCGGGCGTCAGGCACCTGAACAACTCGGCCAGAGCCTGGCGGTCATTGGTCACGTGTTCAAGGACGTGGTTCAGCACGAACAGGTCGACACTGCTATCTGGCAGCTCAAGCGCCTCGAGATCGATGTGCAGATCGCATTCTGGACCCGCGATGTCCGCGGTCTGGTATTGCCTTGATCGTTGCTTGAGAATCCGCGCCAGTGCTTCTTCGTATTGCGGCGCGAAGTGAATGACGCGCGCGGTCGCTCCGAATTCTGGCCGCCGCCGCAATAGCATGGCGACCAGGCGGTGCCTGGGACGGGACCCGCATTGAGGGCACATGTCGTCATATATCGGCGGGTGATCAGCAGCGTAGAACAGGCCCTCGTAGCCGCAACAGTTTCACTCGCGCGGGATAACCCCGCCGAGCTTGCGGAGCACCGCAATCATGTACCGAATCCTGAATGGGCTAAGGAAGTTTCGCCCTACGTCACGGAAAAAATAGCGTTTCATCCCAGCCCCTGGGGGTTAGGATTGAAGCATGGGCCGGCTCAAGGCAATCTCTAGAAAGCTGCCTTTGCCATCATAATCAACAACGGCCGCAAATGGGAGGCCTGGGAGGAGCGTCAGCCCTCGCGGCGCTGGTTGTCCTGGTCGCCGTGATCCGCCTCGAACTTGTGAATGTCGGCCTCACCCTCGTCCGCCATCTGGTTGAGGACGCGCCGCGTGTGCTCGTCGTTGACATAGTCCGCGAGCCGCCGGCACTGCGCCACGCGGTCGCGCATCTTCTTGATGAGTTCGTCGTCGCTCATGCTCCCTTAAACCCGGATTTACGCGCTTGGTTTCAACGCCCGCTCGCTGTGCTCTGCTCCGCTTATGCTCGGGCGGTCTATTATAACCTATTCGGCACTTTTTACTTGACATCGCAACGCTCAATCGGTACACGACAGGAACAGTGAAGAATTGCGATTCGGGCGGCGCTCCAGCGGGGTGGCCGCCCTTTCTTTTGTGCGGGGAGGGCGAGTGGCGCGAACACTAAAGTTGACCTTGATTGGCGGCAAGAGGCCGCGAAGGCAGCCGGCGAACAAGCGCGACTGGTCCAAGGCGAAGGGTGCTGAATTCTTGAGCGTCCTCGCCGAAACGCTGAACGTCAGCGAAGCGGCGCGGCGCGCGGGCATTGCGCCGGTCACCGCCTATCGCCGGCGCCAGACGGACGCCGCTTTCCGAGCAGGGTGGCTGGAGGCGGTCGGCGAAGCTTATCGGCGGCTCGAGCTGGTGCTCCTCGAGCGCGCGTTCAACGGCACCGAAAAGACTGTTCGGCGGCGCGACGGGTCCGAAGAGACGATGCGCCACTATTCCGACGAGCTCGCCTTCAAATTGCTCAAGATGCACCGCGACACCGCGCTGGAGAGCGAAGCCGAAGCCGAGACGCCGGCCGACGAAATGACCGAGATCCGCGAGCGGCTGATCCGAAAATTGCAAAGGTTGAAAAGGCGCGATGACGAGGCCCAAGCGGAACCACGACAATTACGAGACTGCCGAGTTGATGAGGCTGCTGAAAGCAGCGTCGCCGGAAACCCAGCGCAAGGCGATTGACGGCCTGACGGTCGAGCGGGCGCTGGCGCTGGATGCCGATTTCGAATGCTGGGCGCATGACCAGCAATTGCCGCCGTCCGCGGAGGGATGGCGCACCTGGCTGATGATGGCCGGGCGCGGCTTCGGCAAGACCAGGGCCGGGGCGGAATGGATCTTCAAGCTGGCGAGCGGCCGGCCCAAGCTGCGCATCGCCCTGGTCGGGGGAACGATCGGCGAAGCGCGGAGCATCATGGTCGAAGGCGTCAGCGGGTTGCTGAGCATCGGCCGGCGCCGGCACCGGCGCCTGCGCTGGGAGCCCAGCCTGAACCGGCTGAAATGGCCGAACGGAAGCGAGGCGCAGCTTTATTCGGGCGACAATGCCGACGGGCTGCGCGGGCCCGAGCATGATTTCGCCTGGTGCGACGAGCTGGCCAAGTGGCGCGATGCGGAGGATTCGTGGATGAACCTGCAATTCGGCCTGCGCCGGGGCGTACGGCCGCGAGCGCTGGTGACGACCACGCCAAAGCCGCTGGCGTTGCTGCACGGAATCAAGGACGACCCGTTGACCATCGTCACCCGCGGCCGGACGAGCGACAATGTGAACGTCGAGCAGAATGTCGTCGACCTGCTGACCGCAAGCTATGGCACGAGCAGGATCGGGCGGCAGGAGCTGGACGGCGAGCTGCTCGGCGATGTCGAAGGCGCGCTGTGGAATATCGACATGATCGAAAAGGCGCGGATTGCGCCGGGCGTCAGCGGGCTCGACCGGATCGTCGTCGGAGTCGATCCACCAGCCGGAGCGGGCGAGCATTCGGACGCATGCGGAATCGTCGTCGCCGGGTCGAAGGAGGGCCGGCTGTTCGTGCTGGAGGACGCGACGGTGCGCGGCGCCGGCCCGGAGGGCTGGGCGCGGCGGGTAATGGACACGGCCCAGCGGTGGGAAGCAAACCTGGTAGTCGCCGAGGCCAATAATGGCGGCGCGATGGTCGGTAGCGTGCTCGCGGCCGCCGGAGCAGGCGTGAAGGTGCGGCTGGTCCACGCCTTGCGCGGCAAGAGCGCGCGCGCCGAGCCGATCGCGCTGAAGTTCGAGACGGGCAAGGCGTTCCTGGCCGGCCGCTTCCCGGAGCTTGAAGCGCAGATGCGCGGGCTGATCGCGGGCGGCGGTTATGACGGGCCGGGCCGGTCGCCGGACCGCGCCGACGCGATGGTCTGGGCGATGACGGTGCTGGGCGAGACAGGGAGCGGACTGCCGCGGGTGGCGAGGTTGTGATACGTCAACGATACTGAGTCGAAACGGCGAAAGGGGGACACGCCATGGCGACGGTAGCGGGGAATTATACGGTTCGAGAACGGCAGCCCGACCGCTTGTCGGGAACGCCGCGGGCGCACTCCATCGACCGGTGGATCTTCGTGTTCATGGCGGCCTGGTACATCGCCATCGTACTGGTGGGCTTCATCCCGGATTCGGTGATGAAGGTCGGGATGGTGCAGGCCGGGGCAAGGGCACCCTTCCCACTGGTCCTGCACGTGCATGCAGTGGTGATGGGGTCGTTCCTGTTGGTGCTGCTGGCGCAAACGGTGCTGATGGCGACGGGCCGCAAGGCGCTGCACATGCAGCTGGGCGTGCTCGGCATCGTGCTTGCCGCGACGCTGGTGCTCGTCGGGTTCGTCCTTGCCCCAACCATGTATTACCAGGTTTGGGGCGGGGCGAACTTTGGGCCGCCGAAAGTTCGCGCGGCCTTGGCGCCGGTCGTTCCACGGGTCGAAAATATCCTGCTGATGCAGATTTCCGCGGGGATCCTGTTCGCCGTGTTCATGACGATCGGGCTGAAGGCGAGGGGGCGCAACGCGGGGCTGCACAAGAGGATGATCTTCCTGGCAGCCGCAGTTCCGCTGGGCGCGGCGTTCGCCCGAATGCAGTGGTTGCCGTCGACCATGCCGGCGAGCCCGCTGTCGATCAATTCGTACGTGCTGTTGGCGGTCGCGCCGATGCTCCTGTGGGACGTGATCCGCAACCGCCGCGTGCACGAAGCTTATCTGGTGTGGTTCCCGGCCTTCATAGCGATGGCGACCATCGTGAACCTGCTGTGGGACACGCCCTGGTGGCACGCCACGGCGAAGGCAATCATGCGGGTCTGAACCGACGGAATTTGAGAAACGCTAGGAAGCCGTCACGGGAGTGAATCCCGTGACGTCAGACCGGTCGCCTTCGGCGCCGGCTGGCCGGCTTTCGTACTCTCTTCGACATAAGGCCGCGTTTGCTTCGCAAGCGCACCCTTATGCTCGGATACTCAAGATTAGGAGCGAGCGATGGGTTGGTGGTTGGGGCGCAAGAGCGCGCCGGCGGACGTGAGGCCGTTTGTGCCCGCGTGGTTGCGGTCAGACGCAACGGAGGAGGGATTCGCTCGCTCCTACGCCGAGCAGTACGAGGAAGTGTATCGTCGCAACCCGGTGGGGCAGCGTTCGGTGCGGCTTGTCTCGGGACTGCTCGGCGCTTTGACGGTCGACGGAGAAGGCGATGGCAGGGCTGGCGAGCTGGCCAAAAAGATGGTCGGCGCCGACGGGCTGCTCGAAGGCATTGCCGCGAACCTGCTGCTGCACGGCAATTCCTATGTGCAGCTGATCGCGGACAGTCATGACGCGCCCGCCGAGCTGGTGCAGCTTCGGCCCGAGCGAGTGAGCGTCGTCAGCGACGAAAAGGGCTGGCCGGTGGGCTATCTCTATCGCGGCGGTGGGCAGGCGCGGCGTTACGAGCGCGTCGATCCGCTGGGACGCACGCAACTGGCGCACATCAAGGCGCTCAACCCGCGCGACGACCATTATGGCGCCGGCTGCCTGGAGGCGGCGACGCCGGCGGCGACGGTGCACAACCGCGCGGCGAGGTGGAACAAGTCGCTGCTCGACAATGCCGCGCGGCCGTCGGGCGCGCTCACCTATGAGCCCGCGGACGGGAGCGTGCTTTCGGCCGAGCAGTTCAAGCGGCTGAAGGAAGAGCTAGCAGCGGAATTTTCCGGAAACGCCAATGCCGGGCGGCCGCTCCTGCTCGAGGGCGGGTTGAAGTGGCAGGCGCTGAGCCTGACCCCGGCCGACATGGATTTCGTCGCGCTGAAGGAAGGCGCGGCTCGCGACATTGCGCTGGCGTTCGGAGTGCCGCCGGTGCTGGTCGGGCTGCCGGGCGACGCGACCTATGCCAATGCGCGGGAAGCGGGGCGGGCGCTCTATCGCCAGACGGTGCTGCCAATGGCGACGCGGATCCTGGGCGCGCTCGAACCGATGCTTGGCGACTGGCTGGGGCCCGTGAAGCTGACGGTCGATACCGACCAGCTGAGCGAGCTTGCGGACGACCGTGCGAAATTGTGGGAGCAGGTCGGGGCGGCCAGCTTCCTCAGCGAGGAGGAGAAGCGCGAGATGCTGGGCTTTGCGCGGCGCGAGGCTGGCCCACCCCTGGCCCCTCCCGCGAGCGGGAGGGGAGAATGAGCGTGGCGCCAGATTCGGGCGCCTTGCTGGCGACTTTGATGGCGCAGGCCGAGGGGCGCGGGACCGAGCTGATCACGCTGCGCGCGCTGGTGGAGGAATCCTCCCAGGCGGGAGCGCGGCGGGCGCTTGCGAGCCTCGGGCTCGACGACGAGCGGGCCCGGCGCGACATGGACGAACTGCGCGAGCTGCTGAGCGCCTGGCGCGACGCCAAGAAGACTGCGCGGCAGGCCTTCGTCGGCTGGGTCGTGCGGATCATGCTGGCGGCCGTGATTGCCGGCGTGGCGCTGAAGATGGGTTTCCTGGAGACGCTGCGTGGCTGAGGCCGTTCGCTTCGCCGGCTATGCCGCTTTGTTCGGCCGGCCCGACAAGGGCGGCGACGTGATCCGCAAGGGCGCGTTCGAGAAAGCGCTTCAGCGGTCGGGGGACGTGCCTTTGCTTTGGCAGCACAAGGCCGGCGCGGTGATCGGCAAGATCGAGCATTTGAGCGAGGACGCGCGGGGCCTGCGGGTGATTGCGCGGCTCGGCGATGCGCGCGCCTCGAAGCTGCTGCAGGGCGGGACGGTCGATGGATTAAGCTTTGGGTACCGGGTGCGCGAGGCGAAAAGCGACGGGCGGCTGCGCGAGCTGGTCGAACTCGACCTGATCGAGGTCAGCCTGGTCGCGAACCCGATGCAGCCGAAGGCGCGGGTTCATGCGGTTGAAGCCAACTGATGAGTAGGCGATGATTGCTGGATGCTAGTGTTGCTCTTTCTTGCGGCCGCCTCGGCTCTGCCGCCGGCGACTGAACCGCAGAAGTTCTGCGGGTACTACGGCGGCCCGTTCATCGCACCGTGTCCGAATTATGGTCCGCAGCAGCGCATTCGCGGCATCTGGTACACCGGTTTTGAAGAGTCTGGCTTTGTCGCAAACGCGACTAGCGCGCGGCTCAGCCGAGAGATTGGCGAGCATGGGCCGGACAGGGAAGGCTATCTGATTTTCGAGGGCGATGAGGCAGTAAAAGCCGGAGTTAGGTACAAGGGCTGCACCCAGGCGATCGCGCTGGAGTTCATTGGCCGGGAGTCGTTCAGCCCTTGGGAGCACGATCCCAAATTCACGGTCTTCATTGTTGACCGGCTGCTGAGTTCGCGACCTCTCGGGAAAGTCCGAACATTGGGGCTCAAGGGTTACGACAAGGAGTGCGTGACGAAGCAGTAGCGCTGCGCAAATCGAAGAGAAGGTGACGAGGGTCGCGAGAAATCGCGGCCCTTTTTTTTTGGAAAAATCGCGGCCCGCTCGCGGTCGACCAGTCCCCCGGACTGGCCGCGTGCGCTCGCGTTTTTGTGAATTTTGCACGGGAGAAGATGGGAATGGTGGAAGTGAAGGCGGATGCGCTCGAGCAGTCGTTCGAAGCGTTTGAGAATGAGGATGACGGGGTCGCGGCGCTCAAGATCGAGCTCGAGACGCTGAAGGCGAAGATCGCGAGCGGCGCGATCGCCGCACAGCGGCCGGCGCTGGATGGCGTGAAATCGGCGGAAGCAACGAGCTTCGTCGATCAATATCTCCGGCGCGGGATCGAAAGCGGGCTCGAGACCAAGGCGGTCGGAAGCTCGACCGATGCGATCGGCGGTTATGCGGTGCCCGAGGAGATTGACCGGGTGATCGACGAGACGCTCGTCGCCATCTCGCCGATCCGCAGCATCGCCAATGTCGTGAAGGTCGGAAGCGCCGGATACCGCAAGCTGATCGCGACCGGCGGAACGCCGTCGGGCTGGGTCGGCTTCGAAGCGGCGCGGCCGGAAACGGGCACGCCGAGCTTCAGCGAGATCGTTCCGGCGTCGGGCGACCTCTACGCCAATCCGGCAGCGTCGCAGCAGATGCTCGACGATGCCGCGTTCGACGTCGAGAAGTGGCTGGCCAATGAAATCGCAACCGAGTTCGCGCGGGCCGAGGGCAAGGCCTTCGTCAGCGGCACCGGCGTTTCGCAGCCGCTCGGCTTCCTCGCTTCGCCCAACAGCGCGGCGCTGGATGCGGCGCGGCCGATGGGGACACTGCAGTTTATCGGCACCGGCGCGGCGGGCGCGTTCCCGGGGACCAACCCGGCCGACAAGCTCATCGACCTGGTCCAGAGCCTGCGCTCGCCATATCGGCAGGGCGCGGTGTTCGTGATGAACAGCGCGACCGCAGCGGCGGTGCGCAAGTTCAAGACCGCGGACGGCGCCTTCATGTTCCAGCCGAGCCTCAGCGCCGGCCAGCCGGCGACCCTGCTCGGCTATCCGCTGATCGAGGCCGAGGACATGCCCGACATCGCCGCGAGCAGCCTGTCGATCGCCTTCGGCAACTTCAAGGCCGGCTATGTGATCGCCGAGCGCAACGCGACGACGATCCTGCGCGATCCCTACACGCACAAGCCGTACGTCCACTTCTACGCGACCAAGCGGACCGGCGGGCAGGTCGTGAACTCGGAAAGCATCAAGCTTCTGAAGTTCGCCTGACGAGCTGAGGGGGTCGAGTTTCCCCTTCTCGGCCCCCTCTCCCCAACCCCCTCTCCCGCAAGGGGAGAGGGGCTTTTCGAGACCCCAATTCGAGGAGCCGCAATGGCGGACGCCTTCCAGCCGAGATTCGTCGATCTCGTGCGCAATTACACGACGACGGCCGGGACCGGCGACTTTGTGCTCGGCCCCGCGGTCAACGGCTATTCTGGCTTCGCTTCGGCGCTGAGCGTCGGCGACCGTTTTTATTACTCCGCGGTCGGCGTCGATAAGCCCGCCGAGCGCGAAGTCGGGCGCGGCACCTTGCTCGCCAACGGAATCGTCAAGCGCGAGCCAGTGAGCGGCGCAAAAACCAACTTCACCGGCGGGACCAAGTCGATCGCGCTGATCGCGGCCGCCGAATGGTTCGATGCGGCGAATGCCGGGATCGCAATCGCGGCAGGGGCGCCGAGGAGCGTCGCCGACCGGGCGGCGCTCGCCGCAAGCGGAGCAGGCACATCGGCGCATCTGCGCGAAAAGGGCCGCGAAGGCCTGTTCGTGTGGGATGGGACCGACCTGTCAGCCAAGGTCACGAGCGACCCGGCGCAGGGCCTGTTCATCGCGCCGGCAAGCGACGCGAGCGGAAGATCGGGCGCGTGGGTGCGCAAGTTCGACGGCGCGGTTCTGCCCGACTGGTTCGGGCTGGTGCGCGGGGCCTCCGCAGGGGCCAATGCGGCGACCAACGACGCGGCCTTTGTCGCGATGTGGTCCGCGCTGGCCGCGCTGGCTCAATCCACCGGCGGCGCAAAGGTTTTGCACGCAGTCGACCTCGGGCCCGGGACGATCGAGATTTCCGCGCCGATCATCGCGCCGGGAACGGTGAAGATCAACGGCCGCGGCATGGGGATGAGCACCGTCGGGGGCGGGACCGCCGATTGCGGGACGATGGTCATGCCGATCGGCTGCACCGCATTCCGTTTCGATTACAGCCGGTCGTCGCTTTCCGACCTGGTGATCTTCGGCGACTTTTCGACGACCGAGGCCGAATATCACGGAGTCCATTTCCGCCAGCTCTTCTACGGCACGAACATCCGCTGCCAATCGATGCGCGGCGACGGCTTTTATGCGGAGGGCACGACGTCGGCCGGTTTCCTGGCCGACAGCGCGCGCCTGGTCGGATGCGAAGGCCGCAATTGCCGCAACGGATTCTATTTCAACGGCGCCGACGCCAACGTCATCCAGATCATCGGCGGCACTGCGCACAACAACCGCCAATGGGGCGTCTGGGAAAGCTCGAGCCTGGGCAATGCGTATTTTGGCGTCGAGCTGTCGGGCAATGGCGTGCAGCCGGCCAATGACGGTATCGGCATCGGGGCCGCGGTCGTCAGTCACAACGGCAATTGGTACGGCTGCATCGCTGGCCAGGAAGCGGCCGCCGCGCTGAACGCACCATCGGGCACGGCCACGGACAATGCCTATTGGTATTACGTGAAGGCCGGCGCTGTCGCGCCCGGCTTCCCGGCATGGACCAGCGGCATGTCGTTGCGCGCCGGCGGCGCGGCTTATTCGGACGACAGCGGGGCCATCAACGGATTCACCGACTGCTATGCCGAGACCAACCAGGGCAAGGCGCAGCTGACCCAGGGAACCACCGTCCGCGGCGGAATGCTTGCCAAGTGGCTGTGGATGAACCCGGCCCCGAACAGCAGCCCCAACGTCCTGTCGGTCGCAACCGACGGGGCCATCCAATTCCAGCCATCGGCCAAGGTGGCTTCCGGATCGGTCACGTCGAGCCTTGGTTCCGTCCAGGGCAATGCGCCGAACTGGATCGTGTCCGGGCTTCACGCAAGCTTCGGCAACAAGCCCTACGGCTTCTACATGGACGCCGGCTCGTTCGACATTCAGTGCGGTTACAATAACGTCAGCACGCAGGTTTGCTGGACCTTCACCGGCGCCAACACGACCCAGCAGTTCGGGACCGGGGCGGCCTTTCCATATGCCTTCTCGCCGTTCGCCCTGATGGTGCAGGGCAACGGCCGGTCAACGACCAACGCGCGGCGCCTGATGATCGACGCGGCCGCACCCACCAGCGGCGCCCACGCGCGCGGCGAAGTGGTGTTCAACCGCAACGCAGCGATCGGAGCGCCGATCGGCTGGATGTGCACGGCCGCGGGAACGCCCGGGACGTGGGCGCCAATGGCCAACCTCTAGCCGGTCAGAACAGCAAGGGTGCGTAGCGCCAGGCGTAGCCGACGATCCAGGCGGCCAGGACAGGGAACAGGATCAGCCGCCAGCGCGGCAGGCCATGTGCCAGCTGCCAGACGAGGGCGATCTGCACGGCGAGCTCGGTCCAGTAGAAGTAGCGAAAGCCGACGGCCACGCCGACGAACAGATAGGCGCCGCCGTAGAGCAGGCCGGACAAGGCGAGCATCCGAGCCAGCGGCTCTGGCCGAACGAAGAGCAGCAGGGCGCCGGCGATCAGCCAGGTGACCGGCCAGAAGAACGGATTTCGGGCGAGCGCGTCGACGAGCAGCGGATGGCGGCCCGGCGAAGCGCAGGAGTCCTCGAGATCCGGGATCAGGACGCATTCCTGGCGCGGCGGAACGAGGAAATAGATGGCGTGGTTGAAGAAGGACAGTCGATGAGCGGCATAGGACAGCGGATGAGCGGCAATGGCGCCGAGCCAGCGGCCGGTGATGTCGTCGGGCGTCCGATCGAAAGCCTGGCAGCGATACTTCAGCGTATCCCACTCAAAGACGCTGTAGCATCGCTTCAGCTCGGGATCTCCGGTCCCCGCGAGATCGAAGAGCTGGAGCGTCTTCTCGACATGGGAGCGTTCGGCCCCGAAGATGGCGCGGTTAACGAAAACCGAGGCCGGAATGAGCGCCGCCGCAAGAGCGAGACTGGCCAAGACGGCCGGGCCAAGCCGCCGGGTGCGCAGGAAGAAAGGCGCGGCGGCGAAGGCGCCGTTGATGCGAGTGAGCACGCCGATGACAGCTGGGACGAGGCCATAGCCTCGGGCGAAGCGGGCCGTGAGGCCGGCGGCAAGCACCAGCAAGGCCGTCAGCAACGTGTCCTTCTGAATTCGGCCGAGATAGAAAATCGAGATCGGTGACAGGCCGACGGCGAGCATGGCGAGGCCCCAACGGCGGCCCGCCTGGCGCTGCAGCTGGTCCGCCAACAAAGCGATGCCCGTCCAATAGATAATCGAATTGAGGATGAGCATCGCCTGGGGCAAGCCGCCGAGCGCCCGCCAGACAATGCTCATCAGCGGCGGGTGCCAATCGGTGATGCGCCCGGCGCGGATTTCCATGCGCTGAAGGATGCTGTCGCCGATCAGGGCGCCAGGCCAGGATGCGGCGATCACGACAAGGCAAAGAAGAGCGGCAGCAGCCCACAGCCGCCACGACGGTGTTCGGACCGGCGGTCCGCCGGCCAGGCTCGCGCGGGGCTGCACGATGCTGCGCATAAACGAGGGAGACGGGATTGTGAAAGCGGAACGAGAATGAGCCTGGGCGCCGTTTCGATCGGCGAGGTTCCGCTCGCCGCCCAGCCGACGGCGGCAACGTCGACCGGCAAGCCGCCGCCCAAGCGGACCACGGTCGCAAAGGCCGACACGGTGGCCCAGCCGGAACCGCGCTGAGCGCACATTAAGCCGAGGGATTGCAATGACTTTGATGCTCAAGGACCCCGACGCGGTCCTGGACTATGTAATCGACTGGGGCGCCGAATATCTCGGCGACGACCTGCTCGCCCAAAGCGAGTGGTTTGCGGCCCCCGACGAGCCCGGCGGGCTGGCGGTGACCGGCAGCGATTTCGACGCGACGACCGCGAGGGTGAAGGTCAGCGGCGGCGAGCTCGGCCACGTCTATCGGCTGGTCAACCGCGTTGTGCTCGGCTCCGGCCGGGTCGACGACCGATCGATCACCTTGCGCGTGGAGGCACGCTGATGAGCGGCGCTGGACTGGCGCTGCCGATCGTCACGCTGAGCGAGGCGCAGGCCTTCGCGCGGATCGAAATTGGCGAGGAGGAAGCCGTGGTGGCCGGGCTGATCAGGTCGGCAAGCGCATTGGCGGAGGCGTTCCTCAACCAAGTCGTCATCGCGAGAGATTTTACGCTCGAGATTCCGGCGAGCGGCGAATGGGAGCGGCTTGCGCTGACGCCGGTGCGGTCCATCGCCAGCGTCGCGGCGCTGGATGCGGACGGGGTAGCGACGGCGCTGGACAGCGGCAGCTACGCGATCGACATCGACAGTTCGGGCGACGGGTGGGTGCGCGCCACCAATCCGCTTGGCGGAACGCGGCTGGAAGTCACAGGAAGCGCCGGCATGGCGCTCGACGAGAATGGTGTGCCCGAGCCGATCCGGCAGGGCGTGCTGCGCCTGGTCGCGCATTTGTTCACGGCGCGCGACGGCGAGGGCGGCGAACCGCCGGCGGCGGTGACGGCGCTGTGGCGGCCCTACCGCCGAATGAGGCTTTCCTGATGAGTGCGGAATTCGCGGGAACGCTGCGCGAGCGGGTGACGATCGAGCGCCCGGTTTCGGTGCGCAACGCCATGGGGTTGCAGGAGCCCGGCTGGGAGCTGGTTTGCAGGGCCCTGGCAAGCGTCACGCTCGACAGTGTCGGGCCGGAAAGCGAGGCGCAGGCGCTGAGCGCAATGCCGCGATACCGGGTAACGATCCGCGCTCGCGACGGCCTCGAGCTCGGCCACCGGGTGAGCTGGAACGGGCGCAGCCTGATGGTCCGCCAATTGCTCGACGATCCGCGCGCCAAGGACCGGATCGCTATGCGTTGCGAGGAGGTGCGGTGATGATGGCGCGGCTGATGAAACGCGGCGAGGAGCTGGCGCGCTTGGCGCGGCAACAGCGGCTGCAAGAGGTGGCGCAGCATTTGCGCGGGCTGCTTGGCGACGGTGCCGTCGCGGTCGAGGAAGCGCGCGTGCTGGTCCGCGGCAAGGGCATGATCAAGCGCTGGCTGATCGACCCGCAATTGAGGTTCCTGAAATGAGCGCGGGCGGCGCGTTGCAGACGGCGATCGCGGCCTCGCTCGGCACCATTGAGGAGCTTGCGGGCGTGTTCGATGGACCGCCGGCGCGGGCGAGCTTCCCCTATGCGACGATCGACGCGACCAGCGAAAGCGACTGGAGCCACAAGAGCGGCACCGGGCGCGAAGTCCTGGTCGCGATCACCTTGTGGGACGACCAGCCGGTCCGGCTGCACGAGCTTGCCGACCGGATCGAGGCCGCGGTGGAAGCGTCGGGCGAGGTCGCCGGCTGGCAGCTGGTGACGATGCGGCTGGTGCGGCGGCGCGTCGTTCGTGACGTCGCCGGTCCCTGGGCCGCGGCAGTGGATTTCCGAGCGCGAATGCTCGCGCTCTAGCAACCAAAGAGGAGAGACGAATGGCAGCGGAACGCGGCAGCGCATTCCTGCTCAAGATCGGCGATGGGTCGGCAACGCCGGCCTATGCGACCGTGGCGGGGCTCAAGACGACGCAATTGTCGGTCAACGGCGATGCGGTAGCGATCACCAACAAGGGCAGCGGCGGCTGGCGCGAGCTGTTGTCGGGCGCGGGCGTGCGATCGGTCTCAGTCGCGGCCAGCGGCATTTTCACCGGCAGCGCAGCCGAAGCGCAGGTGCGCGGGCTCGCGCTCAACGGCGCGCTCGAGGATTATGAGCTGAGCTTCGAAAGCGGCGAGAAGATGCGCGGGTCGTTCCTGGTCACGCGCCTCGAATATGCCGGCGATTTCAACGGCGAGCGCAACTACACGCTGGCGCTGGAGAGCTCCGGCGAAGTTCTCGCGCTGTGAGCGGTGCAAATCCGTATCGCGGTGAGGCGAGCCTTGAGGTGGGCGGCGAGGCGCTGCTGCTTCGGCCGAGCTTCAACGCGCTGATTGCCGCGGAAGAGGAATTGGGCTCGCTGTTCGAGCTGGTTGAGCGGGCGGCCGAGGGTGCGCTGAAGCTGAGCCAGATCGTGGCCCTGTTCGACCATTTGTCGCGCGGGCGGCCGCCGGCGATCTCGCGCGAGCGCATCGGCGAGGCGGTGGTCGAAAAAGGGCTGGCGGGCGTGACGCCGACGCTGAAGCTGCTGCTCGGGCAGATCCTGCAGGGACGATGACTTACCCACCCCCGACCCCTCCCGCAGGCGGGAGGGGTGAGAGGTTCGGCGAAAGCGCGGCGCGGCTGTGCCACGCGGCGGCGGTGTTGCTCGGCTGGCGCCCCGAGGAATTCTGGAATGCGACCCCGGCTGAACTGGCGCTGGCGCTGAAAGCGCCGGGCGACGAGGCCGAGGGAATGACATTGGAGCAGTTGAAGCGGCGGTTTCCCGACGAAAGCATGAAAAATGGATGAGACGATCGAGACGCTGATGGTCAGCGTGCGCGCGGACACGTCCGCGTTCGCGCGCGACGTATCGGCGATGAAAAGCGAACTCGAGGGGCCGCTGGTCAAGGGCGCCGGGCGCGCAGGGCTGCTGATCGACAATGCGCTGGCGAAGGCGATCACCACCGGCAAGCTCGGGTTCGATGATTTGAAGAAGGTGGCGCTGGGCGCGATGGCGGACATCGCCCAGGCGTCATTGCGCGCGCTGTTTCACAATCCCGGAGATGGGGGGGTCGGCGCGAGCCTGATCAACGGGCTCGGCGGGCTGGTTTCGTCGCTGCTGGGATTGCCGGGACGAGCGACGGGCGGACCGGTCAGCGCCGGACGGCCTTATGTGGTCGGCGAGCGCGGGCCCGAGCTGTTCGTGCCGAACGGCGGCGGCCGGATCGAGCAGATCGGCGGCGGTGCCCGCGACGTCCGCGTCGCCATTGCGATTACGGCGCCGCAGCCAGGGGACCCGCAGGTGCTGCGTCAGTCGAGCCGGCAGGTGGCGCGAGCGATCCGCTCGGCGCTTCGGGACGCGCGATGAACCTGTGGTTCACGCGGCCCGGCGCCGCGATCACCAGGACTCACGTCAAGCGCTTCGATCCGCTCCACTGGACGGTCGATTTCCCGCGCGGGACGATCGCCAGCGTGGTGACGACGCCGGACGCGCACGGGCTGTCGGTGACGGCCGAATTCCTGCGCAAGGGCGATCTGGTAGGGCTGATCTGGGAGAGCGAGGACAAGCCCGCTCATCCGGCGCACGTGCGCGAAACCGACCGCGACTATTCGCACTGCGTCCTGAGCTTTCACTGGGAGTCGAGCGCCGTGATCGCGCTCGACGCCGTGGACGGGCCGACGCTAACGATCGAAGGAACGGACGGCGCGGGCAATGCACGGTCGTGGTTCGTGCGGCTGTGGAATTATGCTGCTGGCACGCCGACGAGCGCCGACGTGACGCTCGACTTCGGCGCGCTGGAGAGCGGGTTCAGCCTGCCCGGCGAGCTCGTCGATGCGACGCGGATCGACCGCATGTTCATCAGCCTGGTCCCGCCCGGTTACGTCAATCAATCGGAGCAGCTCTTCACGGCGCCGGTGCACGGCACCGCGACGCTGACCAATATCCGCTGCGACGGATCGGGAAGCGTGCTTGGTATCAATGACGCGGTCGCGCCCGAGCACGGGCTGCGCATCGCGACGGCCTATGACGACATGTACAATTTGCCGCCCGAGCGCGTGGTGCAGGCGGTCGAGCGGCTCGGCTATCGCGGGACGCTCAACCATTATGTCGGGATGAGCCATTATTTCGGGCTCGACGGAGCGGGAAAGCTCGACCCAGCGCGGACACTGAATGATGCGGCGCTGGCCTGGCACCGCGACATTGCGCGAGCGGCCAAGGCGCACGGCTACGAGCTGATCTGGTCGATCTCCTACGAGATCCTCGACATGTTCTGCCCCGAGGCCTGGAAGCAGCGCGCGTCCGATGGATCGCCCGGGCTGACCGGCTGGGACCCGCCATCGGCCCTCGTGTCACCGGCGAACGCCGACGCTATCGATTTCCTGAAGCGGGTCGCGCAGCAGCTGGTGGCACTGTCGGTTGAGGCGGGACTGCCGCCGCAGCTGCAGATCGGCGAGCCGTGGTGGTGGGTGACGCCGAGCGGCGCGATCTGCCTGTACGACGATGCGGCGAAGGCCGCGCTGGGCGGCAATCCAGTCGCGATCGACGATGTCCGCGCGAACTTGAGCACGGCGCAAAAGTCACTGCTCGACCAGGCGGGCGCGTTGCTGGCAAGTTCGACCGTGGCGATCACGGCGGCGGTGCCGGAAGCGAAGACGCTGCTGCTCGCTTACTTGCCGACGGTCCTCGATCCGACGGCGCCGGATTTGAAGCGCGCCAACCTGCCGCTGGGCTGGGCAAAGCCGGCCTTCGATGTGCTCCAGACCGAAGATTATGAGTGGGTGACGGCGGAGCGCAGCGGCCTCCGCGCAGCGGCGCGGGCCGAGCTGGATGCGCGGCTCGGCTATCCAGTTTCAGAACAGCATTATGTGTCGGGCTTCGTCGCCGATGCGGCTGAGCGCCAGCAATGGCGGCCGATTATCGACGCCGCGCTCGATGCGCGCGCGCGCGGCTGTGCCGAAGTATTCCTGTGGGCGCTCCCGCAAGTGCTGCGCGACGGACTGACCCTGTTTGGAGAGGAGACGGCGGTGACGCCATTCGATGATGTGCTGTTCCCGATCGAGATCGGAGCGCAGGCGAGCGTCGCGCCGAGCTTTTCGACCAACGTGGTCACCGCGGCGAGTGGGTTTGAAGCGCGCAATGCGAACTGGAGCCAGGCGCGACTGCGTTTCGATGCGGGGCCGGGCGTACGCGGCGACGATGAGTTGGAGGCGCTGCTGGCGTTCTTCCGGGCGCGGCGCGGGCCTGCAGTCGCCTTCCGATTTCGCGATCCCTTCGATTTCAGCTCCAACGGCATGACCGGTTCACCGACCGCGGTGGACCAGGCGATTGGCACCGGCGACGGCGCCACCGACTGCTTTGCACTGGTGAAGACCTATGGCTCGGGCGAGGAGCGGCGGATCACGCGGCCGGTTTCGGGCAGCGTGCGCGTCGCCGTCGACGGAGCCGAAATGGCGACCGGCTGGACGCTGGACGAGAAGGGGGTGGTGCAGTTCGGAACCGCGCCTGCAGCCGGCAAGGCGGTGACCGCCGGCTTCCTGTTCGATGTTCCGGTGCGCTTTTCCGAGGACCGGATCGAGGTCAATCGCGCGACCTTCCTCGCCGGCGAAGCGCCCAGCGTGCCGCTGGTGGAGGTGCGCGAATGAGCATTGCGGACCGCGAGCTCACGAGCCTCGCGCTGTGTTGGCGCCTCGAGCGCAAGGACGGTGCCGGGATCGGGCTGACCACGCACGATCGAATGCTGCTGAGCGAAGGCGCGGCGTACCAGCCCGCGCCCGGCATGGTCCCGGCAGCAGTGACCAGGAGCCTCGGCCTCGATCCGCATTCGGGCGAGGCAAGCGGTGCGATGAGCGCGGACGCGCTGGATGCGACGGATCTTGCCGTTGGCCGCTGGGACGGAGCCGGCGTGCGGCTGACCGCGGTCGACTGGCGGGCGCCGGATGCAGACGCGATCACGCTGCTCGGCGGGGAAATGGGCAACGTGTCGATCGAGGGGGAGAAATTCACGGCGGACCTTCGCGGTGCGGCGGCGCGGCTCGACGAGCCGGTTTGCCCCGCGACTTCGGCCGAATGCCGGGCGCAGTTCGGCGACAAGCAATGCCGGGTGGACCTGGCGGGACGGACAGTGAGCGCGAATGTCGTGTCGGCGAGCGATAACGAGCTGGCGCTCGACACGGTCTTCGATGAGCGCTCCGTGCTCGGTCGGCTGCGCTTCATGAGCGGCGCCAATTGCGGTCTGAGCAATGTCGTCCTGGCAGTGAGCGGCGCGACGGTGACCCTGCGCGACCTGCCTCGAGGGCAGGTCGAGGCCGGCTGCAGGGTCGAGCTTCGCGAGGGCTGCGACAAGAGATTCGAGACCTGCGTCACGCGCTTCGACAATGCCGTGAATTTCCGCGGCGAGCCGCATTTGCCCGGCACCGATTTGCTGACCCGCTACCCCGGAGCCTGACCCCATGAGAACTGATTATGCCGAGCGGGCGCGGGCGCTCGTCGGTACGCGATTCCGGCCGCAGGGCAGGGGCGAGCATGGGCTCGACTGCATCGGCTTGGTGATGGCCGTGTTCGAGATTCCGATGGACGCTGCGCCGCGCGATTACCGGCTGCGCAGCGGCCGCGGCGACGAATTGCAGGCGGGACTGGCGCGGCATTTCCGCAAGGTGCGCAAGGTGGAGGCAGGCGACGTGTTGCTGCTCGAAGTGGCGAGCGACCAGCCGCACCTGGCGGTACGGACGAGCGCCGGTTTCGTCCATGCTCATGCCGGGATCGGCCGGGTCGTCGAGACGCCGGGGTTGCCCGAGTGGCCGCTGCTCGGCGCCTATCGCAAGCGCAAGGGAGGCTGAGGAATGGCGACGCTCGTCCTCAGCACGGTCGGATCGGCGCTCGGCGGCCCGGTTGGCGGCGCCATCGGTGCGCTCATCGGCCAGTCGATCGACCAGCAAATCCTGGGTCCCGGCACGCGCGGGCCGAGGCTCGGCGACCTTTCTGTTCAGACGTCGAGCTACGGGACGCAGGTGCCGCGCATCTATGGCACCATGCGGGTCGCGGGCAGCGTGATCTGGTCGACCGATCTGGTCGAAAGCACCCAGACCGCCGGCGCCAAGGGCCAGCCCGACACGACCTACAGCTATGCGGTGTCGTTCGCGGTGGCTTTGTCGTCGCGGCCGGCGGGGGCGATCGGACGCATCTGGGCCGACGGCAAGTTGCTGCGCGGCGAGGCGGGCGACTTCAAGGTGCCGGTGACCTTCCGCTTCTACGACGGCAGCGAGGACCAGGGAATCGATCCGCTGATCGGGTCGATCGAGGGGATTGCGACGACGCCCGCTTATCGCGGGCTGGCGCTGGCGGTGTTCGAAAATCTCGAGCTCGCCGAATATGGCAACAGAATTCCATTTTTGACCTTCGAGGTGGTCGCAGACGCATTGGCGCCGGGGATCGGGTCGGTGCTGGGCGATGCGTCCGGCGGCGCGATTTCGTCTGCCGAGGGGCGCACGATCGGTGGCTATGCGGCCTACGGCAAGTCCATCGCTGCTGCGGTTGGTCCGCTGGTGACAATGTTCGGCGTCGAGCTGTTCGACGACGGAGAGACGTTGCGAGGCACGGTCGGCGGCGACGCAATATTCATCGACCTGGATGACCTGGGAAACAGCGCCGACGGCGAGTCCGCGCCCCGGATTACGCGCGAGCAATTGCCGGCGCGCGCGCTGCCGGCCGCGCTGCGGCTCGGCTATTACGATCCCGGACGCGATTACCAGAGCGCCGAGGCTCGGGCGGCGGCAAGCGAGGAACGCGGCGCCGAGGAGCAGCGCGAGCTGCCCGCGGTGCTGGCGGCGGGAGAAGCCAAGGCGCTGGTGCAACAGGTACTGGCGCGGACCTGGGCCGAGCGCGATCGGCTGACCCTGCGGCTGCCGCAGCGCATGCTGGGCCTCGAGCCGGGGAGCAGGATCGAGCTCGACCTCAGCCCGCGGCGTTGGACCGTTACTCAGTGCACGGTCGATGGGCTGGTTGTCGTCGCCGAGCTTCGGCCGGCGACGGGCGGCGTGCCGATGCTGGCGGCGGAGGCGGGCAGGGTGGTCGCGCCCAGCGATGTCGTCGAGGGCGAGGTCAGCATGGTGCTGATCGACGCTTCGGCAGGATTTGGCGGAATGCCGGACCAGCCGACCGTATTGGTGGCGGCTTCGTCGGCGACGCCTGGCTGGCGGGCAAAGGCGGTCGAGGCGCGCTACGGCGGTCAGCGAATTTCAGCGCGGACGTCGGGGCGCAAGGCCGTACTCGGCTCCGCGGATAACGTGCTGCCGGCCGCGGATCCGGCCGTGATGGACACGGTCAACACGATCGACGTGACCCTGGTGGATGCCGAGCAGTGGTTGGTGAGCTGCGACGATGAAGCGCTGGCCGAAGGCGCGAACCTCGCACTCGTCGGCAAGGAACTGATCCAATTTGGCCAGGCCGATCCAATGGGTCCGGGGAGCTTCCGCCTGTCGCGACTGCTGCGCGGGGTTCGAGGCACCGAAGCGGCCGTGAACGGTCACGTGGCGGGCGAGCCGTTCGTGCTGATCGAGGCCGACGCGTTGAAGGCTGTTACCCTGCCGCCGTGGGCCGAGGGCCACGATGTCAGCGTCACCTGTGGCGAACAGAGCGCCGAGCTGACGCTGACAAGTAGGCCCAAGCCGGCGGCAATTGCCGACCCCAGCGGGGGAACGACAGCTGACAGCGAGGCCCGCGAAGCGATCGCGCAGGTGCTTGCCGCGCTCCGCCAGCAGGGTCTGATCGCGCCCTGATGAAGCGACCCTTGTGTTCCGTGGCGTTCGGCGCAAAGGCCGGGCGCGAAACGGCAAACGAGGATCAGGAATGGACGTCAATGGAGTGGCCGCGGTCGTAACCGGCGCGGCATCGGGCCTGGGTGAAGCGACTGCGCGCGAGCTTGCGCGGCGGGGCGCCAAGGTCGCTGTGTTCGATCGCGACGCGGAGCGCGGCGAGAAGGTCGCGAGCGAGATCGGCGGGATTTATTGCGAAGTCGACGTGACTTCCGACGATAAGGTCGCCGCTGCCTTCGCCAGGGCTCGCGAGGCGCACGGACAGGAGCGAATCCTGGTCAATTGCGCCGGTGTCGCCAACGCCGCCAAGACGGTCGGTCGCGACAAGGAAACCAAGGCCGCGAAGGCCTATCCCATGGCGCAGTTCGAGCTGGCCATCCAGATCAACCTGATCGGCAGCTTCCGCTGCATCGCTAATTCGGCCTTCGGAATGGTCGATCTCGAGCCGCTCGCCGACGGCGAGAAAGGCGTCATCATCAATACCGCCTCCGTCGCCGCCGAGGACGGCCAGATCGGGCAGGCGGCTTATTCGGCGTCCAAGGGCGGCGTCCTGGCGATGGCGCTGCCGATTGCCCGCGATCTGATGAACGAGGGCGTTCGGGTCAACACGATCCTGCCCGGCGTATTCAAGACGCCGATGGTGGCGATGATGCCGCAACAGGTGCAGGACGCGCTCGGCGCGCAGGTACCGTTCCCGAAGAGGCTCGGCCAGGCCGAGGAATATGCGCGGCTGGCGCTGTTCATGATCGAGAACATCTACATGAACGCGGCCGCGGTCCGCCTCGACGGCGGCATCCGGATGGCGCCGCGGTGAGCATGGACAGCGCCCGGCTCGTCGATGAGCTGGCCGAGGCGGCCCAAGAAGCGGGCGAGGCGATCCTGACGATCGTCCGCCGCGGTTTCGAGGTGGAGGCCAAGCACGACACTTCGCCAGTGACCGCAGCCGACCGCGCGGCCGAGCTGGTGATCCTGGCAGCGCTTGCGAAAGCAGCGCCGGGCGTTCCGGTAATCGCGGAAGAGGAAGTCGCGGCCGGACGCATTCCCGCGCACGACGACATTTATTTCCTGGTCGACCCGCTCGACGGGACCAAGGAGTTCATCCGCGGCGGCGACGATTACACTGTCAACATCGGATTGATCGAGAATGGCACGCCGAGGCTCGGCGTCGTGTTCGCGCCGGCCACCGGGCGGCTTCATGGCGGCTGCGTCGGCGAGGGCGCCTGGCTCGACGAGGGCAACGGACGGGTGACGATCCGGACCCGCGAGCGCGGCGCGGAGATGACCGCGGTCGCTTCCAAGTCGCATCTCAACCAGGCGACCATCGACTATCTTGCAGCAGCCGCGGGCGGGCCGTGCGACTACGTCTCGGTCGGCTCTTCCCTTAAATTTTGCATCCTGGCCGAAGGCAAAGCGGACATTTATCCGCGCGCCGCGCCGACCAGCGAATGGGACACGGCGGCGGGCCACGCGGTGCTGCTCGCCGCTGGTGGGCTGGTCGACGGGCCCGACGGTTCGGCGCTGCGCTACGGCAAGCGCGCCTTCCTCAACCGCGCCTTCGTGGCCACCTCGGGCTGGAAGCCGCCAGCGCTTGCGCCGTTCCTGGAGCCTTTCTCGGGCGGCGGGGACCTGCCCCAGGGCGCTTAGCGGTCTTCATTTTCACGCTGCCGCCACGGAAGCTTTTGGCTCCGTTTTGGAGCGGAAATCTCCGACCAATCGCTCGACCGGCTGAGGCGAAGCGCCTGAATCGCGAATCGCGCGCCTTCGATCCGGAGATAAAGCTCCATTGCCAGCGGGTCGTCGGTCGCGCCGATTCCTAGCCGCTGGAGCAGCTGCTGCGCGTCCTCGAGCGCTTCGGAAACATCGGCCAGCCACCGCGCGCGCTCAGCGCCCGACCGCCCGCCAGGACTCCACTTCATACGCAACCCCCCGGCCCGTGATCTGCCGTTATGCGGAAGGTTCACGCGAGCCGAAGCCCTTTGCCTCCGTTCCGGAGCAAGATTCCTCTGACTCTAATCCAGATTGCGCGTTATCTCGGTCGGGCTCGGTCCCACTTTTTCAAAGGGGTGTGACCTCTATGGACATGATCCAAACCGACCGATGCGATCTTAGCTATTCCGACCAAGCGCCGGTTTTGATTGCCGCAAGCAGCGATTCCGCAATGGCGCGCGCGCGGCGAACCATCGAAGCATCGGGGCTCCGCGTCGGGGCGCAATTGCCGATCGAAGCGGCGCGGGAACGGATCGAACTGCAGGCGAGAACGGCGGCAGTCTGGGTCGAAATCGACGAAGATCGCGGCGGGCCGATGGATGAGCTTCTGAGCGGCATCAGCAGCGACGTCGCCGACGGACGTTATGCGGCGGTGGTTTCAGCGCCAGTGGCACTGCTCGATCCGCTGAGTGCGGCGATCGGCGACAGGTCGATCGAGCTGATCGTCGACGCGGATGATGCCGAGCGAGCGGCTGCATTGGCAATCGCGACGGCGAGGGCGGGAATGCCGCTTCGCGTTTCGGACATCGCCGCCGACAAGAACGCCGACCGCCTGCGCCAGCTGAGCGAGGAAGTGAGCCGCATTGCCTCCACATTGGCGCGCCTGTCGACTGGACCCGTGTCGGCGCCGAAGTCGGTGATCGAACCCGTGCACGGCGGCGACTTGCCCCATCTCTCGGCGGACACGGTCCGCGCGGTGATCCGCGCACGCCGCCTGCGCAGCCGCTATTTTCCCGAAGAGCTTTTCGCCGATCCGGCCTGGGACATGCTGCTCGACCTGCTGCAGGCCGAGATTTCGCACTTGCGCGTGCCGGTCTCGAGCCTGTGCATTGCGGCCGCGGTGCCGGCGACCACGGCCCTCCGGTGGCTGAAGACCCTGGTGAACCAAGGCCTGTTCGTCCGCCGCGCCGACCCGCATGACGGGCGCCGCGTGTTCGTCGAGCTGGCGCCGGAAACGAGCCAGGCGCTGCGCCGCTATTTCGCCGAAGTGGGTCCGATCGCCGCAGTCTGAGCGGGTTGCGAGCAACGGCCTTGCGTGGCACGGGGCCGCGCGAGGGCGCTTAGCTCAGCTGGTAGAGCGGCTCGTTTACACCGAGTAGGTCGGCGGTTCGAACCCGTCAGCGCCCACCATCAGACAATCCTGACCTAAGTTAGTGCAGCCTCCTGCGCGAACGCCGAAAGGAGGCGCTGCTTTTCCGCAACCGACGGTGGGACCGGGAACTTGTTCGCGCTTCGAAACTTTCCGCCCCAATTGCGCGCTCGCCAAGCGCCGCGGGCGTAACGGGGAGTGTCGATGCGGCGAATTGTGGCGGGTATCATTGCAGTCGCTGCGATCGTCCTGATCGTCGCGGCCATCCTCTGGACCCAACGCGTCAACCGCAGCGATACCACCACGCGATATGCCGCGGCCGGAGGCGCCAAGGCCGTGCCGGCCGCCGCCGCTTCGCCCGCGGACGACGGCAATTGGACCATGCCGGGCAAGGACTATGCCTCCACCCGGTTCAGCGCGCTCAACCAGATCAATCCGGCCAATGTCGCGAAGCTGGGCGTCGCCTTCACCTTCTCGACTGGCACGACCGAGGGCTTCGAAGCGCCGCCGCTGGTGGTGGGCGACACGATGTATGTCGTCGCGCCGTGGCCAAACAACGTTTTTGCCCTCGACCTGACCAGGCCGGGCGCACCGCTCAAATGGGAATATCGGCCCAAGCCCGCGGCAGCCGCCAAGGGCGTTGCCTGCTGCGGCCCCGTGAACCGCGGCGCATTTTATTCCGACGGGAAGCTATTCCTGAACCTGCTCGACGGCCACACCGTCGCGGTCGACGCAGCGACGGGCAACGAAGTGTGGCGCACCAAGGTCGCCGACATCCAGAAGGGCGAGACGATCACCATGGCGCCCCTGGTCGCCGAGGGCAAAGTGCTGGTCGGCAATTCGGGCGGCGAGATGGGCGTTCGCGGCCGGCTTACCGCGCTCGATGCAGGAAGCGGCAAGATCGCCTGGACCGGTTACACGACCGGGCCGGACAAAGACGTGCTGATCGGCCCCGGCTATCGGCCGCCCTATCCGATGGACGCGGGCAAGGATCTGGGCGTCACGACCTGGCCTGGAGAGACGTGGAAGACCGGCGGGGGGAGCGTCTGGGGCTGGCTGAGCTACGATCCGCAGCTCAGGCTCGTCTATTACGGAACCTCAAACCCTGGTCCGTGGAACCCTGAACAAAGGCCCGGCGACAACAAGTTCACGTCCGGGGTCTTCGCGCGGGACATCGGAACCGGGCAGGTTCGCTGGTTTTACCAGAGCACGCCCCACGACCTCTACGATCACGACGACATCAACGAGATCGTCCTGGTCGACTGGCCGGCCAAGAATGGACAGCGGATTCCCGCGCTGATCCGGCCCGACCGCAACGGGTTCTTCTACGTTCAGGATCGGCGCAATGGGCGGTTGTTGTCGGTTGCACCGTATAGTTTCGTCAACGCCTACAAGGGCGTCGACATGAAGTCGGGCAGGCTGATCCCCGCCCCCGCAATGGAGCCGGCCAAGGGGCGCGTCGTTCGCAACATCTGCCCCGCGGCGCCGGGCGCGAAGGACTGGAACCCGTCGGCGTTCAGCCCGCAGACCGGGCTCATGTACATCCCGCACATCAACCTTTGCATGGACATGGGAGTTCAGAACGCGAACTACATCCCGGGCACCCCGTTCGTGGGCGCCGACGTCAAGATGTACGCAGGCCCCGGTGGCAACCGGGGAGTGTTCACCGCGTGGGATCCGGTTGCGCAGCGAAAGGTCTTCGAGATCAAAGAGGATCTCCCGCTGTGGAGCGGTGCGCTCGCGACTGCGGGCGGAGTCGTCTTTTACGGAACGATGGACGGGTGGTTCAAAGCCATCGATGCCCGCAACGGGAAGCTTCTGTGGCAGTTCAAGACGGCGAGCGGTATCATCGGTCAGCCGATCAGCTACCGAGGCCCCGACGGACGGCAGTATATCGCGATCGCATCGGGCGTCGGCGGCTGGGCCGGGGCCGTGGTGACGATGGACCTGGACCCGCGCGATCCGACGAGCGCGCTCGGCTTCACCAACGCCGTAAAGGATCTCAAGAAACGAATTGCAGCGGGCGGAATGGTCTATGTCTTCGCGCTTCCGCAATAGCTTCGCCGCCTGCGCGATGCTCGCACTCCTCTGCAGCTGCGGACGCGAGCGGCGTCAGGAAAGCGGCAAGACCGACGTCCCCCCAATCGTAAAGTCTGCAAGCCCCGACACGGTTTTCCTCGGCTCATCTCCGCCGCCGGTCGATCGGCGCGCAGCGGCGTTCGAAGGCAATGCCGACGCCATTGCCAAGGGTCAGCAGCTCTTCCTGTGGATGAACTGTGTCGGCTGCCACGGCCGTGGCGGCGGCGGCATGGGTCCGGCGCTGATGGACGATCAGTGGCGCTATGGCGGGCGTATCGACCAGATCGCCTCCACCATCGCCGAGGGGCGGCCGAACGGAATGCCTTCGTGGCGGGCCAAGCTGACCGACGAGCAGATCTGGCAGCTCGCCGCCTACGTGCGGACACTTTCCGGGCAGGTGCGCAAGGACGCGGTCGGAGCGCGCACCGACACGATGAGCAATACGCCACCGCAAACGCAGATTCCTCCCGAACCGGTCAAACCGGCGGATTCAGCGCGGCAATGATCCGTCGGGGCGCGTTTCTGGCGGGGGCTGCGGCGGTGTTGAGCGGCTGCAACCGCTACCAGACGAGCCTTGGCGGCGAAGCGGCGGAATCAGCGAACTTTCTGAGGCTTTTCTGGACCTTCATGGCCGTATGCACGCTGATGTATGTCCTGCTGGTCGGCGGGATGCTGATCGCGCTGTGGCGATCGCGGAAGGCCCGAGAAGCACTGGTCGTCGAGAATGGCAGGCACCACGCGAGCGCGCCAATCCTCCGCCCCCTCCTGATCGGCTGGGCCGCGCTGATCCTCGTCGGGCTGAGCGCGCTCGCCATCGCGAGCTTCGTTACCGACCGTTCCAACGCCGCGAATGCATCGCATCCCAAGCTGGTTGTCACCGTCACCGCGAACCAATGGTGGTGGGACGTCCAATATTCGTTGCAGGGAACGACGACGGCGCTGCGCACCGCCAATGAGCTCCATTTGCCCGTGGGCGTGCCGGCGGAGGTTATTCTCGAGTCCAACGACGTCATCCACAGCCTCTGGATTCCGAACCTGGCCGGCAAGCAGGACCTGATCCCGGGGCGAGTGAACGACCTTCAGCTGTGGCCGAAGAAGACGGGCCTTTACCGCGGTCAGTGCGCCGAATTCTGTGGCCTGCAGCATGCACACATGGCGCTGGACGTCACCGTCGAAAGCAAGACGGATTTCGCGCGCTGGCTCACCGCGCAAAAGCGCCCGGCGTTCGCTCCGCAAGGACCCGTCGAGACGGCGGGCTATCGCTACGTCACCAGCCGTGCCTGCGCCTCCTGCCACACAGTCTCGGGAACCCAGGCCGGGGGCACGGTCGGCCCCGACCTTACGCATTTCGCCAGCCGCCGGAGCATAGCTGCTGGGACCAGGCCAATGGATCGTGGCAACCTAACCGCGTGGGTAGCCGACCCGCAGGGCCTGAAACCCGGCACGAACATGCCCAAGATCCCGATGCGGCGCGATGAGGTCCGTGCCGTGGTCGCCTATCTGGAGCGGCTGAAATGAGCTCGGCGCAAAAGCCGAAACCGCCGGCTGAAAAGATCGCACGCGACGGGCCGAAGCTGACTGGTGCGAAGCTGGAAGCGCGGCTGGCCGAGACCTGGCGGACTCCGCCGGGCTTCATCGGCTGGCTGTCCAGCGTCGATCACAAGGATATCGGCCGGCGCTACATCGTCACCGCGCTCACCTTCCTTGCGCTTGCGGGCGCGCTGGCAATCGCGATGCGGCTGCAGCTTGCGAGGCCGGAAAGCCGTCTCATCAGCGCCCAGCGCTACAATGAGATTTTCACGATGCACGGCACGACCATGATGTTCCTGTTCGCCGTGCCGGTGATGCAGGGCATGCAGCTCTATCTGACGCCGCTGATGATCGGGACGCGCGCGATCAGCTTCCCGCGCCTCTGCGCCTTTTCCTACTGGATGTACCTCGCCGGCGGGCTTCTGCTGTGGGTCGCGTTCGTCATGAACATCGGCCCGGATATCGGCTGGTTCGCATATCCCCCGCTGTCGGGGCCGCAGTACGGGATCGGCAAGCGGACGGACATCTGGGCGCAGATGGTGACCTTCACCGAGGTGGCGGCGCTTGCGCTGGCGGTTACCCTCACTGCCACCATTTTGAAGCAGCGGGCGCCAGGGATGACGCTGGCGCGAATGCCGCTGTTCGTCTGGTCGACGCTCGTCGTGTCGCTGATGGTCATCTTCTCGATGCCGTCGGTCGCGCTGGCATCGAGCCTGCTGCTCAGCGACCGACTGGTCGGCACGCAATTCTACAACCCGGCCGAGCGCGGCGACGCGTTGCTGTGGCAGCACCTCTTCTGGTTCTTCGGTCACCCCGAGGTCTACATCATCTTCCTGCCGGCGACCGGCTTCATCAGCGAGATTGTGGCCACTTTCACGCGCCGTCCGATCTTCGCTTACCCGATCGTCGTCCTGTCACTGGTCGGGACCGGGATCCTCGCTTTCGGCCTGTGGGTCCACCACATGTTCGCAACCGGCCTGCCGCGGGTCGGCTACAGCTTCTTCACGTCTGCAAGCATGTCGGTTTCGATCCCGACCGGCCTGCAATTGTTTTGCTGGATCGCGACCATGTGGGACGGGCGGCCGCAGTTCCGGGTGCCGATGCTGTACGTCATCGGCTTTGTTATCACTTTCGTCATCGGCGGCCTGTCGGGCGTGATCATCGCCGCGGTGCCGCTCGACCTGCAGGTCCACGACACCTACTTCATCGTCGCCCATTTCCATTACGTGCTGATCGGCGGCGCGGTCTTCCCGCTGCTCGGGGCAATCACCTACTGGTTCCCGAAAATGACCGGACGGATGATGTCAGAAACGCTTGGAAAAATTTCCTTCTGGATGATCTTCCTCGGCTTCCAGCTGGCCTTTTTCCCGATGCACATCAGCGGCCTGATGGGCATGCCGCGCCGCGTCTACACCTATCCGGCCGGCATGGGTCTCGAGCTTCCCAACCTGCTGTCGAGCATCGGCTCGCTGGTCGTCGCGACCGCGGTGCTGCTGTTCGTTGCGAACATGCTGCTCTCGATGCGGCGCGGCCAGGTTGCCGAGCCCAATCCGTGGCAGGCGGGGACGCTCGAATGGGCGGCGGCCTCCCCGCCGCCGGCATACAATTTCGCGCATATCCCCGTGGTCGGGAGCCGCACGCCCTTGTGGGACGCAGGCGAACGCTGGCCCGTCGTCCACGGCCTGCGCGTCGATGACCGCGAACTCGTGCTGACGACGATCATCACGGCCGGTCCCGACACGCGCGAGCCGAGCGCCGAGCCGAGCCCGTGGCCCCTAATTTCCGCAGGGGCGGTCACGGTGATGTTCGTCAGCTCGATGTTCAGCCCGTGGGCGGTGGCCTTCGGTACGATCCCTGTCGTCATCGCGTTGACCGCCTGGTTCTGGCCGAAGAGCCCGACGCCCTCGAAAGAGCCGGTGATCGAATGATCCCCAAGCCGACCTTCGAGGATGACCTGAGTGGCCTGCCGACTCATGCGTTCGGGCCGCGCAGCCTGACCTGGTGGGGAATTATCGGCTTCATGGTCATCGAGGGCACGGCCTTCGCGCTGACCATCGCAGCCTACTTCTTCGTGATGGCCCAGGAACGTCAATGGGCGCCCGGCCAGTGGCAGCCGCCGGGCCTTATCGCGGGCACCTTGTTCACGATCATCCTGCTGCTAAGCGAAATCCCCAACACGATGGTGAAGAAGGCGGCCGAGGCTTACGACGTGGCGAAGGTTCGATCGCTGATGCCGGTGATGGTCGCGATCGGCCTCCTCCTCCTGATCATCCGCGGCTTCGAGTTCAATTCGCTCCACGTCATGTGGTTTGACAGCGCCTACGGGTCGATCATCTGGGCGCTGCTCGTGCTTCACACCACGCACATCGGCACCGATTGGTTCGATACGATCGTCCTCTGGCGCCTGATGCGCACGCCGCACGGGGAATCGCCGCGCCGCCTCGTCGATACGGATGAGAATGCACTTTACTGGCGCTTCGTCTGGCTCAGCTGGATCCCAATCTATTTGCTCATCTATTGGGTCCCGAGGATGTTCCGGTGACCTGGCAAGCGATCCGCGATGCTCTCCACCCGTGGGCCGGCCTGCTTGTCGGGCTCACCGCATACTCCATCGCCCAGCAGGTCGGGTCCAGCGGATCCTTCGACGATTGCCAAAGGTTCGCGCCGCTGCCCCTGATCATCGTCGCACTGCTGGCGATTGTCGCGACGGCGGCCGGAGCCTGGGCTTCCTGGCGAGTGGTCGGCGATAAGCGGCAAGGGCAGGCACGGCACATGATCGCCATCATCTCGACGGGCATGGCCGCCCTGTTCGTCGTCGCGATGGTCTATCCCGTGATCGCCGCGCTGATCATTCCCCCATGCTTCCAGTGAGGCGGAGCGCCGCCGCCGTTGCGGCCGCCGCAGCATGGCCCGCGGCGGCCTTCGCGCATGGCGGCGGGTACGGCGCGCCAGGCTGGACCTTTGCGCCAGGGGTCGTGGCGCCGCTGCTGCTGGTGCTCGCGATTTTCTTCACCGGCCAGGCGCGGCTCCGCCAACGTTCGCGCGTCGAGCGACGCCACACCTGGCTATTCCTCGCCGGCTGGGCCCTATTGGCGCTGGCGCTGGTCTCGCCCCTGCATGAAGGAGGGGAGGCGAGCTTCACGCTGCACATGATCGAGCATGAGCTGATCATGCTGGTCGCGACGTTCCTGCTGGCGGCATCGCAGGCCGGCGGAGTCCTCGCCTGGGGGTTGCCGGCGCCGCTGCGCCGCGCGCTTGGCGGCGGTTGGAAACGGCCGCTTTCCATCCTGTGGCGGCGACTGACCGAGCCCGTCACCGCCACCGTCATCCAGGGGGTGGTGATGTGGGCCTGGCACGCGCCCGCATTGTTCGACCGCACGCTGAAGAGCCCGAGCTGGCACATCGCCCAGCATTTGAGCTTCATCTTTGCCTCGCTCCTGTTCTGGGTAGCGATGCTGAATCCGCGTCGGGGCGGCTATCTGCTGTCCGCCGCCTGCCTGTTTTTGACGTCGCTGGTCGAAGGCGCGCTCGGCGCCCTAATGTCGTTCGCCACCAGCCCCTGGTATGCGCCCTATGCCGCGATGGGGCTTTCCGGGATCGGCCTCGATCCCGTCACCGATCAACAGCTGGCCGGACTGGTGATGTGGGTGCCCGGCGGGCTGATCCACGGCGCCGCCGCGCTTTTCCTTCTGTACCGTTGGCTCGCCGCCAACGATGGGCGGCCGATGCGGCGCGCGGACGCGTCCTAGAAGATATCGTTGATCGTCGCGACGACGGTCAGGAGCGCGCTCCCGATGACGAAGGCCAGCGCCCAGGTCGACCAGCTCGGCCAGAGGACTTTTGCTTTTTCTGCCATGACCTGAGCCCAACGCACCCAGGCCTCGCCGGTTCACGCTGACCCGGAGCTCACGTCCAAAGCGGGATGGACTGGCGTGACCGCACTAATTCGAGCAAGCTTCCTCCAAAGGGAGGGCCTCCATGTTCAAGTGCAATCGCGGCGTCGCCACGGCGCTGCTCTCAATCGCTGCTTTTTCACTGCCCGCGCCCGCCTTTGCGCACCCGACCGGCTGGGTGGTCCGCCCCGAATGGGTCAAGGCGCATGAAGACTTCCTCGCCAGCCCGGCGCTTCAGGGGCGCGGCAGCGCAACCCGCGACGAGGCGATCGCCGCGGCCTATGTCGCGGCGCAGTTCGAGCGCCTGGGCTTGAAGACCGCGCCGGGTATGGACGGCTATACGCAGGTTGCGCGGCTGGTTCGGCCGCGACTGACGGGATCGCCGGCGCTGACCGTAGCCGGCAGTCCGCTGAATTCGCTGACGTTCATGTTCGGTGCGGATTACGCGAGCCCCGGCTACGCGGTCATGCGCTCGGCCGATCCCAAGGACATGCCGACAAGCGATGTCGTGGTCGTAACTGATCCCACGGTGCCCCTGCGAGCCGTGCTCGGCGCGGCAGAGGCGAAACATGTGCGGCTGGTCATCCTGCCCGCCAGCGATGCGACGAAGCAGGTGTTCGCTTCGATCGGCGGGAAGCCGCGTCTGCGCGCCTATCTTGAGGGCAACTCGCCGCCACCTTCGCCGGGCCTCGCTACGCTGTCGCGGGAGGACATCGCGATCCTGGCCGCCAAGGGAAGCGCCCCGCTGAAGCTCAGCGTTCCGGTGGCGCTCGATGTGGCGGAGACGACCAACGCCATCGGCTACCTTCCGGGCAGCGATCCCAAGGCCGGCAATTTGCTGATTTCAGCCCATCTCGACCATCTCGGCGTCGTCAACGGCATGATCATGCCCGGGGCCAATGACGATGCGTCGGGCACAGCCGCAGTGATCGAGCTTGCCCACGCGCTGGCGTCGGGCAAGCCGACGAAGCGCGGTATCCTGTTCGTTTGCTACGGCAGCGAGGAGATGGGTGGGTTCGGGTCGCGTTATTTCGGCGAGCATCCGCCGGTTCCGCTGACATCCGTCGTGGCGAATCTGGAGCTTGAGATGATCGGCTCGCAGGACCCCAAGCTCCCCAAGGGCCATTTGATGATGACCGGGTTCGAACGCTCGAACTTCGGCGAGATTTTGAAGAAGAATGGGGCGTTGGTTGCCAAGGACCCCTATTCGGAAGAAAACTTCTTCCGCCGGTCGGACAATTACTCGCTCGCGCTGAAGGGCATCGTCGCTCACACCGTCAGTGGCTGGGCGGTGGTGCCGACCTATCATAAACCGACCGACACGATCGCCAATCTCAACATCGACTTCATGGCGAAGGCGATCCAGTCGCTGATCGCGCCGCTGCGCTCGATCGCCAATGGCGGCGAGACCCCCAAATGGCGGCCGAACGGACGCCCCAGCGAGGATTAAAGGTTGCGGATGAGCTTGCAGGCCATGCCGAGCCAGGGCGGGTTGGCGACGACCTGCTGACGCCCGCCGGCTTCGAGCGGCAGGATTTGCAGCTTCTCCGCATCGCGGTCGATCAACCGGCCGAAGAGGAAGCGCCCGGCCGGGCGCGGCACCAGCACGTCGCGGTTGAGCGCCCGCGCATAATCCTGCGGCTCCAGGCTCTCGCACCAGATCTCGTCGCCGGCGCGATAGTCGCCAACGCCCGAGGCGACGATGATTGCGACGTAGTGCTCATCGACGCGGGGCGGGACGACGATAGCCTGCTTGCGCGGTGCGGTCGCGCCGCCAGCACCAAGGATCGCCGCGACCGATAGCTCGGCGCTTTCGCCGCCCGCGACCAAATCCTGCGCTTCGACGCCCAGAGCCTTGGCAATGCGGTTGAGCCAGCCGATCGAGACGGTGCGCGTGCCGGTCTCGAGCCGGCCGACGGTCTGCGGCGTGGTAGGCGGCTCGCAGGCCTTGGCGACATCATCCAACGTCATGCCGCGAGAACGCCTGACTTCGCGAATCCGAGTGATCATTCGCCCCTCCCAACGAACCAAACAGGTTTTCTACTGTCCTACAGTTTTACCATTGTGGCAAGTGGGCCGCGACTCGAAGGACAGGAGGACCGATGACTGCGAAGAGCCAACGTTTGTTGAGCGAACGACCGATCCGTGACGGGTCGGACAAGGCGGAGACGGGCGCTCGCGTCACCCGATCAGTCACCGTCAACCTGGCCGAATCGCCACTCGGTTGGCTGTTCGCCCGTGGCCTCGTCACTCAGCGGCAGTTCGACGCAGGCGAGCGGCTTCGGACCGACTGGGAACGTAGCCAGCTCGCGCCCCGGGTGACCATGTCGTGGGACGCGGCACCGCTCAGCGGTGGCCGGGGCGGCTCAGCCCCACGGCCCGACCTCAACGGCGCCCAGATCGACGCGCGCCGGCGCTTCGACGCGGCCGTTGCAGCGGCCGGGCCGGGACTGGCGGACATATTGTGGCGGGTGGTGTGCGCTGGCGATGGGATGCGCGAGGCCGAATGCGCGCTCGGCTGGCCGGCGCGGGCCGGCAAGCTCGTGCTGATTTTCGCCCTCGATCGGGTGGCCGATTATTACCGGATCCGCTGAGGACTAGTCCTTGCGCCCGATGCGGTGGTCGGCGGGCGCCTTGGGTGCTTTTTTTTCCGCGGTCGCCGTATCGCCGCGGCCCAGCTCGCGGTCGCGAAGCGTCGGATCGTGAAGATTGTTGCGGCTTTCGTCCTTGCCGCTGTTGCTGCGCATGGGGTTTCTCCTGGTGTGCCGTAAACGGATGAGGCTGGAAGGCGTGTCCGCCGCTCGCCGCGCGAGGGGAGGCATTGAGCCTGTCGCAGGCCCAATATGACAACGCCGCGCTCCCGGCTGGGAACGCGGCGCGTCTTTGCTTCGAAACAGGCTTAGAAGGAGCCGCCGGCGCCTCCGCTACCGGAGCCGGATTCGTCGCTCTCCTCGTCCTGGGCGCCCTGGCCCTGGCTTGCGAAGTTCGAGCTTTCACCCTCGGTCGATCCCGCCGAGCCTTCTTCCTGCTGCAGGTAATCGTCCGAGCCGGTGCCCTGCGAGCCGATAAAGCCTTCGCCTTCCGAGCCGCCCTGCGAACCGCCCGACGAACCGCCGCCGAAGCCGCCGCTTTGCCCGGTGGTGTCGCTCCCGGCGTTGGAGCCCTGGTCAGCAGTCATCGTGTCGCTGCCCGACTGGCCCTGGGCGCTCGATTGCGTCTGTCCGCTGGAGCTTTGGCCGCCGGAGCTCTCGCCGTCGAAGTCGGAACCCTGGCTCATGGTCGAGCCGCTGCCGCTTTCGCTGTCATTGCCGCCGATCGGCTGGCCGCTTTGGCTGCCCGTGGGCTGCTGACCATGCTGGTGGCCAACTTCGCTCTGCTGGCCTTGCTGGCCCGTAGTCTGCTGCTGCTCTGATTGACCTTCGGTCCCACCGAATTCCTGGTCGTCGCGTTCTTCAGCCATGAGGTTACTCCCTAAAACACGGCCCCCGCTGTGCTCCAAGGGGTTAAACAGAAGGGGGCGCCCTACCGTTCCGAGGGGCGAACGAGGTTTGCGACCAACGGCTCGCCGCAATGAAAAAGGGCCGCCGATCCTTCGACCGGCGACCCTCATTTTCGCGTCGCGTAAAGAATGGGCCGTTTTAGGCCTGTTCGTCCTCGCTGCCGGCTTCGGCCGGAGCAGCTTCGGCCTCGGCTTCGGCCGGAGCGGACTCTTCCTGGTCGATACCAACTTCGGCTTCTTCCGGAGTGCCCGGATTCTCGACCGCGGCCGGAATGCCCGGCTCCTGGCCCGGCTCGAACTCCTCGGTGAACTCGGCGGTGTCGCGTTCAAACATCTGCGACATGACGTCGACGCCCTGCGCCTGGAGATCGGCTTCCTCGGGGCTGCGCGCGACGTTGACTTTCACCGTCACCGAAACCTCGGGGTGGAGAGCGATCTTCACGTCGTGGACGCCGAGCGCCTTGATCGGGCGATCGAGCACGACCTGGCTCTTGGAGACCTTCGCCCCAGCGGCCTCGAGCGCCTCGACGATGTCGCGGGCCGAAACCGAACCGTAGAGCTGGCCGGTGTTCGAAGCCTGGCGGATCAGCTGGACGGTCTTGCCCTCGACGTCCTTCGAGCCCTTTTCGGCCTCCGAACGGCGGCTGGCATTATCTTCCTCGATCTTCGCGCGATTGGCTTCGAAGACCTTGCGGTTGGACTCGTTGGCGCGCAGCGCCTTCTTGTTGGGCAGAAGGTAGTTGCGGGCGAAACCGTCCTTGACCTTCACGACGTCGCCGATGGCGCCGAGCTTCTCGACGCGCTCAAGCAGAATGACTTCCATCTTAAGCGCTCCTTATTTCACGACGTAGGGAAGAAGGCCGATGTGGCGGGCGCGCTTGATGGCGCGGGCCAGCTCACGCTGCTTCTTCGAAGAGACTGCGGTGATGCGCGAAGGCACGATCTTGCCGCGCTCCGAGACGAAGCCCTGAAGCAGGCGGACGTCCTTGTAATCGATGCGCGGGGCGTCCTTGCCGGAGAAGGGGCAGGACTTGCGGCGGCGGAAGAATGCGCGAGCCATTATTCGACCTCCTCTTCACGCGGGCGGAAGCTCGGACGGTCCTCGCGGTCGCCGCGATCGCCACGGTCGCCGCGCGGGCCACGATCGCCGCGTTCGCGGTCCTTGTCGCCACGGCGCATCATCGCCGACGGACCCGATTCATGCTCATCGACCTTGAGCGTCAGGAAGCGGATGATGTCTTCGTTGATGTTCGACTGGCGCTCAAGCTCGGCAAGGGCCGGGGCGGGGGCGTCGAGGTCGAGCATCACGTAATGCGCCTTGCGGTTCTTGGCGATGCGATAGGCGATGGAGCGCAGGCCCCAATTTTCGGTCTTCACGACCTTCCCGCCATTGTCGGTGATGATTTTGGTAGCGTTTTCCGAAAGCGCATCGACCTGGGCCTGGGCGAGGTCCTGACGCGCGAGGAAAACATGCTCGTAAAGCGGCATGCTATTCTCTTTTGTTGGCCGATCGCTGACTTGCCCCAGTGGCAAGCCCCTCCGGCTGTCGTCTAAAAAACACTGGGGCACGAGCAAGCTCGCACCCCATCGCGTCGCCCATTGCCGCAAAGTGGCCGAAATGGCAAGAGTTGCAGGCGATGGCGACCCAGCTGAAATCCGTGCAGCCCGGGGCTGACCCGCTGGACGACACGAGCCTGCCCGGTTGGCTCTATCACGACCCCGAGTTCTTCGAGGCGGAGAAGCGCGCCTTCCTGCGCGCGGCGCCGCAAGTCGTTTGCCACGAAAGCGAGATTGCGCAGCCGGGCGAATGGCGAAGCCTGGAGTATCTTGGCGAAAGCGTCATCGTCATTCGCGGCGACGACGGTCAGTGCCGCGCGTTCGCCAACGTCTGCCGTCATCGCGGGTCACGGCTGGTCGATGGCAACGGCGGTTGCGCCAAGGTCCTGACCTGCCCCTATCACGCGTGGAGCTATGCCCGGGACGGCCGCCTCGTCGGCGTGCCGCACAGGGCTGAATATCCGGGGATGGATCCGGCCGATTACGGGCTTGTGCCGGTCGCAATTGAGCAATGGCATGGCTTCCTGTTCGTCGCCCTCGAACCGGGCGCGTCCTCGGTCGCCGAAATGATGGCGCCCTATGAGGCGGAGGTCGCCCCTTACCGCTTCGAGGATTTGCGCGTGCTGGGCCGGGTCACGCTTCGTCCGCGGCCGCTCAACTGGAAGACGATCGCCGACAATTACTCCGACCATCTGCACATCGCAGTCGGTCATCCGGGGCTCAGCCGCCTGTTCGGCCGCAACTACCGGATCGAAGCCAAGGACCATGTCGACCGGATGGAGGGTGACCTCGTCGAGCAGCCGTCGGCGCATCCGGCCGAACGTGCGTACCAGACGCACCTACCCCGCGTGGATCACCTTCCCGAGACCCACCAGCGCAAGTGGCTCTATTACAAGCTCTTCCCCAACGTCGCCTTCGACATCTACCCCGACCAGGTCGACTTCATGCAGTTCCTGCCGGTGTCGGCGACCGAAACGGTGATCAGAGAGATCGGCTACGCGCTTCCCGACGACCGGCGCGAGATGAAGGTGGCGCGGCACCTCAACTGGCGCATCAACCGCCAGGTCAATGCCGAGGACACCGAGCTCATCACCCGAGTCCAGCAGGGCATGCAGTCGCCGAGCTACAAGGCGGGGCCGCTGGGCAAGAGCGAAGTGTGCCTGAGGAGCTTCGCGCGGAAGCTTCGCTCTATGATTCCCGAGGCGCGGCTGGACCGCCCTCCGCCTCCCGGGTGGCTGCGCGCGAATTGAGCGTGGTCATCACGAAGTAGACGACCAGCCCAAAGGCGAGCAGCGCCAGGCACCACGCGTCCGCCTCGAACCCCGCGCCCCAGAAGGCGAAGGCGATGAACACCGCCGCGAGGCACAGGACCGCGCGGGTTCCGGCCGACGGGCAATGGCGCCACGCCGCGGCAGTCCCCGCGAGATAGACGAACAGGATTGCCGAAGTGCTCAGCAGGATGACGAAGGCGAAAAGCTCCCCGGTCGAGCGGTTGCTGTTGAGGAGCACCAGCACGATCCCCAACGCGGCCGATACGATCTGCGCCATTACTGGGATGTTGCCGCCGCGGGTCCGCGACATAATCTCCGGAAGCTGCCGCCGCTCGGCCATTGCGAAGCCGAGCTCTCCGCTGACGAGAATTCCGCAATTGAGCGAGCCGAAGGCGCTGACCGCGATCGCGAAGGCGGCCATCAGCACCAGGCCCTCGCCGCCGCGAGCCGCAAACACGTCGGCATAGGGCGCGGGCGAGCTCGCGACCATGTTGGCCGGGAGGAGCAACAGCACGGCGCTGCTCGACATGAGGTAGACGAAGCCGACCAGCGCCGTGCCCCCAAGGATGGCTCGCGGAACAGTCCGCGAGGGATCTCGGATCTTGCCGACGGGCGCGGTCGCGTTTTCAAACCCGAGCATCGCGAACAAGGTCAGCGAGGTTGCGGTGGCGATGCCTCCAATGGTGATCGGAGTGGGCGCGAACGGCTCGAATGGCTCGCCGCTCCCGCCGGCGAGCGCAAGCAGCACGACAACCCCGACAAGCGGCAGCAGCTTGATTGCGATCGTCAACAGGTTGAGCCCGCCCGAAACGCGGACCCCAAACGCGTTGACCACAGTCAGGAACGCAATCGCGCCGATCGCAAGGATGATGACCGTGTCGGCGCCGAACAGTGGGGTGATGCGTGAGACGGCAGCGCCGAACGCGATCGCGACTGCTGCGTTGGAAACCGAGGAGGAAACCCAGAAGGCCCAGGTGATCAGAAATCCGACAAGGGGCCCAAACGCTTGCTCGATGTAGGACTGGATGCCGCCTTCGCCGCCGCCGCTCGACAGGCGGGCAAGCGCGAATGCGATGGCCAGCGCGCCGGTGATGCTGACGAGCCAGGCGATGGCGGCGTTAATCCCAAGCGGGGCGAGGCTGACCGGCAGCAGGAAAATCCCCGAGCCGATCATCGTACCGACGACCAGGCCGGTCGTAAGCCAAATGCCCATGGTCTGCGGCTGGCTCGTGCCGTCGTTCATGCGCTCCCCCGAGGCTTGGCATTGCGTCTGACGCCGACTAGTCGCCGACGGACAAAGCATAGATCGGCGGCAATACCAATGCGTGCATTCCTTTTTCCGGGGCAGGGCAGCCAGGCGGTCGGCATGGGCGCCGCGCTTTGCGAGGCGAGCCGGGGTGCCAAGGACGTCTTCGCCGAGGTCGACGAAGCGCTCGGCCAGAACCTCTTCCGGCTGATGCGCGACGGGCCGGATGAGGACCTTCGGCTGACGGAAAACGCGCAGCCCGCGATCATGGCCAATTCGCTCGCCGTGTTCCGCACGCTTGGCCTGCCGCTGCCCGACGTTGCCCAGTTTGTCGCCGGTCACAGCCTCGGCGAATATTCGGCGTTGTGCGCTGCAGGAACGTTCGACCTGGCGACGACTGCCAAGCTTCTGAAGCTGCGCGGCCAGGCCATGCAGCAGGCCGTCCCGGTAGGGCTTGGCGCAATGGCGGCGCTGCTCGGCGCGGACCTCGAGCTGGCGCAGAAGATCGCGGCCGCGGCTGCTGAAGGCCAGGTTTGCGAAGTCGCGAACGACAACGACCCGAGCCAGGTCGTCATTTCCGGCCACAAGACCGCGATCGACCGCGCCATCGAGCTCGCCAAGGAAATGGGCGCCAAGCGCGCGGTGCCGCTGCCGGTTTCGGCGCCCTTCCATTGCAGCCTGATGGAACCGGCCGCCGACGCGATGAGCGACGCTTTGTCCTACGAAGTGCTCGAAGCCCCGTCGGTGCCGCTGTTCGCCAATGTCACGGCCGAACCCACCGACGATCCCGATGCGATTCGCAGCCAGCTCGTGAGCCAAGTCACCGGCATGGTGCGCTGGCGCGAAAGCGTCGCCAACATGGCGGCTGTGGGCGTCGACGAGTTTGTCGAGATCGGCGGCAAGGTGCTCGGATCGATGGTCAGGCGCATCGCACCGGAGGCCAAAGTCACGAGCGTCGCCACAATCGAGGATGTCGAAGCGCTGGCGAAGGAGATCGCATGATGTTCGACCTCACGGGCATGACCGCGCTCGTCACTGGCGCTTCAGGCGGCCTCGGCAGCGCGATCGCGCGGGCGCTGGCGCGGCAGGGCGTCCGGCTGGCGGTGTCTGGAAGCAATGCCGAAAAGCTCGAAAGCTTCCGCTCCGGCCTTGGCGGCGACCATGTCGCGCTGCCGTGCAACCTGTCGGACGGCGCCGCGGTAGACGCGCTCGTCCCGCAGGCCGTCGAGGCCTTGGGCGGAAAGCTCGACATTCTCGTTAACAATGCCGGCGTGACGCGCGACAACCTCCTGATGCGCATGAAGGACGAGGAGTTCGAGGAGGTCATCCGGATCAACCTCGAAGCCGCGTTCCGGCTCATGCGCGGGGCGGCGCGGCCGATGATGAAGGCGCGGTTCGGGCGCATCATCTCCGTCAGCTCGGTCGTCGGCGTCACCGGCAACCCGGGCCAGGCCAATTACGTTGCATCGAAAGCCGGTCTGATCGGCATGACCAAGGCCGTCGCTCAGGAGCTTGCCAGCCGCAACATCACCGTCAACGCGGTCGCGCCCGGCTTCATGGCGTCGGCCATGACCGATGCGCTCAACGACCAGCAGCGCGAGGCCATCCTCGGGCGCATTCCGATGGGGGCCATGGGCAGCGGCAACGATATCGGCGCGGCGGTCGTTTTCCTCGCTTCGAAGGAGGCGGGCTACGTCACCGGCCAGACGCTGCACGTCAACGGCGGCATGTCGATGGTCTGAGGCGGAGTTAACGCTTCCTTGCCGCACTCCTTGTCGTCGGTTCCACGCCACCTATATCCGCCAAGGAATTGAAATGTTTCGGTCGCCTGGAAGGGAGGCCGAGAGGGGCTGAAGAAAGAGGATTGTATATATGGCCAAGGTCATTGGGATCGACTTGGGCACGACCAACAGCTGCGTCGCGGTCATGGAAGGCGGCAAGCCGAAGGTTATCGAGAATAGCGAGGGCGCGCGCACGACGCCTTCAGTGGTCGCTTTCACCAAGGACGGTGAGCGGCTGATCGGCCAGCCGGCCAAGCGCCAGGCGGTCACCAACCCCGACAATACGATTTTCGCGGTGAAGCGCCTGATCGGCCGCCGCTTCGACGATCCGATCACCAAGAAGGACACCGAGCTGGTGCCCTACAAGATCGTCAAGGGCGCCAATGGCGATGCCTGGGTCCAGGCCGGCGGCAAGGATTACAGCCCGTCGCAGATTTCGGCCTTCATCCTGCAGAAGATGAAGGAAACCGCCGAGGCCTATCTCGGCGAGACCGTCACCCAGGCGGTGATCACCGTTCCCGCTTACTTCAACGATGCGCAGCGCCAGGCGACCAAGGACGCCGGCCAGATCGCCGGCCTTGAAGTCCTGCGCATCATCAACGAGCCGACCGCGGCCGCGCTCGCCTATGGGCTCGACAAGGACGAGGGCAAGACGATCGCCGTCTACGACCTTGGCGGCGGCACTTTCGACGTGTCCGTGCTCGAGATCGGCGACGGCGTGTTCGAGGTGAAGTCGACCAACGGCGACACCTTCCTCGGCGGCGAGGATTTCGATGCCCGCATCGTCAACTGGCTCGCCGACAACTTCAAGGCGAAGGAGAACATCGACCTTCGCACCGACCGCCTCGCGCTCCAGCGCCTCAAGGAAGCGGCGGAAAAGGCGAAGATCGAACTTTCCTCGGCCGCCACGACCGAAATCAACCAGCCGTTCATCACCGCCCGCATGGAAGGCGGCGCGACGACCCCGCTTCACCTCGTGGAGACGCTGACCCGCGCCGACCTCGAGAAGCTGGTCGAGGATCTGATCGAGCGCACCATCGAGCCTTGCAAGATGGCGCTGAAGGACGCCGGCCTGGAGGCCAAGGACATCGCCGACGTCGTCCTGGTCGGTGGCCAGACCCGCATGCCGCGGGTGCGCGAGAAGGTGAAGGAGTTCTTCGGCCGCGAGCCGCACACCGGCGTCAACCCGGATGAGGTCGTGGCGATGGGCGCCGCGATCCAGGCCGGCGTGCTCCAAGGCGACGTCAAGGACGTGCTCCTGCTCGACGTCACGCCGCTGTCGCTTGGCATCGAGACGCTTGGCGGCGTGTTCACCCGGATGATCGATCGCAACACCACCATCCCGACCAAGAAGAGCCAGGTCTTCTCGACCGCCGAGGACAACCAGAATGCGGTGACCATCCGCGTCTTCCAGGGCGAGCGCGAAATGGCGGCGGACAACAAGATGTTGGGCCAGTTCGACCTGGTCGGCATTCCCCCCGCTCCGCGCGGCGTGCCGCAGGTCGAGGTCACGTTCGACATCGACGCCAACGGCATCGTCAATGTGTCCGCCAAGGACAAGGGCACGGGCAAGGAACAGCAAATCCGCATCCAGGCTTCGGGCGGCCTCGCCGACGCCGACATCGAGAAGATGGTGCGCGAGGCCGAGCAGTTCGCCGACGAGGACAAGAAGCGGCGTGCCGCGGCCGAGGCCAAGAACAATGCCGAAAGCCTGATCCACTCGACCGAGAAGCAGCTCGCCGAGCATGGCGACAAGGTTTCGCCGGAGGTGAAGTCCGAGATCGAGAGCGCGCTGGCCGAGGCCAAGACCGCGGTCGAGGGCGGCGATCCTGACCGGATGACCGAGAAGACCAACGCCTTGACCCAGGCGGCGATGAAGCTCGGCCAGGCGATGTACGAGCAGCAGCAGCAGGCCGAGGGGCAGGGCGCCCCGGGCGCTGACGCTGGCGCTGAAGGCGAGCCGGCCGGCGAAGAGTCTGCCGAAGAGGTGGTCGACGCCGAATTCTCGGAAGTCGACGACGAGAATAAGGGCTAGGTGGAATGACCGTTCGCCCTGAGCTTGTCGAAGGGCTGTCGTTCTTGGAACAGAAGCACAGGGCTTCGACGGGCTCAGCCCGAACGGGCGTTGGGGTGGGTGAGTAAGCGTGGTCGAGCAGGACTATTACGATCTGCTGGGCATTCAGAAGGGAGCCGATGAGGCGGCGATCAAGGCCGCCTATCGCCGGCTTGCCAAGGAATGCCACCCCGACCGGCACAATGGCTGCCGCGACCAGGAAGCGCGCTTCAAGGCCATCAACGAAGCCTATGACGTCCTCAAGGACCCGCAGAAGCGTGCGGCTTACGACCGTTTCGGCAAGGCCGCCTTTCAGAACGGCGGCGCGGGCGGTGGCCCCTTCGGCGACGCCGGATTCGAGGGCTTTTCCGACATTTTCTCGACCATTTTCGGCGAGTTCATGGACCCGCGTGGCGCACGCCAGAACGCGGCCCGCGGCGCTGACCTGCGCTACGACCTCGAGCTGAGCCTCGAAGAAGCCTTCACCGGCGTCGAAAAGACGATCACGGTCGAGGCGCTCGCCAAGTGCGAGCCGTGCCATGGGCGCGGCTGCACCAAGGCGGCAGATTGCACGACCACCTGTTCGACCTGCGGTGGCATGGGCAAGGTCCGCGCCCAGCAGGGCTTCTTCGTGGTCGAGCGCGGCTGCCCCAATTGCCGCGGCTCGGGCGAAATGATCAGCGACCCGTGCCCGAGCTGCCACGGTGAAGGGCGGACGGTCGCGCAGCGGCGGCTATCGGTGAAAGTTCCGGCCGGAGTGGACGAGGGTACCCGCATCCGCGTCGCCAGCGAAGGCGAAGCGGGCGTTCGCGGCGCCGCCAACGGCGACCTCTACCTCTTCGTCCACATGAAGCGGCACCCGATCTACGCTCGCGAAGGCACGACGCTGGTCGCCGACTGCCCGATCAGCTTCACCACGGCGGCGCTCGGTGGGACGATGAGCCTGCCTGGAATCGACGGCGCCAAGGTCGATATCAAGATCCCGAGCGGGATCCAGTCGGGCGAGCAGCTCCGCCATCGCGGATCGGGGATGAGCGTTCTCAACGGCCGCGGGCGCGGCGACATAGTCGCCCGCATCCTGGTCGAGACGCCGACCCGCATGTCGAAGGAGCAGAAGCGCCTGCTCGAACAGTTCAAGGCGACGGAGACGGGCGACGAGTGTCCGAACGCGAAGAGCTTCTTCGCCCGCGCCCGGGACTATTTCGCGGGCTGAAGCGCCGCGCCTTCGCGCAGCCGGTCCATTTCCAACCGAAGCGCGACCATTTGCGCGAACAATTCCGCGGCGGCGTGAATTTCGAAGCTCGGGCCCCGCGGAGTCCGGCTTTCGCAGCGGAATTCGCCCTCTGATCCGCCCCCACTGAACGGAACGCGGAGCAGCGACCGGACGCCCGCCGTCTGCAACGCGTCGAGTGTTTCGCGGTCAGGCGCACGGAGCAAGGCCGAACGCGCCGCTTCATCCTCATTCTCACGCGGGAAGATCGGCACCGCCTCGCCGCCGGTGTCGCAGACGATCGGCGGAAGGTCGCCGGTGCTGGGCGGTCCGGCGAAGCTGCCGCGGCTGCTTTCCGCGCGCTGGCCGCCGCAGGTCAGAGTCACGCGGTCGTAGCCGGTCAGCGCCCGCATCCGTCGCGCCGCGCCGTCCAGCAGCGACTGGCCCTGATTGTCGCCGAGGCCGGCAATTAGCCCGCCGACTGTCCCGAAGGCCTCGCCGAAGCCGCCTGCCGACGGCACAACTTCCAGCAGCACGCGCCCATTGGCCAGGTGGAAGGCGATATCGACATGGTCGGGCTCATCTGTCAGCCGGACGCCATAGGCTCGGCCGATCCCGGTCGTGCCGCTCAGCCGTGAAAATAGGTTTCGGAGGTCGTGCAGTGCCTGGCTCTGGACGAAGCGGCCCAGCGGCTCGTCGATGAGCGTGACGTGCGATTCGCCGAGCAGGTGATGAACGTTTTCGGAGGCACGCAGGACGATCCAGTCGAGCGAAAGCTCGATCAGATAGCCGCAGGATTGTACGCACTCGGTCACGGCCTTTGGTTCTACGTCAGCCGAACACTCGCGCAAAGATCGTATCGACGTGCTTAAGGTGATGATCGAGGTCGAAGAGGCTTTCGAGCTGCTCGTTGGAGAGCCGCTGCGTCACCTCGGCATCGTCTTTCAGCAGGCCGAGCAGCGACAGCTCGCCGTCCGAGTCCCAGACCTTCATCGCGTTGCGCTGGACGAGTGCATAGGATTCTTCGCGGCTCAGGCCCGCCTGGGTCAGCGCCAGCATCACCCGCTGCGAATGGATGAGGCCGCCCATGCGGTTCATGTTCTTGGCCATCCGCTCCGGATAGACGACCAGCTTGTCGACGACGCTCGTCAGCCGGGCGAGCGCGAAATCGAGCGTGATCGTCGCATCCGGCCCAATGAAGCGCTCGACCGAGGAGTGGGAGATGTCCCGCTCATGCCAGAGAGCGACATTTTCGAGCGCCGGGGTGACCGCGCTCCTCACCATCCGGGCAAGGCCGGTCAGATTCTCGGTCAGCACGGGATTGCGCTTGTGCGGCATCGCCGAGCTGCCCTTCTGCCCAGGCGAGAAATATTCCTCGGCCTCGAGCACTTCGGTGCGCTGCAGGTGGCGGATCTCGGTCGCCAGGCGCTCGATCGACGAAGCGATGACTCCCAGCGTCGCGAAGAAGGCGGCATGCCGGTCGCGTGGGATGACCTGGGTGGAAACGGGCTCCGGCGTCAGACCGAGCTCGGCGGCGATATGCTCCTCGACCGATGGCGGGACGTTCGCGAAGGTGCCGACCGCGCCCGAAATGGCGCAGGTCGCGATCGTGTCCCGCGCGGCGGCGAGCCGCTCCCGGTTGCGGGCGAACTCGGCGTAGGCCTGGGCGAGCTTGAGCCCGAACGTAGTGGGCTCGGCGTGGATGCCATGGCTGCGGCCGATGGTCGGCGTGAGCTTGTGCTCATTGGCGCGGCGCTTGAGCACATCAAGCAGGGCATCGATGTCCGCCAGAAGCAGCTCTGCGGCCTGCTTCAGCTGCACCGCGAGCGTTGTGTCGAGTACGTCGGAGCTGGTCATCCCCTGGTGGAGCCAGCGCTTCTCCGGCCCAAGCTTCTCCCCGGCCCAGGTCAAGAAAGCGATCACGTCGTGCTTGGTCACGGCCTCGATCTTGTCGATCGCGTCGATGTCGATCTTTCCCAGCGCATCGGTGTCATAGGCCTTGCGGATCGTTGCCGCGTCCTCGGCCGGGATCATCCCGATCTTGCCCATCGCCTCGGCGGCGAAGACCTCGATCTGCCACCAGATGCGATAGCGGTTTTCCGGCGACCAGATGGCCGTCATTTCGGGGCGCGAGTAGCGGGGAACCATGCGCCGAGCGGCTAGCAGGGATGCGGCGAGGCTTCAAATGGCTGCGCGAGTTACCGTTAGGAGCATCGGTTTTTGAGGCGCATACGGACCTAGATTGGAGCCACCGCATGTCGGGGCTCAATCATGAAGGGGGAATCCGATGGGTAAGATCAACCTGGCCCTGTGCGGCCTTATAGGTTTGGCGTTCGCAATGCCGGCGCACGCTCGGGCGACGCAATGCGCGCCCATTAGCGACTTACAGGTCAAGCAGCAGTTCGACCGCTTCAACGCTGCCTGGGCGACCAAAAACCCGGATACCGTAGCCGCCTTGTTCACGCCCAGCGCGGTCCTGCTCCCGACCCTGTCCGATGAGGAACGGACGACCCCGGCGGGCATTCGCAAATATTTCGTCTATTTTCTAAAGAACGCGCCGGTTGGCCATATCAATTCCAGCAGCATCCGCCTGGGCTGCAACATGGCGGCGCGCATGGGCAATTGGTCGGTGGCGCTCACCGATCAGAAAAGTGGCACGAAAAGTACCGCGAGGGCCCGCTACACCTTCATCTATCGATATGAGGGCGGGAAGTGGCGGATCGAGCATCTCCACAGTTCCCTGTTGCCGGATATGCCCTGAGCTGACCGCGCATCCGGTCAGCGGAGCCTCGCTTCGACGAGTCTCCTGAACGTTCCTAACTCGCAACCGAAGGCGATCCTAGGGTCGCTGCAGCCGGGAACGGGCACATATTGGCGGTAAGGCTGGTTTGCCGAACCGAGCCCTTCGAGGTTGCGCAGTTGCTCCATCGTCTGGGCGCGGAAGAATGCGCGCACGAACCGGCGTCCTCGGTCGTCTGCCAGCAGCTCGAATCCCAATGCGCTACCGGGGGGAACGGCGTCGGCGGGATAGCCCGTCACGCGCCAATGAGCGTCCAGCAGCCCGCCGAGGTCGGCGATATTGGTGTCGTGGCCGGCGAACAGCGTGGCTCGCGAGGCTGCTGGTGCCTCAAGGGCGCGGAGGATGGCCTTCGCCAGCGGCCCGGCCGCGGCCCTGGCGATGAAGCGCGGCCGGTCCACATATTTGAACTTGATCGAATTGAAGACGAGCAGGCGCAGGATCTGGCGGCGATCGATTCGCCCCCACGCCACCTGCTTCATCGGCATCCCCTCGAGATATTCGAGAAGGAACGTCTCCGAGGCCGTCGAGGCAGCGTCCAGGGGGCCGCTCATGTCAGGCCGTCCATGCCGATGCGGCGTAATCGTCGATCCCGCCAACATGTTGCATCCTGGCGGCGTGCACCCGAGGACCGAACTTATCTGCCGAAGCTCGGGCGCCACTTGCCTCACCTGGGCAGGAAGTCCTCCTGCCGGCGCCTGCGCCAGGGCGGCCCGGTAGGCGCGATCCCCGTTGAACCAGGCCGGACGGGGATCGAGGATGTGAAACAGGGGGTCGGGAGCGCCTGAAGCGGGATGCTCGACCGCCAGCTTGCATCCCGGAGCGAGGCCGGTCGACCAGGCCTGAGCCGTTTCGATCGCTCGCGTCACGTGGCTTGCGCGGATCTGGACCTGGCCCGCGGCAGGGCAACCCGCCCCTGAAAGCACGCCTAATCTCGCGAAATATGCGCGGTCGGCCGCAGCCAGCAACTTGATGCCCTGCGCTCCGTGCGGAGTCAGGAGGCCAGGTCCGACCGGCCAGCGGGGCCAGGCGAGCTCGGAATATCGGAGCGGGATCGGTTGGAGCGTCGTCGGTGGGCGGATGCCGTGGCGCATGAGCATGACCACGCGCTCGACCTTCAGCGGGGACTGAGCGACCGCGGGCGAACATGACAGGATGCCCGCGCACGAAGCAATGATTCGGAAGGACCAATTCATCCGAGCTTCCCCCTCCAGCTCGAGCCACTGGCCGCTTGTAGCCTAAATCAGGCCCGTTGCGCGCATGCTGGTTCGCCCCTGGGCGCCGACGATGACATGATCGTGCACCACGACCTTCATGTGGCGCCCGGCCTCAACGAGGTCGCGAGTGAGGCGGATATCCTGGCTCGACGGCGTCGGGTCGCCGCTCGGGTGGTTGTGGACGATGATGATCGCGGTGGCGCCGAGCGCGATGGCGCGCGCGATGACCTCGCGGACATGGACCGAGGCCTCGTCGACGCTGCCGTGCCACAACGCTTCGTTGGCAAGCAGCATGTTCTTGGCGTTGAGGAAGAGGATCCTCACCTCCTCGACGCGGCTGTGCGCCATCGCCGCGTGGAGATAATCGCCAAGCGCATCCCAGCTAGAGAGCACCGGCCGCCCCTCGATCTTCGTTTCCAGCAGGCGCAGCGCGGTCGCCTGGGCGATTTTCAACGCCGCGATGGCCGCCTCGCTCACGCTCTCGCGGCGCAGCGTGTCGACGCTTGCGGACAAGAGCGGGCCGATCCCGCCGAATTGCGCGATCAGCGACTTGGCGAGCGGCTTGGTATCGACGCGCGGGATGGTTAGGGTGAGCAGATACTCGACCAGCTCATAATCGTGGAAACCAGAGGGCCCGGCATCGAGCAGCCGCTTGCGCAGCCGCGCGCGATGGCCGCCCGCAGCAATCTCCTCCGTCCTTGGGGTGTGCCCGTCCACTCCGGTCCTTTCGACGCGGCCGATCCGAGCAATTTCACTAGACCACAGAAGCTGGGCCTAGAAAAGCAGTCATGCCGCAACTGGAACGGTCTCGCGCTGGATCGGTTAGTAGGAGCCAATGGATGAATCGCGGAGTGAGGGCGTCGACGTGCCGGAGGGCCAGGGCACGGTGATCGTGCGCCGGCGCAGCTGGACGCGCGTGCTGAGCTTTGCCGCGCTCGGCCTGCTGCTGCTCGTCGTGGTCGCGATCGCTATCGCCTGGATCGAGCGACGCCCGATCGCCAACCAGTTCCTGAACAAGGAATTCAAGAGCCGCGGCGTCACTGCGACCTACCGGCTTGACCGGGTTGGCTTCAGAACCCAGCAGGTCAGCAACCTCGTCATCGGCGATCCCAGGCGTCCCGACCTCGTCGCCCGCTTCGCCCAAGTGCAGATGCGGCTGAAATGGGACGGCAATTTCGAGGTCTACCGGATCATAGCGCGCGGCGTCCGGCTCCGCGGCCGGCTCGCCAACGGCAAGGTCAGTTGGGGGCAGGTCGACAAGCTGCTGCCCGCGCCCAGCACGACCAGTAAGCCCTTCACCTTGCCCAACGTCGCAGTCGACCTTGCGGATACGACGATTTCCCTGGCGACGCCCTTCGGGCCGCTCGGCGCGGCTATCCAGGGCAACGGCCGCCTCAGCGGCGGGTTCAAGGGCCGCATAGCGGTGGCGAGCCCGCGCCTGGTGCCGGGACGCTGTGAGGCGATCAACGTGCGCACCAACCTTGCCGTCGCGGTCGTCGCCAAGCGCCCGCAGGTCGATGGCCCGGTCGCGCTCGACCGTTTGGTCTGTTCGGCCAGCCGCTTCGACGTCGTTGGTCCGCGCTTCGACGCAAAGGCCAGCTTCAACGAGGCTTTCACCAGCGTCGACGGTAGCGGCCGCATGGCGATCCAGACGCTCAACGCCGGCGACAATGGTCTCGCCGCGTTCAACGGCGAACTGACTTACAAGGGCTCGCTGTTGCAGGTGGACGGGCGGGTGAAGCTTGCCGCGCAGAAGTCGCGCCTGGCCACCACCTTTGCCGAACGCACTCGCTTCAACGGCGAATATCATTTGGGCATCAAGGGCGGCACGTTCGCGCTCAATGGCCAGTTCGCCGCCGACAACGGCAAGCTCGATCCAAGCGTGCTCGCAGGCGTGACCCAGCCGCTGGCCGCGGCCGCCTCGACCCCGATCGGCCCGATTGCGGCCAACATCAGCAAGGCGATTGCCCAGACAGCAGGCCATTTCAACGCTTCGGGCCGGATCAAGGTCGTCAACTTCCCCGGGGGCGGCGGCGCACGGATCACCGACGCCGACGTGCGCGGCCCCGGCGGGGCCCGCGCGCATATCTTCGGCGGCAGCGGGGTGACCTATTACTGGCCGGCCGCGGGGCTCCGCATCGACGGCAATATCGAAATGGGCGGCGGCGGCCTCCCGCAAGGCCGCGTGACCCTACGCCAGCCTCATCCGGGCTCGCCGATGAGCGGCGTCGCGGAGATTGCTCCTTACGCCGCGGGCGGGCAGCGGCTGGCGCTGGCGCCGATCCGCTTCGGCCCTGGTCCCGGCAACAGCACTGCGGTCCGCACGGTGGCCCAGCTCGACGGCGCCATCCCCAACGGTCGGGTGCGGGCCCTGCGCCTGCCGATATCGGGCCGGATCGGCAAGGGCGGAAGCTTCGCCTTCGGAACGTCGTGCGCGGTTGTGACCTGGAACCAGTTCGCAATGAGCAGCATCCGCTTCGGCCCGACGCGCCTGCCCGTCTGTCCCATTGGCTCGGCAATCGTCAGCAAGGGGCCGGGCGGCTCAGTCCGCACCGCGGCGCGGATCAATGCGCCCGTCCTGAACGGCAGGCTCGGCGACCAGCCGCTGCGCGTCGCCGCGGCCAATGGCGAAATCGTCGCTCAGAACTTCGTGTTCAACCGCTTCGGGCTGAAGCTCGGCAAGGCCGAAGCCCCGATAACCTTCGATGCCGGACTCCTGACGGGCGCCTTCGCCAGGGGCGGGTTCGACGGCCGCTTTACCGACGGCAAGGCGATCATCGGCACCGTCCCGCTGCTGCTGACCGACGGGACCGGCAAATGGGCCTATCGCAACAGCCGCCTCGCGGTGGACAGCGCGCTCATGGTCTCGGACCGCAGCGACCAGCCGCGCTTCTATCCGCTCAAGAGCAACGACGTGCACATGACCATCGCCGGCGATTACGTCCGCGCAAACGGCAGCCTGTTCCATCCGGCGAGCGGGACCAGGGTCACCGACGTCACCATCGAGCACCAGCTGTCGACCGGTTCGGGCCACGCCAACCTCGACGTGCCGAGCCTGACCTTCGGCCCCAATCTCCAGCCCGAAGAGCTGACCCGCCTGACCGAGGGCGTGATCGCGCTGGTCAACGGCACCATCCAGGGCAAGGGCCGGATCGACTGGAGCGCGGGCGGCAAGGTCACCTCCACCGGCGATTTCTCGACCGCCAGTATCGATCTTGCCGCGCCCTTCGGCCCGGTCGAGGGGATGAGCGGCAACATCCACTTTAGCGACCTGCTCGGCCTCCAGACGCCGCCGGGCCAGACGCTCAACATCCGCTCGATCAACCCCGGCATCCTCGTCGAGAACGGGGTCCTCCGCTACCAGCTGCTTCCGAACCAGCTGGTGAAGGTGGAGCGCGGCGAATGGCCGTTCATGGGCGGGCGGCTGATCCTTCACGAAACCGTGCTGAATTTCGGCCGGCCGAGCCCGAAACGCCTGACCTTCGAAGTCGTCGGCTTCGATGCCAAGCAGTTCGTCGACAGCCTCGGCTTTGCCGGCATCGAGATCACCGGGACGTTCGACGGCTTCCTGCCGATGATCTTCGACGAAAGCGGCGGTCGGATCGTCGGCGGCCGGCTCGATTCCCGCGGCGACGGCGGTGTTTTCCGCTACACCGGCACGAAACCGAAGGCGGGGATGATCGCCGATGCCGTCTTCTCGCTGCTGACCGACCTTCGCTATCGCCAGATGGTGGTGCGCCTCGACGGCGATCTGTCCGGCGAATTCGCGAGCCGGGTGACGATCGACAAGATTTCGCTGGGCACCGGCGGCGGACTTGCCGGCGGCATCATTCGCGGCGCCTTCAGCAAGGTGCCGTTGCGGCTCAACCTCAACATCAACGGGCCGTTCCGTGCGTTGATCCAGACCGCCAAGGCCTACAAGGACCCGCGCCAGGCGATTGCGCCAGTCGTCCCGTTCCCGATCGATTCCCCGAGCCTGGATGTGATCCTGATCGAGAACCGCAAGAACGAAGAGCAGAAGACCACGACCCCGACCAACGATGTCGAGGTCACCTCCAAACCCCCACCGAGCGAGAAGTGAGATGAGCCTGATCAACCGCACAACGAAACTTGCCGCGGCGAGCCTGCTGGCGCTGCCGCTCGCAAGCTGCATCACCGTCAAGGCGCCCGACAAGCCGATCGAGATCAACCTCAACGTCGACATCAAGCAGGAGGTGCTGGTGCGCCTTCAGCAGGACGTTCAGAAGATGATCAACGAGAATCCGCAGGCCTTCCCGCCTGCGCCGGGAAGCAAGCGATGAAGTTGCGGCTACTGGCTGTCGCGGCCCTGGCCGTTGCAGTCCCGGCGGCTGCGCAAAGCCCCGCCGTCAACGCCGCGCGCGCCGCCGGCATCGTCGGCGAGCGCTACGACGGCTATCTCGGCATCGCCGCGCCCGCCTCGACGATGGTCCGGAGCCAGGTGGCGTCGATCAACATCCGCCGCCGCTCGCTCTATAGCAGCCTGGCCGCAAGCCGCGGCGCCGCGGCGCAGGATGTGGGGATCACTGCCGGCTGCACGCTTCTCGCCCGGGTTGCGGTCGGCGAACCCTATATGCTCGTCGATGGCCAGTGGCGCCGACGAATGCCGGGCCAGGCCGCCCCGGTGCCGAGCTACTGCCGCTGAGCTTCGAACGAGGCGCGGTACGCGGGCTTCACGGCGGCGATCAGCTGGCGAGTGACGGGCAATCGGATGTCATATTCGCCTTCGGCATAGGGCCCCGCCGTGTAGGGCGAAGCGACGAAGTCGATGCTGTCGAAACGGCCGTCGCGATCGCGATCCGCCGGTGCCACGGCGAGCTCGCTGAGCTTGGGGCAGACGTTGAATTCGGGCAGGTCTATCTTGAACCCCCCGCGACGCTTCGTCCGCTCCTTGTCCAGCGCCTCGCAATAAGGCGTGCGCATCAGTGCCGCGAATGAGCTGCTGCGAAGGAACAAGGCGCCTAGGCTGGTTTCCTGCTTCGACCTGCGGTCCCACAGTAGTGCGCCATAATTGGTGTTGGGATGCGCCCCGCCTTCGAACGCGGACAGCTGGCTCTGCAGCGAAAGCAGCCGCGGCGTCTCCCCCGCGCTGCTCCATTGCATCGAATAAAAGTGCTGGTTGAACGGTCGCTGCTGAGTCTTGGCGAGCGCCTTGTCTTCGCGCGCGTTGGTCAGGGATTGCTTGAACGCCTTGGCAAGCTCGGAACGGAAGCGATGGTCGAGTGCGGGCACGGCGGCGGCGTTGGCCGGCCAGGCAAAAGTGAAGTCGAGCAGATTGCTCGTGCGCTCGATCTTGACCGGCGCCGCCGCCGCCGCAGTTGCTGCGCCGATCAGCGCGATCGCGAAAAATGACCCATGTCGCATCGTCGTGGAGCTTACAGCCAAGCCGCCCGGTTGACTATCTAACGCCCTGTTCATAAAGGGTCCGCGCCTTGGCGGTGTCGCTTTCCGCCATGTTCCTCGCCCGGTCTGGCCCTGAATTTCAGCTGGGGCGACGCACAGGGGAGAAACATGGCAGAGGATGAAAGCGCCGAGGTTCCGAAGCTTCCACCAGATGCACGGCTCGAATCGCTCGATCGGCGGCTCGACCGCTTGCAGCAGGCGGAAGACAAGCGGACCGGAGTGACCATGCCGAACCCGGGAACCCGGATCGCGCAGCAGGCCTTCGGTCACCTGATCGGAGCCCCGGTTGGCGGGGCAGTGATCGGGTGGGGTCTCGACTCGCTGGCCGCTGTGGCAGGCTACCGGACCTTTCCGCTGTTCCTGTTGCTGATGCTGTTCTTCGGGTTCGGCGTCGGCGTCCGGAACGTCATTCGGATTACCAAGACCGGGACCCCTCCCGGCCAATGAATTTGAGGTGAGGCGAAGCGTGGCGGCCGAAGGCAAGATCGACCCGATGCAGCAGTTTGCGGTGGAGCCGCTGGTTCCGCTGCACGTCGGCCCTTATGACGTGAGCTTCACCACCAGTTCCGCCTGGCTGCTCGCCGCTTTGGCCGTGATCATCGGCTTCATGGCGCTCGGCATGAAGCGCGAGCTCGTCCCCGGCCGCTGGCAAATGGCGGTCGAGGGCCTGACCGGTTTCATCGACGACATGGTCAAGGTGAACATCGGGCCAGAGGGCAAGAAGTACGTGCCCTACATCTTTTCGCTCTTCACGTTCATTCTCGTCTCCAACCTGCTTGGGCTCCTGCCGCTGGCGATCGTGCCGGGCCTCCATGCCTTCACGACGACCAGCCATTTTTCGATTACGGGCGTGCTTGCGGTCCTCAGCTTCGCGATTGTGCTGATCGTCGGCTTCTGGCGCCACGGACTGCACTTCTTCTCGCTGTTCATCCCCCATGGGACGCCCAAGGTGATGGTGCCGCTGATCGCCGCCATCGAGTTCATTTCCTTCATGGTCCGCCCCTTCAGCCTGGGCTTGCGACTGTTCGTGGCGATGATCGCCGGCCACATCCTGATGGAAGTGTTCGGAAGCTTCATCGTCAGCGGCCTCAACGGCGGCGCGATGGGCATTGGCGTCAGCGCGCTCAGCTTCCTGTTCATCGTCGGCGTCGCCGCGCTGGAGCTGCTGGTCTGCGCGATCCAGGCTTACGTGTTCGCGCTTCTAACGACCCTGTACCTCAACGACGCAATCAACCTTCACTAGAATTCAAACCAAGGAGTTACGCACATGGATTTCGCTTCCGCTCAGGTCATTGGTGCCGGCCTTGCCGCAATCGGCGTTGGCGCCGCTGCAGTCGGCGTCGGCAACGTCTTCGGCTCGTTTCTCGAGAGCGCGCTGCGCAACCCGGCTGCTGCCGATAGCCAGCAGGGCCGCCTGTTCATCGGCTTCGCGGCCGCCGAGCTTCTCGGCCTCATCGCGTTCGCCGTTGCAATGATCATCCTCTACGCCCGTTAAGTTCTAACAGGGCCTGAGGGCTCGAGGACGACATGCCTCAGATCACGCAGCTTCCCATCATTTTCTTCTCGCAGCTGTTCTGGCTGGCGATCGTGTTCGGAATCATCTTCTTCGGCGTGGGCCGGGGGATGCTTCCGAAGATCCAGTCGACCGTCGACGCGCGCGAAAAGAAGATCGCGGACGATCTCGCCCGGGCCCAGGCGGCGCGCGTCGAGGCGGACGAGAAGGAAGCCAAGTGGCGCGAGCGCATGGACGCCGCCCGGGCCGAGGCTGCGCGTCTCGCCCAGGAGGCAAAGAACGAAAGCGCCCGTGACACCGAGGCGCGGGTCAAGAAGGCGGCCGACAAGATCGGGCTGAAGGTCGAGGAGGCCGAGGGAGCGATCCGCGACGCGGTCTCTGCCGCTCGTGCCGAGATCGAGTCCGTGGCCGCCGAGGCGACCCAGGAAGTGGTCGCGCGCCTGACCGGCATCTCTGTCACCAGGCAGGAGGCCGCAGCAGCGGTGAAGGCCGAGCTTAATGTCTAACTTGATCGCCAGTACCGAAGTCCCGGCCGGTCCCGAAGAGGCTGAGCCGACCGCGTTCGGCCTGACCGCGCCCTGGTTCATCGCCGCGGCCATGGTCGTGGTGATCGTGATCATGATCGGGAAGAAGGTCCCCGCCGCGATTGGCAAGGCGCTCGACAGCAAGATCGCGCTGATCCGCGACCAGCTGGCCGAGGCGCAATCGCTGCGCGAGGAGGCCGAGGCGCTGAAGGCCGAATATGAGGCGCGCGCCAAGTCGGCCGACAAGGACCGCAAGGCGCTGCTCGAGCGGGCCAAGCTCGAAGCCGACGAGATTGTCGCCAAGGCCAAGACCGACGCCGAAGCGCTGATCGAGCGCCGCACGCGGATGGCCGAGGACAAGATCGCGGCCGAGGAGCGTACCGCGGTCGAGCAGCTTCGCGCCGCCGCCGCCGATGCTGCCGCCAAGGCGGCCGCCCGGCTGATTGCCGAACGTCACGACGACAAGACCGACGCGAAGCTGGTCGATCAGGCGATCAAGGACATCGCGCGCTAGACTCAGCAGCGCTCACCCTGAGCTCGTCGAAGGGCGAGCGCTTTCGCTTCGACAAGCTCAGCGAGAGCGCGATTTTCTAGTTTACTGGCGGTGCTCGCCGCCGGGCTGGCTGACACCTTCGAGCGCCTGCTCCGCGCATTGGTCGTCCGCTTCACGGCTGAGGTCGCCGAGGCTGACGATACCGCAGAGGCGCTCTTCCTCGTCGATTACGGGCAGGCGGCGGACCTGGGCGCTGCTCATCTTTTCGGCGGCCTCCTCGACATCCTCGTCCATGCGGACGACGACCAGATCGTCGGTCATCAGCTCACGCACCGGCGTATCGGGGCCATAGCCCTTGGCAACGCCGCGAACCGCGATGTCGCGGTCGGTAATCATGCCGATCAGCCGGTCGCCCTCCGCAACGGGGATAGAGCCGGCATCGGCGCTCAGCATGAAGCTTGCCGCTTCCTGGGCCGATTGGTCGGGGCTGACGGTCTGGACCTCGCGGGTCATCACTTCGCTGACTTTCATGACACCTTCTCCTTTTGGGGAATCTCGCGCTGGTAACGAGCGGCGGAGGGTGCCTGTTCCTGTCTCTAGGGCAGGTTCTCGGTCAGGAGGTCGTAGGTCGCGACGAGCTCGCCCTTCTGGTTGAAGATCTCGACCGCCCAGCGGACCACGCCCGTGTCCTCGCTCTTCAGCGACTTGGTGCGGACGCTCAGTTCGACCCGCATCGAATCGCCCGGGTAGAGTGGAGTGAGGAAGCGCAGGTTCTCGAGGCCGGTATTGGCCAACACCGGGCCCGGATCGGGATCGACGAACAGTCCGGCGGCGAAGCTCAGGATCAGATATCCGTGCGCAACCCGCCCTTCGAAAATGGGCGAGGCCTTTGCGGCCTCCTCGTCCATGTGGGCGTAGAATTTGTCGCCTGTGAATTCGGCGAAATGCTCGATGTCCTCGATGCTGACCGTCCGGCTCTCGGTCTTCCAGGTGTCGCCGATGGCGAGCTCACTCATCCGCCGCCGGAACGGGTGGACGGTGATGAAATGCTTCGGTGCGCCCGGAATATATTGCTCGCTGATCGCTGCGATCATGGTCGGCGAGGACTGGATGGCAGTCCGCTGCATGTAATGCTTCACGCCGCGCACGCCGCCCATTTCCTCGCTGCCGCCGGCGCGGCCGGGACCGCCGTGAACCAGAACGGGCAGGGGCGAGCCGTGGCCGGTGGATTCCGCCGCATTGGTGCGGTCGATGACCAGCATCCGCCCATGATAGGCCGCGGCGCCCTGGATCAAGTCGCGCGCGGCATCGGGCGAGTGGGTGAAGAGCGACAGTGCCAGGCTGCCCTTGCCGCGGTTCGCAAGCGCAATGGCGTCGCCCATGTCCTTGTACGGCATGATGGTCGACACAGGGCCGAACGGCTCGCAGTCGTGGACTGCCGAGGCGCCCCACGGATCATCGGTGCGGAGCAGGACCGGCGGCAGGAAGGCGCCGCCCGGGACGGGCGGCTCGGCAGTGGGATCGCCGGCGACGATCCGCGCGCCGGCCGCTTCCAATTGCGCGATCTTCTCGCGCACGTCGCTGAGCTGGCTGAGGCTGACGAGGGCACCCATGCGCGTGTCCTCCGCGCGCGGGTCGCCGACCTTGGTCTTGGCCAGCCGTTCGCTGAGCGCCTGCTCGACCGCGTCGAGATATTGCGCAGGAGCCATGGCGCGGCGGATCGCGGTGCACTTCTGGCCCGCCTTGACCGTCATCTCGGTCGCGACTTCCTTGATGAACAGGTCGAACTCGGGCGTGCCGGGCGCCGCGTCAGGCCCGAGCAGCGAGGCATTGAGGCTGTCCTGCTCAGCAACGAACCGCACCGATTCGCGGAGCACCGTCGGATGCGACTTGAGCTTGAGCGCGGTGTGCGCCGAACCGGTGAAACTCACCATGTCCTGGCCGGTGAAATGGTCGAACAGGTCGCCGACTCCGCCGACGATCAGCTGAACCGCGCCGGGCGGCAGGATGTTCGCCTCGATCATCACCCGGAATGCTGCTTCGCACAGATAGGCGGTGGCCGATGCCGGCTTCACGATCGCGGGGACGCCGGCAAGCAGGGTCGGGGCCAGCTTTTCGAGCATTCCCCAGACGGGGAAGTTGAAAGCGTTGATGTGGACCGCCGCGCCCTGGAGCGGGGTGTAGATGTGCTGGCCGACGAAGGTGCCATTCTTCGAGAGGGGCTCAAGCTGCCCGTCGAGCAGGACATGAGCGTCCGGCAGTTCACGCCGGCCCTTCGACGAGAACGAAAACAGCGTTCCTGCGCCACCTTCGATATCGATCCAGCCGTCCTTGCGCGTCGCGCCGGTCAGATAGTTGAGCTCGTACAGCTTTTCCTTGCGGGCCATGACCGCGAGGCCCAAGGTTTTGAGCATCCGCGCGCGCTCGTGGAAGGTGAGCTTCCGCAGCGCCGGCCCGCCGACTTCGCGGGCGTGGCGCAGCATGGCGTCGAAATCGATGCCGTTGGAGCCGGTCAGCGCCACCGGCGCCCCGTCGATCGCGCTGGCAATTTCGGCCAGCCCCCCATCGCCCGGAGTCCAGCGGTCGCGCTCGTAATTGAGGAGCTGCAGGGTTTTCATACTTTCACCCGTCACCCTGAACTCGTTTCAGGGTCCATTTTTGGAGACCGCATCGCCCTACGAACAAAATGGATGCTGAAACAAGTTCAGCATGACAAAGGATCGGGCGAGGAGGGGTACGGCGATGATTCCACCGGTGCGGCCGATTGGACTTGAGGACGTCGAAGCGGCGCGCGATCGGATCGCGGGCACCGTATTGCGGACTCCGCTGGTTCGGCTCGATCTCGGTTCGGACAGTCCCGACATCCGCCTCAAGCTCGAAAACCTCCAGCCGACGAACGCTTACAAGATTCGCGGCGCGGCTAACGCCGTCGCGAGCCTGAGCGCGGAAGAGCGGGCGAAAGGCGTGTGGACGATCAGCGCGGGCAATGCCGGGCAGGGCGTGGCCTATGCCGCTCGGGCTGCCGGCATCGCCTGCTCGATTGTCGCGATCGAGACTGCTCCACAGACGAAGCTCGAGCGCATGCGCGCGCTCGGCGCAACGATCATTCCCGTCTCCTACGAACAGGCCTGGAAGGCGGCCGAGGCGCACGCCTTCGAAGGATTGGGCGGGACCTTCATCCATCCCTTCGACTATCATGATTTCATCGCGGGTCACGGAACGATGGGGCTCGAGATCATCGAGGATGCGCCGGACGTGCGCACCGTTATCGGTGCAATCGGGGGCGGCGGGCTGATCACCGGCGTCGGAAGCGCGATCAAGGCGCTTCGCCCCGACGTCCGGATTCTGGGCGTCGAGCCCGAAACCGCCGCGCCTTATGCGCTTTCGCTGCGGGAAGGCGGACCCCGGAAATTCAAGGACTGGGAAGCGAGCTTCGTCGATGGTGCGGGCGGCCAAAGCGTTACCGAACGGATGTGGCAACGGATGCAGCCGGTGGTCGATGGCTCAATCACGGTTTCGCTCGACCAGGTGCGCGGCGCGATGCGGCTGACGGCCGAGAAAGCGCGCGTGATTTCCGAAGGGGCCGGCGCGCTGGCGTTGGCGGGGGCGCTCAGCGGCGAGGCAGGGAAGGGCCCGATCATCTGCATCGTGTCGGGAGGTAATATCGACCTTGCGAAATTCGCGTCGCTGGTCGCCGAATGATCAGCGCCCGGTGAAGGACGGAGCGCGCTTTTCGAGGAAGGCGGCTACGCCCTCGCGATAATCCTCGGTGAAGCCGAGCCGGCGCATTGCCTCGGCTTGCAGACCGAGCTCCTCGTCGAGGCTGTGCTCCCAGCTGGAGCGGATCATCTGCTTGATTGCGCCCAGCCCGAGCGGCGGCAGCGATGCGAGCTTGGCCGCGACACGATCGACCTCTTCGTCGAGCGATGCGGCGTCGACCGCCTTCCAGATCATGCCCCACTCCGCCGCTTGCTCGCCGGTGATGGGCTCGCCGGTCAGCGCCAGGCCGAGCGCACGTGCCTGCCCGACGAGGCGCGGCAGGGCCCAGGTCCCCCCGCTGTCGGGAATCAGGCCGATCGCTGAAAAGCTTTGAATGAACTTGGCGTCCCTGGCGGCAATGACGATGTCGCAGGCGAGCGCGATATTGGCTCCGGCGCCGGCGGCCACGCCGTTGACCCGCGCAATCACCGGCAGGGGAAGCGAGTTGAGAATGCGGATCAGCGGGTTCCAGCTCGCTTCGACCGTCTCGCCGAGATCGACCGCTTCGCCCGGCGCCACGGCGCGGTCGTTGAGGTCCTGGCCGGCGCAGAAGCCCCGCCCGGCGCCCGTCAGCACGATCACGCGCGCTTCACCGAGATCGGCGAGCGCGTCGCGCAGCTCGGCATGCATGGCGGCGGTAAAGCTGTTCAGCCGGTCGGGGCGATTAAGCGTGATGCGGGCGATCGGGCCGTCGATCGAAAAGTCGATGGTTTCGTAAGCCATGACCCGACCTAGCCACTGCCGGTCGGATGGCCAAGTCAGCTGACCTTGCCGCGCAGCTCCCGCCCGTTGAGCACCACACTGCCCTCCACGGTTGAACCGGACAGATTGGCGCGGCCGGTAATCGTCGTGCGGCCGAGGTAGCGTCCGCCGGGCGCACTCGGGTCGGGCGACCGCTGGCGCATCGTGCAGTCGCGGTAGATGGCGCGGTTGGTCCGCGGCAGCTTGGCCGAGCCGACGAGGTCGAAGGTGCACCGGTCGAAGCTGACATTGTCGCTTTGGGCGAGGTTGGCGATCGGGCCGCCGGCGGCCTTGCCCGAAAATACCTTGCCGGTGGGCGAGAGCTTCGGGTCATCGGTGAAGCGGCAGGCCGTGAAGTGCGTTGCTCTAGCCGGATCGGCGTCGGCAAAGGCGTGAACGACTGCGCCCACGAAGGTGCAGCCGGCAAAGCTGAAACGCGGCTTGTTGGGCCAGGCCGACCAGCTGGTCGTGCCGACGAAGCTGCAGTCGGTGAAGCGCACGCCCTCGCTGTCGCCGCTGTCAGCGACCAATCCGCAGCCGGCATTGTCGCTGAAGCGGCATCGATTGAAGTTGAGGTCGCGAATTGGCCGCTTGTGCTCGCCCTCAATATCGACCCCCGCAGCGGGCGAACTTTGCACGCGACCGCGGCCGCTCCGGCTGAATTGGCTATCCGCGAAGTCGTAGCCGCGGCCCGCCGTTATGCTGAGCCCCTGGCGGCCATTGTCCCTCGCGATCAGCCTGCTGATCCGGCTTCGCGACGTTCGATCCGGTGCGCCGATGATCTGCGCCCCGTCGAGCGCGTGATGGTGGGTGAGGATGTTGGTGACGGTCTCGCTGCCGCTGTTGAGCTGAAGGAGCAGGCCGTTGGCGGGCACCTGCCAGCCCTTGTCGCCGAATTTTCCGCCGATGTTCAGCCGGTCGACGTTGCCATCGAGCTCGAGGTCGCGGATTTCGACAGGGCCCGAGCAATGGCCGAGCCAGACCATGCCGCGATACGGGATCGCGAGATCGCTTCGGTCGAGGTTGGGCATTGCGTGATCGACCCGCTTGCCGCTGCGTTGATCGAAGGTCCCGAACTTCAGGCCCGGCTGGGCCCGCAGCCGCGCGCCGTTGCCGAGGATCACCAGGGGCGCCGCAAGCCCGTCGAGGTGGATGATTGACAGCGGGTTGAGCGCGGCCGGCCCGCCGCCCGGTGCCTGGGCACCGACGATGTAAGTGCGGCCGGCGCGGAGCGAAATCGTCCCGCCGCCCTGGCGTTGGACCGCCGCACAGAGCCTGGCGAAAGCCTGCGTGTCGTTGGTGGCACCATCGCCGCGGGCGCCATAATCCTCCGGCCTGAAGACAGGGCCGGCGGCGGCTCGGAGCGGCGGGGCGACAATTGCGGACGCAGCGCTGGCGGTGAGGAAGGCTCGGCGATCGATGTTCATGCGGATTGCTCTCGACCGCCCAATGGCACTTCCGGGCGCGCGGCGCCACGCGCTTCATTTGAACCGAGCGCCGCCAGCCGCTACATCGGCGGGCATGTACACGACCGAGCTTCAGAAGACGGCCAAGATCGAGAATCTCGAGGACCCGAAGCTGCTCGAAGCCTTTGAGGCGCGGGTTGCGGACGATGAGTTCATCGAGCCCAGGGACTGGATGCCCGAAGCCTATCGCCGCACGCTGACGCGGCAGATTTCGCAGCACGCGCACAGCGAGATCGTCGGCATGCTTCCCGAAGGCAATTGGATCAGCCGCGCGCCCTCGCTCCGCCGCAAGGCGATCCTGCTGGCCAAGGTGCAGGACGAAGCGGGCCACGGCCTTTACCTTTACTGCGCGGCCGAGACGCTCGGCACGAGCCGCGAGCAGATGATCGAGGCGCTGCACAGCGGCAAAGCCAAATATTCGACCATCTTCAATTATCCGACCCTGACCTGGGCCGACATCGGCGCGATCGGCTGGCTCGTCGACGGCGCGGCGATCATGAACCAGGTGCCGCTGCAGCGCACCAGCTACGGCCCCTATGCACGGGCGATGGTCCGCGTTTGCAAGGAAGAAAGCTTCCACCAGCGCCAGGGCTTCGAAATCATGATCGCCATGGCCAAGGGCACCGGCGACCAGAAGCGCATGGCGCAGGACGCACTCAACCGCTGGTGGTGGCCGAGCCTGATGATGTTCGGTCCGCCCGACGACAATTCCCCCAACACCGCCCAGTCGATGCGCTGGCGGATCAAGCGCGAAACCAATGACGAGCTTCGCCAGAAGTTCGTCGACATCACCGCGCCGCAGGCCGAGTTCCTCGGGCTGACGATCCCGGACCCGGCGCTCAAGTGGAATGAGGCCAAGGGCGGCTACGATTTCGGCGAAGTCGACTGGGAGGAATTCTACGCGGTCGTCCGCGGGGAAGGTCCCGTCGCCAAGGAGCGGATGAAGGCCCGCCGCGATGCCTGGGACAATGGCGCCTGGGTGCGCGAAGCGGCCGCTGCGCATGAAGCGAAGCGCCGCGCGAGGAAGGCGGCGTGAGCGTGCCTCGATACGCCATTTCGGCAGGCTCAATGGCTACTCAGCATGAGCGGATTTGCTTAGCCGCTCATCCTGAGTAGGGACTGAGTAAGCGTAGCCCATCGAAGGCCCGTATCGAAGGACCGTGCATGAATGACTGGCCGCTCTGGGAAGTTTTCGTTCGCGCTAAGGGCGGCCTCGCGCATCGCCACGTTGGCAGCGTTCACGCTCCTGACGCGGAGCTCGCGCTCGCCCATGCGCGGGACACCTACACGCGGCGCCAGGAAGGGGTGAGCCTGTGGGTCGTGCCCTCGGCGGAAATCGTCGCCAGCGATCCTGACCAGGCGGGCGAGCTCTTCGATCCGGCGGAAAGCAAGATCTACCGCCACCCGACCTTTTACGACATCCCGGACGAGGTGAAGCACATCTGATGGCCACGGTCGCCGTCGATCCTCGCCACGACTATTTGCTGCGTCTCGGCGACGACGCGCTGATCCTCGGCCAGCGCCTGAGCGAATGGTGCGGCCACGCGCCCGTGCTCGAGGTCGACATCAGCCTTGCCAATTTCGCGCTCGACCTGGTCGGGCAGGCGACCTTGTGCCTCGGGGAAGCGGGCGATGCCGATCAGCTCGCCTTCCACCGCGACGTGCTCGATTACCACAACTGCCTGCTCGTCGAGCAGCCGAACGGCGATTTCGCGCAGACCATGGCGCGGCAATTGCTCTATTCGACCTGGCAGCATCTGCTGCTGCAGCGTTTGACCGGATCGAGTGACAAGTTTCTGTCCGAGTTCGCGCACAAGGCGGTCAAGGAAGTGGCCTATCATCGCGAGCTTGCGTCGGACTGGGTCGTCCGCCTCGGCGACGGCACGGAGGAAAGCGCCCGACGCATGGCCGAGGGGCTCGACTGGAATTGGCGCTTCGTGCCCGAACTGTTCGAAGTCGATCAGTCGCTGCAGGCCGCGATCGACGCCGGGATCGCTCCCGATCCGCGCACTTTCGAGGAGGAATATCGCTCGGTGATTGGCGCCGTGCTGGGGGACGCGAAGCTGGAAGCACCCGCAGACCAGCGTCCCATTCTCGGCGGCCGGCGCGGGCACCACAGCGAGCATCTCGGTCATTTGCTCGCCGTCATGCAGTATCTGCCGCGCACTTACCCCGACGCCGTCTGGTAATGGCCGAGCATTTCCACGCGCTGGAGATCGGGGAAATCATTTCCGAGACCGCCGAAGCCAATTCGATCCGTTTCGTCATTCCGCCGGAACTGCGCGACAGGTTCGCCTTCCGCGCAGGCCAGCATCTGACGCTTCGCGCGACGCTTGGCGGGGAGGAAGTGCGGCGGAATTATTCGCTGTGCACCGCGCCGGCCGAGGGCGACTGGATGGTGACCGTCAAGCGCATCGGCGGCGGGCTCTTCTCCAATTGGGTCGGCGACAGCCTGAAGCCCGGCGACACGATCGATGTCATGCCGCCGCACGGCTCGTTCACGACCGAATTCGCAGCTTCAAACCGCCGCCATCTGGTCGGGATTGCGGGGGGGTCGGGGATCACCCCGGTTATGTCGCTGGTCCGGACCTTGCTGCGCGAGGAACCGCAAAGCCGCTTCACCTTGTTCTACGGCAACCGCGATTCGAGCTCGGTCATCTTCCTCGAAAACCTAGCAGCGCTGAAGGACAAGTATCTAGACCGGCTGGAGATTTATCATTTCCTCGACGCCGAGGAGCAGGACATCGAGCTGTTCAACGGAATGCTTAGCCGCGAACGGCTGGAGGAAGCGATTCCCGCGCTCGTGCCCGGTGCGGCCGAGGTCGACGGCTGGTTTATCTGCGGGCCCGGGCCGATGATGAACGCGGCCGAAGGGGCCTTGCTCGACCGCAACGTGCCCAAGGATCGGATCCATATCGAGCGCTTTACCGCCGACCGGCCGGTGGGCGCAGTCGCTCTCGAAATGGCCGAGCTCCAGACCAAGGCGGAGGGCGTCAGCATTGCGGTCACGCTCGACGGGCGCACGCGCCGCGTGCCGTTCACGCAAGGAAATATCCTCGACAGCGCCCGCGTCGCGGGCCTCCCCGCGCCCTTCGCGTGCAAGGCCGGCGTGTGCGCGACCTGCCGCGCCCGCGTGACCAGCGGCAAGGTCGAGATGGCGGCTCGCTACGGCCTCACCGACGAAGAGGTTGCCGACGGCTATGTCCTGACCTGCCAGTCGGTGCCGCTGGGGGACGGCGTCGCGGTGGATTACGACGCATGATCACCACTTCTCGTCATTCCCGCGAAAGCGGGAACCTAGTTTTTCTTCGTTTGCTGGGTCCCCGCGTTCGCGGGGATGACGATTTTGGGTTCGTACGCTAGAGCCTCACCATGCTGACCGAGACCACCAGAGCCAGGGGGCTGGCCGATCTCCCGCCCGTCAAGAGCGATTCGCTGATTGCCTTGATCGGGATGGTCAATGCGGACCCAAGGCCGGACAAGATCGACGTCGGCGTTGGCGTGTTTCGCGATGCCGCCGGCAACACCCCGATCCTGAAGGTGATGAAGGAGGCCGAGCAGCGCCTGCTCGATACGCAGCCGACCAAGGCCTATCTCGGCAGCGCCGGCGACAAGCGCTTCGCCGAGCTGCTGCGCCCGATCGTGCTTGGCGAACATGCCGCGGATGATCGCATCGTCGGCGTGCAGACTCCGGGCGGCTGCGGCGCGCTGCGGCTGGGTTTCGAGCTGCTGGCGCTGGCCAACCCGCAGGCCCGGGTCCTGATTGGGGCACCGACCTGGCCGAACCATCCGCCGATCGTCCACGCGGTGGGGCTGCAGACGGTGGAATATCCCTATTATGAGCGCGGGCAGGGCGCGATCCGCTTCGAGGATATGCTTGCCGCGCTCGACAGCGCAGCGCGCGGCGACATCGCGCTGCTCCACGGTTGCTGCCACAATCCGACCGGCGCCGACTTGAGCGACGAGCAATGGGGTGAAGTGACGCGAGTCGTCGCCCACCGCGGACTGATCCCGTTCGTCGACCTCGCCTACCAGGGATTCGGCCGCGGCCTCGACGAGGATTCGGCTGGCCTGCGCGGCATTCTCGCGGCCTGCGACGAAGTCGTCGTCGCGCAGAGTTGCGACAAGAATTTCAGCTGTTACCGCGACCGCGTCGGCGCCCTGTTCATCAAGTCGCCGTCCGCCGAGGCAAGCGCAAACGCGCTCGGCCACGTGTTCCAGATCGCCCGCGAAATGTGGTCGATGCCGCCCGACCATGGCGCCGCCTGCGCTCATATCATCCTCGAGGATGCCGAGCTTCGGGCGCGCTGGCTAGTCGAGCTCGACGCCATGCGCGACCGCATCAATTCCGTCCGTGACAGGATTGCAGCTGCCGACCCGCGGCTCGCGTTCATTGGCCGTCAGTTCGGCATGTTCTCAATGCTCCCGCTGTCGAAGGAGCAGGTTGCCGAACTGCGCAAGGACCACGGCATCTACATGGCCGACAGCGGCCGCTTCAACGTCGTCGGGATGAGCGACGCGGCGCTCGATCGATTTATCGCCGCCGTGGTCGACGCGCTGGACGCGTGAGGGCCTAAACCCGGTGCCAACGAGGCCGTGATGGTGACGAAAAAGAGTTCAGGGAGTGAGCGAGTGAAGACAGGTAGCGGCGACTACCTGGCGAGCGAGCGAGCGAAACGAAGTGACCAGGGCGCTTTTGCGTCCCACTCGGAGGGCATGGCCCTGCCGGCGCCGGATCGTCGTCGAAGCACTTGGACGGGGGCCTACTGGCCCGCCCTTCGCGCTTCTCCTGGCCCATCATCCGGCAGGAGCCATGTCACGGCTCTCGCTGGCACCGGGTTTAGGCCCTAGGCCATGGCCGATCGCGACCCGGGCAAAGTGTCCGCCGACGTGGACTGGCGCGAGGTCGCAAGGCTTGTCCTGACCAGCCGCGAAATGGACCGGATCGAGGAAGAAGAGCTCGTTCCGGCCAAAAAGGTCCTCTACCAATTTTCCGCGCGCGGCCACGACATGGCGCAGGTGCTGCTTGGGCTGAAGCTCAAGGATGGCGACGGCGTCTTCGGCTATTATCGTTCGCGGCCGCTACTGCTCGCGCTCGGCGTTCCGCTGGCCGATGCGCTTGGCTCGGGGATGGGGCTGGCGGGTGGCTATAGCGACGGCCGCGATATCGGCGTGGTTTTCAACTATCCCAATCCGGGCGGCGCTCACGCCCTGCCGATGTGCGGCGGGGTCGGCGCTCAATATACGCCCGCGGCCGGCTGGGCGCAGGCAATCAAGTACAAGCAGGATGTGCTGGACGAAGGGGCGGGGGACGCGATCTCGGTCGTGCTCGGCGGCGATGCAAGCTGCGCAACCGGTGGATTTTGGTCTGCGCTAACTATTGCCACTACACAACAATTGCCGCTGCTATTCTATATCGAGGACAATGGCTACGGCATCTCGGTCCCGTCCGAATATCAGACGCCTGGGCGGAACATTGCGGCCAACCTCGCCGGCTTCTCGGGCCTGACCATTCTCGACGGCGACGGGACCGACCCGGCCGAAGCGGCGCTCCTGATCGAGCGCGCCGTCGCCGATGTGCGGACCAAGCGCGCGCCGGTGCTTTTGCGGCTCGCCGTGCCCCGGCTCGAAGGCCACAGCTTCCAGGACACGCAGGCCTATAAAAGCGAAACGGATATTGCGGCGGAGTGGGCGCGCGACCCGCTGCCCAAGCTCAAGCGCCACGCCGCCCGCTCGCAGGTCGGCGACGATGCGTGGGCCGATCTGGAACGCGAAGCCAGCTGGCAGGTCGAGGCCGCGCTTGCCGAAGCCGAGGCTCGTGGCGTCTCTTCTCCAGACGAGGTCGCGACCAACGTCTTCTACGAAGGCGAGATGCAGCAGGTCGGGGGCCTATGGAACAGCGGCTATGCGTCGCCGCCCACGACCGCCGAGCCGGCCGCTTCGGGCCAGCGCATCAACATGGTCACCGCCATCCGCCGCACGCTCGACCAGGAACTGGAAGGAAATCCGCGTCTGCTCGTGTTCGGTGAGGATGTCGGCCCTAAGGGCGGAGTCCATGCCGTCACGCTCGGCCTACAGGACAAGTTCGGGGTCGAGCGCGTTTTCGATACCAGCCTGAACGAGGAAGGGATCGTCGGTCGCGCCGTCGGCATGGCGCTTGCCGGCCTGATGCCGGTGCCGGAAATCCAGTTCCGCAAATATGCCGAGCCCGCGACCGAGCAGATCCACGATTGTGGGACGATGCGCTGGCGGACCGCCAACCGCTTCGCCGCGCCGATGGTGCTGCGCGTGCCGGGCGGCTTCTTCAAATGCGGCGACCCGTGGCATTCGATGACCAACGAGGTCGAATTCGTCCACAATCCGGGCTGGAAGGTCGCGGTGCCGTCGAACGCCGAAGATGCGGTCGGCCTGCTCCGCGGAGCGCTGCGCGGTAACGACCCGGTGCTGTTCTTCGAGCATCGCGCAATGCTCGACGATTCCTGGGCGCGGCGGCCCTGGCCGGGCGACGAGTTCGTGCTCGAGTTCGGGCGCGCGAAGAAGACTCGGCACGGCGACCAGATCACCATCGTCACCTGGGGCGCGATGGTGCCGCGCTGCGAGGCGGCGGCCGAGGGGTTCAGTGCCGACGTCATCGACTTGCGTACGCTCCAGCCGTGGGATCGCAACATGGTCCTCGACAGCGTTCGGCGTACCCGCCGCTGCCTGATCGTGCACGAGGATCTGCGCACCGGCGGTTTCGGCGCGGAAATCGCCGCCGTGGTCGCCGACGAAGCCTTCCTTGACCTCGACGCGCCGGTAGTGCGAGTGACGATGCCGGACATTCCAAGCCCGCATCATCCGCAGCTCATGGAAGCCGCCTTGCCGAGCCCGGCGAGTATCCGCGCGGAAATCGAACGGCTGGTAGGTTTCTGATGATCGAAGTCCGCGTTCCCGACGAGCAGGAAGGCACCAAGGCGGTAGTCCGAGCCTGGCTCAAGGCGGTTGGCGATGCGGTTGCCGAAAACGATCCTTTGGTCGAGCTCGAAACCGACAAGGTGACTCAGGAGGTGCCGGCGCCCGCGGCCGGCGTGCTGGCCGAGATCATTCTCGACACCGATGCGGAGGCGGTACCCGGCGCGCTGCTGGCCCGGATCAATACTGACCGTTCCCCGGCGAAGGCCGGGGCCCAGGAGGCGAAGCCTTCAGAAGCATCGACGGAAAAAGCGCCGGGCGGCGCTCCTGGACCCCGGCCTGCGCCGGGGAACAGGGAAACCCGTCTTTCGCCCTCCGTCCGCCGCGCGTGCCAGCAGCATGGCATCGACCCGAACCGCATCGCCGGAACCGGGCGCAACGGACGCATCACCCGCGAAGACGTCGACCGCGCCGTCGCCGAAGCAACGACTGTCAGCGTCGACGAGCCGACGACTGCGCAGCCGCGGCAGTTCGCCGGCGGCGATATTCCGCACGATCGGATGCGCCTGAAGATCGCCGAGAACATGGTCCGCGCGGTCGCCGAGGCGCCGCACGTGACGGCCTTGTTTGAGGCCGATTTTTCCGCCGTCGCTTCGCACAAGGCAGGGCTTGCCCAACGCGGCACCAAGCTCAGCTACACGGCTTACATCGTGAAGGCTGCGGCGGAGGCAATGGCGGTGGCGCCGGCGATCAACGGCCGCTGGGAGCCCGACCGGATCGCCGTCTCGCCGACTATCGACGTCGGCGTCGGCACGGCGCTTGGCGAGAAGGGCCTGGTCGTCCCGGTGGTCAGGGACGCGGGCTCGCTGACGCTCGAGGAGATCGGCGCGAAGCTCGACGACCTCACCAGCCGCGCCCGCGACGGCAAATTGACTCCGAAGGATGTCTCGGGCGGCAGCTTCACCATCTCCAACCACGGGGTTTCGGGCTCGCTGCTCGCCGCGCCGATCATCCTGCACGCCGGCCAGGCCGCGATCCTCGGCATCGGCAAGCTCGAAAAGCGGGTAGTGGTGCGTACGGTCAATGGCCGCGACGCGATGCTCATCCACCCGATGGCCTATGTCACGCTGACCATCGACCATCGCGTGGTCGACGGCCACCAGA
>JAZJZO010000001.1:196183-226219 GCA_040389765.1 Pseudomonadota bacterium | reverse complement strand
CCGATGGCCTATGTCACGCTGACCATCGACCATCGCGTGGTCGACGGCCACCAGACCAATGCCTGGCTGACGCGCTTCGTCGAGATCATCGAGAACTGGCCGCCGGCCTAGGCGTATAAGGGCGGCAACCAAAATCGCACGTCGCGGCGGTCAAATCTCCAGCAAGGCATACCGGCGGTTGAACAGGGGCTTCAGCACGAACTGGGCGACATTGTAGACGGGCGTGCCGCGCGGCGTCGCGCCTTCGTAGCGGCCGTGGTGCGCATGGCCGTGGACCACCGCCTTCACATGGTCGAAGCGATCGATGGCGTCCGCGAGGCGGGCGGATCCAAGATATTGGTGGATGATCACGGGCTCGCCCTCGAGCGTCTCGACCGTCGGCGAATAATGCAGCACCGCGACGCTGCGGTCGGTGCGTAGCGAGCGAAGCCCATTCTCGAGCTTGCGCGCTTCGTTCAGCGCTTCGTCGACGAACGCCTTGGCGATCGGCTCGCCGAACGGCGCGAGCTCGCCCCGCCCGAATCCGCCCATGAAGCCCTTCACGCCCGCGAAGCCGACGCCGTCGATCTCGATCGCCTGCTCGTCGAGCACGGTCATCCCGGCCTGGTGCAGGATTTCGCTGACCTTCTCGGGCTGGCCGCACTCGTAATCGTGATTGCCGAGCACCCCGATGACCGGGATCGGGCAGGAGCGAATGTCCTCGGCCAGGATCTCGGCTTCGCTCGTCTTGCCGAAGTTGGTGAGGTCTCCGCACAGGGCCAGCACGTCGGCCTTGGTCGAAATCTCGGCGAACAGGTCGCGATAAGGGGCGCTGTCATTTTCCTGCACGTGCAGGTCGCCGATCGCGGCCAGCCGCAGCTTGGGCGAATCAGTGCTTTCGCCGCTAACTGCCATATTGCTCTTCAAGGTTGCCGACGGCTTCGGAAAAGCCCCATTGCTCGACGTCGATGGCATAGTCGCGGGGCGAGAAGATGCGGCCGCGGCAGACCTTCTTGCCCGGACCCTTCACTTCCGACTGGTCCTTCAGCCGCACCAGCAGTTCGTCCATCAGCCACTGCGGCACCAGGTCGCGCTCGCTCGGATAGACGAAGCGGAAGTGAAGGAGGGCGATCAGCAGCACTTCCCAATAAAGCTCCATGTGGCTGAGCAGCTGCCGCCAATCGATCCGGTCGGAGCATTTGAGGATCATGTGGGCGATGTCGGCGCCATCGTAGCGGTGATGATCCTGGACGAAGATCTTGGACCAGATGAGCTGCGTCGGCGGGACGAGCTTCAGCCGAACTCCGAACAGCTCCCGCTCGGGCGCATTGACGAACCAGTCGTCGGTCACGTGGGTCGAGGAGGTCGGCATGTTGTAGATGACGTCCACGAACAGCTCGCCGCGCGTGATCCGGCCCAGCCAACGCTCGTCGACCATCTCGACCGCGAAGCCGCGGTCCTTGAACCAGGCCAGGATCTTCAGCGCGTCGCCGGCGGTGGTGAAGACGTCGACGTCCTTGGTCGGACGGTCGATGCCGGTGTAGCTCGCCAGCGCATAGGTCCCCGACACCAGGAACGGGATTTGCGACTGCGCCATCAGCGCCAGAACCTCCGAATAGAAGGTTTCGGCCTCCGGCGGCGGCTGGAGCAAAGTCCCGTTGGGCTGTGGCTTGGCTTGGGCTTCCATGCGCCCGGTCAACGGGACGGAGAGGGGCCGGTTCCGCCGCGACGGCGCGCCGCAATCCTGATAGGACGAAAAACAGTCAGGGGGTCCAGATGATGAAATCCATTGCGGCATGGGCTGCTGCCACCGCTGCTGCCACCGCTGCTGCTGCCATCGCCTCAAGCTCGGCTGCCTCGCCGGTTCTTGCTCCGCCGGTTGAGCTCAGTCCCGCGCTGCAATCCTTTGTCAGGGTCGAGGCGGGCCGAATTGCTCTACGGCATCTCAGGGTGATCGACGGCACGGGCGCCGCTCCGGCTGAGAATCGGACAATCCTGATCGACGGACCGCGGATCGTGGCCGTAAACGATGGCCGCGCCCCGATCCCGCGCGGATTCCGCGTGATCGACCTGACCGGCGCGACCGCGCTGCCGGGTCTGGTGGGCATGCACAATCACCTGTTCTACATCGCTCGTCCGAACGCCGACGCGTCCGGCAAGGCAGAAGATCCGGTTCTGCTCCCGGAAATGGCGTTCAGTTCGCTCCGGCTCTATCTCGCCGGCGGAGTGACGACGATGCGCACTACGGGCAGCGTCGAGCCTTACACCGACCTCAATGTCAAAGCGCAGATCGATTCCGGTGCTCTCGTCGGACCGCATCTCGACGTAACCGGACCCTACCTCGAAGGCGGGAAAAGCATCTTCGTCCAGATGCATCACCTAGCCGGTGCCGAGGACGCGCGCCAGACCGTGGCGTTCTGGGCGGATCGGGGCATCACCTCGTTCAAGGCCTACATGAACATCACGCGCGCCGAGCTGAAGGCCGCGATCGACGAGGCTCACCGGCGCGGACTGAAAGTCACCGGCCATTTGTGCGCGGTGACTTATCCAGAGGCCGCCGAGCTGGGAATCGACAACCTTGAGCACGGCTTTTTCGTCAACACGCAGCTCGACCCTGGCAAGGCGCCGGATATCTGTCCCGATTCCGGGGGCGATCCCACGATTGCGGCGATGACGCCGGGAAGCGCGGAGGCAAATGCGCTGATCAAGTTGCTCGTCGAGCGGAAAGTCGCCGTGACGTCGACGCTGTCGGTGTTCGAGCACGGCATTCCCCTTCACGCTCCGCTCGATCCGCGAGCAATGGCGGTGCTCACCCCCGAAGCGCGCCAGGACTATCTTTACCGCCGCAACATCACTGCGGAGCGGGCAGGCACTCCGCGGGCGGCCGCATTCGCCCAAGCCTATCGCAACGACCTCGGCCTGGAACGCCAGTTCGTGGCGGCCGGCGGCCTTTTGCTTGCTGGCCCCGACCCGACTGGAAATGGCGGCGTGATTCCGGGCTTTGGCGACCAGCGTGAGATCGAATGTCTGGTCGAGGCCGGTTTCACGCCGACGGAAGCCATTCGCATCGCCACGCTCAACGGCGCGACCTATCTCGGCCTTGCGGACCGGATCGGGTCCATCGCCGCTGGTAAGGATGCCGACCTGATGATCGTGCGGGGCAATCCGGCAGCCGACATCCGCGACATTGAGAAAGTGGAGACCGTGTTCAAGGACGGTGTCGGTTTTGACAGCCAGAAGCTGCTCGACAGCGTCCGCGGCCGCTACGGCCAATATTGAGTTTTATCCGGGCTTTCTCAGGCGCTTCGGTTCTTGCGGTAGATGGCCACCAGGATCAGCATGAAGGCGAGGAGGCGGATCAGATAGACGGGCCCGCGCTCCTCGGTCGGGATATCGCCCAACGCCAGGATTGCCTGGCCGACGCCCATCAGCCCGAAGGATAGGGCGAAGCTCAGGAATAGTTCGTCGCGGGTGCTCGTCCAGTAGCGGAGGAAGAACAGCCCGCAGGTGAGGAAGCCGAACAGCACTGCGCCGGAGAGGAAATCGTACAACGTCATCGAATTTCCTCGGCGTCCCAGATGAAGCCCCAGATGAGCGAGACCGACGCGGCCAGCGCGAGCAACAGCCGGGGAAGTCTCAAGTCGACATCCGGCAGGACCAGCAGGTCGAGCACCAGGAGCAAATTGTTGGCGGCGAGGAAGGCGAAGCAGATGCTGCTCCACAGCAGGAGCCGGGCACCGGTAGCCGCGAAGCTTCGCCCGAGCAGCCAGGCGCAAGCCGCGCTGGTCAGGAAGCACAGAATATAGACCGTCGCTGGGAAGAGGTCGTTCAACATCAATCCTTCCGCAGCTTGAATGCGTCGGCAAAGGCCGTCGCTCCGCCGCTCGCGGATGCGATAATAGCGCGGCGCACCGCGTTTGGGCGCGCCGAATAAAGGGCCACAAGCTGATCGATCGTCGTTGATAGTTCTGCACTGGCCGGGCGATAGGCAGCGCCGGTCTCGTCGACCGAAACGAGTCCCGCGGCCAGCAGCGACAGGCAGGCATTGCTGACGACGAGCTCGCTTGCTCGCAGGACCTGGACCAATTCCGGCTGCGGCCAGGGTCGCGGCTCTCGCTTGAGGAGCAAGAGCATTTCAAGGGCCCAAACCGAGCTGAAACTCGACGCTGCAAAATCGAGCAGCTTCTCGTTCCGTTCAGCCACCGTCAGTACTTACTAAAGTTAAGGTGCACGAGCTCTTCCTAGCGACCGGAATCGGAGGCTGGCAACCGCTTGAAAAATTTCCTGCGTTCAGGATTAATTTTTAGGAAGCGGAAACCGAAACATTGCATTAAAGTGAATCGCATGGCGGCCGGGGGGCCGCCTTTGTTCAACCGGGTGGGGGGAGAGAAGCCACACGGAGACGTAAGCGTGAACATTCAGGCTCCCCGCGACTTTATCGATCGCCGTCAGCTCGTCAGCGCTCTGCGTGCGCTCCGTCGAGGCGAATTTTCTGTACGCCTCCCCGAGGAGGTCGACGGCGTCGACGGCGAAATCGCCGCGCTCTTCAACGAAGTGGTCGCCCTCAATGAGGAGATGACCCAGGAATTCGAGCGCCTTTCCAAGGTTGTCGGCAAGGAAGGCAAGATCAGCCAGCGCGGCCGGGTCAAGAACGCGCGCGGTGGCTGGGAAACCGCCATCCGCTCGGTCAACGAGCTGATCGAGGACATGGTCCAGCCGACCGCAGAAGTCTCCCGCGTCATCGGCGCCGTCGCCAAGGGCGACCTTTCCCAATCGATGACGGTCGAAATCGACGGCCGCCCGCTGCGCGGCGAATTCCTGCGCATCGGCAAGGTGGTGAACACCATGGTCGATCAGCTGAACGGCTTCGCCAGCGAAGTGACTCGCGTGGCGCGCGAGGTCGGCACCGAGGGCAAGCTCGGCGGGCAGGCCAAGGTGAAGGGCGTTGCCGGCACCTGGAAGGACCTCACCGACAACGTGAACGCCATGGCCACCAACCTCACCGGCCAGGTCCGTAACATCGCTGAAGTCACCACCGCCGTGGCCCGCGGCGATTTGTCCAAGAAGATTACGGTCGAGGTGAAGGGCGAGATCCTCGAGCTCAAGAACACGATCAACGTCATGGTCGACCAGCTCAACGGCTTCGCCAGCGAGGTGACACGCGTCGCCCGCGAGGTCGGTACCGAGGGCAAGCTGGGCGGCCAGGCGCGGGTGGAAGGCGTCGCCGGCACCTGGAAGGACCTCACCGACAACGTGAACCTGATGGCCGCGAACCTCACCGGCCAGGTGCGTAACATCGCCGACGTGACGACCGCGGTCGCCAAGGGCGACTTGTCCAAGAAGATCACCGTCGATGTGAAGGGGGAAATCCTTGAACTCAAGGACACCATCAACGTCATGGTGGACCAGTTGAACGGCTTCGCATCGGAAGTGACCCGCGTGGCCCGCGAGGTGGGTACCGAAGGGAAGCTCGGCGGTCAGGCGCAGGTGCCGGGCGTCGCGGGCACCTGGGCCGACCTTACCGACAATGTGAACCTGATGGCCGCGAACCTGACTGGTCAGGTGCGCAACATCGCCGAAGTGACCACCGCCGTCGCCAAGGGCGACCTTTCCAAGAAGATCACGGTGGACGTGAAGGGCGAGATCCTCGAGCTCAAGAACACCATCAACACCATGGTCGACCAGCTCAACGGCTTCGCCTCGGAAGTGACTCGCGTGGCCCGCGAAGTGGGCTCGGAAGGAAAGCTCGGCGGCCAGGCGCAGGTCGAAGGCGTCGCCGGCACCTGGGCCGACCTCACCGACAACGTCAACCTGATGGCCGAAAATCTCACCGGCCAGGTCCGCAACATCGCCGAGGTTACGACTGCGGTGGCGAAGGGCGACCTTTCCAAGAAGATTACCGTCGACGTGAAGGGCGAAATCCTCGAGCTCAAGAACACCATCAACACCATGGTGGACCAGCTCAACTCCTTCGCTTCCGAAGTGACGCGCGTGGCGCGCGAAGTCGGCACCGACGGAAAGCTTGGCGGCCAGGCGCAGGTCGAAGGCGTCGCCGGGACCTGGGCCGACTTGACCGACAGCGTGAACCTGATGGCCGGCAACTTGACCGGCCAGGTGCGTAATATCGCCGAAGTGACCACCGCGGTTGCCCGCGGCGACTTGTCGAAGAAGATCACCGTCGACGTGAAGGGCGAAATCCTGGAGCTCAAGGACACCATCAACGTCATGGTGGATCAGCTCAACGGCTTCGCCTCGGAAGTGACGCGCGTGGCGCGCGAAGTGGGTACCGAGGGCAAGCTTGGCGGCCAGGCGCAGGTGCCGGGAGTCGGCGGTACGTGGAAGGACTTGACCGACAACGTGAACGCCATGGCCGCGAACCTCACCGGCCAGGTCCGCAACATCGCCGAGGTGACGACCGCCGTGGCCTCGGGCGACTTGTCGAAGAAGATCACGGTCGACGTGAAGGGCGAAATCCTCGAGCTCAAGAACACCATCAATACGATGGTCGATCAGCTCAACTCGTTCGCGTCGGAAGTCACGCGCGTGGCCCGCGAAGTGGGTACCGAGGGCAAGCTGGGTGGTCAGGCGCAGGTGCGCGGCGTCGCGGGTACCTGGAAGGACCTCACCGACAACGTGAACCTGATGGCCGAAAATTTGACCGGCCAGGTCCGCAACATCGCCGACGTTACCACCGCGGTGGCGAAGGGAGACTTGTCGAAGAAGATCACCGTCGACGTGAAGGGCGAAATCCTCGCCCTCAAGAACACCATCAACACGATGGTCGACCAGCTCAACGCCTTCGCCGGCGAGGTGACCCGCGTGGCGCGCGAAGTCGGCACCGACGGCAAGCTCGGCGGTCAGGCGGCCGTCCCGGGCGTCGGCGGTACCTGGAAGGACCTTACCGACAACGTCAACCTGATGGCGACCAACCTTACCAACCAGGTGCGCGGCATCGCCGAGGTCGTGACCGCGGTTGCCCAGGGTAACCTGAAGCGCAAGCTGACCGTGGACGCGAAGGGCGAAATCGCGGCGCTGGCCGACACGATCAACTTCATGATCGATACGCTGTCGACCTTCGGCGACCAGGTGACCAACATGGCCCGCGAAGTGGGCATCGAGGGCAAGCTCGGCGGCCAGGCGAGGGTGCCGGGCGCTGCCGGCCTGTGGCGCGATCTGACCGACAACGTGAACCAGCTCGCCGCCAACCTCACCAACCAGGTGCGCTCGATCGCCGAAGTGGCGACCGCCGTGACCAAGGGCGACTTGACCCGCTCCATCGCCGTCGAGGCGTCGGGCGAAATGGCCGCGCTCAAGGACACGATCAACGAGATGATCTCGAACCTGAAGGAGCAGACGCTGAAGAATGCCGAGCAGGATTGGCTCAAGACCAACCTCGCCCGCTTCAGCCGCATGCTCCAGGGCGAACGCGATCTCGCGACCGTGTCCAACCTCATCATGTCGGAGCTCGCGCCGCTGGTGAACGCGCAATATGGCGTGTTCTACGTTACCACCCGCGAAGAGGAAGAAACCAAGCTCGAGCTAGTGGCGAGCTATGGCGCCGACAGCCCAGAGATGATGAAGCAGAAGTTCGCCCTGCGCGAAGGGCTGGTGGGGCAGGCGGCGGCCGACCGGCGGCCGATCCTGCTCAAGGATGTTCCGCCCGATTTCATCCAGATCGGCTCGGGCCTTGGCCATGCCACTCCGGCCAACGTCAACATCTTGCCCGCTCTCTTCGAGGATGAAGTGAAGGCGGTGATCGAGCTCGCCTCGTTCAACGAGTTCAACGAGACCCACCAGAGTTTCCTCGACCAGCTGATGGAATCGGTCGGCATCGTGTTGAACACGATCGCCGCGACGATGCGCACCGAGGGCCTGCTCAAGCAGTCGCAGCTGCTGACCCAGGAGCTTCAGGCGCGCCAGACCGAGCTCACCCGCAAGCAGCAGGAGCTGCACGCGACCAACGAGGAGCTTCAGGAGAAAGCGCAGCTGCTCGAGAACGAGAAGCGGCAGGTGGAAGCCAAGAACCTCGAAATCGAAATGGCCCGCCGCGCGCTCGAAGAGAAGGCCGAGCAGCTGGCGCTCACCTCCAAGTACAAGTCCGAGTTCCTTGCCAACATGTCGCACGAGCTGCGCACCCCGCTCAACTCGCTGCTGATCCTGTCCAAGCTGCTTGCCGACAACGCCCAGGCGAACCTCAGCGACAAGCAGGTCGAGTTCGCGCGGACGATCAATTCGGCCGGTTCGGACCTGCTCAATCTCATCAACGACATCCTCGACCTGTCGAAGATCGAATCGGGCACAGTGACGATCGAGGTCGGCGAAATGCCGATGGCGAACCTCAAGCAGCACATGGAACGGACCTTCCGCCAGCTCGCTGCCGACAAGGGGCTCGACTTCAACGTCAAGTTCGACGGCAAGCTGCCGCAGAACATCCGCACCGACGAAAAGCGGCTTCAGCAGATCGTTCTCAACCTCCTCTCGAACGCCTTCAAGTTCACCTCGAAGGGCGGCGTGACCTTGGAGGTGAGTTGCGCGTCGAAGGGATGGAGCCCGTCGCACCCCGTATTGAACACCGCGGAACGGGCGATCGAGATCGCCGTGACCGACACCGGCATCGGCATCCCCGAGGACAAGCAGAAGCTGATCTTTGAGGCCTTCCAGCAGGCCGACGGCACGACCAGCCGCAAATATGGCGGTACCGGCCTAGGCCTGTCGATCAGCCGCGAGATCGCGCGCCTGCTGGGCGGCGAGCTCCAGGTCCGCTCAACGCCGGGCGAAGGCTCGACCTTCACGCTCTACGTCCCGCTCGAAGCGGCGGCCGGAAGCGCGCCGATCGGCGCGACCTCCGCGCGCTACGACAATAGCGGCGCGATGGTGCCGACCGCGCTCCCGACCGGGTTCGAGGTCAGCGATGACCGCGACGAGCTCGGCAAGGAGCCGTTCGTGCTGATCGTGGAGGATGACCCGACCTTTGCGTCGATCCTGCTCGATGCGGCGCACGAGGCCGGCTTGAAGGGCGTCGTTTCGACCGCCGGGGCGGGAACCCTGGCGATGGCGCGCAAGCTCCAGCCGAGCGCGATCACGCTCGATCTCGGCCTGACCGATATCGACGGCTTCGTCCTGCTCGATCTGCTGAAGCACGACCCGGATACGTCGCACGTCCCGATCCACGTCATTTCCGGAGTCGACCGGCTTGGCGCCGTGATGGGAATGGGCGCGCTTGGGGTCACCGAGAAGCCGGCTGAGCGCAGCGAGCTGGTGCGCGTCTTCACCGAGCTTCGCGAGTCATTCAGCAAGGAGAAGCCGGCACGGCGCAAGGCCGCCAAGCCCAAGACCGCGGGCTCCGCCCGGCAGGTGCCCGAGCTCGCCGGCGCCAAGGTGCTGATCGTCGACGACGACATCCGCAACATTTTCTCTCTGACCAGCGTTCTAGAGAGCCACGACGTGGAAGTGCTCCACGCCGAACGCGGGAAGGACGGAATCCTGATCCTGGAACAGACGCCGGGGGTCGATGTCGCATTGATCGACATCATGATGCCGGACATGGACGGTTATGAAACGATGCGGCAGATCCGGCATCGGCCGGAGCTTGCCGACCTGCCGCTCGTCGCCGTCACGGCCAAGGCGATGAAGGGCGACAGGCAGAAGTGCCTCGATGCCGGCGCTTCCGATTACATCGCCAAGCCCGTCGATATCGAGCTGCTCCTGGCGTTGCTCCGCGTCTGGGTCGCCCGCGGACGCGAAGCCGCCGCGGCCGCCGCGCCGCCGGTTCCGCTTGAGGCGGCGGAATAAAGGTGAACCGCCCGGTGGGAGAAATCCCCGTGCCGATTCACGCCGAGGACCCGCCGGTCCCGGCGGAGGAGAACGAACGCGCCCGCGTGCTTCTGGTCGACGATGACGACCGCAATCTGCTCGCCGTCGCCACTGTCCTCGAAGACCTCGGAGAAGTGGTGCTCGCCCGTTCCGGCGAGGAGGCGCTTCGCCACCTGCTGAAGGGCGAGTTCGCCGTCATCCTGCTCGACGTCTACATGCCCGGCATGGACGGCTACGAAACCGCCCAGATCATCCGCAGCCGCGATCAGAGCAAGGGCATCCCGATCGTCTTCCTGTCGGCGGTCAACAAGGAAGCCGAGCATTTGATGCGCGGTTATTCGATGGGCGCGGTCGATTATGTGTTCAAGCCGGTCGACCCGGTCATTCTGCGCTCGAAGGTAGCGGTGTTCGTCGACCTGTTCTCCAAGACCAAGGAAATCGAGCGCAAGGCGCGGCTCGAGCAGACGTTGATGGACGCCAATCTCCGCGCCAATGCCGAGCGCCTACGCGCGGAGCAGGAACTGCGCCGCGCCGAGCAACGCCAGGCCGCGATTATCCAGTCGCTGCCGATGGTGCTGTACCTCGAACCGCACGATGCCGAGGCGCGCCGGCCGCATTACGTCAGCGGCGACCTCGAAGCGATTACCGGCTTTGCGCTAACCGATGTCGAAGCCAAGCCGAGCCTGTGGGGCGACCGCCTTCACCCCGACGATCGCGAACGCGTGCTCCAGGCGATCGAAGCGCGTCGTAAGACTGGACGCTCATCCATCGAATATCGCTGGCAGTGCGCCAATGGCGAATACAAGCATTTCCTCGACCAGGCCGTGCTGCTGCGCGACGCAGAGGGCCGCCCGGTCGAGTTCGCCGGCACGCTGACCGACATTTCCGAGCAGCGCTCGCTCGAGGATCAGCTGATCCAGGCGCAGAAGATGGACGCCATCGGCAAGCTGACCGGCGGCATTGCCCACGACTTCAACAACCTCCTCGCCGCCGTCATCGGCGGGCTCGGGCTGCTCGAACGCCGCGCCGTGCTCGAGGAGGATCAGCAGCGCATCCTCGGCATGACCAAGCGCGCCGCCGAGCAGGGCAGCGAGCTGGTGCGCCGCCTGCTGGCCTTCGCCCGCCGCCAGAAGCTTCAGCCGACCGCGATCGAGCTTGGGGCGCTGCGCGACGCCGTATCCGATCTCTTGAACCACACCCTCGGCGGGCTCGTCGAGATCGATTGGAAAATCGAGGACGATCTGTGGGAAGCCTTTGCCGACCAGGCCCAGCTCGAGCTGGCGCTGATCAACCTCATCATCAACGCTCGCGACGCCATGCCGGCCGGCGGCACGGTCACGATTTCCGCGCACAACAGGGAGGTCGGGATCGGCGACGCGCTCGGCCTGAAGCCCGGCGATTATGTCTGCCTTGCCGTCGCCGACACCGGAACCGGCATTGCGCCCCAGGTGCTTGAAAAGGTCCTTGAGCCCTTCTTCACGACCAAGGAGCAGGGGAAGGGCAGCGGCCTTGGCCTGTCGATGGTCTATGGCTTCGCCAAGCAATCCGAGGGCGCCTTCCGTATCGAGAGCGATTTCGGGCACGGGACGACCGCGGCGCTATTCCTGCCCCGTGCGCCCGCCGGCAGTCATGTCCAGGTCGAGACGCCCGTTGTTCAGGACAAGGAGCGCCGCAAGGTGCCCAGCCTCCGGGTACTTCTGGTCGATGACCATGCCGAGGTGCGCGACATGACCGCCGCGGTACTGGAGGAGTTCGGCCACGAGGTTCACCGCGCCGCCAACGGCACCGAGGCGCTGGACCAGTTGCGCGAGGGTAAGTGCGAATGTGACCTCGTCATCAGCGATTACGCCATGCCGCAATTGTCGGGCACCGACTTCCTGCGCGAAGTGCGTATCCTTTGCCCGGACGTGCCCGCGCTGATCATCACCGGCTATGCGGAAAAGGAATCGATCCTCGAAGGGCTCGACGACGTCGAAGTGCTGTTGAAGCCCTTCACTCCAAGCGCGCTGGAAGCCGCCATCGCCCGCGTTAGCCAGAAGGTTCACGCGGCGGCGTGATCGCGAAATTAACTCGCTGAATTCGGCTAGTTTTTCCGCGGCAAATCGGAACTAATCTAGGTTAACGGCATTTAAGCCGCGAATTCGCAAAAATTCGGGACATTGGTGATGTCTAGTGGGATCGATCCGCGCGATGCGGATATCGAAAAGGCGAGCGAAAAATTGACCGATGGCCTGCGGGCATGCCGGTCGATGCTCAACGACTATCGCGTGGCCCTGATGGGCGAATCCGGCGCCGAGCCGGCCGATGGGCTGCTGAGGGAATGGCGCACCCAAGAGGATTCGAACCTCTGACCTCTGCCTTCGGAGGGCAGCGCTCTATCCAGCTGAGCTATGGGTGCGTGGCGCCGACTTAGCGACGGCAAGTTTCAGCGGCAAGGCGTCAGGAAGACTTTCAGCCGTTGGTGGAGCTCGGCATGGGCCGAGCCGACCACCATCCCGACATGACCCGCCGGGATTTCCACCGAAGGCCCGGGCGGCGCTGTCGCCGCCGGCGCGATGCGGTCGTGAAGCGCGAGAATATGGAGCATGGGCGTGTCCGGCTCCGCGCCGACCGCTTTGCCGCGGACCACCCATTCGCCCCGGCCGGGGAGATCGCGGCCGAACATGTCCTCGATCAATTCCGCCGCTGCGGGGCAGGGCAGGGCCTCCCCCTCGTTGGCCCAATCTTCGAGCTCGACGAAGCGTCGCGCTTGGTCGCTCGCGGGGTCGAGCCGGCCGAACCTGGCGAACTTGCTTACGGTCCGCGCCGGATCGAGCGACCAGAAGGCCGCCTGGAGCACCTCCATCGGCAATGCACCGAGGCTCTCCGCCGCACCCTTCGAATGCGCCCACATGTCCTGCAGTGCGACGCGCGACCCTTCTGGATAATGGTTGAAATGCCACGGCGCAGCGAGCGTCGCGACCCGCTCACAGCGGGCGACGTTGGCCGTTGCAATGGCCATCGTGCCGCCCAGGCAATAGCCGATCAGCGCCGCCGGCTCGCCGATCTGCTCCAGCAGCGGCAGCAGCAGCTCTTCGATATGGCCGGCGACCGACAGGTCCGGCCGCTCGCTTGCATTGCCCCAGTCGAGCAGCAGCGAGCGCCGGCCCATGGTCGCGATCGCGTCGGCAAGCGAGACGTCGGGATCGAGGTCGAGGATTCGCGGCGGGTTGATCAGCGAGGGGATCAGCAGCGCGGGCGGGCCTTCGCCGCCATGATCGCGCAGCACCACGCCCGCGACACGCGCAATCTCCGGCTTTGGCGCAGCCCGTTCGCGCCGCTTTGCGTCCTCGTAAGCGCGCAGGCCCGTCAGTGCGTCCCGCGCCAGCGCCGGGTCGCTTGCAGACACTTCCCGCAGCAGTTCCAGGAACAGCGGCAGCGGCCGGGGCGCGTGTTCATGTTGCAGTGCACTCATCTCCGGTAGTAAGCCGTCGCGCGCATCGGGAGTGCCGTTCATGGCCAAGTCTTCAGGCAAGGTGACGATCAAGAAGTACGCGAACCGGCGTCTCTACGACACCGAAAGCTCGACTTACATCACGCTCGACCGGCTGGCGCAAATGGTCCGCGAAGGCCGCGAGTTCGAAGTTGTGGATGCCAAGAGCGGGGAGGACATCACCCGCCAGGTGCTGACTCAGATCATCGTCGATGAGGAAGCGCGCGGGTCGACCATGCTCCCGATCAATTTCCTGAAACAGCTGATCGGCCTGTACGGCAATTCGATGCAGAACTTCGTGCCCCAATATCTCGAAGCGGCAATGGACGCCTTCCAGCGCAACCAGAGCGCGGCGCGAGAGGCCTTCGGCGGCAACGTTCTTGCCGACATCGCCAAGCGCAACATGGAAATGTTCGGCGGCGCCGCGCAGGCTTTCACTGCCGCAAAGGGCAAGCCTGCCGGCGCGCCGGACGAGAAAAAGCCGAGCGGCAGTGAAGTCGACGAGCTGAAAGCCGCGCTCGCCGAGCTTCAGGCCAAGGTCGACAAGCTTAGCCGCTGAACCCTATGCATCGCTTCGTTACCGCAGCGCTTGCGCTGACCGCCGCTTCTTCGCTCCAGGCGCAGAGCATCCCCGACCAGACCTATGCCGTGCCGCTGCCCGGGAGCTGGGCCTATGCGCCCACCGCCGACGGCAGCGAGGCGGTCTTCTTCGACGCCAACAACAATGCGCAACTGCGCCTTCGCTGCAGCCGTGCGACCCGGCGCGTGACCCTGTCCAAGCCGGGAACTGCACCCGTCGCAACGCTCGACGTGTGGAGCAGCACGCGATCGAAGAGTCTGGCCGCTTCGTTTGACCCGGCAACCGCGCGGGTGAATGCAGTGATCGCCAATTGGGACCCGCTGCTCGACGCCGTCGCCTACAGCCGCGGCCGCTTTGCCGTCGCCGTGCCTGGACAGCAGCCGTTGGTCGTCCCCGCCTGGGCTGACATTTCGCGCGTGATCGAGGATTGCCGCGCCTGAAACGCGAAGCGCGAAAGTGTGACGAATATTCTCAGCATTACAAGTCTTGTGTTCGCGCAAACAAAGACTCATCTTCTCCCTGGCTTCAACGCAGCGAAAGGAGGTGATCCGATGTCTCATGGTTCAGCAGGCAGGTCGGAGGAGGGTGTTCGTAACGCCTAGGGCTGATCGAACGGCCGTCACCTTCGGCCGCTGACCATGTCGAAGGGCACCGCAGCATCTGCAGCGGTGCCCTTTAACATATTCGCTTTTCGCCATCGCAATTGACGCATCGCTTCTTCGAACGGGAACCGTTACGGGACTAAAGCGATTTTTAGCGGCAAGGAGATCAAAGCGATGGCCAAAAAATCCACACGGAAGACGTCCAGCCGATCGAGCCGGCCGAAGTCTTCGGACAATACCGTCGACAAGCTGGCCAAGGCCGCGATGAGCAAGGAAATGCTCGGTGCCGGCCTCGCCGCTGCTGCTGCAGCGATCAGCGCCAGCCCCGCCGCGCGAAGGAAGATTCGCGATGCCGGGCTCGACGCCGCCGACACTGCGTCGCAGGCCGCCAACAGCATGATGGCGAGCGCGACCAGGCTCGGCTCGATCATCGCCGAAGCCGTCGCCGATGCCGCGCAGCGCGTAATGTCGGGCAAATGGTCCGACGACGATGCGCCGCGCGCCAGCTCGGCCGGTTCTGCCGGTTCTTCGCGTTCGACCGGCGGAGCACGCAAGGCGACCGCCCGCAAACCCGCGGCGCGCAAATCGACGGCACGCAAATCCACCGCGCGCAAGTCCACTGCGACCCGCGCGAAGACCGCTGCCGCTTCGACGTCCGGTTCGACCGCGCGCAAGGCACCGGCCCTTAAAACCGCGGCTCGCAAGACGACCGCTCGGAAGAGCACGGCACGGCGCTCGACTTCGCGCTCGCCGCGCAAGCCTGGCGGCGGTAGCGGTGGGACGTCCGGCGGCGGTAACGCCTAAGCGGCGCGATCTTCGAACTGGAGACGCGCAAGCCGCGCGTAGAGCCCGCCGCGCTTGTTCAAGCTCGCGTGCGTGCCTTCCTCGACGATCCGTCCGCCATCCATGACGACGATCCGGTCGGCGGCCCGGACGGTCGCCAGCCGGTGCGCGATGACGATCGTCGTGCGATGCTCCATCAGCCGGTCGAGCGCGTCCTGAACCAGGCGCTCGCTTTCTGCGTCGAGAGCGGAGGTCGCTTCGTCGAGCAGCAGCAGCGGCGCATCGCGTAACAGGGCGCGGGCAATGGCGATGCGCTGGCGCTGGCCGCCCGACAGGCGTGCCCCACCTTCGCCCATGAAAGTGTCGAGCCCGTCGGGAAGCTGCCGCAGGAACTCCTCGGCGTTGGCGTCGCGTGCAGCCTGCCACAACTCGTCCTCGGTCGCGTTCCAATTGCCATAGCGCAGGTTGTCACGGGCCGAAGCGGCGAAGATCACTACATCTTGCGGCACCATTGCAATGCGCTGGCGAACATCAGCGGGATCGGCGTCGCGAAGGTCGACGCCGTCGAGGAGCACGCGCCCTTCCTGCGGATCGTAAAAGCGCTCGGCGAGCTGGAAAATCGTCGTCTTGCCCGCGCCGGACGGCCCAACCACCGCCAGCCGCTCGCGCGGACGGACGTCCAGCGTGAACTCGTTGAGAGCCGATACATCCTGCCGCGTCGGATAATGGAAGGTGACATCGGCAAAGGTGAGGGCGCCCTGCGCCGGTTCGGGCAGGGCCTTGGGCTTGGCGGGAACGCTGATGTCCGGCGTCGCCTCCAGCAATTCCGACAGGCGCTCCGAAGCGCCGGCGGCGCGCAGCAGGTCGCCATAGACTTCGGACAGGGCGCCGAACGCTCCGGCGAGCAGACCCCCGTAGAGGACGAAGGCGGCAATGGTGCCGCCGCTGATCCGGCCCGCGGCGACATCGACCGCACCCTGCCAGATGATCCAGGTGATCGAGCTGAACAGCAGGAAGATGACGATCGCGGTCATTACCGCGCGCAGCAGGATGCGCTTCTTCGCGGTGGCAAAGACTCGCTCGACCGCTTCGGCGAAGCGCGAGGCTTCGCGCCCCTGCTGGTTGAAGGCCTGGACGATCTTCATCGCGCCCAGCACTTCGCTGGTGACGGTGCCGACGTCGGCGATCCGGCTCTGCGTGCTGGTCGAAACCGCGCGAATCCTGCGTCCCAGCAGCGTCAACGGAAGGACGATCAGCGGCACGCCGAGGAGCAGCATTCCGGCAAGCTTCGGCGCCAGCGCAAACAGGATGGCCGTGCAGACGACGCCGAGGACCAAATTGCGCAGCGCGACCGACACGGTGGTTCCGACCACCTGCTCGATGATGGTCGTGTCGACCGTGATGCGCGAGGTGATCTCCGCCGGACGGTTTTCCTCGAAGAAGCCGGGGGACAGGCGAAGCAGGTTGCGGTGCACCGCGAGGCGGATGTCGGCGACCGTCCGCTCGCCGAGCCAGGAGACGAAGTAGAAGCGAACGGCGGTGGCGAGCGCCATCACGCCGACCAGCAGCAGCAGATATTCGAACCAGCGGGCGATATCGCGGGTCGTGCCCGACCCGGCGGCAAAGCCTTTGTCGATGATCAGCTTGAAGGCGTAGGGAACGCCCGACGTCGCGGCGGCCGCCACCAGCAACGCCAGCGCGGCGATCGCGATGCGGCCCGGATAATTGGTCGCAAAGCTCCACACCATCCGCAGGTTTTTCAGGGAGCGCCCTTTGGGGCGGGTATCGGGCCTGGTCGCCATGTTCCCGCTCCCTAACAGGGGGCCGGGCCTCCCTCAATCGGAGCGGCCCGTGATTTTGCGGTGCAGCATGGGTTGTCAGTGGAGCAAAGCATGGCCACATCGGTTCTTCGCCGAAACCGGTTTCATCGAGGTCTGATGCTCTACGACGCCTATGAAGTGCAGCGCTCGTTTCTCGCAGGTGCGAGCAAGCTTGCCGGAATGGGCGCCGGATGGCTCAATAACCCCGCCAATCCGTGGGGTTACAGCTCCATGGGCCCGCTGGTCGGGGCCAGCCTCGAAGTGTTTGCCCATGCCGCGGCGCCGCGCGGAAAGCCCGAATTCGGGCTCGAATCGGTCCGGATCAAGGGCAAGCAGGTCCCCGTTCACGAGGAAATCCTGCTCAGGAAGCCGTTCGGGCAGCTCAAGCATTTCTATCGCGAGGGCACCAACGACGGCCCGCCGCTGCTCATCGTGGCGCCGATGTCGGGACACTATGCGACGCTGCTCCGCGGCACGGTCGAGCGCATGCTGCCCAAGCACGACGTCTACATCACCGACTGGCGCGACGCGAAGGTCGTGCCGCTGTCCGACGGCTCCTTCAATCTCGACGATTATATCGATTATTTGATCGAGTTCCTCGAGCTGATCGGTGAGAAGACCGGCGAGCGGCCGCACATGCTTGCGGTCTGCCAGCCCGCGGTCCCGGCCTTCGCCGCGACCGCGCTGATGAACGCGGACAAGAACAAATGGCGGCCGAGATCGCTGACCATGATGGGCGGCCCGATCGACACGCGGAAGGCGCCGACGGCGGTCAATACGCTGGCGACGCAGCGGCCCTTCGCCTGGTTCGAGCAGAACGTCGTGGCGACGGTGCCGATGATCTACCCGGGCGCCGGGCGAAAGGTTTATCCGGGCTTCCTCCAGCTTGCCGGCTTCATGACGATGAACCTCGGCTCGCACCTCATTTCGCATTGGGAGATGTTCAAGCATCTCGTCGAGGGGGATGATGAAAGCGCGGCGGCGACGCAGAAATTCTACGACGAATATCGCTCGGTCTGCGACATGACCGCCGAATTCTACCTGCAGACCGTGGACGTCGTCTTCCAGCAGCATCTACTGCCCAAGGGCGAGCTCGAGCATCGCGGGCGCCTGGTCGACCCGGCCGCGATCCGCGACACGGCGCTACTGGCGATCGAGGGCGAACGCGACGACATTTCGGGGCTCGGCCAGACCAAGGCGGCGCTCGACATCGCGACCGGCCTCACCAAGGCCAAAAAGCAATATTTCATGGCCAAGGACGTTGGCCATTACGGCATCTTCAACGGCCGGAAGTGGCGCGAAATGATTGCGCCAGTCGTCGAGAAGTTCATCGCCGCCAACGATTAGGTCGTTGGACCGCTAATCGGCCTTCTGAGCGATCGCGGCCTCGACCATCTTTCGCCACATCTCGGTATCGCCGACGGCGGCCTGCGCCTCGTCCGGCTCGCGCATGGTGTGAAGCACCGCCAGCGCCTGGTTCACATGCTCCGGCCAGGCGGCATCCACTTCTTCGGACGCGGACGGGTTGCTCCCTTCGGCATTGCTGCTGAACGCGGCTCCAGCGAGCACGCGGGCGATGCGTTCGACCAAAGGACGGTTGGATTCCGGCATGTCTTGCTCCCTCTTTTGCCGTCCTCAACCCGCTTGTCGCCGTTTGGGTTCAGGCTCCGACCGCCTGTCGGAAAAGATGAGTGTCGGCGAACTGCACGAAATGCGTGATTTGCCCATCGCGAACGGTCCACAAATGGGCGAAAGGCGCCTCCAGCGGCCCGGCAGAGCCGGTCCCGCGATAGGTTCCCATGGAGAGCACGCGATCCTCGCCGGCCGCGATAATCTCGTCCGGGACCGCGCTGAATCCAGTCACATCCTGGCCGATCGGGCCGAAGACGTTGGCCGCAACTTCCCCAAATCCGCGATAAGTCCCGCCGTAAGGCATTCCGGCCGCTTCCACCCAATGAGTGTCGACGAGCAGGTCCTGCAATGTTGCGCCGTCGCCGCTAGCGAAGGCCTCGTACAATCGTTTCACGGGCTCCAGTCGGTCCGTCATCTTTTTTCCCCCTTACGTTAAAGCACCTCGAACAGCCCGGCCGCGCCCATGCCGCCGCCAACGCACATCGTAACGACGACATGCTTGGCGCCGCGGCGCTTGCCTTCGATCAGGGCATGGCCGGTGAGGCGAGCGCCGCTCATTCCATAAGGATGGCCGATCGCGATCGCGCCGCCGTTCACGTTGAGCTTTTCTTCGGGGATGCCGAGCTTGTCCTGGCAATAGAGCACCTGGACGGCGAAGGCCTCGTTCAGCTCCCACAGGCCGATGTCATCCACGGTGAGCCCGAAGCGCTTGAGCAGCTTGGGCACCGCGAAGACTGGCCCGATGCCCATCTCCTCGGGCGACGTGCCCGCGACGGCCATGCCGACGTAACGGCCGAGCGGCTCAAGCCCGCGCTTTCCGGCCAGCTCGGCTTCCATCACCACGCAGGCCGACGCACCGTCCGATAGCTGCGACGCATTCCCGGCGGTAATGATCTTCTCGGGCCCGCGCACCGGCTCCAGCTTGGCCAGGCCTTCCAGCGTCGTTTCGGGGCGGTTGCCTTCGTCCTTGTCGAGCGTGACTTCACGCATCGACACTTCGCCGGTTTCCTTGTCCTTGACCGCCATGGTCGCGGTGACGGGAATGATTTCGTCGGCGAAGCTGCCGTTGGCCTGCGCCTCGGCCGTGCGCTGCTGCGAACGAAAGGCGTATTCGTCGCAGCGCTCGCGGCTGATGCCGTAGCGGTCGCCGACGATCTCGGCCGTGTCGATCATCGGCATGTAGACGCCGTTGTGCATGCTCAACAGCTCGGGGTCGGGGCCGATGCGAAGCTCGCCGGTCTGGACCAGGGAAATGCTTTCAACACCTCCGGCGACGACCACGTCCATGCGATCGACGATGACCTGCTTCGCGGCAGTGGCGATGGTCATCAGGCCGGACGAGCATTGCCGGTCGATCGACATTCCGGCGACCGTCACCGGCAGGCCGGCGCGCAGCGCCGCGGTGCGGCCGATCGTCGTCTGCACGCCCTGCATCAGTGCAGCGCCCATGATGACATCGTCGACTTCGGCCGGATCGACCTTGGCGCGTTCGATCGCAGCGCGGATCGGGTGCGCGGCGAGCGTCGGCGAGGGGGTCGCGTTGAAGGCGCCGCGATAGGCGCGGCCGATGCCGGTCCGGGCGGTCGAAACGATTACGGCATCGCGCATTGCTTGCTCCTCAAGTCACCAACAAGGTCAGCCACAGCGCGGTCAGCGCCGGCTTCTCTTCTTCCTCGATTTCGACCGTCACCAGGTGCCGGGCGAGATACTGGCCGGGCGCTTTCTCCTCGAACGAGTCAAGCGTGAAGCGCCCGCGCACTCTCTTGCCGCTGCGCACAGGCGCCAGGAAGCGAACGCGTTCCAGCCCATAATTGATGGCGATCGTCAGGCCCTCGGGCATGACCATCGCTTCGGCGCCCATCCGCGACAGCAGCGACAAGGTGAGGAAGCCATGCGCGATCGTCCCGCCGAATGGCGTCTGCGCCGCGGCTTCGGCATGGGTATGGATGAATTGCCGATCCTCCGTCGCCTCGGCAAAGGTGAGGATGCGGTCCTGGTCCATCGTCAGCCAGCTCGAGATTCCGACTTCCTCCCCGATGCGGCTTCGGATCTCGTCTATGCTGGCGACCGGCATTATTTCTTCGGCGGCGCTGCGTAGGGCATGATCAAGCTGCCGTCGGGCGCCGCGGTCAGGGTCGTCTGCGTCGGATAGGCGAACTCGAGCTTGTGCTCGGCGAAGGCGCGGAGCAGCGCCAGCGCGACGGCGGTCCGGTCGGCGGCGATCTTGTTCGGATCGGTCGAGCGCGAATCGAAGATCAGCTCGAAATCCACGCTCGACGCGCCGAAACCCAGGATCGCGCAGCGAACGAACGTGCATTGCTGGCGGCTTTCGACCGCGCCCTTGGCGATCGACGGGACCGTTTCGAGATCGTCGGGCGAAAGGCGATAGACGAGGCCGAAATTGAGCGAGGAACGGCGCGCCCGCCCGACGCTGAAATTATGGATTTCGCGCTCGAGCAGCTTGGTGTTGGCCATCACTACCTGCTCGCCGCTGAGCGAGCGCAGCCGCGTGGTCTTGAGGCCGATCCGCTCGACCGTGCCGCTGGTCTGGTCGAACTGGATCGTGTCGCCGCGCTTGAAGGGCTTGTCGAACAGGATCGCGAGCGCCGCGAACAGGTCGGAGAAGATTCCCTGGGCGGCAAGGCCGATGGCGATGCCGCCGATGCCGAGCCCGGCGACGAGCGCGGTGACGTTGACGCCCAGATTGTCGAGAATGACGACGATCGCCAGCGCGAACAGAGTGACGCTGACCAGCAGGCGGATGATGGCGGTCGCATTGCCGAGCGCGCTTTCCTCGGTCCCGTCGCCGACCTTGCGGGCGATCAGTGCCAGGATCAGCTCGCGCGCCCAAATCGCGCCCTGGAAGGCGAAGACGATGGTGAAAGCGATGCTGATCAAATGCTGGGCGCGGGCCGGCGGCTCGGCATAATTAGTGACGATAGTGATGGCGCTGACGACCATGAAGACGACGCCGGTCCGGGCCAGCACTCGCCCGACCACGCTCTGCCAGCCGAAGTGCGCGGCCTCGCTTTCGCGCGCGACCATGCGCTGGCCGATCAGGCGCGCGATCATCATTACGCCGACGATCGCGACGGCGACGATTGCGCCGATCAGCACGCCTTCACGATTGGCGGCGATCCACTGGAACAGGCTCTGCGTAGGAGCGATCGGGTCCAGGTCGAGCACCATCGACCCGGTCATGGCCGCAGCCCGCGCCTGAAATCAAGCTTGGGCGGGTTCCTGGGCCGGCTTCCGCCGCCGCTTGCGCTTGCCGCCGCGGGCAAGGAACTCGAGCAGCCCGACCTCGGCCGACGAAAGGCGCTTGCGGCCCCGCGGGCGTTCGAACCCGTCGAGCGGGTCGCGCGGATCGGTTTTGACCGCTTCGAGAAGCTCGGGGTGGACGTAGGACTTGCGGCTGATCGCCGGGGTGTTGCCAAGCGCTTCTGCGACCGGTTCGATCACCGTCTTGACCGTGATCCGCGCGTCCTCCCGCTTTTTCAGCAGCTGGTCGAGTGCAATCACGCTCGCTCCCCAGGTTCGGAAATGCTTGGCGGTGAACTCGCCGCCGGTCGCCTCGCGGATATAGTCGTTCACGTCGCCCGAGCTGATCGGCTTGGGCTCCCCATCGCCGTTCACATATTGGAACAGCATCTGGCCGGGCAGCTCCTGGCAGCGCTTGCAGATCCGCTTGAGGTTGGTGTCGGTGATCTTCACCTCGTGCGCGATGCCGTGCTTGCCCTTGAAGCGCATCATCAGCGAATGGCCGGTGCGCTTGAGGTGGCGGCCACGGAGCGTCGTCGCTCCGAAGCTCTTGTTGGCCCTGGCATATTGCTCGTTGCCGATCCGGATATGCTCGGTGTCGAGCAGGTGGACGACCGCGGCGAGCACGCTTTCGCGGGAGAGATCGCGGCGCTTCAAATCCTGCTCGACCCGGCGCCTGAGCTTGGGCAGCGCCTTGCCGAACTCGAGCAGGCCTTCGTACTTCGTGTTTTCGCGCTTTGCGCGGAAGTCGGGGTGGTAGCGGTATTGCTTGCGTCCGCGCGCATCGACGCCGGTCGCCTGGAGGTGGCCGTCGGGATCGGCGCAAAACCAGGCATCGGCATAAGCCGGCGGAAGTCCGATCGCGTTCAGCCGGTCGATCTCATCTCGATCAGTGATCCGCTTCCCGTCGGCGTCGAAATAGGCCCAGTACCGGCCCAGGCGCTTGCGGCTTATCCCGGGCTCGGCGTCGCTGCTGTGCCTCAACACGTCGCGTTCTGCTTCACTCTCATCATGGTCGGGCGTAAGCGAGCGGCGAGCGGGCGGGTTCCCGAACCTGGCCTAAAGGAGAGCCTTGATGCCTGGGATCAGCGAAACACGCATCCTCATCGTCGCCACTGATGGCTTCGAAGAATCGGAGCTGTTTGGGCCGCGCGAAATCCTCCTGCGTCGCGGCGCCGAAGTCGTCCTGGCCTCGTTGAAGACCGACCCGATCCAGGCCACGGTGCACGACGATCCGGGCAAGACGATACGGCCCGACCTTATTGTGGACGAGGTCAATCCGGACGATTTCGACGCGCTCATCCTGCCCGGCGGCGTGCGCAACCCGGACCAGCTCCGGATGCATGAGAACGTCATTCGCCTGATCCGCGCCTTCGACGACCTGGAAAAGCCCATTGCCGCGATCTGCCACGGCCCATGGCTGCTGGTCGAAGCCGACCTGGTTGACGGGCGGACCGTCACCGCCTGGCCGTCGATCCGCACCGATTTGCGCAACGCCGGCGCGACTGTCGTCGACCAGCCCGCAGTTACCGACGGCAATATCGTCACCAGCCGCAATCCGCAGGACGTCGAGGCGTTCACCAACGCCTTGATCGATCTCGTCGAGGAGGCGCCCGAAGTGACCAAGATCGATCGCCCGCACGAAGTTCCGGCGTGATCGTTACGGCCCTAACCAGTCGGTAGGGTTTTTCGTCTAGCTCCCCCGCCATGGGTGGGGGAACGACCAAGCGAATCGAAGCCGGCGTCGCAGCCTTTGCTGCGGCCACGCTCGCGGGTGCCGTGGGCTTTGCAGCCTTTTCGGCGCTGCAAGGGACCGCGGCCTATGCTGCGGCGGCCTGCGCGGCGCTTGTCGCCTTCGCCGGCTGCTGGCGATTGCTAGGGAGCATCGCGCGGCACGCGCCCGATTATCCGGTCGCGACCTTCGATCTCGGCACCGTCGACGCCCCCGAAGATGTGCTCGAGCTGGTCGACGTTCTTGAGCAGGTTGACGATGATTCTCGGGTCGTGCGGCTGTTCGACCCTTCCGCAATGCCGACGCCGTCCGAGCTCAAGGCGCGGATCGACCGCCATCTGGAGCGAGGTTCCCCCCCGGGTGCATCCCCCGATGCGTCCCAGGCCCTCGTCGATGCGCTTACGGAGCTGCGTCGCTCGCTTCGCTAGTCGTCGGCGATCGTCAGTGCTTCGATCGCGATGCTCGTCGATCCATCCAGCGCCATGCTTGGCCCGGACACAGTGCCGATGTCCGCCACCAGGACGCCGGGAATGGAAAATTCCGCGTCTTCCAACCGATCGGTCATCCGATCGACGACTTCGCGCGAGTTCGGCCCGGGGATGCGCAGCTCGATCCGGTGCCGTTCGCCATTGAAAGTCAGGGATTGCCAGTCGACCGATCGGATATTCGTAAGCAAAATCCTATTGCGATCGACGCGCGCGCGTCCGAGCAGCGCGCGCAGCAGGGCCGAACCGGCGGCCGACATGGGCAGGCGGTTCATGACAACGCTCCCTCAAGATATTCGCGAACGCGGGCGATCGTCTGCGGGCGGGGGTCCCGTCCCCTCCGCAAATCGAAAACAAAGCGCGGATCTCCAACCGCTTCGCGTCCGAAACGGGTCGGCGCAGTGTCATTTTGGCGGAGAAATTTTTCTACCTCTCGAAGTAAGTGCACGGTCTATTCCTTGATGCTTTCGTGCGACTCGGCTGCCGGTTTCATTCCAACGCATTTCCTACTTGTCTAGGCATTTACCTATAGCTAAGGACGTAAAAACCATGTTAGACCCGCGCGTTGTCCTCGAACGCTTATGTGCCGAGCGTGGCGAGGACTTTGCCGGCCTGTCGCGGATGCTCGGCCGCAATCCCGCTTACATTCAGCAATTCGTCCGCCGCGGCGTGCCCAAGCGCCTCAAGGAAGAGGAGAGGCGCAAGCTCGCCCGCTATTTCGCGGTTTCCGAAGCCATGCTTGGCGGCCCCGCCGACGAGCCCGGCCGCGCCGATGGCCTGGTCAGCATCAAGCTGCATCCGGTCCTGGTCTCGGCCGGCCCGGGCGCCATCGTCGGCGCCGAGACCGGCAAACCCTATTTCGGCTTCGACGAGCGCTGGCTGAAGAGCCTGACCGCGACTCCGCCCGGGCGCCTCTCGATCGTCCGCGTCGAAGGGGACTCGATGGCACCGACGCTCAATCCTGGCGACGACATCCTGGTCGACCTCGACGATTGCGGTGAGCACCGGATGCGCGACGGCATTTACGTCCTTCGCGTCGACGATGCGCTGGTGGTCAAAAGGCTGGCGCTGAACCCGGTTGGGCGGCGCGTCACCATCCAGTCGGACAATCCGGCTTATCCTGACTGGCCGGACCTCAGCCTCGACGAGATCAGCTGCATCGGCCGCGTGATCTGGTCGGGCCGAAAGGTCGTTTAGCCGGTTCGCCGCCGGTCGATGAGCCAGAGCACGACCGCGAGCAGGATGCCGAGCCCGGTGCCGGCGAGCACGCCCTTCATCGGATTGCCGATCGCCAGCCCCGCGAAGGCGCCGCCGATGATGCACAGGGTCAGGAAGCAGCCGCCGGCGCGGGCAGCGGGGCGGGGAGTTGGTTGGGCCATGGCCGCGCTCATGGCAGAGGGTGAGGGGGGATTCCAGCCGTTGGGCGAAAGAACATGCCTAACGCGGCGTTGACGACGTTCGTCGGCAGTCGCGAAACGCCCACGCGGTAAAGCAGCACGTATGGAACCGCTTTTCATCCCCTGCCGCGGCGCGCTCGACGATGCCGCGGAGCTGATGGCGCGTTTCGGCGACGATGCCGCCCTCGAGGCCGCGGTCCGCGCCGAACGCAGCCGCGACGACGGCAATGTCGTGCGCTTCTGCCACTGGCGGCAGATCGAGCGGGTGATCGCGGCCCTGGCCAGCGAGGAAGTGCTCGGCACGGTTCACTAGGCCGACTTATTGACCTCTCCATCTGCCCCGGCGAAAGCTGGTGCGAGCGGGGAGGGGACCATGGCCAACTGGAAACATCGCAAGACGCTGGCTGCTCCGGAGGACGTGCCGGAGGAGCATCGGCTGAAGAAGAGCCTGTCCTGGCCCCACCTCATCTTCCTTGGCGTCGGCGCCATCGTCGGCACCGGCATTCTCGTCCTCATCGGCACCGCTGCCGACAAGGCCGGGCCCTCGATGATGCTGAGCTTTGCGATTGCCGGCGCGATCTGCGCCGCCGCGGCCCTCGCTTATGCCGAGGTCGCGACCATGATTCCCGCCTCGGGCAGCGCCTACACCTATAGCTACGTGGTCTTCGGGGAGCTGATCGCCTGGTTCGTCGGCTGGTCGCTGATCCTGGAATACAGCCTGGTCGTCAGCGCGGTGTCGGTCGGCTGGTCGGGCTATTTCTCGCCGCTTGTCGGAATCCCGGAGACGCTGGCGACGGCCCCTTTGCTTGGCGGCGTATTCAACTTCCCCGCGGCCTTCATCATCGCCGTCATCGCCGGCATGCTGATCTTCGGCCTCAAGGAAAGCGCCAACCTCAATTCGCTGCTGGTCGCGATCAAGATGCTCGCGCTGGCGATGTTCGTGGTCGTCGCGCTCAGCGTCTTCAATGCCGACAATTTCCACCCGTTCATGCCCTATGGTTTCGGCAAGCATGGTCCGCCGGGGCAGGAGGTCGGAGTGATGGCCGCGGCGGCGATCATCTTTTTCGCCTTCTACGGCTTCGATGCCATCGCCACCGCCGCCGAGGAGGCGAAGAACCCGGAGCGCGACCTGTCGATCGGGATCGTCGGGTCGATGGTGCTCTGCGTCCTTATCTACATGGCGGTTGCAGCCGCGGCGGTCGGCGCAGTGCCCTTTGAGCGCTTCACGAGGAGCACCGAGCCGCTCGCTTTCATCCTACGCGACATCGGGCAGCCGACGGCGGCGAAGATCCTCGCGCTGTCGGCCTCGGTCGGGATGCCGACCGTGATCCTTGCCTTCTTCTACGGCCAGAGCCGAATCTTCCTCGCCATGTCGCGCGACGGGCTTCTGCCGCAGTCGCTGGCCAAGCTGTCGAGCCGGCGCACGCCGGTGCGCATCACCTTGTTCACCGCGGTGGTGGTCGCGCTTCTCGCCGGGCTGGTGCCGCTCAACGACCTGGTCGCGCTCGCCAATGCCGGGACCCTGACCGCCTTCATCGCGGTCTGCGCGGCAATGCTGGCGATGCGGCGGCGCGCGCCGCACATCAAGCGGCTGTTCCGCACGCCGCTGCCATGGGTCACCGGGACCTTCGGCATCCTGGGTTGCGCCTACCTCTTCTACAGCCTGCCCTGGTACACCCAGAAGTGGTTCCTCTACTGGAACGCGGCGGGGCTGCTGATTTACTTCCTGTTCGCCGCCCGCAATGCGGCCCGCGCCCGCCATGCTTGATCCGTGGGGCGCTCACCGCCGGCGGCTGAAGAACATCGTCGGGGGTTCGGCCGGGAACCTGGTCGAATGGTTCGACTGGTACGTCTACGCCAGCTTCGCGCTCTATTTCGCGCCGTCCTTCTTCCCCGCGGAAAGCCAGACGGCGCAGTTGTTGCAAACCGCCGCGATCTTCGCGGTCGGCTTCCTGATGCGCCCGATCGGCGCCTGGATCATGGGCATTTACGCCGACCATCGCGGCCGCAAGGAGGGGCTGACCGTGTCGGTCTCGCTGATGTGCGTCGGCTCGCTGATGATCGCGCTGGCGCCGACCTATGCCCAGGCGGGGCTGCTCGCGCCCTTGGTGCTGCTCCTTGCCCGGATGATCCAGGGCCTGAGCCTCGGCGGCGAATATGGATCGAGTGCAACCTACATGTCGGAGATCGCGGACCGCGCCCGGCGCGGGTTCTGGTCGAGCTTCCTCTACGTCACGATCATTGGCGGCCAGCTCGCGGCGCTGGCCCTGCTCGTCGTCCTTCAGCAGCTGCTCGGCGAGGAGGCGATGCGAAGTTGGGGCTGGCGCATCGGTTTCGTCGTCGGTGCGCTGCTCGCGATCGTTGTCTTCTTCATCCGCCGCGGCCTCGACGAGACTTTGAGCTACGAAAATGTCGCGGCGCGGTCGGAGCGGCGGCGGCGGTCGAGCCTGGTGACCCTGTTCCGCCAGCATCCGCGCGAGGCGTTCCTGGTCATGGGGATCACCGCCGGCGGCACCGCGTCTTTCTATGCCTTCACGGTCTACATGCAGAAGTTCCTGGTCAACACGAGCGGCTTTTCGCGTGCGACGGCTTCGCAGATCATGACCCTGGCGTTGCTGATCCTGCTCTTGCTGCAGCCGCTGGTCGGCCGCCTTTCCGACCGCACCGGGCGTCGGCCGGTGATGATGATCTTCGGCATTTGCGGAACCCTCTTCACTTACCCGATCTTCGCCACGCTTGCGGGGACGAACAGCGCGGCGAGCGCCTTCGCCCTGGTGATGGCCGGGCTTGTGATGCTGACCGGCTACACGTCGATCAACGCGATCGTGAAGGCGGAGCTTTTTCCCGCCGACATCCGGGCGCTCGGGGTCGCGCTTCCCTATGCCCTCGCCAACACGATCTTCGGGGGAACCGCCGAATATATCGCCCTGTGGCTCAAGTCCGTCGGGCACGAAGCCTGGTTCTACATCTACATTTCGGTGCTCTGCGCCATCTACCTCATCTGCGTGATCAGCATGCGCGAAACCCAGGCCCACAGCCTGATCGAGGAAGACTGATGGTGGCCGAGCGACGCGACCGCTCGGCGATCGCGGCACTCATCGCAGTCCTTCTGATCCCGGCGATGCTCGGGAGTTCTGCGACCATCTTCAACGATGGCGACGTCAGCTGGCACATCGCGACCGGCCAGTGGATCCTCGACCACCGCGCCATCCCTCATGCCGATCCCTTCTCCTTCACTTGGGCGGGCAAGCCTTGGGTCCCGATCGAATGGCTGGCTGAGGTTTTCTACGCCGGGGCTTATAGGCTTGCCGGTTATGGCGGGGTCGCGGCGCTGGTCACGGCAGCGCTGATGGCGATCCACGGTCTCGTCTATTTCACGGCCAGCCGCTTCATTCGCCTCGCCCTGGTGCCGGTCGTGCTGATGGATTTCGCGCTGGTGCCGATGACGCTGGCCCGGCCGCATGTCCTCGCCTGGCCGCTGATCGCTCTCTGGACCTGGTTGATGCTGCGCGCTCGCGATCGGGATGGCGCGCCGCCGCTGGTTGCCGCCTTGCTGATGATCGTCTGGGCGAACCTCCACGGCAGCTTCGTCATGGGGCTGGCGATCGCCGGGGCCTTCGGGCTCGAGGCGCTGGTGGCCTCAGCCGACAAGGGGCGTGTCATTCGCCAGTGGGGCCTGTTCGGTGCGGCCTGCGCTGCCGCCGTCTTCGTGAACGCCAACGGCCTTGCCGGCGTGATTCACCCATTCAAGATCGCAAGCCTCGCCATGCTGCCTCTGATCGATGAGTGGAAACCGTCGACTCCGGCGGTAACGCCATTCTTTTTTGCGGTGCTGGCGCTGACGCTGGTGCTGATCGCGTGGAAGCGGCCGAAGCTCCACCCGGTCCGCTGGGTGCTGCTGGCGGCGCTGCTCGTGCTTGCGTTGCTCCAGGTCCGCCACCAGGCCGTGCTTGCGATCGTCGCGGCGATGATCCTGCCGCAGGGCTTTGCCCGGGATCAGAAGCGGATGGTCCGGAAGGGACTCGCCCAGCTCGCCGCGGCCGCGGCCGCCGTGCTCGTGCTCATTCGCGCGGCGATGCCGCTGAGCCCGCCACAGAATGAGGCCAATCCCTGGCGCCTGATCGCCATGGTTCCGGCGGAGCTTCGGTCGCAGCCGCTGCTCAACGGCTATTCGATGGGCGGGCCGCTGATCCTCTCAGGGATTCGTCCGTACATCGACGGGCGCGGCGACATGTACGGCGACGAGCTGGTGGTCGACTATGCCAGAATCACGCACGGCGATGCGGCTGCGCTCGATCGGGCGGTGAAGCGCTGGAACATCCGCTGGGCGATGGTCCCCAACCGCGACAACGGCCTTGCCCGGCTGCTCGCGGGCTCACCCGACTGGAAACTCGCGGCGAAGGATGAAGTCGGCAGCATATACGTCCGCAGCTCTGCGGAGGGCCAGACGCTCGCCCGCAGCTCTGCGGAGGGCCAGACG
>JAZJZO010000001.1:0-196083 GCA_040389765.1 Pseudomonadota bacterium | reverse complement strand
CCGCAGCTCTGCGGAGGGCCAGACGCTCGCCCGCAGCTCTGCGGAGGGCCAGACGCTCGCCCGCAGCTCTGCGGAGGGCCAGACGTTCGTCCGCCGCTAGGAGCGACGGACGATGCCGATGGAGGGAAAGGGAAGGTGGGAGGGTTCCCTCCACCGGCGTCCCGAAAGACGTAGCTTAGACCAAAATTATGACGATTCAAATTAGGCCGAATAATACATGTCGAATTCGACGGGGCTGGGCGTCGTTTCCCAGCGCATAACCTCTTCCCACTTGAGCTCCATGTAGGCGTCGATCTGGTCGTCGCTGAACACGTCGCCGCGGGTCAGGAAGGCGCGGTCCGCGTTCAGCGAAACCAGCGCTTCACGCAGCGATCCGCATACGGTCGGAACGTTGACCAGCTCCTGCGGCGGCAGGTCGTAGAGGTTCTTGTCCATCGGGTCGCCCGGATGGATGCGGTTCTGGATGCCGTCGAGGCCGGCCATCATGATTGCCGAATAAGCGAGATACGGGTTGGCCAGGGCGTCGGGGAAGCGGAATTCGACGCGCTTCGCCTTTTCCCCCGCGCCGTACGGGATCCGGCAGGAAGCGGAGCGGTTGCGGCTCGAATAAGCGAGCAGCACCGGCGCTTCGAAGCCGGGGACCAGCCGCTTGTAGCTATTGGTGGTCGGGTTGGTGAACGCGTTCAGCGCGCGGGCGTGCTTGATGACGCCGCCGATGAAATAGAGCGCGGTTTCGCTGAGGCCCGCATAGCCATTGCCTGCGAACAGCGGCTTGCCGCCCTTCCAGATCGACATGTGGGTGTGCATGCCGCTGCCGTTATCCTGGGCGATCGGCTTGGGCATGAACGTTGCCGTCTTGCCGTAGGCATGGGCGACCATGTGCACGACATATTTGTAGACCTGCATCCGGTCGGCGGTCTCGACGAGGCCGCCATAGGTGAGGCCGAGCTCGTGCTGCGCGGCGGCGACTTCGTGATGGTGCTTGTCCATCGGCAGGCCCATTTCGATCATCGTCGCGACCATCTCGCCGCGGATGTCCATGGCGCTGTCGACCGGGGCGACCGGGAAATAGCCGCCCTTGGCGCGCGGCCGGTGGGCCATGTTGCCGCCGTCATATTCGCGGCCGGTGTTGGTCGGCAGCTCGATGTCGTCGATGCGATAGCCCGAGGCGTTGTAGCTGTCCTCGAAGCGGACGTCGTCGAACATGAAGAATTCGGCTTCGGGACCGACAAAGACGGTATCGCCGACGCCCGTGGCCTTCAGATAAGCCTCGGCGCGGGTCGCGGTCGAGCGCGGGTCGCGGCCGTAAAGCTCGCCGGTCGCGGGTTCGACGATGTTGCAGACCAGGACCAGCATCGGGGTCGCGCTGAATGGATCGATATAGGCCGCGTCCAGGTCCGGCTTCAGGATCATGTCGCTTTCGTTGATCGCCTTCCAGCCCGCAATCGAGCTGCCGTCGAACATCAGGCCGTCGGTCAGCTGGTCCTCGTCGATCAGGCCCGAGGCCATGGTCAGATGCTGCCACTTGCCCTTGGGGTCGGTAAATCGAAGATCGATCCAATCGATTTCCTCGTCCTTGATCCGCGAAAGAATCTTGCCCGCATTGTTCGCCATGATGTGAATCTCGCTCTCGAAAAAATTGTCGTCCGGCGCCCGTGCTGCGCCGATTGCCCGGGGTTGGCCGGGCAGCGTCGATGCGATTCGGGCTTCGGGGAGAGTGATTCCCGAGGCGGCCGGCGAAGTCAGCGGCGCGGCGAATATTTCACCGCCGGCCGGGCCGGTTGCGTCAGGCCTGCATTGGCGTAGCATCCCGCCCTCACGGTGGGGGGTGGGACCATGCTGATTGCGCTGTTGATTCCTGTCGGCCTGGCCGTCCTGCTCTTCGCCCTCGTCCTTCTCCGTGCCGCCATTCGCCAATCGGCGACCCCGAATCTGGAGGCGCTTGTTGTCGGAGTCGTCGTCAACTTCTTCGACACCCTCGGCATCGGCTCATTTGCGCCGACCACCGCCTGGCTGAAGTTCCGCGGGCTGGTGCCCGATCGGCTGATCCCGCCGACGATGCTGGTGGGCCTCACGCCACCCTCGATGATGGAAGCGATCATCTTCCTCCTCCTGCTCGGCGTCCTCGTGGATCCGGTGCTTCTGGTCGGCAGCGTGCTTGCCCTGCTCGTCGGCGGCCTGCTCGGCGCGCCGCTGGTCGCGCGGACCCGCGTGTGGATCGTCCAGCTCGTCGTTGCCATTGCGCTCGTACTCGCGGCAACCGCTTACGCGATGACCAACCTTCAGCTCTTCCCCGGGGGCGGCGCGGCCAACAGCCTGCCGCTGACGCTGATGATCATCGCCATCATCGCGAATTTCGGCTTTGGCCTCCTGCTAAATTTCGGAGTGGGGAATTATGCCCCGACGCTGGTGATGCTGAGCCTGATGGGCATGGATCCTCGGCTCTGTTTCCCGATCATGGCGGGCGGCGCCGCGATCACGGGCGCGGGGGCGAGCATTCGCCACATCAAATTGGGCAATGCCGATCTCAGGATCGCGCTTGGCCTGGCGATTGGCGGCATCCCCGCGGTCCTGGTCGCCGCGTTCCTGGTCAAGTCGATGCCGCTGGAGATGCTGCGCTGGCTCGTTTGCGTCGTGGTTATCTATGCCGCCGCGGTCATGTTCCACTCGGCCTATAAGGGCCGGCGCGAGCACAAGGCCGAACCGGCGACTGCGCCGATAGCCGAAGCGTCTTAGTCCTCGTCCTCGGTCGGCGAGAAGCTGACCGTGCCGTCGCTCATGGCCACGATCCGGCGCTCATATTCTTCGGCGAGCTCGAGGTGGATGAGGCGCGCGGCTTCCGATGCCGCCGCCTGCGCCATGGTCCGTTCGACCTGCTGGCGATGAAAGAGATAGTTGAGGTCCACGATAGTGCTCCCGCTCTGTGCGACACGCAGTCGGGCTTGGGCGGTGAACGCCACATGAAGCCTATCGTCTTCCCGACGAAGCGAGCCGGGGGCACGACCTACGCCCCTTAAGGTCTGTCGTTGAGACCATTTGTGAGGGCGGCTGGTTGGCTTCACTCGGCCCCTTGTCCGCCCCCAAAGCGCTCGCTATCAGACCCGCCAATCGCGCTTCGGGCTTGGTCCGCTGCGCGGCTTTCGAGTGCCATCCGGCACGCCTGACCGTTCGTGTCAAAAAGGGGAACGATGGCCACCAAGGCTCAGTCCGCTGAGGGTTCGACGACCAGCGATTCCAGTGGTGACGGCTTCCGTCGCCGCGACTTCCTGAACGTTGCCGCAGTCAGCTTCGCCGGGGTCGGCGGCGTCGTCGCATTGGCGCCGCTGCTGCTCCAGATGGGCCCGCCCGCCGATGTGCTGGCGATGGCCACGACCGAAGTCGACATTTCGAAGATCCAGCCGGGGCAGGGCATCAAGGTCAGCTGGCGCAAGCAGCCGGTGTTCGTCCGCAACTTGACGCCGAAGGAAATCGCCGAGGCCAATGCGGTCAAGCTCAGCGACCTGCGCGACCCACAATCGCTGGCGCAGCGGACCAAGCCGGGCAAGGCCAACTGGCTGATCACGCTCGGCGTCTGCACCCACCTCGGCTGCGTGCCGCTGGGTATTGGCGAGGGCGAGAATCGCGGTCCCTACGGCGGCTATTTCTGTCCGTGTCACGGATCGATGTACGACACCGCCGCGCGCATCCGGCAGGGCCCGGCGCCGACGAACCTCGTGGTGCCGGAATATAAGTTCACATCGCCGACGACGGTCGAGATCGGCTGAGGGGGCAGACAAGCAAGATGAGCTTCTCCTGGGCCAAGGCCTACGAACCCAAGAATTCGTTCATGCGCTGGCTGGACGAACGCCTGCCTTTGCCGCGCCTGGCCTATGGCGCCATCGGCGGCGGCTATCCGGTGCCGCGCAACCTCAACTACTTCTGGAATTTCGGCGTCCTCGCCGGGATCTTCCTGATGATCCAGATCGTGACCGGCATCACGCTGGCGATGTGGTATTTCGCAAGCGCCGACGGCGCGTTCGCGTCGGTCGAGCACATCATGCGCGACGTCAACGCCGGCTGGCTGCTCCGCTACGCCCACATGAACGGCGCCAGCTTCTTCTTCATCGTCACTTACATCCACATCTTCCGCGGCCTTTATTACGGCTCGTACAAGGCGCCGCGCGAGCTGGTGTGGATGCTCGGGCTCGTCATCTATCTGCTGATGATGGCGACGGCGTTCATGGGTTATGTCCTGCCCTGGGGCCAAATGAGCTATTGGGGCGCGCAGGTGATCACCGGCTTCTTCTCGGCCTTCCCGATCATCGGTGAGCCGCTGCGGATCTGGCTGCTCGGCGGCTATGCCCCCGACCAGGCCGCGCTGACCCGCTTCTTCTCGCTCCACTATCTGCTGCCGTTCGTGATTGCTGCAGTGGTCATCCTGCACATCTGGGCGCTGCACATCCCGGGCTCGGGCAATCCGACCGGCGTCGACGTCAAGGACGAGAAGGACACGCTGCCGTTCCACCCCTTCTACACCGCCAAGGACGGCTGGTTCGCCGGGCTCGTCCTGCTGGTCTTCGCGCTCGTCACTTACTTCGTGCCCAACTATCTCGGGCACCCGGACAATTACATTCAGGCCAACCCGCTCGCGACGCCGGCGCACATCGTCCCCGAATGGTATTTCTGGCCCTTCTACGCGATCCTCCGCTCCTTCACGCTGGACTTCATCCTCCCGGCCAAGCTGTGGGGCGTGCTGGCAATGTTCGGCTCGATCCTGCTGCTGTTCTTCCTGCCGTGGATCGACAAGTCGCCGGTCCGCTCGGGTTCGTACCGGCCGATGTTCAAGCGCTTCTTCTGGCTGCTGGTCATCGACGTGATCGTCCTCGGCTATGTCGGCGGAGCGGAGATCTCGCCGCTGAACATCGCGCTCGGCCAGGCCGCGTCCGCTTATTATTTTCTCCATTTCCTCGTGATCCTGCCGCTGGTTGCAGCCTTCGAGACCCCCGATCCGCTGCCGAGCTCGATCTCGTCCAGCGTCCTTCACGGCGAGGCTGCCGAAGCCACGCCGATCGGGCAGAAGCGTCCACGCGCCGGCTCCCGAGCGGTCGTCAGTTAAGGGGACGGGCAGACCATGCGTATCATCCTAGGCTTCATCGGCGCGGTCTTCGCCGCCGTCCTCCTGATCTCCATGATCAGCGGCGTTTCCGACTATTTCAGCAATCCGCCGGAAACTCCGGTGGCGGAGGAATTCCACCGCGAGGCGAAGCCCCTCTCGCTTCCGAGCGACGGGCCCTTCGGCAAGTTCGACAAGGCGCAGCTGCAGCGCGGTTTCCAGGTCTATGCGGAGGTCTGCTCGGCGTGCCACAGCCTGAGCTTCGTCTCGTTCCGTGACCTCAAGGGGATTGGCTACAACGACGCCGAGATCAAGAAGATCGCGTCGGACTGGAAGACCCAGGTACCGTCGATCAACCCCGACACGGGTGAGGCAGCCGGCCGCAAGGCGATCCCATCGGACCGCTTCCCGGCGCCCTTCGCCAATGAGGTTGCGGCGCGCTCGGCGAACAACAATGCCCTTCCGCCCGACCTGTCGCTGATCACCAAGGCGCGCGAAGGCGGGGCCGCCTACGTCTATTCGCTGCTGACCGGCTATCGCAACGCCGATACCTATCGCAATGAAGAGGGGCAGCCAGTTCCGGCGACGGCGAAGCCGCCGCAGAACCTGCACTTCAACCCCTATTTCGCGAACTTGAACCTGGCGATGCCGCCGCCGCTGACCAGCGAAGGCCAGGTCACTTATGCGCCGGGCAATCCGAAGCCGACGGTGGACCAGATGGCCAAAGACGTCTCGGCGTTCCTGGTGTGGACAGCGGAGCCGAAGCTGGAAAGCCGCCATGCGTCGGGCCTTGCGGTTTCGATCTTCCTGCTCTTCGCCACGATCCTCGGCTACCTCGCCTACCAGCAGGTCTGGCATGACGCGAAGCGGGCGGTGCGGGTGACGGGGGTCCTTGAGCCGCAGAACCAGGCCAAGACCCGCCGCGCCAAGGCCAAGCAGGGCGTGGCCGGCTGAGCCGTCTGTCGAACAATGTTTGAGGTTCTGCCGCCGGCATGCTGAAACGCGTGCCGGCGGTTTTGTTTTGGGGGGAAATCATGCGCGCATCCGGCTTGCTCGTCGCTTCGGCGTGGATCGCGGCTGTTCCTGCCGCGGCGGCGGCGAACGACACCGCGCGGATTATCGATGAGGGGATGAACCGCAGCCAGGTGCTGGTCACCGCCCATCAGCTGATGGATGGAATCGGCCCGCGGCTGACCATCTCGACCAACATGCGGAAGGCCCAGAACTGGGCGGTCGCCAAGTTCCAGGGCTATGGTCTCACCAACGTCCATCGCGAGCCGTACCGCTTCGGACGCGGCTGGGACATTGTCGATTCAAGCGTTCGCCTGGTAGCACCGCGTCCCATCACGCTGACCGCGATCCCGGTCGCCTGGACACCGCCCACCAATGGCACGGTGCGGGCCCCGGTGGTGGTCGCGCCGCTCGACAAGCTCGAGCATTTCGCCGCCAATCGGGGCAAGCTTGCGGGCAAGATCGTGCTCATCAACTTGCCCGGTAACGCCGGTGAGCCCGCCGATGCTCCGTTCAAGCGGCTGACTGCGGAGGACATCGCCAAGCGTGACCAATATGCCGTGCCCGCTTTCGACCCGAACGAGCCGGTCGAATGGCTCAAGCGCATCGATTTCTTCCGCCAGATGGACAAGTTCCTCGCCGCGGAAGGGGCCGTGGCCTGGGTCCGCAAGTCGTACCGCGATGGGAAGCTCATCTCCGGCGAGGGTTATCAGCATGCGGTCGGGGATTCGCCCAGGCTGCCGGCCGTCGAGCTCGCCGCCGAGGACTATCGGCGGATCGCCCGGATGGCGAAGTCGGGTGAAAATCCCGTGCTCGAGATCAATAGCGACGTCCGTTACCTCGACGACGATCCCAACGCCTATAACGTCATCGCGGACTTGCCGGGGACCGATCCCAAGGCCGGCTACGTCATGGCCGGGGCCCATTTCGACAGCTGGGCCGCCGCCGACGGTGCCGCCGATAATGGCGCGGGCAGCGTCGTCGTGATGGAGGCTGCGCGGATCCTTCGCCAGCTCGGCGTGCGGCCCAAGCGCACTATCCGTTTCGCCTTGTGGTCCGGTGAGGAGCAGGGGCTCTACGGTTCGGCCAACTACGTTCAGGATCATATCGCCTCGCGACCCGGTGCGATCGGACCGGGCGGGGTGCTGCTGTGGGACCAGCTGGTCCGGAATTATCCAGTGACGCCGCGGCCCGGCTACGGCGCGATGAAGGCCTGTTTCAACATCGACAACGGATCCGGCAAAATCCGCGGCATCTATTCGGAGGGGAATGCCGCCGCCGTTCCTTTGCTCAGCGAGTGGCTTGCGCCGTTCAAGAGCATGGGCGCGGGCGCGGTCGTGGCGGGCCCCACCACCGGTACCGACCATGAATCCTTTCAGGCGGTCGCCGCGCCCGGCTTCCAGTTCATCCAGGACCCGCTCGATTACGGGAGCCGCGTCCACCATACGAACGCCGACACCGTCGATCGCCTGAAGGCGGACGACTTGCGCCAGGCGGCCACGATCATGGCCGGGGTCCTGCTTGCCGCCGCGAACAGCGACGAGGAATTGCCGCGCGCTCCGCTGCCAAGGCAGCCGACCGCGAGCGATCCGTTCAAATATGATTATCCGCAGTCGAATTGAGGGGAACCTGAAGATGAAGAAGCTTGGAATCATGCTGCTCGCATCGGCGGCAGCGATCGCCGCCACAGCGGGCAGCGCGGCGCCGAATGATACGGCGCGGATCATCGACGAAGGGATGAATCGCAGCCAGGTGCTGGTGAACGCCAGCCAGCTGATGGACGGCATTGGCGGCCGCCTGACCAATTCCAACAACAGCGATCGCGCGCAGGACTGGGCGGTGGCCAAGTTGCGCGCCTACGGGCTCAGCAATGTCCGTCGCGAGCCGTTCGACTTCGGCCGCGGCTGGAACTTCAGCCAGGCCTATGCGCGCATGATCTCGCCGCGCCCGATCGACATGGTCACGATCCCGGTCGCCTGGACCCCGGGCACCAACGGCGCGATCCGCGCACCGATCGTCGTCGCACCGATCGACAAGCCCGAGCATTTCGCCGCCTATCGCGGCCAGCTTGCCGGCAAGATCGTGCTCGTTTCCCTGCCGGGCACGACCGACGAACCGAAGGAAGGCGCCTTCAAGCGGCTGACCGAAAAGGACATCAGCGAGGAGGATGTCTACAACTTGCCCAATTACGACCCGGACGCGCTCGACCGTCGCCTGAAGCGGGTCCAGTTCGCCAAGCAGCTCGATGATTTCCTGAAGGGCGAGGGCGCGGTCGCCTGGGTCCGCAAGAGCTATCGCGATGGGCGGCTCGTGTCGGGCGAGGGCTACACCTATCTGGTCGGGCAAACGCCGAGCCTTCCCGGCTTCGAAGTGGCGGCCGAGGATTATCGCCGCCTGGCGCGGCTGGCCAAGGCCGGACCGGCGCCGGTGATCGAGCTCAATTCAGACGCCTCCTTCGACGACCGCGACCACAACGCCAACAACGTCATCGCCGAAATCCCGGGATCTGATCCCAAGGCCGGTTACGTCATGGCCGGCGCGCATTTCGACAGCTGGGTTGCGGCCGACGGCGCTGCCGACGATGGCGCCGGCAGCATCGTCGTTATCGAAGCAGCGCGAATCCTTCGCCAGCTCGGCGTCCGCCCCAAGCGGACCATCCGTTTCGCCCTGTGGGACGGGGAGGAGCAGGGGCTGCTCGGCAGCCGCGCCTACCTTCAGCAGCATCTCGTCGATCGGCCGACTCCCGCCGGCATGGACGGAATGACCGCTTATTACACCTGGGCCAGCCGCTACCCGATCGTGAAGCGGCCCGGCTACGAAGACCTCAAGGCCTATTTCAACATCGACAATGGCTCGGGGAAGGTTCGCGGCATCTATGCCGAGGGCAATGCGGCCGCGGTCCCGCTGCTGCGCGAATGGCTGTCGCCGTTCAGCTCGATGGGGGCGGATTCGATCGTCGCCGGCAAGACCGGCGGAACCGACCACGTGTTCATGCAGGCGGTTGGACTGCAGGGCTTCCAGTTCATCCAGGATCCGCTCGATTATGAGAGCCGCGTCCACCATTCGAGCATCGACACCGTCGATCACCTGCGCGGCGACGATTTGCGCCAGGCTTCTGTGATCATGGCGGGGATGCTGCTTGCCGCTGCGAACAGCGACAAGGAGCTGCCGCGCCCGCCGCTGCCGACCCAGCCGGCGCCGACGGATCCGTTCAAATACGACTATCCTGAGCCGAAGTGAGAAACATTTCGTTCAGGTAAGGAACGGCAGAGGTCGCTGATCGTTTTCGACTGCAACCCCAAACATTTACGACAGGTGTAACATGCGTATTCCAATGATCAGTGCAATTGCTGCGGGCGCGCTCGCGCTCGGCGGCTGCGCTTATGGCGATATGGGCCTCGGCATGGGCTATGGCAGCCCCTATGGCGGCTACTATGGCTCGGGCTATGGCGGCTACGGCGGCTACAGCCCCTACGGCTATGGCAGCTATGGCGCCGGCTACAGCCCGTACGGCTATGGCTCTGGCTACGGCTCGCCTTATTACGGCTGGTACAACAATTATTATTATCCGGGCACTGGCTACTACGTCTACGATTCCTATCGTCGGCCGTACGCCATGACCCCGCTGCAGAAGGCCTATTGGTCGAAGCGGTCGCCGGCCTTGACCTCGACCGCCACGACGAGCGGCACGACGCGGACCAACGCCACCACGCGCCGGACGGCCGTCAAGCCGAACTGGAGTGGGTTCAACCGCTCGACGAGCTCTTCGCGGAGTACGGATCGCGAAGCTCGTCGCACCGCGCGCGAACAGCGCCGTTCGCAGTAAGCCCTAGCTCTCCGCCTCCGGCGCCCGGCGGCGGATAAGCACGATGGAGACGAAGGTCATCACCGGGACCTGGTCCTGGTTGGTGACCTTCGTCTTCGTCCGGAATATCCCAATGTCGGGCTTCGAGCGCGATTCGCGCTTGTCGATGATGGTCCCGCTGACGTGCAGCGTGTCGCCCGGATAGACGGGCTTCAGCCAGCGCAACTCATCGAGCCCTGGCGAGCCGAGACCGGCCTGTTCCTCGGCGACCACGGCCCTCGCAATCACCGCCATCGCCATCGAGCCTGTGTGCCAGCCGCTTGCCGCGAGCCGGCCGAAATGGGTCCGGGCTGCAGCCTCATCGCTGAGGTGGAAGGGCTGGGGGTCGTACTTCGCAGCAAATTCGAGCACTTCCTCGCGCGTCACTTCATAGCTGCCGTAATAGCGCTCGACACCGAGCTTGAGGTCTTCGAAATAGATCATATGCGGCGCATAGCGAGGCGTCCGGCTTGGCGCGAGTGCGCGGCGCACGCTAGGCTCGCCGCGTGGCAAGCAGGCATCAACCCCAGCTGATTGAGGCGGCGACCGCGCTCAATGAGAACCGGTTGGCCGAGGCCGAGCGGATCCTGAAGCCCTATTTGAAGGAGGATCCCTACGATCCGTCCGCCATCCGGATGCTGGCGGAGCTGGCTGCGCGGATCGGGCGCTGGCACGACGCCGAGACTCTCCTTCGCCGGGCCGTGGAGCTGGCGCCGCAATGGACCGCGGCCAAGTCGAACCTGGCATTGGTCCTCGGGCGGATGGGCCGGCCGGCGGAGGCCATCGGCCTGCTCGACGAGGTGTTTGCGGAGGAACCCGACCAGATCGGGCACATGAACCTCAAGGCCGCGACCCTCGGCCGGCTTGGCGACTTCGAGGAAGCGATTCGCCTCTATGAGGACGTGTTGGCGCGGACTCCCGGGCAGACGCGGGTCTGGCTCAGCTATGGCCACATGCTGAAAACGGTCGGGCGCCTCGACGAAGGGATTGCGGCCTATCGCAAGGCCATCGCGCTTCAGCCGTCGCTCGGCGAAGCCTGGTTCAGCCTTTCCAACCTGAAGACGGTGAAGTTCAGCGATGCCGACATTATCGCCATGCGCCAGGCGCTCGCCTCTCCCGGCCTGGCGGTGCAGGACCGGCTCCATCTCGAGTTCGCGCTCGGCAAGGCGATGCACGACCTCAAGCAGTTCGAGGATGCGTTTGGCCATTATGCGGCGGGCAATGCGCTGCGGCTGAAATCGCGGCCGTTCCGTTCCCGGGACATCAGCGGCGTGGTCGATCGCTGCATTGCCGCCGCGACGCCGGAGGCTTTCGCCGACCGGCAGGGCGGGTGCGATGCGCCCGACCCGATCTTCATCCTGGGACTGCCACGGTCGGGTTCGACGCTGGTCGAACAGATTCTGTCGAGCCACAGCCAGATCGAAGGGACGTCCGAGCTTGCCGATTTGCCTGCGCTCGTGCGCAAGGTCGGTGATTATCCGGAAGGGGCGTTCAAGCTCGACGCGGACGGCAGGCGGGCAATCGGCGAGGAATATCTGAAGCGCGTCGCGCCGCAACGGCGAACGGACCGCCCCTTCTTCATCGACAAGCTGCCCAACAACTGGCTCTACACGCCCTTCATTCAGCTCGTTCTACCCAACGCCAGGATCATCGACGCGCGGCGCCATCCGCTGGCCTGCTGCACGTCCAATTTCCGCCAGCATTTCGCGAGCGGTCAGGACTTCACCTACAGCCTCGACGATCTCGGTCGTTATTACGCCGATTATGTGCGGCTGATGGCGCACATGGACGCGGTGCTGCCGGGACGGGTCCAGTGCGTCATTTATGAGCGGATGGTCGATGACACCGAGGCCGAGGTTCGGGCGCTGCTCGCCTATTGCGGCCTGGATTTCGAGTCGGCCTGCCTCGAGTTCCACCGGACCGAGCGCGCGGTCCGCACCCCGAGCTCCGAGCAGGTGCGCAAGCCCATCTATCGCGACGCGACCGAGGAATGGCGCGGCTATGACGCCCACCTTGGCCCGCTCAAGGAGGCGCTGGGGCCCGTGGTCGATGCCTATCCCAGCGCCCCTGCGACTTGAACGCAACGCTTGCGAAACATTCGGCGGGTGGATCGCGCATCCCTGATTGACAAGAATGCGGCGCTCTGACGGATTGATGACACATTTACGAATGGGGGCCATTCGATGATCAACCGCACTTGCCGCAGCCTCACGCTGGGATTTCTCGCTTCGACCGCGCTGGCAACTCCCGCCTTCGCCCAGGATACTCCGGCCCCGCAGCCGGCGCCGACCACGACGCAAGGCGCCACCGACGTGACTGCACCTCCTCCCGCTGTGCAGCAGGCCCAGGACGGGCAGGCCCGGGACTCGACCGAAATCATCATCACCGCGACAAAGCGCGCGGAAAACCTGCAGGACGTTCCCCAGAGCGTGCAGGTACTGGGGACGCGCAAGCTCGACCAGCTCGATATCTCGAACTTCGAGCAATATACCAAGCAGCTCCCCTCGGTGAGCTATAACGTCTCGCAATCGGGCGGCGCAGTCGTCTACATGCGCGGTGTGGCCAGCGGCGGCGATGGCAACCACTCCGGCTCGCCGCCATCGGTCGGCGTTTATCTCGACGAGCAGCCCGTGACGACGATCGGCGGCGCGCTCGACGTCCACATCTACGACATTGCCCGCATCGAGAGCCTCGCCGGACCACAGGGCACACTTTACGGCGCGCTCAGCGAAGCGGGCACGATCCGCATCATCACCAATAAGCCGGACCTCAATGCGACCTATGGCCGCATCGACGGCGAGTTGAACATGACGGCGCACGGCCATCAACCGGGCGGCAAGCTCGAAGGGATGATCAACATTCCGCTCGCCAGCCGCATCGCTTTCCGGGCCGTCGGGTTTTACCAGCGCGACGCCGGCTTCATCGACAACGTCTTCGGTTCGCGGACCTATTGCGGCGACGCAATCCCCGACGGCTGCATCCGTAACGGCTACACCGTCACCAACGCGGGCCTCGAGAGGCGCGATATCAACACGGCCGAACTGTATGGCGGCCGCGCGGCGCTGAAGATCGACCTTGACGACAATTGGACGGTCACGCCGACCATCATGCACCAATTTGCGAAATATGAAGGGTTCCCCGGCGCGGCCGTGGACTTGGGCGACCTGCAGGCCCAGCGCTTCAGCAACAATGAATATCGCAAGGACCAGTTCACTCAGGCGGCGCTCACCATCGAAGGCAAGATCTGGAACTTCGACCTGACTTACGCCGGCGCGTACATGGACCGGCCAACGGAATCATTCGCCGACTACACCGATTATATCGAGGCTTACGACAACCTCTATGAAAGCGTCGGCGGTATTGCGAATTACCTCTATTACCAGGATTCCGCCGGCAACCCGATCGTCCCGACGCAGTTCATCAACGGCACCGAGCATTTCAAGAAGCTTAGCCAGGAGGTCAGGATTGCGACGCCCAGGGACAATCCGCTGCGGGCGTTGTTCGGCGCATTCTATCAGCGCCAGTCCAATCATATCTTGCAGGATTACCTCGTCCCGGGATTGGCACCGGACCTGTCGGTCAACGGCTGGCCGGGGACGATCTGGCTGACGCTCGAGGATCGCGTCGACCGCGATTGGGCGATCTTCGGCGAAGGCGAGTTCGACATCACACCCAAGATCACCTTGATCGCGGGTGGGCGGCTGTACCGATACGATAACAGCCTATTCGGTTTCGCCGGCTTCGGAAAGAACCCCGCTTTCAATGAGGTCGATGGCCCACCGCCACCACCGAACGGCGCGGGCGCAAGCGGCGGCGTTCGCCGCTGCCTGACCGTCAACGGCGACCAAGCCTACGACGATCCAGCCGCTGACCTCGCCTCGGGCGGGGTGGCCGGCACGCCGTGCACGAACGTCGGCGCAGTCGAGAACGGCGTCGCCGTTCCCAAGCACACCAAGGGTGACGGCTTCAGCCATCGGCTCAGCGCTCGGTTCAAGCCCAACGACACGACGATGTTCTATGCGACCTGGTCGCGCGGATTCCGGCCCGGCGGGCTTAATCGTGCACCTGGCACCGCACCCTATGAAGCGGACTATCTGACCAATTACGAGGCGGGCTGGAAAACCAGGTTCGGCCCCGTCACCTGGAACGGCGCGATCTATCACCAGACCTGGAAGGCGTTCCAGTTCAGCTTCCTCGGACCCAACAGCCTGACGATCGTCCAGAACGGGCGCGACGCGGTCATCAACGGCATCGAAAGCGACATCAATTACGTTGCCGGCGGCCTGTCGCTGAGCGCCTCGGCCGCCTATAACGATGCGAAGACGAAAGGGAACATCTGCGCCGTCAACACCGACGACGAAAGCTGCAGCGCCTCCGGCATCGTCACTCCCTCGGGCACGCGACTGCCGGTCACGCCCGAACTCAAAGCCACCGGGACGGCCCGCTATAACTGGCCGATTGGTATCGGGAATGCCCACGTGCAGGGCAACGTGGTCTACCAAAGCTCAGCGGCGGCCGACCTTCGTCAGGTCAATCTGCTCCTTGGAATCAATCCGAACGATTACCTCGGGCGGATTCGCGCGTCGACGGTGCTCAACCTGTTCGCGGGCTTCGACTGGAAACAGTTCAACACAGAAATCTTCGTCAGCAACGTCTTCGACGAACGCAACGAGCAGGCGCGTTTCGTCGCCTGTAGCTCGTGCGAACGAACCTACATCCTGCCGGGCAGGCCGCGCACGATCGGTATCCGCGCGGGCGTGAAGTTCTAGCACGGGGCGGCCAATGGCGGTTCAGCGCGGCGCTCGCCGCGCTGGCTGCCTTATGGCTGGCTATGCTCCTGTGGGGCGCGGGTCCCCTCGACCGGGGGATCTACGAAAGCCTCTACGCGGGTAATCGCCCGGCGCTGGCGGCGATCGCGCGCGCCGTCACGCTGCTTGGCGAGCCCGACCTGCTTATCGCCGCAAGCATCGCCGCCGCGCTCTGGCTTGGTTATGCCGGCCACCGCGATCTGCCGTGGGTGTTCATCGCCATCGTCATGATCGGCCGCGGCCTTTCCGAAGCGCAGAAGCTGTGGATCGCGCGGGCCAGGCCGGAGATCGAACCGCATCTGGTGGTAGTCAGGACCTCATCCTTCCCCAGCGGCCACGCTGCCAATTCGATGATTTTCTACCTGGCGCTTGCGCTGATCCTGACCGCCGGCACCCGCTGGCACCGGACCGCCGCCGCCCTTGCCGTGCTGCTCTCGCTGTTTATCGGCGCAAGCCGGGTCATGCTCGGCGTTCATTGGCCGAGCGACGTCATCGGCGGCTGGGTTTTCGGCATGCTGTGGGTGCTGCTGACGCTGAGGCTCGCGCGCCGCCTCGTTGAGGATTAGGATAGCGCGGGGCAGAAATAGGGGGACATCAAATGGCACGACCATTCACCTGGATCGCATCGGCGATCTTCGCCGTCATGGCGATCCTTCATCTCTATCGCCTATTCACCCATTTCCAGATCATCATCGGGTCGCACACGATCCCCGAATGGGTGAGCTATGTCGGCGTTGTCGTCCCGGCGCTCCTGAGCTGGATGTTGTGCCGCGAAGCGCGGGGAACGCGCGGCGCCTAAGCCGCGTCAGACGTTGAAGCGGAACAGCAATACGTCGCCGTCCTGGACGACATATTCCTTGCCTTCGGAGCGGAGCTTGCCCGCGTCGCGCGCGCCGGCTTCGCCGCCGCAGGCGATGAAGTCTTCATAGGCGATGGTTTCGGCGCGAATGAAGCCGCGTTCGAAATCGGTGTGGATCTCCCCGGCGGCCTCGGGCGCGCGGGCGCCCTTGTGGACGGTCCAGGCGCGCGCTTCCTTTGGCCCGGCGGTGAAGAAGGTGATCAGGCCCAGGAGCTCGTAGCCGGCGCGGATGACGCGGCTGAGGCCGGTTTCCTCAAGGCCAAGGTCGGCGAGGAACGCCTCGCGCTCTTCGGCCGGCAGGGTCGCGATCTCGGCCTCGATCGCGGCCGAGACGACGACCGCCTTGGCATTTTCCGCCTTGGCCTTCTCGAAGACGCGTTGCGACAGAGCATTGCCCTCGGCGGCGTCGCCCTCGTCGACGTTGCAGACGTAGAGCACGGGCTTGGCCGTCAGCAGCTGGGCGCGCTGCAGGGCCTTTTCTTCCTCATGGTCCTTGGGCTGGGTCAGCCGGACGGGCTTTGACGCGCGGAGCAGTTCCAGCGCCTGGCCGAGGACGCTGGCCTCGATCTTCGCTTCCTTGTCGCCCTGTTGCGCCTTCTTGACGAGGTTGGGGACGCGCCGATCGAGGCTATCGAGGTCGGCGAGCATCAGCTCGGTTTCGACGGTCTCGGCGTCGGCGATCGGATCGACCCGGCCTTCGACGTGAGTGACGTCGCCGCCTTCGAAGCAGCGCAGCACATGAACGATCGCGTCGACCTCGCGGATGTTGGCGAGGAACTGGTTGCCGAGCCCTTCGCCCTGGCTGGCGCCGCGGACGAGGCCGGCGATGTCGACGAACTCGATCTGGGTCTCGATTTCCTGCGCGGACTTGGCAATTTCCCGGATCCGGTCGAGCCGCTCGTCAGGAACCGCGACGCGGCCGACGTTCGGCTCGATCGTGCAGAACGGATAATTCGCCGCTTGCGCCGCGGCGGTTTCGGTCAAGGCATTGAAAAGCGTCGATTTGCCGACGTTCGGCAGGCCGACGATGCCGCAGCGGAAGCCCATCTTTACTCCGGGTTTTTCAGGAATTGAACCGCGCTTAGCCGCGCAGTCGGCAAAATTGAAGCGCCCAGCTTGGCTTGCGACCGATGCCATTCCATGTGTATTGCAAATACAATACACGCAGAGGAGCAGATGCGCGGACCGATTGCAGCGATAATCATGGCAAGTAGCCTGTCCGCGCCTGCGTCCGGCGCTTCGCCGGACTTGCCGTGGACGGTCTCGCCGGCGAAGGTCGCACATATCGCCCGTCAGGCTATGGCGAAGACCGGCAGCAGGGGCCTCGCCATCGCCATCATCGATCATGGCAAGGTGCGATCGGTGCAGGCGTTCGGGATCCGTAACGCCAAGGCTAAGCCCCTGACCACGGACACCATCATGTATGGCGCCTCGCTGACCAAAACCGTGTTTGCATATTATGTCTTGCAGCTGGTCGATGAAGGGAAAGTCGATCTCGACAAGCCCATCGCCGATGTCCTTTCCAGGCCGCTTCCCGATTATGGAAATCTGGACGCCTATGGCAATTGGGGCGACTTAGCCGGCGATGAGAGATGGCGGCGAATCACGCCGCGGATGGTGCTTACGCACAGTACCGGCTTCGCGAATTTCGCCTTTCTCGAGCCGGACCAGAAGCTTCGCATCAATTTCGAACCGGGTACGCGCTTCGCCTATTCGGGCGAGGGTATCGAACTACTTCAGTTCATGCTTGAGGAAGGTCTGAAGCTCGACACCGGAAGCGAGATGCAGCGCCGCATTTTCGGCCCCCTTGGAATGCGTTCAACCAGCTTGAAGTGGCGCCCCGAATTCGTTCGGAACCTTGCCGACGGATGGACCAAGGATGGTAAAATCGAACCCCATGACGAACGGAGCAAGGTTCGAGCCGCGGGATCGATGGATACCAGTGTCAGTGATCTCGCGAAATTCGCGGCTGCGGCCGCGCGCGGCTGGGGCTTGTCTCCGCGCGCTCGCGCCGAACTCGTCCGACCGCAATTGCCGATAACGACGAAGCAACAGTTCCCGACGCTGGCGCCCGAGCTACCAGTCGGGAAGCGTTGGCCCGGAGTTGCTGCAGGGCTTGGTGTCATCGTCTTCGACGGCCCCCAGGGCCCGGCTTTCATGAAAGGCGGTCATAACGACAGCACAGGCAATACGCTGGTATGCGTGGAGCGCGGTCAACGCTGTGTGTTGATCCTCTCCAATGACGTCCGCTCTGAGGCCACGTTCCCCCAGCTGGTCCGCTCCATACTCGGTGAAACAGGCGTGCCCTATCGTTGGGAATACGGAACCTGACGGCACGATCAGGCGAAGTTGAAGCTGATGCTCAACCGCTCGTCCTTGCCGCGGCCCGCCAGCACCTCGTGCCGAAGCCAGCTTTCCCACATCAGCAGGAGTCCGGGCCTTGGTTCGACGGTGACGAAAGTGCCCTTGCGCTGCGGCGCCGCCATCATCAGCGGCAGCCGCGGGTCCTCGAAGCGGATGGCCCCCGATCCGGCCGGCACCTCGACATAAAAGGTGCCCGACAGGATGCTGTGCGGGTGGATATGTCCACTGTGGTGTCCACTGCCTTTCAACAGATTGACCCACAGGCTGTCGAGCTTGGGCTTGCGGTCCCAACCGAGTTCGCGGGCGAAGCTTGCGGCGTGGCGCGCCAATAGCTTCGCGAGGTCGGCGATGGCGGGGTCGCGCTTCGGCAGGTCGTTCAACGATGCGTAGCTCGTGTACCCGGCATAGCGGTGCTCCTTCGACCAGCGCACGCCTGCCGCATCGTCGCGCGCCAGGGCCCGGATCGACCGGCCAAGCTCGGCCAAGAGCAAGGGATCGGCGACATCGGCCTCGTAAAGGCAGGTAGGGAACAGCTCGCGGCTCATTTGTCGTCCTGCTGCAGGCGGAGCGCGACCTCGCTCATGAACCGGGCGTCCTCGCACTCGGCCAGCCACTGCGCTTCGGATGCGATCGCACCCAGCATGTCGGCCAGCGGCTCCATCTCCGACTTGGCGTAATTGCCGAGGACGTGAGGCGTCACCAGCTCCTTCCGCCCCGGCCCCGGGTGACCGATGCCGATCCGCACGCGGCGAAAGTCAGGGCCGAGCGCGGCGTTGATCGAGCGCAGGCCATTGTGCCCGGCAAGCCCGCCTCCGACGCGGACCTTCACCTTGAACGGAGCGAGATCGAGCTCGTCATGGAAGACGGTCAGGGCTTCCTCGTCGACCTTGTAGAAATTGAGGGCCTGCTGAACCGCGTCGCCGCTGTCGTTCATATAGGTCTGGGGCTTCAGGAGGAGGATCCGCTCGCGGCCGATGCGGCCGTCGGCGATCAGGCTTCGGAATTTCTTCTGCCACGGGCCGAAACCATGCGCCTCGGTAATGATGTCGGCGGCCATGAAGCCGACATTGTGGCGGTGCAGCGCATATTCGCTGCCAGGATTGCCGAGACCGACCCACAATTGCATCGCCGCTGGCTAGCAGGAGCGCGGCCAAACAAAAACCGCCCGCCTTTATGTGTAGGCGAGCGGTCCTTGTTCGTAGCAATGGCGGAGCGCTTACTCTTCCGAGCCGCCCTCGTCGCCGCCACCTTCGCCGGCGGCTTCGCCTTCTTCGCCTTCCTCACCGACGGTCGGGACTTCGCCCTCGGCCGCGGCTTCGTCCTCTTCGGACTTCATCGCCGAAGGAGCGACGATGGTTGCGACGGTGAAGTCGCGGTCGTCGATGGCGGGGAATGCGCCCTCAGGCAGCTTGACCTGGCTGATGTGGATCGAATCGCCGATCTCCAGCCCGTCGAGCGGAATGTGAAGCTCTTCCGGAATGTGCGCCGCGTCGCAGACCAGCTCGATCTCGTGCTGGACGACGTTGAGCACGCCGCCGCGCTTGAGGCCCGGCGAAGCTTCTTCGTTGTCGAACCGCACCGGAATGGCGACGGTGACCTTGGTGTGCTCACCGATGCGCAGGAAATCGATGTGGATCGGCCGGCTCGAAACCGGGTGGAAATCGATCGCCTTGGGAAGCGCGCGGTGGACCTTGCCACCGACATCGATCATCACGACCGTGTTCATGAAGTGGCCGCTCGAAAGCAGTTTGCTGAGCAGCTTTTCTTCGAGGTGAATCGAAAGCGGCTCTTTCTTTTCGCCGTAAACCACGGCGGGTACCCGTCCATCTCGACGCAGTGCGCGGGAGGCTCCCTTGCCAGCCCGGTCGCGCGCCTCGGCGGGCAGCGTCAGCTGATCGCTCATTTTGGCATGTCTCCGATTGTTATGACCGCCGCGCCTCCAGGGATGACATCGGCGGAGCGGGGCCCCTACGGCAGGGGCCGCGGAAAAGCAAGGTTGACGGGGCCTTAGTAGACCCGGCGCGACAGGATCCCGCGCTGGCCGAGCTTGGCCAGCACGCTGTCCTTGCCCGCAAAGTGCCCCGCGCCGACCGCGACGAACACCGTTCCCGGCGTCTGCATGCGCGCCGCCACCCAATCCGCCCAGCGGCCGTTCCGGTCCGTGAAGAGCATCTTGTAGGTCGCGGGAGAAGAGCGGTTGAGCTGGGCCAGCATGTTGACGAATACGCTCTGGTCGCCGCGCTTCCAGGCCGATTGCATGTCGGCCATCGCATTGGCGACGCTGGCCATCGGAGCGGCGGGAGACCCTGGTGCGGCCTGTGGCGCGGCAGGCGTCATTGCTGCCATCCGGGAGAACATCGCCAGCTGCGATTCGATCGTTTCCAGCCCCGCGACCGTCTTGCCCTCGCTCTCCGCAGTGTGGCGGAGAACCATGTCGGCACCGTTTTCGACCTGCATGCCTTGGGCCTTGCCGGCGTTGATCGCCATCCGGGTCGTCGCCAGGAATGACGCGGAAGACGCAACCTGCGGCGCTCCGAACGGGCGCCGGGCTTGCGCCGGGGGCAGTGGCGCCTCGGGAATGATTGTTTCAAGAATTAGTTCGTTCGAGCTTTCAAAGGCGGTCCGGACTCCATTGTTGAACCAGTCGGACCGGCCATCGAGCGCGTGGAAAGTGCCGAAGAGATAGACGGTGGTGTCGGCGTCCCTGACAACGAACAGCGCGGGGCTCGCATCGGCCACTGGCGCAACCGGCGCTGCCGCCGGCACAGTGCTCGGCGAAGCGAGGGCGATTGCAGCGGCGACGAGCAAGTTGACCATCCAACAGCCTCCAAACGGGGCCGCCGAACTGGCAGTGGAACGGCGCGTGAGAGCGGGCGCATTTGCCCCTGGCGGAACCCCCGCAAATCTCCCACGTGCACCAGACCCCCCAGCCCGATACCCGAGCAATCATGCTCACTTAGGGCTTAACAAATGTCTAGTGAAATCCGCGAGATGTGAGAATTTAGCGGTGGATGGAATGACCGGGGGCCGGCGAGCGCCTATTGCACCCGGCTGACGGTGTAGCCGTCGCGCTTCAGGAGTTCGATCACCGAATCCTTGCCCGCAAGATGGCCCGCTCCGACCGCCAGCATGATCGTCCCGGGCTTGGTCATCCGGTCCTCGATCCACCGGCTCCAATTGGCGTTGCGCTGTTTCATCAGGGCCTGCTTCATCTCCGGCGAGGATTCGAGGTCCTTGTCGAAGCTTCGGGCGATCGCCGCGACGTCGCCGCGGGCCCAGGCGCTCAGCATTCCGCTGAACTGCTTTTTCGTCGACGGGACCTCCATGATCGCGCCTTCGAGGAAATTTCGCTGCGCCTTCTCCGACAGGCGGTCGAAATAGCCGAGCTGCTCGATATTGGTTTCAAGCTCGCCGATCGGCTTGCCGTCGCTCAGGAAGTCGCTGCGGAGCACTGCTTCCACGCCCTGGCCGCCCTGCAGGCCCATCTGCTTGAACTGATTGCCCAGCAGAAGGAAGCCGGCGGCCCAGGTTTCCATATTGTCAAACGCGGCCCGTGGAACGCCGCTCTTGGCGATGGCCGCCGCTAGCGCCTTGCGCTTGGCGGGCGGCACACGCTCCGCGATCGGCGGCAGGCCCGGCGAGAAGGCGAGCTTTTGCATCGCGGCCACGATCCCGGTCGGATTCTTCTCGTCGACGATGGTTTCGACCACGAGTTGCCCGGAGCCTTCAACCGCGCGGTCGAACTTTGTCGTACGCCATTGATATTTCTCGGGAAGAACGTGGATCGTCCCGAACAGGTAAATCGTCGTGTCGGCATCCGCGATGGCCCAGAGGGCCGGCTTGACGGCGGGTCCCTTGGCCGCGGCCGGCCCGGCCGAGCCGAGCGTAAGCAAGGCGGCGACGGGCGTGAACAGGCGCTGGAGAAGCTTTTTCATCATCATACCTTCGAAGGTGGGGATCAGGATTTAGGGGCGCAAGCTTGCCGTTTGCTGAAGAGAGCGCCAAAGCCGCGCCTCAAATGCCGATGTTTTGCGGGGCCGTCGCTTGAGCCTGAGCTTCCAGGACCTGATCCTTACGCTGCACCGTTACTGGGGCGCGCAGGGCTGCGTCCTGCTCCAGCCCTACGACATGGAAATGGGAGCGGGGACCTTCCACCCGGCGACGGTGCTGCGTGCGCTCGGTCCGGAGGCGTGGCGAGCAGCGTACGTCCAACCGTGCCGGCGCCCGGCCGACGGGCGCTATGGCGAAAACCCGAACCGGCTAGGCGCTTACTACCAATACCAGGTGGTCCTCAAGCCGAGCCCAGAGAACCTGCAGGACCTCTACCTCGGTAGCCTTCGCGAAATCGGGATAGATCCGCTGAAGCACGATATCCGTTTCGTCGAGGACGATTGGGAAAGCCCGACGCTCGGCGCCTGGGGCCTTGGCTGGGAAGTCTGGTGTGACGGGATGGAAGTCACCCAGTTCACCTATTTCCAGCAGGTCGGCGGGTTCGAATGCCGGCCGGTCACGGGCGAGTTGACCTACGGGCTCGAGCGGCTGGCGATGTACATCCAGGGCGTCGACAACGTCTTCGACCTCCGGTTCAACGACGCCGGCGTCAGCTACGGCGACGTCTTCCTCGAGAACGAGCGCGAGATGTCGGCTTATAATTTCGAGGTGGCCGATACCGACGCGTTGTTCGACCTGTTCAAGAAGGCCGCAGCCGAATGCGAGCATTGCCTCGCCAACAAGTTGCCGATCCCCGCCTATGAGCAGGCGATCAAGGCCAGCCACGTGTTCAATACCTTGCAGGCGCGGGGCGTGATCAGCGTCGCCGAGCGTCAGGCCTATATCGGCCGCGTGCGCGACCTCGCGAAGGCGGCATGCGGCGCGTGGCTGGAGCGTGGCCAGTAATGGCCGATTTGCTGCTCGAGCTCCTGTCGGAAGAAATCCCGGCGCGGATGCAGGCCAAGGCGCGCAACGACCTTGCGCGGCTGTTCGCCGAATGCACGAGCGAAGCGGGCCTGAAGGTCGGCGCGATCGACACCTTCTCGACGCCGCGGCGGCTGGCGCTGATTGCGCGCGACGTGGAAGAAGCGACGGAAGAGAGCCGCGAGGAGCTCAAGGGACCGCGGACCAGCGCGCCGCCGCAGGCGCTCGAAGGATTCCTCAAGAAGACGGGGCTCAGCCAGGACCAACTGGAGGAGCGCGACGGCGTCTATTTCGCGCTGATTGAGCGGCCGGGCAGAGCCGCTGGCGAAACCCTGGCCGACGCCATCCGCCGTATCGTCGCCGACTTCCCCTGGCCCAAGTCGATGCGTTGGGGCGACGGGTCGCTGCGCTGGGTGCGCCCGCTCCAGGGCATCGTCGCCATGCTCGGCGAGGCAATCGTCCCGGTCGAGATCGAGGGCGTCGCATCGGGCGCGACGACGGTCGGCCATCGCTTCCACCACCCGGGCCCGATCACGCTCGGCGGCGCTTCCGATTACGTCGAGAAATTGCGCGCCTGCCACGTCATCGTCGACCAGGAGGAGCGGGAGCGGATCATCCGCGAGGGCGCGGCCGAGGCAGCGGCGAAGGCCGGGCTGACGCTTCTGCCCGACGAGGGGCTCGTGGTCGAAAATGCGGGGCTCACCGAATGGCCGGTGTCGCTCGCCGGTCGGTTCGATGCCGATTACCTCGATGTGCCGCGCGAGGTGATCGTCCTCACCATGCGCACCAACCAGAAATATTTCGCCTGCACCAATGACCAGGGGCTGCTGGCACCGGCCTTCGTCTGCGTCGCCAATATTGAGGCAAGCGACGGCGGCGAAGCGATTGCCCAAGGCAATGCCCGGGTGCTTGCAGCGCGGCTCGCCGATGCCCGCTTCTTCTGGGAACAGGACGTCAAGGTCCCGCTCGACGAGCAGGCGCGGAAGCTTGGCGGTATCGTCTTCCACGAGAAGCTCGGCACCGTCGCGGACAAGGTCGAACGAGTTGCGAAACTGGCCCGCTGGCTGGTCGAGCAACATGTCGTCACCCCCGCGAAAGCGGGGGCCCAGCAAGACAAGAAACTGGGTTCCCGCTTGCGCGGGAATGACGAAGAGGTTGCGGCGCTCGCAGCCCAGGTCGAGCGGGCCGCGCGGCTGGCCAAGGCGGATCTCGTCACCGGCATGGTCGGCGAATTTCCCGAGCTGCAGGGCGTGATCGGCGGCTATCTCGCCGAGGCGCAGGGCGAGCCCAAGGCCGTCGCCGACGCCATCCGCGACCACTACAAGCCGGTCGGGCAGGGCGATGGTGTGCCGACAGCGCCGGTCACGGTGGCAGTCGCCCTGGCCGACAAGCTGGATACGCTCGCGAGCTTCTTCATCGAAAAAATGCCGCCCACGGGCTCGAAAGACCCATTCGCGCTGCGCCGGGCCGCATTGGGGGTCATCTCAACGATTTTGCAGAATCAGCTACGCTTTCGCTTAGAACACGTCCTCTTAGCAGCCTGTGCTCACGACTTGGGACAGTTCGAAAAAATCTTTTTCAGCAAGACGGAACAGGATCTGGGAGCCTTCTTCGCCGATCGCCTCAAGGTCCAGCAGCGCGAGGCCGGTGTCCGGCATGATCTGATCGACGCCGTGTTCGCGCTTGGGAACGAAGATGACCTCGTGCGGCTTCTAGCCCGCGTGAACGCGCTTCAGGCATTCGTGGAGACCGAGGACGGTGCGGACCTGCTCACCGCCTACAAGCGCGCGGCCAACATCCTGAAAAAGGAGGGCTGGACCGGCCCGCAGGTGATGAGCTCGAAGGAAGAGCAGGGCATTCCGCAGACCGGCGAGGAAGACCCGCTGGTGCTGGTCGACGACCCGATCCTCGGCGAAGCAATCGCCGAAATGGCGGAAGGGAAGGCGGGGGCCGACTTGCCCGAGGAGAAGGCGCTGAGCGCCGCGCTCGACGCAGCCGAGCCCAAGGCTTCTGCAGCAGTCGATGCGGAGGATTTCACCGGCGCGATGGCGGCGCTTGCGACGCTTCGCAAGCCGATCGACGACTTCTTCGACCATGTTACGGTCAACGACCCCGATGCGGCCAAGCGCGAGCGGCGGCTGAACCTGCTGACTCGTTTCCGCGACGCCGTGAACCGGGTGGCGGACTTCTCGAAAATCGAGGGCTAGAGCGGCCGGATCTCGTTGTCGCCGGGCTCGCGCGGGTCCTTGATGGCGGCGGCGCGGAGCGAATCGCGCTCCCGCCATTGCTTCTCGCGCTCGTCCACGTCCTTCAGATGCCGCTCATGCTCGCGCTCGATCTCGCGGCGCCGCTCGAGTTCGCTCGAATAGCGGGTCTTCCACTTGCGGCGGCCGCCGGCGGTCAGGAACACGCCGATCAGCAGGCCCAGGAAGAAAATGAGGATGCAGATCACCCACAGGTTTGGGTCGGAGGTGATGTTGTTCATTTCGCGGCCCTAACAGACTTGGTTCCGCGAGACTACGCTCCGGACCGTCGTCCGTTCCCTGCTCCACCCCAGATGTGGAGCAGGGCCTCAGCCGTGCAGGAAGCTGTCGTTGATCGAGCAGCTCGCCGGGCCGAGAATGACGACGAACAGCGTCGGCAGAATGAACAGGATCAGCGGTACGGTCATGATCGCCGGCAGGCGCGCGGCCTTTTCCTCGGCACGCATCATGCGCTCGTTGCGGAATTCGGCCGAGAGGACGCGCAGCGCACTGGCCAGCGGCGTGCCGTATTTCTCGGTCTGGATCATGGTCGTGACGACGCCGCGCACCGCTTCGAGGTCGACGCGGCCGGCGAGGTTCTCGAACGCCTGGCGGCGCTCGTTGAGGAAGCCGAGCTCGATCGCGGTCAGGCCGAACTCGTCACCCAGCTCAGGATAGGCCTTGCCCAGCTCCTTGGCGACGCGGCCGAAGGCGGCGTCGACGGTCAGGCCGGCTTCGGCGCAGATGACGAGCAGGTCGAGCGCGTCGGGAAGGCCCTTGCGGATCGCGTGGCTGCGCTTGGTGACCTTGTTCTTCAGCCAGATGTCGGGCGCCTTGTAGCTGCCGATGAAGGCGCCGGCGACGAAGGCGTAGCGCTTGAACCAGCCCCAGGCCGGGAAATAGTCCACCCAGTAGATGAGCAGCACCGCGGCCGTGCCCAGCACCAAGGGCAGGACGAAGCGCGCGAGAATGATGAAGAAGGCGAGGTCCTTGGTCCGGATACCGGCCTGCATCAGCTTCTGCTGAGTCTTCTGGACCTGGTCGTCCTGGAGCATCTTGAACTGAGACAGGATCGAGCGGACGCGGTCCGCCGCCTCGTTGCGGTTGGTCAGCTTCTTGCGCTTGTTGGTCGAGGCGACGATCCCGGCCTTCAGCTGCTCGCGGCGCTCGTTCAGCGCCTTGACGCGCCGAGCCATCGGATCCTTGACCGTGGTCGCCGCGTAAATCGCGAGCATCACGGCGAAGGTCGCGACGGCGCTCAGCATCGTCGCGATCCAGATCACGTCGAAGCCGAGAAGGGTCGGGCCGCCTGAAGGCAACTGCTGCATCTGTCCGAAGTCCCCGCTAGATCTCGAAGTTGACCATTTTGGCCATGATGAACGTGCCGATGCCCATCCAGCACAGGCCGCCAAGCCCCGCGACCATCAGCCGCTGATCGGAGAAGAAGCCCTGCATGTAATTGGGGTTGATCATGTAAACGAGCGTGAAGACGATGAAGGGCAGCGAGCCCACGATCATCGCCGAAGCTTTCGATTCCGAGCTCATCGCCCTGATTTTCAGCTTCATCTGCGCGCGCTTGCGAAGCACGTCGGCGAGGTTCGACAGCGTCTCGGCGAGGTTGCCGCCGGTTTCACGCTGGATCGCCAGGGTGATGACGAAGAACTGGAACTCCGGCGTGCCTAGACGGTCCGCAGTCTCCTGAAGCGCGGCCTCCATCGTCCGGCCGATCTTCATCTTGTCGGAGACCGCGCGGAACTCGATCCCGACCGGGCCACTCAGTTCGTGCGCGACGATGCCGAGAGTCTCGGTGATCGGCAGGCCCGAACGCAGTCCGCGGACCATCAGCTCGATCGCATCGGGGAAGTTGGAGTTGAACTTGGCGATGCGGCGCTTGATCATCTTGCCGATCACGAAGTGCGGCCCGCCGACACCGATGAAGAGCCCGGCGAACATCGCCAGCAGGATCGGCGCTCCGCGGAACATCAGCAGTAGGGCGACGACCAGCACGATGCCGAGGCAGACGGTGGCATATTTGCCGAGCGTGATGTCCTTGCCGGTCATCTCCAGCCGCTTGCGCAGCAGCGCGGGCTTAGGGACCAGGCTCGAGGCAAAGCCTTCGATGCGGCCTGCCCGCTCGGCCATCAGCTTGCGGATCTGCGCCTGGGCATGCCCCGCGATTACGTCGCCGTGGCGCTCCTTGAGGAGCTCCATGCGGCGCTTTGCAGCCTTCGACGCCGACGGCCCGCGCATCGCCATGAAGACGAGCCCGAGCGCCATGACGCCGCCTGCCAGGAGTAGCCACAAGAGCATTTCGTGCCTTCGCCTCTCACTCTAACCACCCGGTCGCGCACAGACGCGCCGGGGCGAAACCGACTGCGGTTGTCAGGCCGCCGCTTTTTCCTTCTTGGCCAGCATCGACTTGAGGTTGCCGACCAGCGACCCCTTGCCGTTCGCGCCGGCCCCCTTCGGCTGGGGAGCCGAGGTTTCCTCGCTGGTGTTGCTAAGGACCGCCGTAGAAAGCGCGATGAATGGCGCCGCCGACTTGCCGCTTGCGACTTCCGCGACCGGCTTGCCGAGCTTGGCGGCCTGGGCTGCCAGCTTGGGATCGTAGGCGATGACGATGTCGACCGAACGTTCGATCGACTGTTCGAAATCCTTGCGCGTGATTTCCAGCGCACCGCCCGAAGGAACGCCGTTGGCAACGACGATGACCTTGGTCTGCGGCGCGTTCGACTTTAGCCAGGCGAGGATGCGGATGGTGTCGCGGGTCGCGGCCAGCGTCAGCTGCGACACGACCACTGCGACATGCGCGTCATGCACCAGGTGCGGATGCTGGATCAGCATCTGCCGGGGCAGGTCGAGCACCGTCGATTCGAAGGCGTTCCGCATCTCTTCCTGAAGCTGGAAGAAGGCGCTGCCGTCGGTGACCAAGGGCTGGTGGATCGGGGCTTCGGCCGACAGGACCGAGAGCCGCTCGTTGGCGCGAACCATGGCGCGCTCGATGAACAGCCCGTCGATACGGCTCGGGTTCTCGATCGCGTCGGTCAGGCCGCGGCCCGGCTCGAGGTCGAGGGCCAGCGCGCCGGTTCCGAAATGGACGTCGAGGTCGAGCAAGGCCGTGGAACGGCGCGCCTTTTCGCCGAACAGCCAGGCAAGCGAGGTCGCGACCGTGGAGGCGCCGACGCCGCCGCGGACGCCGATCACGGCGGCCATGACGTGCGGCTTGTCCGCCTGCGCTTCGCCGCGCGGGCCGGACAGGATCGACTGCGCGTGAGCAAACGTGTCGCGCAGCTGGTCGGCCGAGAACGGCTTCAACAGATAATCGTGGATGCCGCTGGCGACGAGGTCGCGATAGAGGCGGACATCATTGACGGTGCCGGCCGCGATGACGATCGTGCCCGGCTCGCAGACTTCGGCGAGCTGGTTGATGTCGTTCAGCGGGTCAGCCGATTCCGACAGGTCGACGAACAGGATGTTCGGGCTTGCCGAGACCGACAGGGACTGGACCGCGTTGCGCAGCCCGCCCTTGTTGACCTTTTCCGGCGACCAGCCGTGCTCCACCGCGATCGGGCGCAGCATGTCGGCCGCGGCATCGTCGCAAACGAAAGCGGTGAAGGGGTCACGCAGACCCGCGCGTGCATGAAACGGAGCGTTCATCACTTACTGCCCTTCGTCACTGACTGCAGACCCTTCGAGCCCGAGGGCGGAGTGGTCCGGTAAAGCTCGATTGCCTTGGACGCCGTGGCGGTGTCGCCGACGCCATTGCCTTCCTGGCCGTGGACCAGGTCTTCGGGATTGGCGATCATCGCCGCGATATTGGAGTTCACACCGCAGCCGAAGTTGGACATGTTGCGGTTGTCGAAATTGGGCTGCGAAGGCCGGTTCCAATCGGGGCAACCGGGGACTTCGGCGCGGCGGCGGCTGACCACCACCCGCACCGTTCCCGGCTGGACGACGCCGGCGGTAACCGGAGAGCCCGGAGTGACCAGCATGCCATATTGGCCAGCGATCGAAGCAACTTCGCCGCGCGCCGCATCGGCGTAGGCGCCGTCGACGAAGACGCGGTCGCCGTAGCCGAGGCCAAGGCCCTGGAACCAGCCATTGAGCCGTTCCGCCTGGCCGGGAGCGAGCGAACCGTCCGGCGCTGCCGCATCGAACACATAGTCGGCGCTGGTCACGACCGGCACCTTCGTGGACGCAACCCCGCGGTCGGCCATGTCAGGCGTGTTGCACGCCGCGACGCTGGCACACAAAGCGATGAGGATGAGTTTCGAACGCATCGTCTTATCCTTCAGGAGGAGGGCGCGGCTCACAGGTTGAAGCCCGGGGCTGGAGCGGCCGTCGTGACGGCGGCGCCGGTGATTGGAGCGGCCGGAACAGCCTGGACTGCGGTCGGCTCGCGGACGCCGGACTTGCCGGAGTAGCTCTGGCCGAGGAAATTGCGCTCGATGTCGTTCGGAGCGCGATAGCCATCGGTCGGAAGCGCAAGCTGGCGTGAAGAGGGCTTCACCAGATAAGGCGTCACGATCAGCACCAGCTCGGTTTCATTGCGCTGGTAGCTGGTCGAGCGGAACAGCGCGCCGATCACCGGCAGGTCGCCAAGGAACGGCGCCTTCTCGATGCTGTTCGAGTTGCTGTTCTGAAGCAGGCCGGCGATCATGAACGACTGGCCCGAACCGAGTTCGACCGTCGTTTCCGCGCGGCGCGTCGTCAGCGCCGGGACCGTATAGCCGCCGAGCTTCACCGAACCGGCATCGCTCAGCTGGCTGACTTCAGGGCGGACGCGAAGCGAGATGCGGCCATCGGCAAGCACGACCGGAGTGAAGGCCAGGCCGACGCCATATTCCTTATATTCGATCGTGACCGCCTGGTTGCCCTGCGAGACCGGGATCGGGAACTCGCCGCCGGCAAGGAAGCTGGCGGTTTCGCCCGAAAGCGCGGTCAGGTTCGGCTCGGCAAGCGTGCTGACGATGCCGTCATTCTCGAGCAGGTCGAGGGTGCCGAGCAGGTCGGTGCCGAAGATCCGGCCGAACAGGCCGAGCGTCGTACCGCCGGTGAGCATGTTGAAGGTTGCGCCGGTCACCGTTTCCTGGACAACGCCAGTGATCGGATCGGGCGGGCCCTTGGCGACGTTGATCGTGCCGGGATTGCCGCGGCCGATGCCGAACAAAGTGCCGCCGGAGCTGCGGTTGAGGAGATTGACGCCCATCTTCTTGACGAGCGAGCGGTTCATCTCCGCAATGCGGACCTTGAGCATGACCTGGAGCGGCGTGGCCGAGCGGAGCCGGGTCACGACCTGCGTGCCCTCGCCGACATAGGCCTGCACCAGGCGCTGGGCTTCGGCGATGTCCTCGGGCGCGGAGACCGTGCCGGTGATGAGGACGAGATTGTTCATCGGCGTCGCCTGGATGCTTGCTTCCGGCATCGCCAGCTGAAGCATCTCGTCGAGCGAGCTGATGTTGTTGCCGACGCGGACAGTGGCCGCATAGACGGTCCGGCCCGACTTGCTGGTGGCGTAGACCGTGGTCTCGCCCTTGCCCTTGCCGAAGACATAGAGCTGGGTCGAGGAACGGACCTGGACGTCGGCGATCGAGTCATTGGCGACGAAGACGTCGCTCATCGGCTCCGACAGACGGACCAGCGTACCCGTGCCCTGGCTGAGGTTCAGGGTCTCGGTCGGCCGCGCCGAGTGCGACTGGGCGGCCGCGGGAGTGGCAGCGGCGAGGCTGCCAGTCGCGATCGCCAGCGCGGCGCAGGCGGTGCCGAGGAACGCCCGGCACGGGTTGTTGCGAGTCTTCATGTTAGCGGCTCCCCACCGGAACAGTCGTGACGTTGTTGCCCCGAGCGACGCGAACCACTGGCCCAGTCGGCGCGGCTGGCGCGCCCACGGCTGCGCTCGGCCGCCCGGAGCTCGACGAAGACATGATCATGCCTGCGTTGGGCTTGCCGGGAACGGTGCGGCGCTGGAAGCGCGAGACATCGCCACCGGTCGAATAGGTCGTGTTCGAGTCCACCGGACGGTTCGCCAGCGACAGCAGCATCTTGCGCTCCTGCTGCGGATCGACGTTGGCCGGGACCTTGATGTCGCCGGCTGCCACCGCACGCTCGAGCTCAGCGCTATTGTCGGCGATCGATCGCAGCGATAGCGACAGCTGCCCCAGGCTCTGCGCGACGGCGATTTTCTCGACGAGCTTCGGAGTGACCTCGAACGTGACGTTAGAGAAGGTGCGAACCTGGGTCTTGCCGTCCTCGTCCTTGTCGGTGATCCGCTGGTCGGTCGCCAGCACGCGGACGTTGCGGACGATCGTTTCGGAGACCTTGAGGGGCGGACCGTCGCCGCCGCCGCTGACGTTCTGCGTCAGGACGACATCGACATGGTCGCCCGGGAACACGAAGCCGCCGACCCCCGAGTTGGCGTTGACCGGCACGGTGACCGCACGCATGCCCGGGCCAAGCGCCGCGGCGAGGAAGCCGCGGTCCTGGGGACCGACGAGCGATCCGCGCGTGACGGGCTGGCCAGCCGTGATCGGAAAGCGAACGACAGTGCCGAGCAGCTTCTTGGGGTCGCCCTCAGGCGAGCCCTCGACATAGTAGGCGCTCTGCAGCAGTTCCTTCGGCCAAGGCTGATAGGAAAGGCTCTCGGGATCGATGATCGTTCCCGCCGGAAGGGCCTTCTTGGCGACGAGCACCTTGGGCCCAACCGGAACGGGAGCCGCAGCAGCGGCCTGCTGCGCACCTGCGCCGGCAAACATGTTCTTGGCCATCACGGCGGTGACCACCGCAATAACCAGCGCTCCAATGAGCAGAGCGAGCTTCTTCACATCCATGGCGCGATCGCCTCCCCAAGACGGGCTACTTGAACAGCCTCACACATCAGACAAATTGGTTAAGAAACCGTTGGGCGAGAATCGCCAGGCCGCCGAATGCAATGGCGACTCCGTACGGAATTTCGGGACGGCCCTCGCGCTTCCGAACACGGTGCAGCGCAAGGACCAGCAAGGTGAGAACGCCGCCCGCGAGCGACATCAGCACGAGGAACTTCAGGATCCCGACGGGCGGGAACCACAGGGCGAGAGCCGCGGCGAGCTTGACGTCGCCGCCGCCCATCATTCCCGCGTAGAAGGCGCCGGCGAACAAAATGAATACTGCCGTCGCCGCCGCAATTTGCACCGCCATTCCGGGCCAGGGACTGAGCGCGACCGACATCCAGTAGAGCGGTGCGCAGAGCGCCACCGCCGCGTTCAGCCGATTGGAGATGGTGAAGGTGCGCACGTCCACGATCGCCGCAAAGACGAGCGTGGCGGCAAGCCCCACCAGCAGGATTTCGGTAAACGCCCCGTTGATCATGACGTTCACCCCTAGACGCCGGGGCTTTCCAATTCGTAACCGCGGACCAAGAAATGTCTGATTTTGAAGTCCTCATCGTTGGCGGCGGCATCGCCGGGGCAAGCCTTGGCGCAGCGATTGCGGCCAAGCGGCGCACGCTGATCATCGAGGCGGAGGAGCATTGCGGCTATCATTCGACCGGCCGCTCGGCGGCATTTTATCTCGAAAGCTATGGCGGGCCCGAGGTCGCCAGGCTGACGGCAGCGTCGGGCCCGTTCCTGGAGCAGGGCGGCTATCTCCACCGCCGCGGCGCGCTCCATCTGTCCGAGGACCATTGGCCGGAGCTTCCAAACGGCGTGGAAGCGCGGCGGGTCGAGCGAGACGAGCTCGAGCGCATGCTGCCGGGCGTGAGGTCGCAATGGACGCATGCCTTGTTCGAGCCGGGTTGCGCCGACATCGACGTCGCGGCTCTCCACGCCGCCTTCCTGCGTGAGTTCAAGCAATCGGGCGGAACGCTGGCGACAGGCCAGCGCCTGGTCCGGGCCGAGCCAGTCGGGAGCGGCTGGCGGGTGACGCTGGCGGACGGCTCAACGATTGGAGCAGCGATCCTGGTGAATGCGGCCGGTGCCTGGGCTGACCAGGTCGCGGAGGCTTCGGATGTTGCCCCGCTCGGGCTCGCGCCAAAGCGCCGGACGATGGTTCAGCTCGCTGTTGGCCGCGGCGGCCTCAGGGACCTGCCGCTCGTGAATGACGCGCACGGCCGCTTCTATTTCAAGGGCGAAGGCGACCGCTCGATCTGGCTCAGCCCGCACGACGAGATCGCGACCGACCCGTGCGACGCGGCGCCTGACGAGATCGACGTTGCGACCGCGATCGACCGCTTTGAATCCGTGGTCGACTGGCGGGTCGAAAAGGTCGAGCGCAAATGGGCCGGCCTGCGCACCTTCGCGCCCGACCGCCTTCCCGTATACGGGTACGACGCGCGCGCGCGGGGATTCTTCTGGTGCGCAGGGCAGGGCGGGTTCGGGATCCAGACCTCGCCTGCTGCAGCGAGCATGGCGGCCGCGCTTCTGCTCGGCGAGGAGCCGAAGGTCGATCCCGCTGCCTTCTCGGCCGCGCGCTTCAACTAAGGACGAGCGTCAGAGGCGGTGGTGCGTGCGCTGGTCGTCGGCCGCTGCGCAGGCGAGCGCGTCGACGCGGTCGTTCTCGGGATGGCCGCTATGCCCTTTGACCCAATGCCATTCGACCCGATGCGGCTCGGCTGCGGCTAGCAGCTCTTCCCACAACTCGGCATTCTTGACCGGCTTCTTGTCGGCGGTCCGCCAGCCGTTCTGGCGCCATTTGTGAATCCAGCGCGTGATGCCGTCGCGGACGTAACTGCTGTCGGTGTGGAGCGCGACCCGGCACGGGCGCTTCAGCGCCTCCAGCGCTCGGATAGCCGCCAGCAACTCCATGCGGTTGTTGGTGGTCAGCGCTTCCCCGCCGGAAATCTCGCGCTCCTTTGCGCCGGTGCGGAGAAGTGCAGCCCAGCCGCCCGGGCCGGGATTCCCGCGGCACGCTCCATCGGTGAAAATTTCGACCAGCGGTAATTCTGAATTCAAGCGACGAGCTCGCGCGGCAGCTTGAAGACCATGCGCTCGGGCGTGTGGTCGGCGGTTTCCTCGGTCACTTCGAAGCGCTCGCGCAGGGCGTCGAGTACTTCGCGGACGAGGACCTCGGGCGCCGAGGCCCCGGCGGTGACGCCAAGCGTCGCCGGCGTTCCAAGCCAGTCCCAGTCGATCTCGGTCGCTCGTTCGATCAGCCGGGCGGAGACGCCCAGCCGCTCGGCGACTTCGGCGAGGCGCAGCGAATTGCTGCTGTTGGGCGCGCCGATCACCAGCATGCGGTCGCATTCACCCGCGATCGCCTTCACCGCGGCCTGGCGATTGGAGGTGGCGTAGCAAATATCCTCGCTGCGCGGCGCGCGGATCGCCGGGAAGCGGGCTTTGAGGGCATCGACCACCAGCGCCGTGTCATCGACGGACAGGGTGGTCTGGGTCAGGAAGGCAAGGTTGGCGCTTTCTGGCAGGTCGAGGCTGGCGACGTCGTCGACGGTTTCAACAAGCGTCATCGAGCCGGCGGGGACCTGGCCGAAGGTGCCGATCACCTCGGGGTGGCCAGCGTGGCCGATGAAAAGGATGTGGCGTCCTTCCTCGATCAGCCGCTCGGCCTGGCGGTGAACCTTGGACACCAGGGGGCAGGTGGCATCGACATAGGTGAGCGAGCGGTTTTGCGCCGCGGCCGGCACCGACTTGGGCACCCCATGCGCGGAAAAAACGACCGGCCGATCGTCGGGCACCTCGTCCAGCTCATCGACGAAAATCGCGCCAAGGGCCTTCAGCCTTTCGACCACGAAGCGGTTGTGAACGATCTCATGGCGGACGTAGACCGGCGCTCCGAACCGGTCGAGCGCCAGTTCGACAATCTGGATCGCCCGGTCGACGCCGGCACAGAAGCCGCGGGGAGCGGCGATCAGCACCTTGAGCGGCGGTCTGGAGGAGGTTCGGTTCAGCATCGCGAAAGGCATGTAAGCCTTCGCTTGCAGGCATAGAAGGGCCTTCCTATGAACGCCCGGACCTTTCCGCACACGCCAAGGACCCGCCCACTGTGAAGCTTCGCACCGCAGCCCCCCTGACCGCCCTGATGCTTCTCGGCGCGTGCCGCACGACCGGCCAGGTCGCCGACGAAAGCGGCGGCATTTATGCGGTCCGCAGCTCGTGCCCGATCGCCGGCGTTCCCGCCGCGACCGGCGACATCACGACCTTCGACCCCGCCGGGAGCACCGATTCCCGCGCGATCGATGTCACTGCGTCGATCAGCGACGTCCGCGCCACCTGCCAGACGGTCGGAAACGATTCGGTGTCGGTCATCACCTTCACGATTACCGCATTGCGCCGCGATTCGGGCGAGGCGCGCCAAGTCATGCTGCCCTATTTCAACGTCGCGCTGCGCGGCGGGCAGACGGTGTCGGCCAAGACCGTGCATAACGCCGTGCTCAACTTCGCGCCGGGCCGGGCGCGCACGTGGACCCGGCTGCAAGCGGTAGTCCGCGTCAATCGCGGCGCCGCTTCGCTTCCGGCCAACGTCCGTGCGATCCTGACCCGCCCGCGCAGGGCCGGCGAAAGCGAAGCCGCGGTCGATCCGCTGGCCGATCCGGGCGTTCGCGAGGCGGTCGCCAATGCGACCTTTGAGCACCTGATCGGCTTCCAGCTGACCGAGGACCAGCTCAAGTATAACGCCACGCGCTAGGCTCTCGTTGACTCGCGCGCGGCGGCCAGCCAAGGGTCGCTCCGTCACCGGAGGCTCGCTTCCGGAAGGCCGCGCGGGAGAGTTCGTCCCAAAAGGACGGCGCCGAAGGAGCAACCGCCCCCGGAATCTCTCAGGCACCAAGGACCGCGCGGGCCTGGACAGTCTGGAAAGCGTTCGCCGGAGCATCTGCGACGGCGGGCCGCCGAAGGGGCAAAGCTCTCAGGCGCTAAAGACAGACGGGGGCGGCAGCCTTCACGTTCGCCAGAGCGTTGGATGTCGCACCCTCGCTGGCGGAGCGCGAAGATGAACCGGGAAACCCACAACGGCCCGACCGACGAGACCCAGGCGCGGGGCACGCCCTATAGCGGCGACCCCGAAGGCGGCGCCGGCGTCGAACCCAGGCCGCTCGACAAGCTCCCGTTGGATTCGTGGCACCGCGACCGCGGCGGGCGAATGGTGCCTTTCGCGGGCTATGAAATGCCGGTCCAGTACGAAGGCATCATGGCCGAGCACCTCTGGACGCGCGAGAATGCGGGCCTGTTCGACGTCAGCCACATGGGCCAGCTGCTGATCCACGGTCAGGACGTCGCCGCCGCGCTCGAAACGCTGATGCCCGGCGACTTCCAGGCGGCGGCAGACATGAAGCCCAAATATTCGCTGCTGCTCGATGATGAAGGCGGCGTCATCGACGATCTGATGGCGACCCGCCGCGGCGACGATTTCTACGTCGTGGTCAATGGCGCGACCAAATATGGCGACATCGCCGACATGGAAAAGCGCCTGCCGCGCGAAGTAGTCATCGACCATATGAAGGAGCAGGCGCTGCTTGCGCTGCAGGGGCCGCGCGCCGTCGAAGCGCTCGAAAATATCATCCCCGGCGTCAGCGAGCTCGGCTTCATGCAGGCGGGGCCGTTCAACTGGGACGGGCACAACCTGTGGATCAGCCGCTCGGGCTACACCGGCGAGGACGGGTTCGAGATTTCGCTGCCCGGCAGCGCCGCGGCCGCGCTTGCCGACGCTTTGACCGCGAACGCCCTGGTCAAGCCGATCGGCCTCGGCGCGCGCGATTCGCTGCGGCTGGAGGCGGGCCTTCCACTCTACGGCCACGACCTCGACACTGGCACGACGCCGGTCATGGCCGGGCTCAATTTCGCCATCAACAAGCGACGCCGGGCCGAAGGCGGCTTTCCGGGATCGCTCCGCGTCCTCGCCGAGCTTCAAAACGGGCCGGCGCAATTGCGGGTCGGCTTCCATGTCGAGGGCCGCCAGCCGGTCCGCGAGGGCGCGCTCATCCTCGACGGCGAAGGCAATGAGCTGGGCAAGATCACCAGCGGCGGCTTCTCGCCGTCGCTCCAGCGGCCGATCGCCATGGGCTACGTCGCCGCCCCGTTCGCGGACGCCGGCACCGCCCTGAAGCTCGAACAGCGCGGCAAGCTGTTCGACGCCACAATCGTGCCAATGCCCTTCGTCCCCCACCGCTATCACCGCAAGGGAGCTGCCTGATGCCCACTTTTTTCACCAAGGACCATGAATGGATTTCGGTCGATGGCGACACGGCCACGGTCGGGATTTCCAACCATGCGCAGGAAGCGCTGGGCGACATCGTCTTCGCCGAAGTCCCCGAAGCAGGCCGCCAGGTCAGCAAGGGCCAGGAGGCCGCGGTCGTGGAATCGGTCAAGGCCGCCTCCGACGTCTATGCGCCGGTCTCCGGTGAGGTGACCGAAGGCAATCCGGCGATCGCGGACGATCCAGCGATCATCAATCGCGATCCTGAAGGCGAGGGGTGGTTCTTCCGGCTCCGCCTGTCCGACCCGGGCGAGCTCGAGGGCCTCATGGACGAAGCCGCCTATCGCGATTTCCTGGCGACGCTTTGAGCCAGACCGCTTCCCAGAATCCTGCGTCCACCAGCAAGTGGGACGCTGCGGACTATGCCCGCGTCGGCGGCTTCGTCGCCGAGCTCGGGCAGGCGGCGCTCGACCTCTTGGATCCGCAGCCCGGCGAGCGGATCCTCGACGTCGGTTGCGGCGAAGGGACCCTGACCCGAAAGATCATGGAGGGCGGCGCCTCGGTGCTCGGGATCGACAATTCGCCCGAGATGATCGCGGCGGCCCGCGAAAACGGCATCGACGCGCTGCTCATGGACGTCACCGACATGCCCTTCGCGGGCGAGTTCGACGCGGTCTTTTCCAACGCGACCCTGCATTGGGTGCTGGCGAAGGAGCAGGCCGCCCGCGCCATCTTCCGCGCGATCAAGGCCGGTGGCCGCTTCGCGGGCGAGATGGGCGGGGAGGGCAATCTCGCCAAGCTTCGCGAGGCGCTCGATGAGGAGCTGATCATCCGCGGCTACGTGCCGCCGGTCGAAGCCAGCAATTGGTACGCTTCGCCCGAGGAATTTGCCGCCGTCTATGAAGCGGCCGGCTTCGGTGAGATCGACGCGCGCCTGATCGAACGCCCGACGCCGATCGACCATGGCGTCGACCAGTGGGTGACCACGTTCCGCAAGGGCTGGCTCGACCGCGCCCACGTCCCCGATGCCGAGCGTGCCGAGATCGGGAGCGCGGTCGCCGACCGCATCGGATCGAACGTCGCCGATTATGTCCGCCTTCGCTTCATCATGAGGAAGCCCGCCTGATGCGTTACCTGCCCCTTTCCGATGCCGACCGCAGCGAGATGCTGCGCGTGATCGGCGCGGGATCGATCGACGAGCTGTTCCGCGACGTGCCCGAGGAGCTGCGGCTCAAGGGCCCGATCGAGAAGCTGCCGATGCATGCGTCGGAGCTTGCAGTCGAGCGCCACATGACGGCCTTGTCGCGCAAGAACATGGTCGCGGGCGACGTGCCCTTTTTCCTCGGCTGCGGCGCCTACCGGCACCATGTGCCGGCGAGCGTCGACCATATCATCCAGCGCGGCGAGTTCCTGACCAGCTACACGCCCTACCAGCCCGAAATCGCGCAGGGCACGCTGCAGATGATGTTTGAGTTCCAGACGCAGGTTGCGCGGCTGACCGGCTGCGAAGTCGCCAACGCCTCGATGTACGATGGCTCGACCGCGATGTGGGAAGCGATCCTGATGGCCCACCGGGTCACGCATCGGAACCGCGCGATCATCTCTTCCGGCGTCCACCCGCATTACGTCAGCGTCGCCACGACCATGGCCAAGTTCACCGGCGACGCGCTCGATACGGCGCTGCCCGAGCTGACGGCCGAGACCGACGCCGAGCGGCTCATCGCTGCGATCACGAATGAGACGAGCGCGATCGTCGTCCAATATCCTGACATCCTGGGCCGGATCACCGACCTCACGCCGATTGCCGAGGCCGCGCATGCCGCCGGCGCCCTCCTCATTGCCGTGATTACCGAGCCGGTCGCGCTCGGGCTGATCAAGTCGCCGGGCGAAATGGGCGCCGATATCGTCGTCGGCGAAGGCCAGTCGATCGGCGTCGGACTGCAGTTCGGCGGCCCCTACGTCGGCCTCTTCGCCTGCCGCGAGAAGCACGTCCGGCAGATGCCGGGGCGCCTTGCCGGCGAAACCGTCGACGCGGAGGGCAAGCGCGGCTTCGTGCTGACGCTCTCCACCCGCGAGCAGCATATCCGGCGCGAGAAGGCGACCAGCAACATCTGCACCAGCTCGGTGCTGTGCGCGCTGGCCTGGACCGCGCACATGACCCTGCTCGGCGAGAAGGGCCTGAGGCAGCTCGCTTCCCTGAATCATGCGCGCGCGTGCGAAGCGGCCGAACGGCTTGCCGCGATTCCGGGAGTGAGCCTGGTCAACGACGCCTTTTTCAATGAGTTCACGCTGAAGCTTCCGGTCGAGGCGCGCCCCGCGGTTCATGCGATGGTCGAAAAGGGCGTGCTCGGCGGCGTTTCGCTGGGCCGGCTCTATCCGGGCGTCGAAGCACTGGCGAACGGCCTGGTCGTCGCCGTCACCGAGACCGCCACCGACGGGGACGTCGACGCCCTGGAAGCCGCGCTGAAGGAGGTGGTCCAATGACCGTCAATCCTTCGGGCTGGCGGCCGACGACCCCCGCCAACGAGGCCGGCGAAACGCAGACCGTGACGGGCAATCGGGCGCTGATGCTCGAGGAGCCGTTGATCTTCGAGATGGACTGCGGAGAGACGACTGGCGTCGATTTTGATTCTCTCCTACCGCTTGCGGGAGGGGCCGGGGGTGGGCCCACCCCTAACCCCTCCCGTGCACGGGAGGGGAATCGCCTCGGCGGTCTCGAGCGGTCGCGGCCGATCGGGCTTCCGGGTCTTTCGGAGCCGGAGATGGTGCGCCACTACACGCGCCTGTCGCGGCAGAATTACGCCATCGACCTTGGCCTGTTCCCGCTCGGATCGTGCACGATGAAGCACAATCCCCGCCTCAACGAGAAAGTGGCGCGTCTTCCCGGCTTCGCCGATGTCCACCCGCTGCAGCCGCGGGAGACCGTGCAAGGCGCGCTCGAAGTGATCAACGAGCTCGCTTTCTGGCTAATTGACCTCACCGGCATGCACGGCGTGGCGATGAGCCCGAAAGCTGGTGCGCATGGTGAGCTTTGCGGTCTGCTTTGCATCCGCGCGGCGCTCGAAGCCCGCGGTGACAAGCGCGAGGTCGTGCTGGTCCCGGAAAGCGCGCACGGCACCAACCCGGCGACGGCCGCCTTCGCCGGCTATCGCGTCGAGAACATCCCCGCCAATGCCGCGGGCCGGGTCGACCTGGACGCGCTGAAGTCGCGCCTCGGGCCCGATGTTGCCGCGGTGATGATCACCAATCCGAACACCTGCGGCCTGTTCGAGCCGGAAATGAAGGCGATTTCCGCTGCCGTGCATGCGGTCGGCGGTTTCGTTTATTGCGACGGGGCCAATTTCAACGCGATCGTCGGCAAGGTCCGGCCCGGCGACCTCGGCATTGATGCGATGCACATCAATCTCCACAAGACCTTCTCAACGCCGCACGGCGGCGGCGGCCCTGGCTCTGGGCCCGTGGTTTTGTCAGAGGCGCTCTCACCGTTTGGACCGCTCCCGTACACTGCGCGAACCGCGGACGGCGTGGTCCACCTGGTGGAGGAAGAGCAGGCGGACGACTTTTCGCGCACTCATTTTGGCGGCGCCGTGCAAAGCTTCGGCCGGATGGTGGCCTTCCACGGCCAGATGGGCATGTTCACGCGGGCGCTGACTTATATCCTCAGCCATGGCGCGGACGGGCTGAAGCAGGTCGCCGAGGATGCGGTCCTCAACGCCAATTACATTCTTCGGAGCCTTGAGGACGTGCTCGACGCGCCGTTCGCCAGGAGCGGCCCCTGCATGCACGAGGCGATCTTTTCCGACCGCGGCTTCGGCGAGGGCCTGAGCACCATCGATGTCGCCAAGGCGCTGATCGACGAGGGCTTCCATCCGATGACCATGTATTTCCCGCTGGTGGTCCACGGCGCGATGCTCGTCGAGCCGACCGAGACCGAGTCCAAGGCGAGCCTCGACCAGTTCATCGCTGCCTTCCGGGTCATTGCGAAGCGCGCCAAGGCTGGCGACCAGAGCCTCAAGGCCGCGCCCATATATGCGCCGCGCCGGCGGCTCGACGAGACTCTCGCAGCGCGCAAGCCCGTGCTCGTCTATCGCGAGCCGGAAACGGCACAGGCCGCGGAGTGACCGACGAGCGCCGCTTCTACGAAGGAGTAGCGGCGGGCGCGAAACGGTCGGCGCCGGCCGCGCTCCGGAATCGGGAGCCGATCGCCGAGGTGCTGCGTGATTGGCTCCCGCAGAGCGGGCTAGTGCTGGAGATCGCAAGCGGCACCGGCGAGCATGCCGAACATTTCGCGCGGGAGTTTCCGGCGCTCGATTGGCAGCCGAGCGACGTGCATCCCGATGCGCTGGCTTCGATTGCGGCGCGGCAGTCAGAAGCCGACCTGCCCAACCTTCGGGCGCCCTGCGTGATCGACGCCGCCTCCCGCGAATGGCCGATTGAGACCGCCGATGCAGTGCTCAGCATCAACATGGTGCACATCAGTCCCTGGGCCTCGGCACTGGGGCTGATCGCAGGCGCGGCGCAAATCTTGCCGCCACGCGGCCCGCTGATCCTCTACGGCCCCTGGCTCACCGACGCGGTCGAGCCGGTCCCGAGCAATCTCGCGTTCGATACGGATTTGAAGGTGCGCGACCCGGAGTGGGGACTCCGCCGGGTCGAAGATTTTGCCGCTGCGGCGGCTCCCGCGTTCGAACTCGTCGAAACCCGGGCGATGCCGGCCAATAACCTGATGATCCTGTTTCGGCGCACCGCCTGAGCGCTTGGTTGCCGAGGCGCGCTTTCCCCCATAGTTGAACGGCATGAACGACCAACCGCGTATCGTCGTCGTCGGCCTCGGCTATGTCGGGCTTCCTCTCGCCGTCGCTTTGGCGCGCAGGTTCGACACGATCGGCTTCGATATCGATTCCGGCCGCATTGCCGAGCTCGGGAAGGGCTTCGACCGGACCAACGAGGTCGAAGAGAAGGCCTTGGGCGAAACGAAGCTAAAGCTGACTGACCAGGCGGACGAGTGCGCGGGCGCGGACTTTTACATCGTCACCGTTCCGACCCCGGTCGATGCCAGCAATCGCCCCGACCTTACCGCGGTCATGGCTGCGACGCGTATGGTCGCGAGCCTGATCGATCCCGCGAAGCGGCCGACCGTCGTCTATGAGAGCACGGTTTATCCGGGCGTCACCGACGATCTTTGCGGACCGGAGATCGAACGCGCCGCTGGGCTCCAGCGCGGCCGGGATTTTCGCCTCGGCTATTCGCCCGAACGCATTAACCCGGGCGACCGCGAACACACGGTCGATCGCATCACCAAGGTCATCGCCGGGGAGGATGCGGAAGTCGTCGAGCAGCTCGCCGAAATCTATGGCGCGGTCACTAGCGGCGGTGTCTTCCGCGCCGCGTCGATCAAGGCGGCGGAAGCAGCCAAGGCGATCGAGAACGCGCAGCGTGACATCAACATCGCCTTCATGAATGAGGTCGCCCAGATCTTCTCGAAGATCGGCGTTTCGGTGTGGGACGTGCTCGCGGCGGCCCGGACCAAATGGAATTTTCTCGGTTTCGAGCCGGGGCTGGTCGGCGGCCACTGTATCGGGGTCGATCCTTATTATCTCAGCCACCTCGCCAAGCAGTTCGGGCACGACCCGCGCGTCATCCTGGCCGGCCGCGGCATCAATGACGGCATGGGCGCGTGGATAGCCGACACCCTGCACGACCGGCGCGGCAAGGCCGGAAGCGCGCTGGTCCTCGGCCTGACGTTCAAGGAAAATGTCCCCGACCTTCGCAACAGCCGGAGCATCGACGTCGTCCGGCGCTTGAGGTGGCTGGGGCACGAGGTTGACGTCGCCGATGCTCTCGCTTCGCCGGAGGAGGTGGAGCGCGAATATGCGCTGAGCGTGACCGAGCCGGGAGAGCGGCGTTACGATCTGGTCGTCGGCGCCGTCCAGCATCACGCCTATCGCGAGATGGACCCCAAGCGTCTCGCCGCATTGCTGGCGCCCGGGGGCACGTTGGCCGATCTCAAGGGCATGTGGCGAGACCGCGATCTTGGCCAGGAGGTCGACCGCTGGACGCTCTAGTCGGTTGCCGCCGGGGCTGCTTGGGCTATGTACCGGCCGCCGCAACGGGACTGGGTCCGGCCTGGAGGAACGCCAAGTGCTGATCTACTGGTTCCTTCTTGTCTTTTTTGCCGCCGGCGCTCTCTCAGAGGGCCCAAGGCTGCGGAACGCCGGCGCCATGCCAGGGGCCTATCCCGTCGGCGCCTATCCGACCGGCGCGACCTACGCGCCTCATTCGAGCCGCGGCAAAATCTCCGCGATGCTGGTCATCGGAACGCTGATGACCATCGCCCTGATCGGTCTGCGCTACCGCGTCGGCGCCGATTGGCAGGCCTATGTCGACATCTTCGATGGCGCCCGGCGTACGTCGCTGAGCAGCGCGCTTCAACTGGGCGATCCGGGGTATGAGGCCATCAATTGGGCAGTCGGCCAATACGGTGCCCAAGTGTGGATGGTGAACTTGGTCAGCGGCGCCATTTTCGGATGGGGGCTACTTCGCTTCTGTGCTGCCCAGCCGCGCCCTTGGCTCGCCTTCTGCGTTGCCATTCCCTACCTCGTGATCGTTGTTGCCATGGGCTATACTCGGCAGGCAGTCGCGCTTGGCGTGCTGATGGCGGGCCTGGCTCGGCAGGCCAAGGGCGCTTCGCCACTGAATTTCTCCATCTATGTGGCGCTGGCGGCTACCTTCCATTCCACGGCGGTCGTGATCTTTCCGATTGTGGCCTGGTCTTCGCGAGGCAGCCCGGTGATCAACGCTGCCCTTCTCGGGTCGATTGGCATCGTGCTTTACCAATTCTTCCTCGGCAAAAACATGGATGCCTATGTCGCCAATTACCTCGACACGGCCTATTCGTCCCAGGGCGCCTTCATTCGGGTTTCCATGAATATCGTCGCCGCGGGCTGTTTCTACATTGCGGGCAGGCGGCTTGAGTTTGAAAGCCACGAATATAAGATCTGGCGCAATTTCTCGCTTGCGGCGGTGGTGATGCTGGTCCTGCTCGCCGTCCTGCCATCATCCACTGCGGTGGACCGCGTTTCGCTTTACCTGATGCCGCTGCAGATCGCGGTCATCTCGCGGCTTCCGCTGTTGAGCCGAAATGGCGCTTCGACGGCGATGGGAGTCATCCTCTACCTTGCCGCGGTCGAGTTCGTCTGGCTCAACTATGCTCAGTTCTCGAAATATTGGATTCCTTATCAGTTTTATCCGTTTTAGGCCTGCTACCGGCGGTGATAGCGCGGGTCGCTCGCATTGCCTTCGCGCCATGGCCAAGGGTAAACCCGGCCGCTTAGCAGGTGGGGCGGAGGTAGCGTGAAAGGGATCGTCCTTGCGGGTGGTAGCGGCAGCCGCCTCTTTCCTGCGACCCTTGCCATGTCGAAACAGCTCCTGCCGGTCTTCGACAAGCCGATGATTTATTATCCGCTCGGCGTGCTGATGCTCGCCGGAATCCGCGACATCATGGTCATTTCCACGCCCGCTGAGCTGCCGCGCTTTCGCGCGCTCCTTGGCGACGGCGGCGAATTCGGCATTTCGCTCGCCTACGCCGAACAGGCCGAACCGCGGGGCATTGCCGAAGCATTTCTTATTGCGCGCGAGTTCATCGCCGACAGCCCGGTAGCGCTGATCCTTGGCGACAACATCTTCTACGGCGCCGGACTAATCGAGCTCGTTCGCGGCGCGGCTTCGCGCGATAGCGGCGCTACGGTCTTCGCCTATCCGGTGCAGGACCCGCAGCGCTACGGTGTCATCACCTTCGATGCGGCCAGCGGCAGCGCTCTTTCCATCGAGGAAAAGCCGGCGCAGCCACAGTCGACCTGGGCGGTCACGGGCCTCTATTTCTACGACCGCGAGGTCGTCGAAATAGCGTCTTCGTTAAAGCCATCAGGCCGAGGCGAACTTGAGATCACCGACGTCAATCGCGCCTATCTCGACCGTGGGGCACTTCATGTCACGCGCCTCGGCCGCGGCTTTGCCTGGCTCGACACGGGCACCCACGAAAGCCTGCACGACGCAGCCTCATTCGTTCGTGCAATCGAATATCGCCAGGGCTTGAAGGTCATGTGCCTCGAGGAAATTGCGCTCGAGCTCGGCTATGTCGCGCCCGACCAGGTGCTCGCCCGCGCCGACAAGCTCGGCGACACCGGCTATGCCGATTATCTTCGCCGTCGTGCGATCGAGGTTCGGGATGCGCTATGACGTGCGGCCCGTCGCGCTGGAGGGACTAGTCGAGCTTCGCGTTCCGAAGTTCGCCGACGACCGCGGCTTTTTCTCAGAAGTCTGGAATCGCGACGCCCTAGCGGAAGCCGGCATCCAGGCCGAGTTCGTCCAGGACAATCACAGCTTCTCGGCGGCGAAGGGCGTGCTGCGCGGCCTGCATTTCCAGCTTGAGCCGGCGGCGCAGGACAAGCTCGTCCGAGTGACGAGGGGGGCGGTGTTCGACGTCGCCGTCGACATTCGGCCGCAATCCAGCACTTTCGGCCAATGGCTCGGCATGACCTTGTCCGCCGAGCTGTGGAACCAGCTCCTGATCCCTGCCGGCTTCGCCCACGGCTTCCTCACGCTGACCGACAATTGCGAAGTCCAGTACAAGGTCAGCGCGCCCTACGACCGGAAACTCGAGCGCAGCCTTCGTTTTGACGATCCCGCGCTCGGCATCGAATGGCCTGACGTCGGCGCACGATTCCAGCTGTCGGAAAAGGACCGAACAGCCCCGACCCTCGAGCAGCTCAGGCGCGAGCTTGGCTGATGGCGCGGCGTAAGATCCTCGTGACCGGCGGCGCCGGCTTCATCGGCAGCGCCCTGGTCCGTCATCTGATCGGCCACGGGTACGAGGTCGCGAACGTCGACAAGCTAACCTATTCCGGCAATCTCGACTCGCTGCGCGACGTTGCCGGCTCTCCCGCTTATCGCTTCCATCAGGTCGATATCTGCGACGGGCCGGCAATCGCGCGGGTGATCGCGGACGAGCAGCCGAACGCGATCATGCACCTCGCTGCCGAAACCCACGTCGACCGGTCGATCGATGGGCCCGGACAGTTCGTCGAGACCAATGTCGTCGGGACCTTTCGCCTGCTCGATGCGGCGCTCGGGTATTGGCGCACGCTCGAAGGCGAGAAGCGCGACGCCTTCCGCTTTCACCATATCTCGACCGACGAGGTGTTCGGCGCGCTCGATCTCGACGAGGAGATGTTCACCGAAGAGAGTCCGTACGACCCATCCTCGCCCTATTCGGCCTCGAAGGCAGGGGCCGACCATTTGGTTCGCGCCTGGCACGTGACTTACGGGCTACCGGTGATCCTGACTAATTGTTCGAACAATTACGGGCCGTACCACTTCCCGGAAAAGCTGATCCCCCTCGTCATCCTCAATGCGCTCGAGGAGAGGCTACTGCCGATCTACGGGAAAGGCGAGAACGTCCGCGACTGGCTCTACGTCGAGGATCACGCCCGCGCGCTCGAGGTGGTGCTGACCAAGGGCAGGGTGGGCGAAAGCTACAACGTTGGTGGGCGGGCCGAACGTACCAACCTCGGCGTCGTCGAAGCCATTTGCGACATTCTCGACCGCTTGCGACCGCGCAGCGGCGGGGCCAGCCATCGCAATCTGATCAGCTTCGTCCCCGACCGCCCGGGGCATGACCTGCGCTATGCGCTCGACCCGTCGAAGATCGAGCGCCAGCTTGGCTGGCGGGCGGAAGAGACGGTCGAATCCGGCCTGGAGAAGACGGTCGCCTGGTACCTCGACAATGAATGGTGGTGGCGGCCGATCCGCGACGGAAACTATTCCGGCGAACGGCTCGGCAGCGCTGGATGAAGGTCCTTGTCACTGGCCGTAGCGGGCAGCTCGCGCGGAGCCTTGCCGAGCGGGCGGAGGGCCGGGTCGAGCTTGTTACAATGGGCCGGCCCGAGCTCGATCTCGAAGAGCCCGGCAGCGCCGCCAACGCGATCGCGGCCGCACGGCCAGATGTCGTCATCAACGCTGCGGCTTACACCGCGGTGGACGAGGCCGAGGACGAACCCGAGCGAGCGATGCGCATCAACGCCGAGGCCGCCGGTGAGGTCGCCGTCGCCGCCGCGAAGCTGGGCGTCCCTGTCATCCAGATCTCGACCGACTATGTGTTCGATGGGCGCGGGGAGGGCGGTTACCCCGAGGATGCGCCGACCGCGCCGCTTGGCGTCTACGGCCGGACCAAGCTCGCGGGTGAGGAGGCCGTGCGCGGGGCCAACCCACGCCACGTCATGGTCCGCACCGCCTGGGTTTACAGCCCGTTCGGCCGCAATTTCGTGAAGACCATGATGGGCGCGGCGAAGGTTCGCGAGGTGCTGACCGTGGTCGACGACCAGCGCGGCAATCCGAGCTCGGCACTCGACCTTGCCGACGGGTTGCTGGCGATGGTCGAGCGCTGGCGCGATGTGCCCGACCTCGGCCTCAGCCAGACCTATCACCTCGCCGGGACCGGCTCGACCAGCTGGTGCGGGTTCGCACGGGCGGTCATGGCCGAATGCGCCAAGCTCGGGCTTGCAGCGGCCAAGGTCCAGCCGATTGCTTCGGCCGACTGGCCGACCAAGGCGTCAAGGCCGCACAACAGCCAGCTTTCCTCCGAAAAATTCGTTCGCGATTTCGGTTTTGTCATGCCGCCATGGGAAAGGTCGCTGACCGCGGTGGTTGCACGATTGGCGAAGGACGGATGAGCCAGCGGATCCTTTATATCAGCTATGACGGAATGCTTGAGCCGCTCGGGCAAAGCCAGGTGGTGGCCTATCTCGAAAAGCTGGCGCCGGGACGCAAGATCCACCTGATCAGCTTCGAAAAGCGCGAAGACTGGAACGACCGGGAGCAGCGCGAGGCGGTTCGCCAACGCATCGCCGGCGCCGGCATCAGCTGGCACCCCTTGCGCTATCACAAGCGTCCGACCGCGCCGGCAACCGCCTACGACATCGCCGCCGGGAGCGCGCTCGCGATTGCCCTCGCGCTCCGCCACCGCATCCAGATCGTCCACGTCCGCTCTTACGTCGCCGGGTTGATGGGCCTTGCCGCCAAGCGTGCGAGCGGCGCCAGGCTGCTCTTCGACATGCGCGGCTTCTGGGCGGACGAGCGCGTCGACGGTAATTTGTGGCCGCCGGACGGGCTTCTGTACCGGGGCGCCAAGTCGGTCGAGCGGCGGCTCCTGCTCGCAGCCGACCATGTCGTGACCTTGACGCATGCTTCCGCGATCGAACTCGGCAAGTTCCCCTATCTGGAAGGCCGGATGCCGCCGGTCTCTGTCATCCCGACCTGCGCCGACCTCGATCGTTTCAGGCCAATGGCGGATTCGGTGAGTCGGCCATTTACATTCGGCTACGTCGGTTCGGTTGGGACGCGCTATCTGCTCGAAGACGTGCTCGGCTGCTATCTTGCGATCCGGCGCTTGGAGCCGGACGCTCGGATGGTGATTGCCAATCGCGGCCAGCACGACACCATTCGCAGTGCCGCTAGCTGCCTTCATGTCGAGCCTGGGGCGCTTGACGTGGTCAGCGCGACGCGAGATCAAATGCCTGGCATTATCCAAGGGTTCGATGCCGCTGCCGCGCTTTACAAACCCGCCTTTTCCGCCCTTGCTTGCGCGCCGACGAAGTTGGCCGAATATCTCGGCTGTGGAGTCCCCTGTCTTGGCAACGCCGGAGTCGGCGATGTCGAAGAGTTGTTTGAGGAACGCAAGGTGGGTGTCGCCGTCTCCGGCTTCAGCGATGAGGAAATGACGGCGTCGGCCCGGCAGCTGATCGCCTTGACCCGCGAGCCGGACATCCAGCACCGCTGCAGGACCGCGGCACTCGAACTCTTTTCGCTGCCCGCCGGAGTAGGCGCCTACGAAGGCATCTACCGTGAGATGATCGAGCGGGAAGACCGCGCGGCATGAGTGCAGGACGCCGCAAGCGAATGCTGGTGCTCTGCCCGTACCCTTGTGGCGTGCAGGCGGGCCAACGCCTGAAGTTCGAGCAATATTACGACGATTGGCGGACCCACGGCTGGGACATCGACGTCGCGCCCTTCATGGACAGGGGCCTGTGGGACGTCCTCTATGAGCACGGGCATCTGCCGGCCAAGGCCTGGGGAACGATCAAGGGGTACTTCAGACGCGTGCCCGACTACTTCCGCGCCGGCAGCTACGACCTCGTTTATTGCCACATGAACGTGACGCCGCTTGGTAGCTCCATTGCCGAGCGCATCGTCCGAGCGAAGGCCGAGAGGCTGGTGTTCGACGTCGAGGACAATGTCCTCGTCGGCCAGCCGCTGAAGAAGGAAGACCATCCCAATTGGCTCGGCCGGATTCTCAAGGGCAAGGGCAAGCCCCGGTTCCTGATCCGGACCGCTGACCACGTCATCACCAGCTCGCCTGAGCTCAACGACATATGCCGCGAAATCAACGAGAAGCGGGCATGCACTTATATTTCGTCGTCGATCGACGCGACGCGCTTCAAGCCCGTTAATCGCTATTCGAATGACGAGAAGGTCACGATCGGCTGGACCGGGACCTTCAGCTCCAAGCCGTTCCTCGACCTCATCGCGCCCGTCTTCCAGAAGCTCGCCAGGGAGCGCGAGTTCAAGCTGCGGGTGATCGGCAATTTCGATTATTCGCTGCCCGGAGTCGACCTTGAGGTGATCCGCTGGAGCGCCGAGCGCGAGGTCGAGGACCTGCAGGGCCTCGATATCGGGGTCTATCCGCTTCCCTTTGAGGATTGGGTGGGCGGCAAGAGTGGGCTCAAGGCCATCACCTACATGATGATGGGCCTGCCTTGCGTCGCCAGCGCAGTCGGAACGACCCCGCTCATCATCCGCAACGGGGAGAACGGGCTTCTGGTCGAAAGCGACGAAGAATGGCTCGACGCCCTCCGTCGGCTGATCGACGATCCGGCGCTGCGGAAGCGGCTCGGCAAGCAGGCGCGCAAGGATGCGGTTGCAAAATATTCGACGGATGCGATTGCGGCGGAGTATCGGGCGGTGCTCGATAGCGTCGCGGGGGACTGATGGAAGCCGGTAAGCGTATCTACATTGCTGGTGCAGGGGGCATGCTAGGCGATGCCTTCCATCGTGTGTTCAGCGACGCCCATGAGATCCGGTGCACCGATATCGACGTCAATGCCAGCTGGCTCTCATCGCTAGATTTTCGCGATTTCGAGGCCTACCGGGGCGAGGTCAGCGCATTCGCGCCCGATTATCTCTTTCATCTCGGCGCGCACACCGACCTCGAATATTGCGAGGACAATCCCGACGACGCCTATGCGACCAATACTCTCGCCGTGGAGCATGCGGCGCATATCGCCAATGAGCTCGACATCCCCCTGCTCTATATTTCCACGGCCGGGATCTTCGACGGCGCCCAGGAGACCTACGACGACTGGGACCGGCCCAATCCGCTCGGCCATTATGCGCGCAGCAAATATATGGGCGAGCGCTTCGTTGCGGAGAATGTGCGCCGCCACCTGGTGTGCCGCGCCGGCTGGATGATGGGCGGGGGCCCGGCCAAGGACAAGAAGTTCATCCAGAAGCTGATGAAGCAGTTGAAGGGCGGCGCGCGCGAGCTGTTCGTGGTCGACGACAAGCTCGGCACGCCGACCTACACCATGGATTTCGCCCGCAACGTCGAACTGCTGCTCGGAACGGGGCAATGGGGCGTCTACAACATGGTCTGCCCGGGCGTGACCAGCCGGCTGGAAGTCGCGCAATATCTATTGAAGGTGCTCGGGCTCGACGGCGAGGTGAGGATGACTCCGGTCGGCTCGGAGCATTTCGCCAAGGAGTATTTCGCCGCTCGGCCGGCTTCGGAGCGGCTGATCACCAAGAAGCTGGACCTTCGCGGGCTCAACATCATGCGTGACTGGCGCGCCTGCCTCGATGAATATCTCGCCGAGGCCTATGCCGGTTACCTCGACGACGAGGCCGATAGCGACCGGCTGATCCGCTAACTCATGACCCGCATCGCCTTCCTGCTACCGGCGCTGCACGGCGGCGGTGCCGAAAGGGTTGCGCTCAGCCTAATGGAAAGCTTTGTGGCCGAAGGGCTCGAAGTCGACCTGGTCGTTGCTCAGGCCGTCGGGGAGTTGGTTGAGTTGGTCCCCCGCGAAGTCCGGCTGTTCGACTTGAAATGCCTGCAGTACCGACATGCCTTGCGCCCATTCGCGCGCTATTTGGCTGATCGTCGGCCCGACGCCGTCCAGGCATCGATGTGGCCGCTGACGTCGATCGGAATCGCCGCGAAATGGTTGTCTCGAACCCGGCCGCGGTTCGTCGTCAGCGAACATATCGCAATCTCTCGGGAGTGCAGCGGGCTGGGGACGCTGAAGCGAGCGCTCGCCAGGCTTTCGATCGCTGCGACCTACCCCCAGGCAAATGCCCGCGTCGCCGTTTCCCAAGGCGTCGCCGATGATCTTGCCCGCTTCGGCGGGCTTTCGCGCGACCGGATCGACGTGATTTATAATCCGATCCCGATCCCGCCGCGGATCGAGCCCGACGAGGACGCCCTGAGCGGCTGGGGAACAGGGACGGGCCCAAGGCTGCTGCACGTGGGAGCGTTCCGCCGCCAGAAAAACCACCGGCTGCTGCTGGAGGCCTTTGCCCGAACGGTAAGCCCGGATTCGACGTTGTTGTTGCTCGGCGACGGCCCGCTGCGCGCGGAGATCGAGGCCGACATCCGTCGGTTGGACCTGGCGAACCGGGTGGTCATGCCCGGCTTTCGGAGCAATCCCTGGCCTTTCTACGCTTCGGCCGACTTGCTGGTCCTGTCGTCGGATTTCGAAGGGTTCGGCAATGTCGTAGCCGAGGCCATGGCGGCCGGATTGCGCGTGATCAGCACCGACTGCCCGAGCGGCCCAGCGGAGATCCTGGAAAACGGGCGGTACGGATGGTTGGTCCCGTGCGGCGACGGCAAGGCCCTGGCCGAAGCGATTGATCGTGGCTTGGCGGAGGAGGTGCCCGCCGGAGTGCGCGACCGCGCCCGCGACTTTTCGCCGCAACGCGCCGCCAGGGCCTATCTCGACTTACTACTTCCCGGCCGGCTGTAGCAGCGCGATAAAGCGGTCGCCTACGCGAAGGCCCGCGACGTTGACGGTTCCCGCGAGCCCGATTGCGGCCTTGCCGATGAGACCGCGGACCGCCGTTGACGGGGGGCGCAATGGGATGATCCGCCGCCACGGCACGGCATAAGGCCAGCCACTTTCGTAGACGTTGAAATACGCGACGCGATAGCCCATCACCCGCTCGAAGAAGCTGCGCTGCGATTGCGCACTGGTCCGTGTGAGATGGGTTGGCGGCGCGATCGCATAATTGGACCGCCCGGCGCGCGCCTTCAGCTGCCGTACGCACGCCGCGGTCCAGGCCACCAGGCTTCGGTTTTCCTCGAGCGGTCCTTCAACCAGGAACAGGCCGGAGGGCGCCAACAGAGGGTCCAGCTCCCGCAGCGTCGCCGCCGGATCGGGGAGGTGCTCGAGCACATCGCCGAGGTGAATTGCGTCGTAGCCACCAGCGCGAGTCCGGACATCCTCGGGGGAGAACACCGTGCACCCGCTGTTGGCGGCCGCGCTGTCGCGCGCCGCCTGGTCGAGCTCCACGCCCTCCGCCACGTAACCCGCGGCCAACGCCTCGGTCAGGAATTCGCCATTGCCGCAGCCGAAGTCGAGCACCCTGGCGCCCGCGGGCACGAACCGCGCCAACGCCGCCAGCGAACGCCGGAATTGTCCGGATTCGAGCTCGGCGTAGTGGACGTCATGATATTCGGAGCGGGCATAGATGCGCTCGAAGTCCTCGGCAGTCGGCACCGGGGCGACAAAGCGCGAACCGCACTTTCGGCAATCGAGGTAATCAAACCGGCGACCATCCCAGCACATCCCGAATGGAGCCGCGGGGGATGTCCCAGGACCACCGCAAAGCAGGCATCGGTTCGAGGAAGGCGAAGCGTCGTCCATTTTTCTCGTCTTTTGCCTGCTGCTGTCGGTCCCCGGTTCTAAAGCAGGCATAGTCAGTGTAGCACTCGCAAACTGCAAGCTGGAGCGTGGCGATGGGGAAGGTCGAAGGGGTTGGGCAGGCGGCTCCGGCGTTTCGCTTTGCCGACGCGGTCACCACTACCCCCCACCGCACCCCGTTCCAGCGGCTGGCCAACAGGTTGGGCCGGCGGTTCGGAATCATGCCCTATCCGGTCACCTTCAGCAGCACCTTGCCCAAGGCCGGTGACCGCGACGGCGTCTTTGCCGAAATCTATGACAAAAACGTTTGGGGATCGGGCGAAAGCCGGTCAGGCCCGGGGTCCGAGCTTGGGCGCACCGAACGCTATCGCCGCAACCTGCTCGATTTTCTAAGGCGCCGAGACATTCGTTCGATGTTCGACGCCCCGTGCGGCGACTTGAACTGGATGATCTTGGTCCTGGACCAATGGCCAATGGATTATTCCGGCGGGGACATTTCCGATGTGGCTATCGACGAGGCCCGCAAGCGCCGGCCCGGCGTGGACGTCCGGCGCTTCGATATCTGCCGCGATCCCTTCCCGAAGGCGCACGTGTGGCATTGCCGCGACACGTTGTTTCACTTGTCCTTCGCCGACATTTGGCTCGCACTTCGCAACTTCGCGAGTTCCGATATCGAGCTTGCGCTCATCACGACCAACTCGGCCCGGATGATGACCAACCTTGACGTTCCTACCGGCGGCTTCCGCTATCTCGACCTGGAGCGCGCACCATTCTTCCTGCCCAAAGCCCAGGAATATCTGCGCGATACCGATGACGATGGTTTTCCGCGCTTCGTCGGGGTGTGGCCGGCGGAAGCGATCAGCGAGGCGATCGAGCGAGCCGCCGGCGCCGGGAACGGCTGAAACCCCTGGTGCCTGAAAGCGATTCGTCAGCCGTCGGCAGGGTAGTGCTTTTCGGCGCCGGCCTTTCGGTCGCGCTTCGCTGCGCTGGGATCGGGCTCAGCTATGTCGCCAACATCATGCTCTCGCGGCTGCTTGGGGCGCAGGACTTCGGGCGATACGTGATTGCGCTCGGCTGGGCGCTGGTCCTGACCCTGCCGGCTCGGGCTGGGTTCGAACATAGCTCGCTGCGCTTCGCCACCGTCTATTTCGAGCAGCGCCAGTCAGGGCTGTTGCGCGGCTTCTTCCGCACTGCCTTCACGACGGTGGTCGTACTGTCGCTGCTCATCGGTTGCGTCATGGCCGCCGCGGGCTGGAGCGCAAGCTCGTTCTCGATCGTTGCCGGCGCTGCCATCATCCTGCCGATCGCAGCGCTCGGGGTCGCTTCGCCGATGCTGCGCGCGGCGCAGCGGATCATGGCGTCACAGCTTTACGACCAGATCGTCCGTCCGGCGGTGCTCATCCTTGGCATCGGCCTCGCCGTGCTTGCCGGGCGCAGGATGTCGGTCGAGGGCGCGCTGCTGCTGACCGCCTTCGCTGCCTTGGCCGCGCTTGCCGCATTGCTGGTCGAGTTCCGGTCGGTCTTCGCTCCCGCGACCCGCGCGCCGGCTGATTATGCCGAATGGCGGCGCTGGTTCGCGCTCAGCGTGCCGATGCTGCTGATCGCTTCGATGCAGGAGCTGATGAACCAGATGGAGGTGATTCTGCTCGGCCACCTCGCCACCGCGACCGACGCGGGGCTGTTCGCCGCGGCATGGCGGCTGGCCAGCCTGACTCCGTTCGCGCTTGCGGCGCTGACCGGAATCGCCGGTCCGCAGATCGCCTCGAGCTATCACCGCGGCGCCCTGGACGAGCTTTCCAGCCTATCCCGCCTGATCGCCCGCATCGGCCTTCTCATCGCCATTGGCGCAGCCGCGCTTCTGGTCCTGTTCGGGCGGCCGCTCCTCGGTTTGTTCGGCCCGGGCTTTGATACCGCTTATCCCGTGCTGGTTGCGCTCACCATCGGCGGGCTGGTGAATGCCTTTACCGGCGTAGTCGCCTATATGATGACCCTGACGGGCCGCGAGCGGCCGGCGTTGGCCATCTTCGCGGGCGCGCTCGCGATCAGCGTCCTTTTCAACCTCCTGCTAATCCCGCGCTTCGGCGCGCTGGGAGCGGCCATCGCATCGAGCTCGGCGACGGCGGCCTGGAACTTGGCGATGCTCGTTTACGTCCGGCGGACGCTCGGCATCGACGCTTCGGCGCTGGCTCTGGCGCGGCGCGAGCGGGCCTGATGCGCAAACGCATCAGCACGGCTCACGCCTATGTCAGGGGCGAAGGCCTGGGGCCGCTGCTGATCCGCAGCATCGCCGGCACGGGCGTCGTGCGGCTCGGCGCGATGGCCGCGAGCTTCGTCGTCGGCGTCCAGCTTGCCCGAATGCTCGGGGTCGAAGGATACGGCTATTATGGCCTTGCACTCTCGATCATCACGATCGCCGGCATTCCGGGAGAACTTGGCCTGCCCCGCCTTGTCACGCGCGAAGTGGCCGGGGCGAGCGCCCGCGACGACCTCCCGCAATTGTTCGGCGTCCTTCGCTGGGCGCGCCGCACGGCCCTAATGCTTTCGGCGGTCATGGCTGTCGCCGCGATTGCGGGCGTCTACCTGGTGAGTGCCGGCCGAAATTCCGTGCTCGGCATGGCGGTCATTGCCGGTGCCGCGACCATACCGTTGATGGCCATGTCCCGGATTCAGGGCGGGGCCATGCAGGGCCTTGGCGAGGTGGTGCGCGGGCAGATTCCGTCCTTGTTGTTTCGCCCGGTCCTGTTGGCGCTGTTCCTCCTCGCCGCCTATCTGTCGAGCATCCCCGTCGGAACGGCGGGGGCAATGGCCCTGAACTCGGTCACTGCGCTCGCCGCATTCGTTCTCTCGACGATCTGGTTCAGCCGCTCCCTGCCACGGCGCCCCCCGGGCGCGAACCAGGTCTCGCAAGGCCGGCGCTGGCTCGCGAGCTCAATCCCCTTGGCGCTGACGGACGGGATGCGCGCGCTGCAAACGGAGCTGACGACTCTAGTCATTGGCCTGGTTGCCTCAGCGTCACAGCTGGGTCTGTTCCGGATTGCCATGATTACCGCCACTTTGGCCGCCACCGCGATAACGGTCGTGGCAAGTGTCGTAATGCCCATGATTGCGAGCCTTCACGCCTCGGGTCAGCCCGCGAAATTGCAAAAGCTCGTTACGTCTAGCGCTTGGGCGCAATTCACCGGCGTGTGTCTACTATCCGCCCCACTTCTGGTTGCGCCCCGGCCCTTGCTGTCGCTGGTTTACGGACCGGAATATGTTTCGGCTGCCCATGCGCTACAGATTGTCGTGATAGGGCAGATCATCAACGCAGCATTCGGACCCAGTGTTGGGCTGCTCAACATGACCCATCACGAAAGGCGGGTCACCCGCGCAATGGGCTTCGGACTCGTCGCCAATCTTGCAACCGTGTTGCTCTTTGGAAAATTATGGGGCGCTACGGGCGGTGCGCTGGCGTTCGTGATCGGCCTTTTATGCTGGAACGTGATTGCGTGGCTCGACAGTCGGCGAATTCTGTCGATTGAAACATCCGTGTGGGCCAGGGCAGGAAGTCACAATGGAAGGTAATCGAATTTCCGTACGGCGCCCCAGTCAACGTTCTCGTTGATCTTGGAGTAGGCCCCTTCCAGTTCCTTTCTCCACAATTCGCGGCCGTAATAAGCGATGTAGAAGTCCAAGCCTTTCCGATCGTCTTTTGTTGATTGCAGTAGCGGCGCGAAGGTGGCGTTCGGCCTGTCCAGCACAGGCGATAGCTTACGAAAAACTTCCTCCTGTCGGAGAATTAGGTCCTCAAAGCGGATGAAGCTTTGGGGAATTTGCAGTGCCGAAAGCTCTTCGGACAACACGAGATACGACCGCAGCTTTGCGTGGTACAGCTCCAGCGGGCGCATCAGTATACGATCCAGACCCTCGCGCTCTGCAGTTCGCCATTCGTGCTGCAGGAAACCCTCAATAGTGTCGGGCACGCGGCCAAACGTGTGGTAAGGATTCTTCCAGAACGACAATAACCACGAAGCGGGATGCCTGACCGTAAACACTACCAAGGTCCCGTCGAAAACTGCGGCATCGGGAAAATAAGTCGCACGGTGTTTCCAAGATTCGAGAGGACCGTGACGAGAGAATATCTGGTCTATGATTGCTTCACGGCGCCTTCGTGACACGAACCGGCTACTGATCTTTCTGGCTAGTTGGGGCTCCAGTTCCTTCGCGACCGACGGCAGGCAGCGAGAATGTGAATTGAGCTCGATCATGTCCGTCAGGGCATTGGTGCCAGTGTTCCGCTCACCGAATATTTTTACCTGCTTTGCTATCATGGCTTATTGATCTCATTGACCAGCGAGTAACCGTATTTTTCGCTCAATTCCTGCAACTCGTCAAAGTGGCGGTGCGCTCGCAATTCCTCTTCGAACTTGTCGCTGAGGTTATGGCCGGTGGGCGATGCTCGTGAGTTTAGTTGCTCTGACACGTCAGCCTTGTCGGGGGAGGGTGAGTAGCCGAGTTTTGCGAAAATCTCCGCGATAGCCGGGTCGAAGTCTTCAACGCGAAATCGAAACGACGAAACGTCTTCGCAACGCCGATTCCAGTCGATGTACCATCGGATGCAGTTTCCAAGCTGGTCGTCAGTTGCGCGGAAGTGCCTCAGCGCGAATCTGATAAATTCGCCGTGGTGGTCCCGAGCGGCTGGGTCAAAAAACTGAATCCGCATCAGCGACCTTATTACGGCGATCGGGTTTCGTATTTGGTGGACGACCGGGATACCCATCTGCGTCACGTAGGGAACCGCCATCCAGGACGCGTCCCCACGTGAGTAGAAGGGGCGTCTCGCGTTACGCAGGGTTGGTCCCTCACTTGTGAAGTATTTTTCATGCGAGCAGGGAATGCCAATGTGATTGAGATATTCGGCGGTGAATGTCGTGCCTGAGCGGCCCGTGCCGACGATGGCGAACTCGGGCTCGCGCGCCAGCAAATAGTTTGCCGCACGACTGGCCGACTGCGCACTTCCTTGTAAAAATTTGGGAATCTTGGTCTTTATCTGCCGACGGAGGGCCACGTTTGATAATATTGCCTTAGACACGTCGCATACCTAATCACTTTCAAGTGCGCTTCGAATAGGTCGTCATCCTGTCAAATTCAAAGCCAGACGTCAGCGTGGTTATCCCGGCCTACCGCGCTGAGCGAACCATCGGCCGGGCGATCGACAGCGTGCTCGCGAGCGGCATCAAGGTTCGCATCATTGTGGTCGTTGACGGCGAAAGGGAGCGCATCAGGACTGCTCTTTCCGATTACGCACCTAACTCCGTTTCTGTCTTGGTAAATTCCACCAACCAAGGTGCCGCTCGGAGCCGTAACCGGGGGCTGCGCGAAGTCAAATCTCCCTACGTAATGTTCCTGGACTCGGATGATTTCGTTGAAGGTCCACTGATTTCCGGTCTCGTCGATCAAATAAAGCTCGTATCGGCAGATATTGCCTTGGGCCCCACGCAAATTCTCCACGAAGTCGAAGGCAGACGAGAGCCGGAGTTTGTGCCGCGATTTACTTCGGCGGAAGAGCTATTTTGGGCGTGGCATCGCAATGGGGAATATGTCGGTACCTGCTCTGTTCTCTGGAGAACGAACTTTATCCAAGGTCTTGGCGGTTGGGATGCCGATATCTCGCGAAATGACGATGGTGAGCTTATGATGCGTGCCCTTCTGCGCGGAGGGAGCTTGGCTATTTCGACGAAGGGTCGCGGTGTTTATGTCAAGCACGGCGAAGGGTCGCTTTCGAGCCGATCTGACAATTTGCAATCGATGATTCTGGCAAATGAAAAGCTGCTTGCAATCAACAGCGAGGTTGTGCGCCGCGGTCTGCAGGTGGATGCATGCGCGGCTCACTATTTCAGAATTGCGTGGAAAAGCTACTTTGCCGGCAACGATAGCGTTGGACTGGAGGCGCTAAAAAGGAGTCGCCATTTAGGCTTCGCCGGTTCGCTTGGTCCTATACCCTTTCAGATCTTGACCTACGTGCTTGGACTTCGGGCAGCGGCGAGATTGTCTCGGCTTCGGCGCACCATCATGGGGCGACGAGGTGTCATTCTATCTCCACGCCCATGATCGCCGTTCACAGCCTTCGCGCCCATTCCTTGACCTTGTCGGCGCCGTGCAGCGCGGGCAAGGGCGCGACCGACGCGAGTTGGCACGCGACGCGCCAACGCCAGGGAAGGGCCTGCGCCAGCCGCCGCAATTCGGGCTGCACCTCCTCGTGCCCCATCAGCCGCCGCCACTTGATATGGGCGAGAAAGGACAGCCCGAGAAAATCCGCAAGGTCGGGGTTGGTGAGGAAGGCGCGGCCTTCGGCACTGCCCAGGAAGTAAGCGAACTGATGGCCGATCAGCAGGTTTCTCGAATCCTGCGACGAATGTTCCGGGTGCACCACGACAAGCGGCTTGCCGCTATGGGCAACAACCTCGGTCAGGCACAGTTTGACCCAGAGGAACACATCCTCGCTGGCTTCGACCCCGACCGGGAAGCCGCCCGACCGCTCCCAGGCATCGCTCCGGATCGCGACCGACGGCGATCGGAAGATGCCCCGGCTCTTGGCGTAGGTAAGGAGCGGCCGTTCGAGAATTCCGAAGAAGCTTTCATCGAGGATCGTCGGTTCGGATAGCAGGCGGCCCGAACTCTCGACCCGGACGCTATGCGTGCTGAGGAACGCGGCGGTGGGGAAGGTGCTGGCGAGCCGTTCGATTTCCGCCAGATGGCCTGGACGCCATTCATCGTCGGCGTCGAGGAAGGCGATGAAGCGCGATTGCGCTTCCTGAGCACCGCGATTCCTGGCTGCCGACGCTCCGGCATTCTTCTGCGGGACGACGCGCCAGGGAAAGGGTGGCTTGCTCGACGACAGCAGATCTTCGCAAATCTCGCGCGACCGGTCGGTTGACCCGTCGTCGACGATGATCAGCTCGTCGGGTGTCCGCGCCTGGGCGAGGACCGAGCGGATCGAAGCCGCGACGGCCTGTTCCTTGTTGAACAAGGGGATGACGGCCGAAACCGTGAAAGGCTGAACCTTGCTCATGTCGGCAGGCGCTAGCCCCGCTTGGCGAAGCGCTTCCAGACCTTTTTGTAGGAATCGACCATTCGATCGAGCGAGAAGTTGTCGGCGATCCGGTCTCGGGTCTTCCGTTTGCGCGTAGCCCATTTGCGCGGCGCTGACCGCAACTCCTGGTAAGCCTGCTCCATCGCGTCGGCGAGCGCTTCGGCGTCGCCGGGTCGCACCACCCATCCGGTATCGGCGACGATCATCGCCGAATCCCCTACGTCGGTGACGACATTCGGCGTCCCCGACAGCATGGTTTCAGCAACCGCGTTGGGAAAACCTTCGGCGATGCTGCACAACACGTGCAAATCCATGGCCCGCGCGAGTTCGGGGACGTCGCCCCGCTTGCCCAGCGGCACGACCAAGTCACTGCAACCGGCCGCGGCCACCGCGCCCATGAAATCGTTGTTGGATTTCTCAAGTCCGACGCCGAGGAGAATGCAGGTCACTGGAACGTCGCGATCGGCCAGCAGGCGCAGCGCTTTCAGGAACGTCGGCAAATCCTTTTGCGTATGCCAACGGCTGATCGTGCCGATCAGGAAGCGGTCGCGATCGACGCCGAGCGCCTTGCGCGAAGCGGTCCGCGCCTTGTCATCGGGAAACAGCAATTTCGGATCATAGCCGTTGGCGATGACGGTGCCCGGACGCCGGCCATAGCCGAGCTTGCGATGCTCCACGGTCGACCGTTCGGAGCAGGAAATCACGAAGTCAGGTATCCAGCGCTCGAGCATTCCGCCGAGATAGGCAACCGACAACGTCCCAGCCCCAAGGCGGCCGGGCTCGGAGACGCGGATGTTCCAGATCGAGCGGACCCCCGACATCCGGCCCGCGAGGCCTCCGACCAGGTTCGCGCGGTACATCCAGCATTGGACGACATCGGCGCGGCTGGCGCGGATAATCCGGGCGATGCGCATCAGGCCAAGCGGCGAGATGGAATGCATGTTGGCGTGGTGAACGGGTATGCCTCGTTCTTCCAGGATCGCAGAGTACCACTGACGCCCGCCCAGGGAGATGACCTCGTGGGCGACATCGGGGCTTGCCCCGATCACTCTGGACATCACGGTCTCGGCTCCGCCCAGGCCAAGGCCTGTGACGACATGGACCACTCGCAACGCGTTCGTCGTCACCCCCCGCCAATGCTCTGGTGAAGTCAGCTGAGCAAGGCGAGCTTATCATCGCGGTCTAACTTTCGTAAAGAACGCCGATAGCGCTGTGTGTTCTTTCGCTATCGTACGTTTTTGCTTAGAAAAATTGGCTGGCCGAGTATTGCCGGCACGAACGCCAATCTTGATTTAGATTAGGCTGACTGAGTTCGGCGAGGAGAATCCGCTGGTGTGCGGGATTGCGGGAATATTCGGCAGCCATGCGCCTGACCGCGACCTCCTCGCGCAGATGGATGCGAGCCTTCGCCACCGCGGTCCCGACGATCACGACCATTGGGTCGATGAGGATGCGGGGATCGCGCTCATCCACCGCCGCCTGGCGATCGTCGACCTTTCGCCGCTGGGGCGGCAGCCGATGCATTCCCACGACGGTCGCTTTGTCCTCATCTTCAACGGCGAAATCTACAACCACGCGGATATCCGGGGTGAGCTCGAGGTGGAGGAGGCGCGCAACTGGCGCGGCCATTCCGATACCGAAACCTTCCTGGAGGCGATTTCCTCCTGGGGCCTCGCCAAGGCGCTGGAGCGCGCGGTGGGCATGTATGCCTTCGCCTTGTGGGACCGGAAGGACCGCAAGCTAAGCCTGGCGCGCGACCGCTTCGGCGAAAAACCGCTCTATTACGGCTGGGCGGGACGCGACCTGGTCTTTGCGTCCGAGCTGAAGGCAATCCGGCGGCATCCCAAGTTCCAGGCCGAGATCGACCGCCGTGCGCTTCGGCTGTTCGCGGCGCGGACCTACATTCCGGCGCCATTTTCCATTTATCGCCGGGTCTTCAAGCTCGAACCGGGCTGCGTGCTGGAGCTCGACGCCCGTGCGGCGAGCACCCCGCTCGAGGAACCGCCACAGGTCGGCGGCCGGGCGGGCGGGCTGCATTACTGGCGCTACTGGTCATACCGGGACGTCATCGCCGCCGGGCTCGCCAATCCGATCGGAAGCGAACGCGAAGCGGTCGACGAGCTCGAGCGCGTGCTTGCCCAGGCAGTGCAGGGCCAGAGCATGGCCGACGTTCCCGTCGGCGCGTTCCTCTCGGGCGGAATCGATTCCTCGACGATCGTCGGGCTGTACCAGAAATATTCGAGCCAGAAGGTCCGGACCTTCACCATCAGCTTCAAGGAGGCCGCGTTCGACGAGGGCGATTATGCCCGCGCCGTAGCGAAGCATTTCGGGACCGAGCACCACGAGCATGTCGTGACCCCATCGGAAGCGCAGGCGGTCATTCCCAGCCTTCCGCAGATGTACGACGAGCCCTTCGCCGACTCCTCGCAGATCCCGACCTATCTGGTCAGCCAAGCTGCCCGGCAGAAGGTAACGGTCGCGCTGTCCGGGGACGGCGGCGACGAATTGTTCGGAGGCTACAACCGCTACTTCGGCACCGCGCGGCTGTGGTCCCGGCTCAAGCATCTGCCGCATCCGGTTCGCGCCGCTGCGGCGGGAACTGCCGGTTTCGTGCCCGCCGCTGCCTGGGACCAGGTCGGCCGGATCGCCTTGCGCGGCCGGGTCCCACAATATTTCGGGACCAAGGTCCGCAAGTCATTGCGGACGATCGTCGGCGCGCGCGGGCTCGAGGATGTGTTCGCGAGCTTCCTCGACGAATGGGCCGACGAAGGCTCGCCGGTGATCGGCGGCGAGGGCGCCGCGGACCTTTGCAGCTTCGATCTCGACGCCGGGACGGGTGCGCCCGACGCACTGCGCATGATGTACTGCGATGCCCTGAGCTATTTGCCCGACGACATCATGTGCAAGGTCGATCGCGCGTCGATGGCGGTGAGCCTGGAGACCCGCGCGCCCTTCCTCGACCATCGCGTCGCCGCGCTGGCTGCTCGGATCCCGGCGGCGATGAACATACAGGGGGGCGGGGGCAAGCACGTGCTCAAGGAGCTGCTGTTCCAGGAAGCGCCGCGAGCGTTGTTCGACCGGCCCAAGGCCGGGTTCGGAATCCCGGTCGGCGAGTGGATCAAGGGGCCGCTTCGTCCCTGGGCCGAAGAGCTGCTGGACCCGGCGTTGATGCGGCACGAAGGCTGGTTCGACGCCGACCTGGTGTTGCGCAGATGGCATCAACATCTTGCAGGAACGCGTGATTCCACCCCGGCATTGTGGGCGATCTTGATGTTTCAGGCCTGGCGCCGCGAGCAAATTTCCGTCGAGGCCGCAGCCGCTTCGCCCGAAATGGAACAGCCAGACTTAACTAAAGGAAAATAATTTTATTCAGAGTGGTGGAATGAAACTTTACTTTGGATTATGGGTTCGAACCTTCGGGCGCAGTGGGCAAACGGTAATGCGCCCCAGGGAGATGAAAATGGTTGGCTCGCGGTTCAAAGGGGTTCTGGGAATTGTCGTCGGATCGTCGCTGCTGTTCAGCACGACGGCCGCCGTTGCGTCGCCCAGCGCTGCACCCGTCCAGCAGGTCAATCCATGGGCTGCGCTTGCGGTCCTGAGCGGTGCCCAGCCCGCCGCAGTCGTCTGTGGTTCCGCCGGCGCTTCCGCCGCTGCGGCCGCGGCTGCTGCTGCGCAGGGTGGTACCGGTTGCGTGCTTCCCGCCAACGAACCTGCGCCGCCCGTCGCTCAGGCGGAGCCGCCGGCTCCGATCCCGGTTCCGCCGGTCGAAGTTGCCGGTGCCGGTCTTGGTTTCAATCCGCTTCTGCTCGCGCTTGCGGCAATCGCCGCTGGCATTGGCCTCTATGCCATCCTGAAGAAGAAGACGAACAGCCCGACGTAAGTATGACGGTTCGACTTGGTTCGCCCAAAAAAGGGGGGGCGCTCTAAGTTGAAGGAATAGCGTAAGATGACTGGAACACCCTTTCGGGCCGCTTTCGGCCTGGTGATTGCCTGCTCCTTCTCGGGAGCAGCCTTCGCCCAAGACGCTTCGGAGATCGTTGGTCAGCCAATTCAGGTGACGACCAACGGCGTCACCAATACCGTCTATTTCGACCAGGGCGGAACCGCCCGGCTGATCACGCCCAAGGGCAACACCATCCCGGCGACGTGGCAGGCGCTGAATGGGCAGCTTTGCCTCAACAATGGCGCGGCTCAGGAATGCTGGCCGTACAATTCGGCCTTCCAGCCGAACCAGCCGCAAACGCTGACCAGCTCGTGCAATTCGACGTCGACCTGGCTGGCGCAGAACACCAACAACCCCTCACAGGGTTCGAAGGGAGAGCGGGGCCGCTAAGCCAAGCTCTTCTACTGGACAAGTTTCGCGGCTGCGTCCCTCAGGGCGTGGCCGCGAAGCGATTCTGGAGCTCCGGAAGCTGCGGCTCGTGGGTGAGATCGAGGTGCAGCGGAGTCACCGACACATAGCCGTCGGCAATCGCTTCCAGGTCCGTCGAGTGCCCCGGCGTCTCGACCATCGGCCCAAGCCCGAACCAGTAATAATCATAGCCGCGCGGATCGGTGCGCTGGACGATGCGCAGCCGGCCGTAGTCGCGCAGCCCCTGGCGGCAGACCCGCACGCCCTTTACGTCGTCGGGCGGAAGGGCGGGGAAGTTGATGTTGACCAACGTCGTGGGCTCCATCGGGAACTCGAGCAGCGGCCCCAGCACCCGCTCGGCCCAGACCTCGGCGGCGGCAAAGGGCACGGTGTCGCCCATCCCCTCCCGCGAATAGGCCTGGCTCAGCGCGATTGAGCGGACGCCCGCAAGCGCGCCCTCCATCGCCGCCGAAACCGTGCCCGAGTAAGTGACGTCCTCGGCCAGGTTGGCGCCGCGGTTGATCCCCGAAAGGATGAGGTCGGGCGGATCGTCCTTCATGATATGGGCCAGCGCCAGCATCACTGCGTCGGTCGGAGTCCCCGTGACGGAGAAGCGGCGATCGTCGTGCTTCCTCAGGCGAACCGGCGTCGTCAGTGTCAGCGAATGGCCTGCGCCCGATTGTTCTTCGGTCGGAGCGACGATCCAGATGTCGTCGCTCAGGCGCCTGGCGATCGTTTCGAGGAGCCGGAGCCCGCGGGCGTTCACGCCGTCGTCGTTGGTGAGGAGGATGCGCATTGCCCAACGGGCTATGGCGGCACTCTTCGGGCGGGGCAACCGAGCGTGGATTGCGCCATATTCGCAACAGCTTGGCGATTTGTTCACCGCTGTTGCGTCAGTCCTTGTTAAGCCTTGCGCCTCTATCTATAGGCCCGCTTGGGGAGAGGCAGCTTTTGCTGGGATAAGTCCCGCTAAAGCCTGCCGAATTCGCCTCCGGCTGCACCGGTGGCCCGGCCGCAGCCAGCGGCGGCGTTTGGTTCTTGTGGCGTATGGGACGCGGCGGGGGCCGTGGTGCGGGGAGGGTGAAAATGGCGACTGCTCTAGTCGATCTCTACAATGGCGAAGAATTCGAACGGTTTGACCGTTTGATCCTGCCCGAGGGCTATCGGCCTTCGGACGGCGAGGAATTCATGTGCGCGAAGCATCGCGCCTACTTCCTGCGCAAGCTCAAGGACTGGAAGGAAGCGATCATCGAAGAGTCGCGGGCGACGATGGCCCAGCTCCAGGTCGATTCGCTGCGCGAGCCCGACATTGCCGATCGCGCGTCGAGCGAGACCGACTGGTCGATCGAGCTTCGCACCCGCGACCGTCAGCGCAAGCTGATCGCCAAGATCGATTGCGCGATCCGCCGCCTGTACGAAGGCGAATATGGCTATTGCGAAGTGACCGGCGACCCGATTTCGCTGGCCCGCCTCGAAGCCCGGCCGATCGCGACCATGACGCTTGAGGCGCAGGAGCGCCACGAGCGGATCGAGCGCGTTTCGCGCGACGATTAGGCGGAAGGGCGATGCGCGGGCCGCTCTAAGGCGCCCGCGCGACCGCATAAAAAGAGCTGGCCTAGTGGGTCAGGTGCCCGGCCAGCTCGTCTTTCAATTTCAGCTTTTCTTTCTTGAGTCGGTGGAGAAGGTCTTCGTCGGGGTGGGCTCGATGCTCTTCTTCCTCGATCAGGGAATGAAGAGCGGCATGCTTGGATTCGAGTTCCTCGGCCACTGCCTTGTCCATTGGTGCCAGTCCTTTCGTCTTGAAGTCACCAGCGCGTAATAAAACATGTTTCGCGGGACTTGTCTCGCTCGATTCCTCCGCTCGCCCGCGGCCGCGTCCGGCTCATCGGTTTCAAGCGCCCGCCAATCTGGGTTAAGCCTGGCGGCGATGAACGACCTCGAACCGGAGCTCGATGCGCTCAAGGCCGAGCACCGCCAGCTCGACGAGAAGCTGCAACAGCTTTGCGCCGAACCGATCGGCGACCAGCTCCAGATCGCGCGCCTGAAGCGTCGCAAGCTCATGCTCAAGGACCAGATCCAGCGGATCGTCGATGCCAGCGTCCCCGACATCATCGCTTGAGAGCCGTCGTGTCCCGAAGGGGGACATGAGCGCTTTTCGCGGCGCGCCGAGTGCGCTCAGGCGTTTTCACCGGCGATGAACAGTGGCACCTTCATGCCCATGGACGAATCGGAGAACACCGAGCCGCAGGCGCGCATCACCTCGCGCCTGATCGACTCGCTTTATACCGAGGCGATGCTGCTCGCCGACGAGGCGCGCTCCTATTTCGACGATGCCGGCCGCGACGACCGCTCGACGCTCGAGCCCTTCGCCCGCGTCGGCTTCGCCTGCGAGTCGCTCAGGGTCACGACGCGGATCATGCACATCGTCGCCTGGCTTCTGACCCAGCGGGCGATCGAGTCGGGCGAAATCCCGATGCGCGACGGCCGCCGCCGCGAATCCCGCCTCGGCCACGCCCAGGAGAGCGATCTCGCAGTGGTCGTCCAGCTGCCAGAAGCGGCGCAGCGGCTGATCAACGCCAGCACCGACCTATATGCGCGGGTCCAGCGGATCGACGAGGGCACGATCGAGGCCGAAGCGCCGCAAAGCCCGGCGCGGGCGCTGATGGGCCGGCTCGAGCGGGGGCTAGGCGGCGGAGTCTAGGCTTGGCGCCGCGACAGTGGCAGTTTTGGGTGGAAAAGGTCCATTCCCTTGCGCGTATCCGTAAGATGACGACAGCTTCAGACATGAAACAGGTCCGCTCAATGTAGCCCAATGTACGCAAAGGGTGGAAAGCCACGAAGAAGGCCCGCCAAGGGCTGACGGGCCTTCCACTTCGGGATCATCACCCTCTGGAGGTGAACTGCCGGGACTGTCCTAAGCTTTTGCCGACACTGCGGTGCAAGGCGTCCACACCAATTTCCAGTTCACCAGCTTTACACACCAATTGTATGGATCTGATGCACCGACCTCACGGGCGCTTGCAGCTGTCGGGGTAAACGACGCGGAACCGAGAAGCGAAAGGATCAGTAACAACTTCAATTTCATGGTTAGGGCCTCCTTGTGGTGTTGAGGAGGCCAGAATCGCAGCGCCTGGAGAATGAGACGTTAAATTTGCATTCATTCTGAACTTATAAGTTCAATTCAGTCGGGAACCAAGCGCTTATCGCGCCGACATTTTAGGCCCGCAGCGCGCAGCGCGCGGTTGATGCAAATCGCAGTAGCTACATTCCAAACGGAGTCGTCGTAGTCGTCGCGATCTTCGACTTCGTTACGTCCCATGCTGACTGAAGAATGGGCTGCTTCAGCCGTTGCAAAGACTTCCAGCACCGGCCGGCCCCTTTCCTGTATCATTCGAAACATAGGGCTTCCCGAACTGCCGGGCAGGCTGGCGCAATCGTGCAAAAGGCTGACGGAATTGACCCGCCTAAGTTTGCAGGATGGATCAGCAACTGCCTGACCCGAACTTGAGCGATCGGCCGGATAGCCCACGCTGCCGATTGCCTCACCGACTGCAGGTAGGCGCCTTGAAAGTCTTACATGTCCTTGAGTTTTCCCCAAGCATTTCTGCAAGCGGATGAGAGCCCAGTCATTGTTCCGTACGCCGGGAGTTGCTTCGAGGCCTCCGTCGTGCTCGACGACGCCCCAGGACGCGAGCCAGCTGTTCGCGCCCACTCGTACCGCAAACACTGCGCTTCGGCCCTTCGCCGAAGCGCGTTCCCAAAGACGTGCTGAACGGTCAGAACGTGGCAATCATCGACAAGGAACGCTGTCGCATAGCCGTCACCTGTCTTGAAAAGGATGCCGACAGGACTGAACGGTGATCCGGCTCGAGTGTCGACGAAACGGCGGTTATCTGGGCCGAAGATGAGCGCGGCCGATTTTTGAGCCGATGAAACGGACAAAGCGGCCGTCAAAAGCCCAGCAACGATACTTGCCGCCCCGCATTCGGGGCGATCAGATAAAGGCCGTCGTGAGGAATGTCCGCTAGAGCCTGATCCGAACTGAACCAATCGGAGGTTCCTGGTCCATCTGGCAGGCTTGCTGCTCACCATCGGTGATCCAGCCAATAGCCCGCCAAATAGTGAATTCGGCATTTCAGTGCCCTGGGGCGCTGGCTCAGCCGCTCCGCTTACCATTCGCCGATACTGCGAATTTCATCTCTCGTGACGATGAAGTGGTCGAGGAGTGGCAGTTCCATTTCTTCCGACGTCCGTTTCAAACGCACTGTGGTTCTGATGTCATCTGTACTGGGTCTCGCGTCCCCGCTTGGGTGATTATGGACCAGTATGAAGCCCGCCGCGCCAAGTTGATGACCTCGCCACAGGATCCGCGGAAAGCTAACTGAACAACTTGTGGTTGCTCCCTGCGCGATCGTGTCCACCATGAGCAGGTTGAGCTGGATGTCGACGTAGAGTGCAATCAGCCACTCGCGGGCTTCAAGGCCCAGGCTTTGCACGTACTTCCTGACGGCGTTTCTGCCTCTCAGATGCCAAGCTCGGTACGGAGCCGGCTCTAACATGATTGAAGGGTCTTTGAAGCCGCAGCGAGGACATTCCACGGCGCGTAAGGCAGTGAGGCTCAAACAGCATTTCCAATCGATAGCCCGTTTTGGCAGGGCTTTTGTCGATCCGGCAGCTTGATATTCAATCTACAATGACCTGAGTCAACTGAGTATACTTAACTTTCGACAATCATAGTTTATCGCAGCATATTGTGCAGTCAACGCGCTACCCTAACGTCTGCTTTGGGTCGAAATCTCCCATTATCATTGCGCGCAGAGCCGCGCTTTCGCTTGCGCATATTGATCGGCGAGCCGGTCGATATAGGCGGCGGTCGGGCGCACCTGGTCGATGGCGCCGATGCCCTGGCCCGAGCCCCAGATGTCGCGCCAGGCCTTGGCCTTGGCCGAGCCTTCCGACCCGAACTTCATGGTGTCGATATTGCCGGCGGCGAGCGCTTCGGGGTCGAGCCCGGCGTTGACGATCGAGGCGCGCAGATAATTGCCGTGGATGCCGGTGAAGAGGTCTGAGTAGACGATGTCGGCTGCGCCGCCGTCGACCACGGCCTGCTTGTAGTCGGCCGAGGCATTGGCTTCATCGGTGGCGATGAAGGGCGAGCCGACATAGGCAAGGTCCGCGCCGGTCGCCTGCGCGGCGAGCACGGCTCCGCCGCTGGCGATCGATCCCGACAGGATCAGGGGCCCGTCGAACCAGGCGCGGATTTCCTGCATCAGCGCGAAGGGCGACCAGCGGCCGGCATGACCGCCTGCACCCGCGGCGACGGCGATGATGCCGTCCGCGCCTTTCTCGATCGCCTTGCGGGCGAAGCGGTCGTCGATGACGTCGTGAAGCGTGATCCCGCCCCAGGCGTGAACCGCGTCGTTGAGCTCGGGCCGGGCGCCCAGTGAGGTGATGACGATCGGCACCTTCCACTTCGCGCAGACGTTCATGTCCGCTTCGAAGCGGTCGTTGGAGCGGTGGACGATCTGGTTGACCGCGACGGGCGCCGCCGGCCGCTCGGGATGGTCGCGGTCCCACGCGGAAAGCGCCTCGGCAATCTCGTGCAGCCATTCGTCGAGCATCGACGCGGGCCGAGCGTTCAATGACGGGAAGCTGCCGACGATGCCCGAGGTGCACTGGGCGATGACCAGCTTCGGGTTGGAGACGATGAAGAGGGGCGCTCCGACGACGGGAATGCGCAGCTTCTGAAGAACGCCCGGAAGCGCCATCAGAGCTGGTGATAGTCCCGGTACCAGGCGACGAAGCGCGGCACGCCCTCGTCGATTCCGGTTGCGGGCTGGAAGCCGAGGTCGCGCTCGATCGCGCTGATGTCGGCGAAGGTCTCCTTGACGTCGCCGATCTGCATCGGCTGCGGGTCGATCAGCGCCTTGCGGCCGGTCGCCTGTTCGAGCAGATCGACCACGCGCATCAAGTCTTCGCTGCGGCTGTTGCCGATATTGTAGAGGGCGTGCGAGGCGCTGCTGCCGCCGGCCTTGCTCGCGCCATCGTCCGGCGGCGGATTGTCGAGGCATGAGACGACGCCGCGGACGATATCGTCGACATAGGTGAAGTCGCGCCGCATCTCGCCGCGGTTGAACAAAGGCAGGGGCTCGCCGGCGAAAAGCGCCTTGGTGAAAATCCACATCGCCATGTCGGGGCGGCCCCAGGGGCCATAGACGGTGAAGAAGCGAAGGCCGGTCAGCGGCAGGCGGTAGAGGCTCGAATAGCTTTCGCTCAGCAGCTCGTCGGCCTTCTTGGTCGCGGCGTAGAGCGAAAGCGGGTGATCGACCCGGTCCTCGACGCGGAACGGCAGGCTCTTGTTGCCGCCATAGACCGAGGAGGAGGAGGCATAGACGGTGTGTCGGGGCTTCCGGTGGCGCGCGAGCTCAAGGATGTTGGCGTGGCCGACCAGGTTCGAGTGAATGTAGGCGCCCGGGTTTTGGAGGCTGTAGCGGACGCCGGCCTGCGCGCCCAAATGGACGATTCCCTCAATCTCCATGCTGTCGGCGACGCGGTTGAGCGCTGCGCCGTCGGCAAAGTCGATGCGTTCGAAGCGGAAGCGGTCGCCGAAATCGCGCGCTAGATTGTCGAGCCGCGCCTGCTTGAGCGCCGGATCGTAATAATCGTTGAGATTGTCGATGCCGACGACGCTGTCGCCGCGCTCGAGCAGAACGCGCGCCGTGGTGGAACCGATGAACCCTGCTACGCCAGTGACTAAAATCGCCATGAACGCCCCTTAGGGGCTGCATTCAGGACCGCAAACCCCTACGGAGCCAGGCGGTCAGGGCTGCAGCGGCGGGCAGACCGAGGCGAGATTGGAGCGGTTGGCGTAGCTGACGTAGCGGACCGCGCACAAAGGCACGTTCTGGATCAGCGAATCTCCGCCGAGCGCGCGGTACAGCTCGACCCGGTTCTGGGCCGCTGTGCGCCGCGTCTGAACGAGCGTCTGCTGCACCTGGTAATAGGACCGCTGGGCGTCCAGCAGGTTCAAATAGCTGTCGATGCCGTTGCGGTAGCGCGCCTCGACCAGTGTCGCGACGTCGGCAGCGGCGGCCTGCTGGCGCTGCGTCGCTGCTAGCTGCTCATCCATGGTCACACGGCGGGCAAGCGCGTCGGCGACTTCGCGGAAGGCGGTCTGGATGGTGCGCTGATAGCTCGCGAGCGCGGCGTTGCGCTGCGCTTCGGTGAGGCGGACGTTGGCGCGGCCCGCGCCGCCCTGGAAGATCGTGTAGCTGGCGTCCGCGCCGGCGCTCCAGGCGAAGGCGCCGCCCGTCAACAGGCTGGTCAGGGCCGAGCTTGCAACGCCCAGCAGGCCGGTCAGGCTGATCTTGGGGAACAGCGCCGCGCGCGCAGCGCCGATGTTCGCATTGGCCGCGCGCAGTTGATATTCGGCCTGCACGATGTCGGGCCGACGCAAGAGGACCGCGGAGCCAAGCCCGGCGGGCAACTCGGCGATGGTTGGGCCGGCCTGCTCGATCGACGCGGGGAGGAGGGCGCGGTCGAACGGTCCCCCGATCAGCAGCTGCAGCGCATTGGCGTCCTGCGCGAGGTTGGTCTTCTGAAGCGCGAGATTGGCTTGGGCTTGGCTCAGGATTTCCTGCGCCTGGCTGAGGTCGGTGCGCGGCGCGATTCCCCCTTCGAGGCGAAGGCGCGTCAGGCGGACGCTCTTCTCGGCAGTGGCGACGGTCTGCTGCGACACCTGCAGCAGGCTCGAATCCGCGGCATAATCGAGCCAGGTCGAGGCGATGTCCGCGACCAGCGCAAGGCGCGTCGCGCGAGCCCCGGCCTCGGTCGCGAAATAGCGTTGCTGCTGGACCCGGCTCAGCGATCGCAGCCGGCCGAACAGGTCGAGCTCGAAGTTCGGGACCTGGAGCCCGGCCTGGAAATCGGCGCTGACGGCATCGGCCTCGTCGCCGCGCACGGTCATGCCGGCCGATGCGGCGAGCTGCGGCAGCTGCTGGGCGCGCTGGATCCGGTACTGCTCGCGCGCCGCGGCGATATTGCCGGCTGCGACCATCAGGTCGCGGTTGTTCGCCAGCGCCTGGCCGATCAGGGTCTGCAGCCGGGGATCGGTGAACACCTGGCGGAAGGTGAGGGCGGGAAGCGCCGCTTCGGCCTGGCTCAGATCGACGCTTCCGGCGGGCCACGACGGCGGCACCGCCGAGTCCGGCGCCAGATAGTTTGGCTCCATCGTCGCGCAGCCGCTGGCGAGCAGGGCAAGGAGAGCGGCGAAACGCCTCATGCTTCGGCCTCCCGCCGCTTGCGCAGCCGCTCGCGAAGGACCTTGATCCCGTCGCGGACGCCGCGCCGCACGAGGACGAAAAAGAAGGGAATGTAGAAGACGGCGAGCAAGGTTGCGGTGATCATCCCGCCGACGACCGCGGTGCCGATGGCGATGCGGCTGTTGGCGCCGGCGCCGGTCGACAGCGCGAGCGGCATGACGCCGAAGATGAAGGCGAAGCTGGTCATCAGGATCGGGCGAAGCCGGATTCGCGCGGCTTCGATCGCGGCATCGATGACTCGCTTGCCCTGGCGCTCCGCGCGTTCGGCGAACTCGACCATCAGGATCGCATTCTTGGCGCTCAGCCCCATCGTCGTGATCAGCCCGACCTGGAGGTAGACGTCGTTTTGAAGCCCGCGCAGCGTGACGAAGAAGATCGCGCCGATCAGGCCCAAGGGGATGACCAGCAGGACCGCGACTGGGATCGACCAGCTTTCGTAAAGGGCGGCAAGGCACAGGAAGACGACGATCAGCGCGACGCTGTAGAGGATCGGCGCCTGTCCCGACGAGAGCCGCTCCTGATACGACTGGCCCGACCAGGCGACGCCGATCCCGGGGATATCGGCGGCGTGCTTGCTCATGATGTCCATCGCCTCGCCCGAGCTGACACCCGGCGCGCCCTGGCCCTGCAGTTCGTAGGACGGATAGCCGAGGAACCGCGACGCGCTGGTCGGGGTCGTGATCCATTGCGTCTGGGCAAAGGATGAGAAGGGCACCATGTCGCCCTGGTTGTTGCGCACGAACCATTGCCCGATGTCGCCCGGTTTGGACCGATAGGGCGCATCGCCCTGAACAAAGACGCGCTTCACTCGCCCGCGATCGATGAAGTCGTTGACGTAGCGGCCACCCCAGGCCGTTGAGAGCGTATTGTTGACGTCGGCCGCGTTGAGCCCGAGCGCAGCGACGCGCGGCTCGTCGATATTGACCTTCAGGCTGGCGACGTCGGGCAGCTCGCTCTGGCGAACCGAGGCCAGCTTGGGATCGGCGGACGCCGCCGCGAGCAGCTTGTCGCGCGCCGCGGCGAAACCCTCGACCGACATGCCGCCCGTGTTCTGGATTTGCATGGTGAAACCGGTCGACTGGCCGAGCCCGCGGATCGCGCCGGGGACGAGGGCGAACACCTGGGCGTCGCGAAGGCCGCGGAAGGCGCCCGATGCGCGCTGCGTGATCGCGTCGGCGCTATTCTCGGAGCCGCTCCGCTTGCCGTAATCGGCGAGGTTGATGAACGCCTGGCCGCTGTTCTGCCCGGCCGCGCCCTGGCCGCCGCCGGCGACGGTGAAATAAGTGCGGACGTTCTTCTTTTCCGGGCCTTTCAGGAAATAATCCTCGACCGCGCGCTGGACCTCGACCGTCCGGGTCATGGTTGCGCCGGCGGGCAGGCGGAACTGGACCATGGCAGCGCCCTGGTCCTCGCTCGGCAGAAAGCCGGTCGGTAGCCGCACGAACAGGACGATCAGGAGCGCGAGGACCGCCCCGTATATGCCGAGGAACAGCCATTTGCGGTCGACGACCTTGTGGACCGCGGTGACGAACCATTCGACCAGCCGCTCGAAGCGGTCGTTGAAGCCGAGGCGCGCGCGCTCGACCTGATGCGCGGCGGCCGGGAAGCGCCTGCCGAACCAGGTTTCCTCGACCGTGGCGTGGGTTCGCTTGAGGAGGTTGGCGGCAATCGCCGGGCTCAACGTCAGCGCGATGAATACCGACAGCGCCATCGCCGAGACGATCGTGGCTGCGAACTGGCGGTAGATGACTCCGGTCGATCCGCCGAAGAAGACCATCGGCAGGAACACGGCGGAAAGGACGAGCGCGATTGCGACCAGCGCCATCTGGATCTGGTTCATCGAGGCGACGGTCGCGTCGTGCGGGCTCATCTCGGGATTTTCGTGCATCAGCCGTTCGACATTCTCGACCACGACGATGGCGTCGTCGACCAGCAGGCCGGTCGCCAGCACCAGCCCGAACAGGGTCATGGTGTTGATCGAAAAGCCGAGCGCGTAGAGGATCGCGAAGGTGCCGAGCAGCACCACGGGCACGGCGATGAAGGGGATGAGTGTCGCCCGCCAGCTTTGCAGGAAGACGAACATGACGAGGACGACGAGCAGGATCGCCTCGGCCAAAGTCTTGACCACTTCGGTGATCGACAGCTTGATGAAATCGCTGGTGTCGTTGGCGTAGGCGTAAGCGTAGCCTGCCGGCATGGTCGGTGCGAGCTCGGCGACCTTGGCCTTGACGAGGTTCGCGGTCCGAAGCGCGTTGGCACCTGGCTCGAGCGAAATGCCGATGCCCGCGCCGGGGTGGCCGTTGGAGCGGATCTTCGCCGAATAATTGTCCGCGCCGAGCTCGACCCGGGCAACGTCGCCGAGCAGCACCCGCGCGCCGGTCTGGTCGGCTTTGACGATAATGTTCCTGAACTCGTCCGCGGTCTGCAGCTTCGACTGGGCGGTGACCGTGGCGTTCAGCATCTGCCCCTCGGGCTGCGGCATGCCGCCGATTTCGCCGGCGGCGATCTCGGTATTCTGGCTCTGGATGGCGCTGATCACGTCGCTCGGCATAAGCTGCAGCGCCTGGAGCTTGTTGGGGTCGAGCCAGATGCGCATCGCATAGGAGGAGCCGAACACGTTGACGTCGCCGACGCCCGGCACCCGCGACAGCTCGTCCTGGATGTTGTTGGTCAGCCAGTCGCTGACGTCGTAGTTCGTGCTCTTGTCGGTCTGGTCGTAAATGCCGACGATCAGAAGCAGGTCGGGCGAGCTCTTGGTGACCGTCACGCCCTGCTGCTGAACCTGCTGCGGAAGGCGCGCGATCGCCTGCTGGACCTTATTCTGGACCTGGACCTGGGCAATGTCCGGGTCGACGCCCTTGTCGAACACGGCCTGGATGCCGACCGACCCGCGGGAGCTCGACGAGGAGGAGAAATAGAGCAAGCCGTCGATGCCGGTCAGCTGTCGCTCGAGCACTTGCGTGACGCTGCTTTCGAGCGTCGCTGCCGATGCGCCGGGATAGTTGGCGCGAACGTTGATCTGGGTCGGCGCAACGTCGGGATATTGGGCGACCGGCAAAGCCGTGATCGCGCCGATCCCCATCAGCATGATGATGATGGCAATCACCCAGGCAAAGATCGGGCGCTCGATGAAGAGCCTGGACATGCGCTAGCGAGACGCCTGTTTCTTCATTGCACCGGGGGGCGGCGCCTTCACGCGCTGCGGCGAGCTCGCCGGGACCGGCTTGATCTGGGCGCCGTCCTTCAGATTGTTGAGCCCCTGGGTGATGACCTTTTCGCCCGGCGCGAGGCCCTGGGTCACGACCCAGTAGGTGCCCTGCGTACGGTCGGCGACGACGGTCCGCTGCACCGCCCGGTTGCCGGCGCCGACCACGAACAAGGTGGCACTACCGGTGCGGTTCCGGCTGATCGCCGCCTGCGGGACGAGGAAGGCGGCGGTGTCGATCGCCTGGGCGAACTCGGCGTTGACGAACATGCCGGGCAGAAGGATCGACTGTGGGTTCGGGAAGCGGGCGCGGATCGTCACCGTCCCCGTCGCCTGGTTGACCAGCACCTGGCTGAATTCGACCGTTCCGCTGAAGCCATAATAACTGCCGTCGGGGAGCTTCAGGCGGACTGCGGCGGTGGTCGGCACCACGCCGCCGCGCGACAGCGCCTGGCGCAAGGCGAGCAGATCGGCCGCCGATTCCTGGATGTCGACATAGACCGGATCGAGCCGGGTGATCGTCGCCAGCGCGTCGGGCTGGTTGGCGGTGACCAGCGCGCCTTCGGTGAAGTTCGACAGCCCGATGCGGCCGCTGATCGGCGCGGGCACTCGGGTGAAGCGAAGGTTGACCTGGGCGGCGCGGACCGCCGCGCTGTTCTGCGCCACTGAGGCGTCAGCTTGGCGGGCCAGCGCGATCGCGTCGGTATAGTCCTGCTTGGCGATCGCCTCCATCTCGGCGAGCGGCTTGTAGCGGCTGGCGCGGGTCCGCGCCGCGACCGAGCTTGCGCGAGCGCTTTGCAGATTGGCCTGCGCCTGCGCCGCTTGCGCCTGATAGATGCTGGGGTCGATCTGGTAGAGCGTCTGGCCCTGGCGGACAAAGGAGCCCTCCTGGAACATCCGCCGCTGGATGACGCCCGTGACCTGGGGCCGGACTTCGGAAACCTGATAGGCGGCGACCCGGCCCGGAAGCTGCTGCTCGATGGGGGCGCTGCCCTGCTGGACGACGACATAGCCGACCTGCGTTGGGCCCATCGGCCCGCGTCCGCCACGGCCGCCAGCGCCGCCGGACTCGCCGGAGCTGTCGCCGCAGGACGAGAGGGCGAGCGCTGCCAGCACTATGGCCGCAGTCTTCACCATTCGCCTGGTCCTGGTCGGTTCGGGCATGTTCCCCATGTCGCTGAGTCGGACGATGCGCATGTAGCGGATCGGCCAAGGGAGGGAAGCGAGCCGCTAGGTTAACTTTGGTGAAGACCCACGCCGCCTTCGACGAACGGGCGTGAGCCGCCGACGAAGGCCGTCGCTTATCGCAACTGTTCCGGGGGAAGCAGGAATTGCAGCGGGATGTCGACGCGCGAGGCCCAGCTCACCTCGTCATGCTTCTGGCCTGGGAAGCTTTTGACCCACCAGTTGACGTTCCGGCGATAGCCGCGCCTGGCGACGATCGCGTCGACCCGGTCCTGATACTGTTTGTAGACGGCGTCGAGCGTCTCGGTGCCGTGGTCGAAATAGAGCCGGTGCGTCGCGGGCGAGGGCAGCGCCGGCCTAAGGTACCGCTCGAACGTGGCCGAGACGATTTCATAATCTTGCTGGCTGACCGACTTGCCGTCGGGGTTGATGACCAGCGGCCAGTGGGTCGACATCATCCCGGCGCCGCCGAACACGCTTGGATATTCGTCGATCGCGTAGAGCGATATGAGCGAGCCCATCGACGAGCCCATGATGACCGTGTTCGCGCGGTCGGTCCTCACGTTGAATCGCCGGTCGATGATCGGCCGAAGCTCCCGGACGAGGAACTTCAAATATCCGTCGGACAGCGGGTCGCCGCCATAGAGCGCCCGCACCTTGTCGCGATACGCGCCAGGCAGGCTCGCGAACGCCTTGGAAGGCACATATTCCTGCAGCCGCTTGGGCGTGTTCCAGATGCCGACGACGATGGTCGGGCGCACTTTCTTCTGCCGGATCAGGCGGTCGAGATGCTCGTCGATCTCCCATTCCTTGCCGTAGCCGGCAGTCGCCTTGTCGAAGAGGTTCTGGCCGTCGTGCATGTAGAGCACGGCATGTTTGGGACCGCCCGGTCGATAGCTTGAAGGCAGCCAGACGACCACGCGGCGCGGTTCGGCATAACGCGACTTGATGGTGCCGAGGTCGACGATGCGGCCCGCCGAGACCTGGACGGGGCCCGTTCCGTCCCCCGCCGCCGCCGGCGAGGCGACCAGCGAGAGGAGGACGAACAGCAGACGGCGCAGCATCAATCGCGAAGCGTTTGGACGAAGCGCACCGCCGCCCCGCCACCCGGGGCAAGGCGTAGCTTCAGACGGTCAGTACTGACCGACATTTGATTCAGCGTCACCAGCTCGCGCGGATTGGTGCGGTAATCGGCTTTGTCTCCATCACGATAGATCTCGGCGCGATATATCTTGCCGGGCTCGAGGAAATCGAGCGGCACGTCGATCCAACGCTCCTGCTCGTCGCCCACGGCGCCGAGGAACCAGGTCGTCGCGCCTTTTTCCTTGCGCGCGATGACTGCGTAATCGCCGATCGCGCCGGCAAGCATCCGCGTGTCATCCCAGTCGACGGCAACGTCCTTGATGAACTGGAACGCCCTGGCGTTGGCTTTGTAATTGGCCGGAAGGTCCGGGACCATCTGGATCGGCGAATAGAGGACGACGTAGAGCGCGAGCTGCTTGGCAAGCGTCGACAGAAGCTGTGTCTTGCCCTTGCCCTCAAGGCTGAGGATGCCGGGGGTGAAATCCATCGGGCCCGACAACATGCGGGTGAAGATCAAATTGGCTTCATGCTCAGGCGGGTTCTTGGGCTCGCCCCAGGCATTATATTCCATGCCCCGCTCGCCCTCTCGCGATATCCAGTTGGGATAGGTGCGGCGAAGCCCGGTGTCCTTGACCGGTTCGTGCGGATTGACCGCGATGCGGCGCTTGGCGGCCTCGGTCACGACCTTCAGATGGTGGTTCACCATGACCTGGCCCTGGTGCCATTCGAAACGGACCTTGCCGTCGGGGCCGAGCGCCTGGATGCCGCCGGCGTCGGCGACATAGCCGGTCTTGACGGTCTGCACGCCGAGCTTCTCGTAAAGGTCGAGCGCGGGGCCGAGCTGCTTTTCGTAATTGGCGATGTTGCCGGCGGTCTCGTGGTGACCGATCAGGGTCACGCCCTTAGACCTGGCGTAGCGGGCGACCTCGGCGATATCGAAGTCGGGATAGGCCTGGGTGAAGCTGAAGTCCCAGCCCCAGGCGAACCAGCCATTGTCGCCGACGTCGTCCCAGCCCTTGTTCCAGCCTTCGACGAGCACGCCCTTGAGGCCATTGGCCGCGGCGAAATCGATCATCTTCTTGGCGTTGGCGGTGGTGGCGCCATGCTTCGGCCCGCTGTTCCACGTCGCCTGGTCAAGGTGCATCGCCCACCAGATGCCGGCATATTTCATCGGCTTGACCCAGCTGACGTCGCCAAGCTTGTTGGGCTCGTTGAGGTTCAGGATCGCCTGCGCCGACTTGTACAGCCCGGGCGCGTCGGGAGCGATCATGATCACCCGCCACGGGGTCGCCAGCGGCAGGTCGCGGCTGACCTTCGGCCCGGTCGAGCTCGGCATCAGGGTCGCCTTCAGCAGGCCGTCATGGACCCGGCGCAGGTCCATGCCCGAATAATCGACCAGGGCCGCTTCGTGGATCGAGAGGTGGAGCCCGCTGTCGGTGCGAATGGTGAGCGGGGTCTGCGCGGTGCCAATCTCGGCGATCGGCGTGGTGCGATAGAGATATTCCTCGCGGTTCCACTCGAGCGCTTCGTCCCACCAGGCCGTGCCCTTTTCGGCGACGTTGAACTCGGTCAGCTCGTCGGCGATGTTGGCGTGGGTGAATCCGGGGCCTGCGGGAAGCTCGTAGCGAAAGCCGACGGCATCATCGAACAGGCGGAAGACGACCGTCATCCGCCGGCGCATCCACTTGGTCTCGTCGAAGCTGACCGTCAGCTCGTTATAATGGTTGCGGATATTGCGATATTCGCCCCACGGCTCCTGCCACGTCTCGTCGAAGCTTCGCGCCGACTGAGCCGCGAGCTTGAAATTGCGCAGCATCTGCGGCGCATCGGTGAAGAGGAAACCAAGACGGCTGTCGGCAATGACCAGGGTGCCGCCGCGCCTGATCTGGTAACCGACGCGCCCCTCGGGATTGAGCGTGACCTCGACCTTCAGCGTGCCGGAAGGCGAGGAGGCGCTTGCCACCACCTGCGACTGCGGGGCGGCCTGGGCAACGCCCTGGGCGGCTGCGGGAACGGCAATCAACGCGAACAGGACTGCGGCGCATAGTCGAACCAGGGTCATGCGATCTCCTCGATGACCGCAGCGTAAGCGCCGAGCTCATGCTCGTCGACCTCTCCCGCGCCGATCAGCCGCAGGCCCGATGGGCGAAACGGCACCGGCCGGTCCGACAGATTGAAGGTGCAGCGGAGCTTCTCGTTCGGCGCGGTGCGGTCGAACACGAGTTTCTGCTCGCCGGCCTCGACCAGTTCCATCGATCCGTGGCGGAGCGCTGGGCGCACCCGCCGCAGCCGCAGGCACGCGCGGGTGAAGTGAAGCAGCGAACCAGGCTCAGCCTCTTCGCGATCGACAGCGAGCTCGCGGTGGCTTTCGCCGGGCGGAAGCCAGGGCTCGCCGGCCGAGAAGCCGAAATTGGGCGCGTCGGCCTGCCACGGCATCGGCGTCCTGGCGCCGTCGCGGCTCAGCGTCAGCGGCCAGTTGGCGATCGCCTCCGGATCCTGCAGCCGGTCGAACGGCACGTCGACCTGGGGCAGGCCAAGTTCCTCGCCCTGATAGAGGATGATCGAGCCGCGCAGGGCCGCCAGCAACAGCGTCTTGGTGCGGGCGAAGGCGTCGCGGTGCTCAGGCACAACCCAGCGCGACAGCGCCCGCGGCGCGTCATGATTCTCGAAGGCCCAGCTCGGCCAGCCGGAATCCTCCGGCCAGTCCTCGGCGACGCGCGTCACCAGCTTCGGCGTCAGCTTCGGCGCGTAGAGGAAATCGAAGCCATAGGCGCTGTTGAGGCGCGCATTGCCTTGCGTAAACGCCCGCATCTCCTCCAGCGGCTTGTCGCCGCCGACTTCGGCCAGCATGAAGCGGTCGCCGCCGAAGCTGTCGGCAACGCCGCGCAGCCGCTCCAGGAACTTCACGATGTCGGGATGCGACTGGTTGTGGAGATGCTGCTGGAAATCGAAGGGCCGGGTGCGCTTGCCTCCCGGCTGGGCTGGCGGATTATCGGTCAGCGCCGGGTCGTGCATCGCGAAGTTGATGGCATCGATGCGGAAGCCGTCCACTCCGCGTTCGAACCAGAAGCGGGCGACGTCGAGCAATGCATCCTGCACCGCCGGATTGTGGAGATTGAGGTCGGGCTGCGCGGGCAGGAAGTTGTGCAGATAATATTGGCCGCGGCGCGCGTCCCAGGTCCACGCCGGCCCTCCGAACACCGACTGCCAGTTGTTCGGCGGCGAGCCGTCCGACTTGGCGTCCGCCCAGACGTACCAGTCGGCGCGGGCGTTATCGCGGCTGGTGCGGCTCTCCTTGAACCATGGGTGCTCGTCGGAACTGTGCGAATAGACCTGGTCGATGATGAGCTTGAGATCGAGCTGGTGGGCCTGATCGATGAGCGTGTCGAAGTCGCTGAGCGTGCCGAACAGCGGATCGACTCCGCAATAGTCGGCAACGTCGTAGCCGAAGTCCTTCATCGGTGATGTGAAGAAGGGCGAAAGCCAGATCGCATCGACCCCGAGGCTCGCGACATGGCTGAGCCTTTGCACGATGCCGGGAAGGTCACCGACACCGTCGCCGTTGCTGTCGGCGAAGCTGCGCGGATAGATCTGGTAGATCGCGGCTCCGCGCCACCAGGGCAGGGCGGTCGCGGTCGACGCTTCGGGGGCCTTGGCGTCAGCGAGCATAGCACACCGCAAAGCCGAGCGCCGGCAGCTCGATAGTGACGGTACCCGGCGCCGACGCCTTGAGCGGGCAGGTGCCGTAGAGCGCCTGGAACTCGCTCGAGCGGGTTTCCACGCGCACGTTCTGCCGAAGCGGCACGTCCGAGGTATTGAACATCAGCAGCATTTCGCGCCCGTTGGCCGGGTCGAAGCGCGAGACTGCGAACAGCCCCGGCTTGTCCTGCGCATAACGGACGAGTTGTTGCCCGCGAGTCAGCGCCTTGTGGCTCGTGCGAAGCTTCGAGAGCTCGCCGATCAGCCGGTAGAGCGGATGGTCGGGCTTGAAATTGTCCTGCGCGGTGGTCGCGTTGCTGCCGATCAGCGAATCTTCGTTGTAGGTGGCGGTCTGCGACGCAAACAGGTCCTGGCGCGAGTCCTGGTCGCCGCCCTTGCCGGCAAACCCCTGCTCGTCGCCGGAATAAATGGTCGGGACGCCGCGCAGCGTCAGCAGCATGGCGTGGCCAAGCATGTCGCGGCGCAAAATCTCGTCGGCTGACGCCTTGGGCAGGCCCTTGCGCAGGAACATGCCGAAGCGGCCGGCGTCGTGGTTGCCGAGGAAGGTGGGCAGCCGAAGCGCCGCCCTGGCGCCGCCTTCGTACAAGGGGTCGGCGCGGAACAGCTTGGCAAGCTCGTCGGTGCCCGCGCCGCCCGCCACGACGTCCACGACTGCGCGGGTGAAGGAAAAGTCGAGGACGCTCGGCAGCTTGTCGACGCGGGTGTTCACGGCCGTGTGCGCGGGATCCATGTCCGACGTCGCGACTTCGCCGAAAATATGGAAGTTCGGGATGCCTTTCTTTTGCGCGCAGGCCTGGATTGCCGGTACGAACTTCTGCCAGAATTCCGGATTGACGTGCTGCGCGGTGTCGATGCGGAATCCGTCGACGCCGAAGCGGTTGATCCAGCCGCAATAGATGTCGATCATGCCCGCAACGACGCGCGGATTCTCCGTGAACAGATCGTCGAGCCCGACGAAGTCTCCCATGGTGCTGGATTCGCCGCGGAAGGTGCTGTCGCCGCGGTTGTGGTAATAGATCGGGTCGTTGAGCCAGGCCGGGCGCTTCACGTCTTTCTCTTCCGGCCGGACTTTCATCGTGTAGGCGAAATTGGGGTCCTTGAGCTTCGCGAAGTTGCTGCCGTCGAAGCCGGGATTGATGGCGGCGCCCGCAACGCCGCCGCGCCGCTGGTAGGGATAATCGGCGATGCTGCGGTAAGTGCACTGGCCCTGGCCGGCGCATTCGGCGGGATAGAACACATCCGCCGTATGGTTGGCGACGATGTCCATGTAGACCTTCATGCCGCGCTTGTGCGCCGCATCGACCAGCGCCCGGTAATCGGCGTCGGTCCCGAGATGCGGGTCGACGTGGTTGAAATCGGTGATCCAATAGCCGTGGTATCCGGCGCTTTCCTGACCCGGCGGGCCCTGCACCGGCTTGTTCTTGAACACCGGCGCCATCCACAGCGCCGTCGCACCCAGGCCCTGTATGTAGTCGAGGCGCTTCATTAGCCCCTTGAAGTCGCCGCCGTGGTAGAAACCCTTGGCCGCGGGATCGAAGCCGGTCGCCAGCCGGTCGCCGGATAGCCCGCCGCGGTCGTTCGACGGATCGCCATTCTCGAACCGGTCGGGAAGGACGAAATAGATGACCTCATCCTCGGGCAGGCGCTGGCGATAGTCGGGCGCTGCGCCGAGCGGTGCGCTCATCGCGATCAGGCCGGCAAGCAGGGCAAGCTTCATTGACTGGTCTCCGCAAAAGCCGCGGCTTGACCCGCCATCACATGCGCGAGCCATTCCTCGTGACGGGGGAGCGACTGCGCCCGTTGCTCATAGGCCTTCTCGAGGCTGTTGAGGAAATCGCCCAGTTCGGCAGCGTCGATGCCCGCCGTCAGCGGGGTGTGCGACCGCGGCTCGATGCCCTGGCCAACCATGACCTGGGTCCAGCCTTCTTCGGTGAAGAGCTCGCCTTCCTCTTTGACGACCGCGCCGGACTCCTCGAACAAGCGGATTTTCTCGACCAGAGTATCGGGCAGGGGCATCGACCGGAGGTAATCCCAGAACGCCTCCCCGTGACGGCCGTTGGCGGTGTAGTGTAGGATCAGGAAGTCGCGGATCTGCTGCCACTCGGTGGCGACCTGGCGGTTGAAGATTTCACGCCCCTGCGTCTCGGCCGGCGTAGCCGGAATGAACTTCATGAACCGGGAAATTGCCGTCTGGACGAGGTGGAGACTGGTCGATTCCAGCGGCTCCAGGAAGCCGGCGGCGAGGCCAAGCGCAAGGCAATTGTGAGACCAGGCCTCCCTGCGGCGGCCGGTGGTGAAGCGGATCGGCCGCGGATCGGCCTGGGCCGGAGCGTCGAGGTTGCCAAGCAACAGCTCGGCGGCTTCGTCATCGCCGATATGCGCGCTCGAGTAGACGAGGCCGTTGCCGGTCCGGTGCTGGAGCGGAATGCGCCATTGCCAGCCCGCCGCCCGCGCGATCGAGGCAGTATAGGGCCGAAGAGGGCCGTCGACCCGGTCGCACGGGACCGCCAGCGCTCGATCGCACGGCAGCCAGTTGGACCAGTCTTCGAACGGTACGCCCAGAGCCTGTCCCAGCAGCACCGCGCGAAAACCGGTGCAATCGATGAAGAAATCGCCTTGGATACGGCGCTCGCCATTGAGCGCGAGCGCCGAGATGTTGCCGGTTTCGCCGTCGCGTTCGACCTCTTCGATCATGCCTTCGAGGCGGGTGACGCCATTGGCTTCCGACACTCGGCGCAGGAACGCCGCATAAAGGCTCGCATCGAAATGATAGGCATAGACCAGGTCGCGCACCGAGCTCGGCGCATGGCCGAGGCCGATCATGCGATTGGCGCGCGCCGCGACCTCGTTGAAGTTGTACTTGCCGAGCTCGTCGGCCTTGCCGGCAAAGCGGGCGCCGAGCCACAGGTCGCGGAAAGGGAGGATGCCCACCGCCCGGCCGAGCAATCCGAACCCGTGCATGTAGCGGTGATCGGGATCGCGCCAACCGACGAAGTCGATGCCGAGCTTGAAGGTGGCGTTGGTCTCCTTGAGGAAGACCGGCTCCTGAATGCCAAGCGCGTTATTGAAATGATGGATTTGTGGGATGGTTGCTTCGCCGACGCCGACCGTCCCGATCGCCTCCGATTCAACCAGCGTGATCCGCGCGGCGTCCCCGAGAAAACGGGAAAGCACGGCCGCGGCCATCCAGCCGGCCGAACCGCCGCCAGCAATGACGATCGCAAGAGGAGGTTGGGAAGTCATCCGCCTACCTAAACCGCGTCCGATGACGATCCCAGGGCCAGGATCAGCACGCCTTCGTTGAAGTAAAGCCCGGCCGGGTCGCGGCCGGGCTTTGCTTCGACTTACTCGCCGCGTTCACCGCGCTCGACCGGCGCGGGCGGCGGCGGCGGCGGGGGAGGCGGAACCGGGCAGGCTGCGCCCGCCGGAATCACCGAGCCGTCAGCGCAGGTCTGCGTTTCCACGGGCGGGGGCGGAGCGGCCACCGGCGGCAGCGGCGGCGGAGGCGTCGGCGCAGCGAACTTGTAGGTAAAGCCTGCAACGAACCGGCGTCCGAAGGTCTGCCACTTGAGGAACGCCGTCTGATCGGTCGACGCATTGTCCTGGATCGTCGCCTGGCGCTCGTTCGTGAGGTTCTGCCCCTGGAGGTAGACCGAAAGGCCGCGAAGCATCGAGGAATCGGGGAAGTCATAGCCGACCTGCGCGTCGTAGACGGTTTCGGCAAGTACGGTCTGGCGTTGGGGATTGCCGTCGAAGGCACGGAAATCGCCCAGGAAGCTCGACCGGTGACGAACGCTGCCACGGAGGTTGAAGCCGTGGTTTTCATAGAAGGCCGTCAGGTTGCCGACGAACTTCGAGTAGCCCGGAATGACCGATTCGTTGCCGACGAAGTCCTTGACGTGAGTTTCGGTGTAGCTCGCGCCGCCGGTCAGCCCGAAGCCGCTTAGCGCGGGGATCAGCACTTCGAACGGAAGCGTGCCGGCCAGTTCGACGCCATACATCTCACCGCCTTTGGCGTTCACCTGGGTGTTGAGGAAGCCCATCGGCGAAGGCGGCGGCGGGTTGAAGGAATCGATCGGGAAGCCCGAATAATCGTACGGAATCTGGCCGCTCACGATGTAACGATCGAGGTGTTTGTAGAAGGTCTGGATCGCCGCATAGCCGCGCGTGCCGAAGTACTTCTCGATGTTGAAGTCGAGCGCCTTGGCCTTGTACGGCCTGAGGTACGGGTTGCCGCCGCTTCCGTAGATGACAAAGCCGTGGGCCGGGTCTGGACCGTAGCCGATGACCGTATTCAGGTCGGGAAGGCGGGGACGCATCATTTCTTCGGCCGCGGCGAAGCGGAACACAAAGTCGCTCGGCGTGCGGACGGCAAGGTTGAGGCTCGGCAGGATGTCCCAATATTTGATGCCGACCGTGACGTACGCCGCAGGGGAGCCAGCCGGATGGGTGATGCCGCTCGACGACTGGTCGGTATGAACCGCCTGGACGCCGACGTTGCCGGTGATCTCGCTTGAGCCGAGACGCCCGGCCAGCGTGGCCATCAGGTACGGCGTGAGGACCCTCTCGGTGACCTTGTAGCCCTTGTCGAGGCCCCAGGGTGCAGGCTCGCGGGCGAGGACGCCATCGTTCACGATGCCGCGCACGTCGTACATCAGGAGCGGGCCGAAGCCGCGCATGAAGTCGGCGGTACCGACGATATATTCGGGTGAGATTTGAACGCTGCAAGGCGTGTTCACCGTGTTGCCGGCAGGCACGACGCAGGTGCCGGTGCCGCCGGGGACGAGATAGGCTTCGTCCGCGATCAGGTCCTTGGACCGGTCGGTGTAATTGACGCCGACCTTGACCGTGTTGAGGAAGCCCATGCCGAGCTCGCGCTCGATCTCGGCGCGCGCCTGCTTGATGTCGTCCTTGGTCTTGCGCAGGTTGTCGTAACCGGCCTGCACCCGGGTCCAGCCCCAGCCCTGGCTATCGGTCAGGACGATCTGGTTCGGGTCGGCGTAATTGACGCCGCCGCTGGTGTTGAATTCGGGGCCCTGATCGGTCCAGGTAAAGCCGATCGTGCTCCCGGGACCGGTGCGGTTGAAGCCCGTGCCGGCGGTGGTCTGCAGGTTGCGGTCGGTGCGATCGGTCCGCGACCAGCTCAGGTCGATGAAGCCATTCCAGCCATTGTGACCGTCATACTTGGTGTTCCAGCCGACGGAGTAGAGGTCGGCGTCGCGGTCGTTGGTATAGGCTTCGACGATCGGAACGACGTTGGTGAAGGTACCGGTGCGGACCAGGCCGTTGCTCGCTTCACCCGGCGTGAAGTTATAGCCCTGCCACTCGACGCCACGCTGGTTCACATAGTCCTTGAACTTCGAGTAGAAGCCGTCCCACGTCATCGTCAGATTGTCGCTGACGCGCGCCTGGACCGTGGCGTTCAGGCCAAGACGCTTAAGCGTGCTCGCCTCGTACCACATCTTGTTGCCGTTGATCTTGTAGGGCGCGCCCGGCGCGTTGCTGACGGGGCTGTAATCCCAGGCCTGCCAGTCCGCCGTCTGATACGGCTCGCTGGTGTAGGTCGCGGAGAGGGCCACGCCGAGCGTGCCGTTCGCAAGCTGGTCGACATAGGTCCCGAAGACGCGAAAGCCCTTGTCTTGCGCATCGGGCATCAGCTTCTGGTCGATATAGGTGCCACGGGCGCCGACCGCGATGACGCGCTTCCCCGCATCGAGGGGACGAATGGTGCGAAGGTCGATCGTGCCGACGAGGCCCTGCGGGATGAGGTTGGCCGCCGGGCTCTTGTAGATCAGCACCTGGCTGATGACTTCCGAGGGGAATTGATCGAACTCGACGGCGCGGCTGTCGTTGGTCGTCGTTTGTTCGCGACCATTGAGCGTCGTGACCGAGAAGTCCGGTCCGAAACCACGGACGGAAATGACGTTGGCGCGGCCCTGGATGCGCTGCGCCGCGACGCCCGGGAGGCGCGCGATCGATTCGGCGATAGAGTTGTCGGGAAGCTTGCCGATATCCTCGGCGTTCACCGCCTCGACTATCTGGTCCTGGCGCTTCTTGGTCGACGTCGCGCTGCGCAGGGCGGCGCGGAAGCCGGTGACGACAATGTCACCCTCCGCCTTTGTATCGTTCGGATTGGCGGAGGTGGGCGCTGGCGCCGCGGTATCCTGCGCCGCAACGGCGGCCGTTTCCGCGCCGGTGACTACCAGCGGCTTGTCGGCCGCAAAGGCCGGCTGCGAAGCGAGCATCAGGCCGAGCGCGAGCGGGCTCGTCGCCGCAATCAGGCGCGAACGTGAAGATGCGTTGGTCATGGATCAATCCCCCCTGTGCCCGCTCAAAACTGCAGGCGCCGTGCAACAGAGGGTTTCCCCTCTCCCCAAGCCCTAGGAATATCAGACCTCGCCGGAAGGGAAACTGTCACAATCACCTATACATACGTATTCAGAAGGGACTAAGTTTGCCCCATGCAGAGGGGGCCAACCTCTTTCGATATTGCGGCGCTTGCCGGGGTCTCTCAACCGACCGTCTCGCGAGCCCTGAGCGGCAGCCCGTCGGTGAGCGAGGCCACGCGGGCACGCGTGCTCGCGGCTGCGGAAGAGCTGCATTACAAGGTCAACAAGAACGCCTCGGGCCTGCGCCGGCAGCAATCGCGGACGCTGGCCGTGCTGTTCTTCGACGAGGAACTGCCCGAAGGCGCGGAGCTCAATCCGCTCTATCTCTCGCTGCTTGGGCCGATGGTGAAACATTGCGCCGAATGCGGCTACGATTTGCTGATCTCGATCCAGCAGCTCTCCTCCGACTGGCACGTCGATTATGAGGACAGCCGCAAGGCGGACGGCATCATCCTGCTCGGCTACGGCGATTATATCGAATATCTGCCCAAGCTCGAGAAACTGATCGCGCGCGGCACCCATTTCGTGCGGTGGGGCTCGGGCGACGAGAGCCAGATCGGCACCACCGTCTCTTCGGACAATGACCAGGGCGGGTTCGACGCCACCAGCCACCTGCTGTCGAAGGGCCGCCGCAAGATCGCCTTCATCGGCTCGGCCGACCCTGGGTGCCCCGAATTCCTCGAACGATGGCGCGGCTATTGCCGGGCGCTTCGCGCCGCCCGGATCGAGCCCGACGATAGCTTGCGCGTCGATTCCGGCCCGAGCGAGCGGGAAGGGCGCGAGGCGCTGGAGAAGCTGCTCGAGCGGGGCACCGAGTTCGACGCCATCTTCGCGGTCAGCGATGTCGCCGCGATCGGCGCGATGCATGCGCTGCAGGCGATCGGCCGCGGCGTTCCCGAGGTCGCGGTGGTCGGCTTTGACGATATTCCCGCGGCCAGCCTGTCGAGCCCGCCGCTGACGACGGTCGCGCAGGACCCGCGCCAGGCCGCCGAAGCGCTGATCGACACGCTGATCATGGCGATCGAGGGCGGCTCCCCGCCCAACCGCGTGCTCCCGGTCAAGCTGACCGTTCGCCAGTCGAGCGGCTGATCACCACCAGGTCGCGTAAAGCGCGACGAGGATTAGGATCACGCCCAGCGCGCCGGCATTGAAACCGGTGCTCGTCTTGTAGCGCACTCCGACCGTGTCGATCGTGTCGACCCCCGGCCGCCGCTTGGTGGCCAGAGATACCATCACCGCCAGCGCCAGCGAAACCAGGAACACCACGCCCATGCGGTTGATGAATGGCGTGAGGTAATCGTTCACGCCCTGCGAGAAAGCGGCGGTCGGAAGCGTGTATTTCATCAATGTCGACAGCGCGACCGAAGTGACTGCGGCGACGATCGCGCCCCATTCGGTCGCTCGCTTCCAGAACAGGCCGAGGAGGAAGATGACGGTGATTCCCGGCGTGAAGAAGCCGCTGAATTCCTGGATGAACTGGAACGCCTGTTCGGAGCTCCCGACCAAAGGCCGGGCGACGAGGATGGCGATGATGATCGCGGCAGCGGCGGTAATCCGCCCGACCAGGACGAGGTGCCTTTCCTCCGCCTGGCTTTCGGCGCGGTTGTCCTCGGCTTTCGTCCGCTCGCCCCGGAACTTGGCGTAGAGGTCGAGCGTGAAGATGGTCGCGATCGAATTGATCTTGGACGCGGTCGAGGCAATCACGGCCGCAATCAGGGCGGCGAACACCAGGCCGAGAAGACCCGGCGGAAGCAGCCGCATCATCGTTGGATAGGCTTCGTCCGGCTTGGCAAGGCCGGGAGCGAGGATGACCGCGGCAATGCCCGGAAGGACGATGATCACCGGCATTAGCAATTTGAGGAAGGCGGCGAAGATCACGCCCTTTTGCGCCTCGTCGAGGCTCTTGGCGGCAAGCGCGCGCTGAATGATATACTGGTTGAAGCCCCAGTAAGCGATGTTGGCGATCCACATGCCGCCCACCAGTACGCTGAGGCCCGGAAGGTCGATGTAGTGCGGGTCGCCCTTCTGCAGGATCATGTGGAAATGGTCCGGCGCTTCCGTGACCAGCCGGTGGAAGCCGGCAAACAGGCTGCCGCCCCCTATCTGCGTCAGCGTCAGGAAGGCGACGACGAGCCCGCCGAGGACCAGCAAAGTGACCTGGACGATGTCGGTCAGCGCCACGGCCTTGAGGCCGCCGCGAAGCTGGTAGAGCAAAGCGAACGCGCCGAGGATGACCAGCGCTATATTCTGGTCGATGCCGGCGACCTTGTTCACCGCGATCGAACCGAGCCAGATGATCGACGTCAGGTTCACGAAGACGTAGAGCGCGAGCCAGAAGACCGCCATGATCACCGGCAGGACCTTGCCGTACCGCCGCTCGAGGAACTGCGGCATGGTGTAGATGTGGTTCTTGAGGAAGATCGGCAGGAAGAATTTGCCGACGATCAGCAGCGTCAGCGCCGCCATCCATTCGTAGGAGGCGATGGCGAGCCCGATGGCATAGCCCGAGCCCGACATGCCGACGATCTGCTCGGCCGAGATGTTGGCGGCGATGAGCGAGGCGCCGATCGCCCACCACGGCAGGTTCTTCGACGCGAGGAAGTAGTCGGAGGTGTCCTTCTGGTGCCCGGCCTTCTCGCGCGAGACATATTGGGCGAGGCTGAAGATCGCGATCGCGTAAATGACGACGACGGTTAGATCGAGCGCTGACAGGCTCATGTCGGTTCCCCTCCGGCTGGCGCACCGACACTAATCGCCGATCGCGTGCTGTCCACGCCCTGCAACGAATTCGTATGCGCTGCAGCGCAGCAAAGATTGTGCGCGCCGCATCCGTCTGCCAGCAATCGCAGCCGGGGAGAGTCAGCATGAATGAAGCGTCGAGCATCCAGAAGCCGCGGCAGAGCCTGGCCGGCTTGTGGAACATCAGCTTCGGCTTTTTCGGGATCCAGATCGGCTTCGCGCTCCAGAATGCGAACATGAGTCGCATCTTCCAGTCGCTGGGATCTAGCGTCGACGATTTGCCCGCGCTGTGGATCGCAGCGCCGCTGACGGGCCTGCTGGTGCAGCCGATTGTCGGCCACATGTCGGACAAGACCTGGCTTGGGCGACTGGGGCGGCGGCGGCCCTTCTTCATCGCCGGCGCGATCCTAGCCGCCTTGGCCCTGTTCATCATGCCGCTTTCGACGCAGCTGCTCATGGCCGCGGTGCTGCTGTGGGTGCTCGACGCCAGCCTCAACATTTCGATGGAGCCGTTCCGCGCCTTCGTCGGCGACATGCTGCGCAAGGACCAGCATACCGCCGGTTATGCGGTGCAGACCGCCTTCATCGGCGCCGGGGCGGTGGTCGGTTCGATCTTTCCCTATCTACTGGACCATCTGGGAATTTCCAACGACGCGGGTGCCAGCGGCATCCCCGATACTGTCAAGTTCAGCTTCTGGTTCGGCGGCGCGGCCCTGTTCCTCGCCATGCTGTGGACGGTGCTGACGACGCGCGAATATTCGCCCGACGAAATGGCCCGCTTCGGCGAAAGCGCGGACTACCCGGACGGCGACGAAACGCTGCGCGCGCTGGCCTCGCGGACGCTGGGGGCAAGCATCGTCTGGATCGCGCTTGGCCTATCGGTCGTGTTCGCGGTGATCGAATGGGGTCTCGAGAAGGAAGTCTATGTGCTCGGCGGGCTGCTGATCGCCTATGGCCTCGCGAGCATCATCGGCATCCTGCTCGCGCGCGGCGGCAACAGCAGCAACATGTTAAGCGCCATCGTCGGCGATTTTTCCGGAATGCCGCCGATCATGAAGCGGCTGGCCCTGGTGCAGTTTTTCAGCTGGTCGGCGCTGTTCATCATGTGGATCAACACGACGCCGGTCGTCGCCCGCAATTTTTATGCATCGCCCGACCCGGCGAGCGCCGGTTATCAGGAGGCAGGCAATTGGGTCGGGGTGCTGTTCGCGGTCTACAACGGAGTCGCCGCGGTCGCCGCTTTGGCCCTGCTGCCGTGGCTGGCCAAGGCGATCGGCAAGGCGCGGACGCACATCGTCTGCCTGCTTGCAGGTGCCGCCGGTTACGCGAGCTTCTTCGTCATCCGCGATCCCAAGATGCTGGTCTTGTCGGAGATTGGGATCGGCATCGCCTGGGCCTCGATCCTCGCGATGCCCTACGCGATCCTCGCCAGTAACCTGCCGCAGCGGAAGCTCGGCATCTACATGGGCCTGTTCAACGTCTTCGTGGTCGTCCCGCAGCTGCTGGTGGCGACGGTGATGGGGTCGATCATGAACGCCTTTTTCCCGGGCGAGCCGATCTGGACGATGCTTGCCGCGGCGCTGGTGATGGGCATGGCCGCGCTGGCGATGCTGCGCGTTCGGGAAACGGACTAGCGCCGCTCGTTTGACCCTCTGCGCGGTGCGTGGCACGGCACTCGTATGACTGGCGACGGACAGAAGATGTGGGGCGGCAGGTTCGGATCGGAACCGGCCGAGCTGATGCAGCGCATCAACGCGTCCATTTCGTTCGACAAGAGGCTGTGGCGCGAGGATATTGCCGCCTCCAAGGCGCATGCCGCAATGCTCGGAGAGCAGGGCATCATCAGCGCGGAGGATGCCAAGGCGATCCTCGACGGGCTCGACACGATCGCCGCCGAATATGAGCGCGATGGCGTTCCGGAGAAGCTCGAACTCGAAGACATTCACATGACCGTCGAGCATCGGCTCGGCGAGCTGATCGGCGAGGCGGCGGGACGGCTGCACACGGCGCGTTCGCGCAACGACCAGGTCGCAACCGACTTCAAGCTGTGGGCGATGGAAGCCTGTTGGGAAGCGGTCGAGGAAGTGGATGCGCTGCGCACGGCGCTGGTCGTGGTGGCGGAGCAGCATGTCGAAACGGTCATGCCCGGCTTCACGCATCTGCAGGTCGCGCAGCCGGTGACCCTCGGTCACCATTTGATGGCTTATTTTGAAATGCTCGACCGCGACGTGTCGCGCTTCGTGAACGCGACTGTGCGGATGAGCCATTGCCCGCTGGGGGCAGCGGCACTGGCGGGCACGGGCTTCCCGATCGATCGCGACGCGACCGCCAACGCACTGGGCTTTTCCATCGGCCCGACCGCCAACAGCCTCGACAGCGTTTCCGACCGCGACTTCGCGCTCGATTATCTGAATGCCGCTGCGCAATGCAGCCTGCACCTGTCGCGGCTGGCGGAAGAGCTGATCCTCTGGGCGAACCCGCAGTTCGGCTTCGTGAAGCTGTCCGACGAATTTTCGACCGGCTCCTCGATCATGCCGCAAAAGCGCAACCCCGACGCTGCCGAGCTGGTGCGCGGGCACAGCGGGCGGATCATCGGCTGCCTGACGTCGCTGATGGTGACGATGAAGGGCCTCCCGCTCGCTTATTCGAAGGACATGCAGGACGACAAGGAGCCCGTGTTCGAGGCGCGCGATTTGCTGATCCTGTCCCTCCAGGCGCTGACGGGGATGATCGCCACCGTCAAATTCGTGCCGGACCGGATGCGCGCGGCCGCCGAGCAGGGTTTCGCGACCGCGACCGACCTTGCCGACTGGCTGGTGCGCGAAGCCGACGTGCCGTTCCGTGAGGCGCACCACATTACCGGCCGCGCGGTGAAGCTCGCGGAGGAGCGCGGCTGCCAGCTTTGGGACCTTTCGATCGAGGATCTCAAGTCGACCGACCCGCGGATCGACGAACGTGTCTTCGATGTGCTCAGCGTCGACGCATCGGTGCGCAGCCGGACTAGCTATGGCGGGACCGCCCCGGATCGCGTCCGCGAGCAGATCGCCAAGGCGAAGGAAGAGCTAGACCTCTAGCTTACGCTTGCGCTGGCCAAGCGTCCGCAGCCGCAAGGCGTTCAATTTGATGAACCCCGCTGCATCGCGCTGGTCGTAGGCGCCGCTGCCTTCCTCGAACGTTACCAGATCCTGGTCGTAGAGCGAACGCTCGCTTTCCCGTCCGGTCACCGTCGCATTGCCCTTGTAGAGCTTCATCGTGACTCGGCCGGTCACATGCTCTTGGCTCTTGTCGATCAGGGCCTGCAGCATCTCGCGCTCGGGCGCGAACCAGAGCCCGTTGTAGATAAGGCTCGCGTAGCGGGGCATCAGCTCGTCCTTGAGGTGCATTGCGCCGCCGTCGAGGGTGATGCTCTCGATCCCGCGGTGCGCGGCGAGCAGGATCGTGCCGCCGGGCGTCTCATAGACGCCGCGCGACTTCATCCCGACGAAGCGGTTCTCGACCAGGTCGAGGCGGCCGATGCCATTGTCGTGCCCGAGCTGGTTGAGCTTAGCCAGCAGCGTGGCCGGCGACAGTTGCTCGCCGTCGATCGCGACCGGATCGCCGCGCTCGAAATCGATCGTGATTGTGGTCGCCTTGTCCGGCGCATCCTCGGGCGAAATCGTGCGCTGGTGGACATATTCGGGCGCGTCGGCGGCCGGGTCCTCGAGCACTTTTCCTTCGGATGAGCTGTGCAGCAGATTGGCGTCGACCGAGAAGGGCGCATCGCCGCGCTTGTCCTTGCTGACGGGAATCTGGTGCTTTTCGGCGAAGTCGAGAAGCGCCTCGCGGCTGGCGAACTCCCATTCGCGCCACGGTGCGATGACCTTGATGTCGGGTTCGAGCGCATAATAGCCGAGCTCGAAGCGGACCTGGTCGTTGCCCTTGCCGGTGGCGCCGTGACAGACGGCGTCTGCGCCGACCTGCCGCGCAATCTCGATCTGGCGCTTGGCGATCAGCGGCCGGGCGATCGACGTGCCGAGCAAATATTGCCCTTCGTAAACCGTGTTCGCGCGGAACATCGGGAAGACGAAGTCGCGGACGAACTCCTCGCGCAGATCGTCGATGAAAATATTCTCGGGCTTCACGCCGAGCATTTCGGCCTTGCGCCGCGCCGGCTCGACCTCCTCGCCCTGGCCGAGGTCGGCGGTGAAGGTCACCACCTCCGCATCATATTGCGTCTGCAGCCACTTCAGAATGATCGAGGTGTCGAGCCCGCCCGAGTAAGCGAGGACCACCTTGAGCTTTTCCTTCGTCATCTCATCTTCCTGTCACCCCAGCGAACGCTGGGGTCCATGCGCCGTTTGGATTCCAGCTTTCGCTGGAATGACGGCAGTGAAGTTCATCAGTTGACGCCGAGCATCCACGTCATTGCGCCGCGGCTGCTATGCATCCGGTTGGCCGCCTGCCGCCAGACCGCCGAGCGTGGGCCGTCGATCACGCCGGCTGTCACTTCCTCGCCTCGGCGCGCCGGAAGGCAGTGCATGAACCAGGCGTCGGGCGCCCTGGCCAACAGCGCTTCGTCAACCTGATAGGGGGCGTAAAGCGCGCGGCGCTCGTCGCTATCCTCCCCGCCCATCGAGACCCAGACGTCGGTGTAGACGATGTCGGCTTTGGCCACCGCTTCGAGGGGATCGGTGAGCGCACCATCCAGGCCATGGCCTTCGGGGCTGGCGCTGACGAACTCCGCGCCAGCCAGGGCGCAGCCTTCGGCCAGCGAGCGGGCGACGTTATTGCCCTCGCCGACATAGGCGACGCGCACGCCCTCGAGTCGTCCCTTCAACTGCTTGATCGTCAGCAAATCGGCGAGCGCCTGGAGCGGGTGGTCGGTCCCCGAAAGCATGTTGATCGTCGGCGCCGCATCGACCGCCGCCATCTCCTCGATCAGGCGATGGTCGAACACGCGGGCGGCGATGATCGCATGATAGCAGGCGAGGGTGCGGGTGACGTCGGCGACGCTTTCGCGGCTGCCGATGCCGAGCTCCGCGGGCTGAAGGTGGACCGGGTGCCCGCCAAGCTGCGCCACCGCCACCTCCATCGAGTTGCGGGTGCGGGCGCTCGGCTTCTCGAAATAGAGCGCGACGCCCTGGTCGGCGAGCGGGCGCGGGCCGAGCGGCTGCTCCGACAGGGCGAGGATTTGCGCCAGATCGTCCGCGCTGAGGTCGCGGATCGCGAGGAGATGCTTCACCAGCTCTTCTCCTTGCGCACCATCGTGCCGACGCCATGGTCGGTGAGCAGTTCGATCAGCAGCGAATGGGGCACGCGACCGTCGATGATGTGGGCGAAGTTCACGCCCTGGTCGACAGCGTCGGCGCAGGCCTTGAGCTTGGGGATCATGCCCTTGCCGACCGACGAGGACTTGAGACGCTTGCGCAATTCGTCGGAGGTAAGGCGCGGGATCAGGCTGTCTTCGTCGTCGACATTTTCGAGAAGCCCCGGCGCGGCGGTCAGATAGACGATCTTCTCGGCGCCCATCGCGACCGCGATCGCGCGCGCCGCCTCATCGGCGTTGACGTTGTAGGGCTGCCCTTCCCCATTGGCGCCGACGGTGGAGACCACCGGCGTCAGCCCGTCGTCGAGCAGGCGATGGATTAGCTCGGCGCGAACCTTGGTGACGTTGCCGACGAAGCCCAGCGATGGATCGGCCGGAGTCACGGTCAGCAGCCCGGCATCCTCGCCCGATACGCCCACCGCGACCGGCTCCTCGCCGGCCTGGCTGTTGATGGTGGCGACGAGGTCGCGGTTGATCTTGCCGACCAGGACCATGCGGACGATCTCGAGCGTCTCGGCGTCGGTGACGCGGAGGCCGTCCTTGAACTCCGGCTCCTTGCCGACGCGGCGGAGCATCGTGTCGACTTGCGGCCCACCGCCATGGATCAGCACGCAGCGGACGCCGACGCTGCGCAGCAGCAGCACGTCCTGCGCCAGCGCCAAATCGCTGTCGCGGTCGATCGCCGCGCCGCCCAATTTCACCACGATCGACTTGCCGGCGAACTGGCGGATGTAGGGCAGCGCCTCGACCAGGACGGTCGCGACCTCGGACGGAAGCAGGACAATCTTCATGAGGTCTTGCTGTTCTCTTTGATGTAGCCGGGGCCGAGGTCGATGCCGATCATCCGCGCGGTGTCGTTGCCGGCGCCGAGATCGACCTCGATGTGGATTTCCTCGCCCATCATATGCTCGGCCAGCGCCTGACCGTCGTGAGCAACGGCGACGCCGCCACGGGCGACGGTGATCCCGCCATAGGCAACGCGGCTGCGCCCGACGTCGAGGGCAACCCCGCACGATCCGGCGGCGGCGAGCAGCCGGCCCCAATAGGGGTCGCCGCCGTACCAGCTGCATTTGACGAGATTGTTCTCGGCGATGGCCTTGGCGGCCACGCGCGCTTCATTGTCGTTCGATGCGCCGGTGACGCTCAGCCGCGCGATGCGGGTCATGCCCTCAGCGTCGCGCGCCATCTGCATGGTTAGATCCTCGCAGGCGGCGAGCAGGACCTTGGCAAACTCGTCCGGATCGGCCGGGCCGCGCTTGCCCGAAGCCAGGACCATGGCGGTGTCGTTGGTCGAGGTCGCGCCGTCGACATTGAGCGTGTTGAAGGTTGCGTCGGAAGCCGAGCGAAGCACCTTCAGCATCAGTTCGCGCGGGACGTCGGCGTCGGTGGTTAGGAAGGCCAGCATGGTCGCCATGTTGGGCGCGATCATGCCGCAACCCTTGGCCATTCCGCCGAGCGTGAAGGTCGAGCCCTGGATGACCACCTGCTTGGGCTTGTGGTCGGTCGTGAGGATGCCGCGCGCGGCATCGTCGGCGCCGCCCGGCGACAGCTTCTTGGCAAGCTTCGGCGTCGCGGCGACGATCGGGTCCATCGGCAGCGGCGTGCCGATGATCCCGGTCGAGCAGACCAGGACGTGCGCGACATCGACATGGAGCGCATGAGCCGCGGCTGCGCCCATCACGCGCGCATCGCGAAGCCCGGCGTCGCCGGTCCCCGCATTGGCGTTGCCCGAGTTGATGACGACCGCGGAGGCGACCCCGCCATTGGCGCGGAGTATCGCACGATCGAGCTCGACCGGGGGCGCGGCGAACTTGTTCTGCGTGAAGACCGCGGCGCAGGGGACCGGCTTGCGGTCCTCGGTCGCGATCATCGCCATGTCGAACTTGCGCCGCTTGATGCCGGCGTGGCAGCCGGCCGCAACGAAGCCCTGGGCCGCGGTAACGCTCATGGATAAACTCCGATGGTGGTGAGCCCGGCGGTCTCTGGCAGGCCGAGCATGAGGTTGGCGCATTGGATCATCTGGCCGGCCGCGCCCTTGCCGAGATTGTCGATCGCCGAGATGGCGAGAATGCGGTCGGTGCGCGGATCGCGGCGCGCGGTGAGCTGGACGCCGTTCGATCCTGTCACCCACTTGGTCGCGGGCGGGTCGGCAGTGACATGGACGAAGGGCTCATCGGCATAGGCCGCGATCAGCGCTTCGAGGGGATCGCCCGCACCGGTCGCGGTGCCGTAGCAGGTGGCGAGGATGCCGCGGCTCATCGGCACGAGATGCGGCGTGAAAAGCAATGTCGCGCCGAGCGCCATCTCCATCTCCGCGGTGTGTCGGTGGCTGGCGAGGCCATAAGCCGCAAAACTCCCCTCTACCGTCGAGAAGCCGGTCGCTTCTCTGGCTTCGCGGCCGGCCCCGCTGACGCCCGAGGCAGCGTCGACGATCAGGCTTGCTGGATCGACGAGCCCGGCGTCGACCATTGGCTTCAAGGCCAGAATCGCCGCGGTGGCGTAGCAGCCGGCTGCAGCGACCGCCTTGGCGCCGCGGATGGCGTCGCGGTTGAGCTCGGGGATGCCGTAGACGAACTGCCCAAGCAGGTCCGGCGCCTCAAGCGCATGGCCGTACCATTGCTCGTAGGTGGCGGCGTCCGACAGCCGGAAGTCGGCGCCGAGATCGACGAATGGAATGCCACGGTCGAGAATATCGGGCGCGATTCGCTGGCTGTGGCCGTGGGGGAGGGCGGCGAAGACGAGGTCGATGTCGTCGGGATTGCCATCGAACTTCTCGAACTGCCGATCGCCCAGGACGGCCGCCAGGTGCGGATGCGCCTCGGTCACCGGACGCCCAGCCTTGCTCTCCCCGAACAGGCGGGCGGGCGCGAGCTCGCCGTGCCCGGCGATCAGCCGCAGCAGCTCACCCCCGACATAGCCGGAGGCACCAAGGATGGCGGTGCGAATCATCGGCGGGGTCTATGGCGGCTATTGCATGACTATGCAAATCAATGCATATTCATACATATGCGAGAAGACAAGGATCAACGCCAGCGCGCGATTGCGGAGCTTATCCGGTCCCACGCCATGTCTAGCCAGGAGGAGCTTGCCGAGCGCCTCGCCGGCCTCGGTTATGCGGTGACGCAGGCGACGATTTCGCGCGACCTGGAGCAGATCGGCGCGGTCAAGCTGCGCCGCGAAGGCCAGCTCAGCTATGCGCTTGCCGAAAGCGCTGCGCCCCTAGCCCCACGCTTGGCCGCGGTCTTCCGCGACTGGGTTCGCTCGATCGACACGGCCGCGAACCTGGTCGTGATCAAGACTCCGCCCGGTTCCGCGCACCTGGTGGGAGTCGTGCTCGACCAGTCGGGATGGGACGAAATCGTCGGCACCATTTGCGGCGACGACACGATCTTCGCCGCCTGCCGCTCCGGCGAAGAGGCGGAGCTGCTCGCCGCCAAGCTCCGCTCGGGCTCGAACGAGCTGCCGTAAGCCTACCCCAAGACTCTTCGACAAACCCCTGATATCCGGTAGGAACGGGCTTTCGAGGGGGCTCAGTGACGGACGTTTTCGTCTCTTATTCGCGGTCCGATGAGCAGCACGCCGCTCGCGTCGCCGATGCGCTGCGCGCCGCCGGCTATCGCGTCTGGCGCGACGACGAGCTTCCCGCGCACCGATCCTATGCCGAAGTGATCGAAGAGCGGCTCGGCAACGCCAAGGCGGTGGTCGTCCTGTGGTCGGCAGAGGCAGCGAAATCGCAGTGGGTGAGGGCGGAAGCTGATACCGCGCGCAACAGCGGCACCCTGGTCCAGGCGAGCATCGACGGGATCATCCCGCCGCTGCCCTTCAACCAGATCCAATGCGCCGAGCTCAAGGACTGGAACGGCGATGCCGCCGCTCCGGGCTGGAAGAAGCTGGAGGGCAGCGTTGCGGCGCTTGCCGGTACTTCGCGAGCCGCCGCTGCGGCCAAGCCAACGCGCAAGACGAACCACCCCTTGTGCCTGTGCATCCTGCCCTTCTCCAACATGAGCGGCGATTCGGAGCAGGAATATTTCAGCGACGGAATCACCGAGGACATCACCACCGACTTGTCGAAAATCTCGGCGGTCGGGGTCGTCGCCCGAAACACCGCCTTCACCTTCAAGGGCCAGCACGTCGACGTGTCCGAAGTGGCGGCGAAGCTTGGCGTCAGCCACGTCCTCGAAGGCAGCGTTCGCAAGGTCGGCGACCGGGTCAGGATCAATGCCCAGCTGATCGACGGGGCGACCGGCGAGCACCTGTGGGCCGAACGCTACGACCGCGACCTAAGCGACATCTTCGCGATCCAGGACGAGATTTCCAAAGCAATCGTCGATGCCCTGAAGCTGAAGCTCCTCCCCAAGGAGAAGAAAGCGATCGAGCAGCGCGGCACGACCAATGTCGACGCCTACAAGCTCTATTTGCTCGCGCGGCAATATTGGTCGACCGGCAACCACGGCGATCCCCGGCGCGAGGAAAGGGTGATGCGGATCTGCAGCCGCGCGGTGCAGATCGACGCGCGCTATGCGCAGGCGTGGGCGCTCCTCGCGCTTGCACAGTCGAACCTTCACTATGGTTTCGGGCGGATCGAGGTCGACGACGGTTTCGCGGCCGCTCACGCGGCGCTGTCGATCGATCTCAGCGTCGGCGAAGCCTATTGCGCCAAGGTCCGCCGCATGTCCGAGCAGGGACGCCTTGACGAAGCCGAGCAGGAAATCGCCAAGGCGCTGGAGGTGTCTCCGGATAGCTGGGAGGTGCACAAGGAAGCGGCGCGGCTGGCGCGGCTTCGTCCGGACGGAATCGGCAAGGCCAAGGCCCATTACGAGCGTGCCGTCGAGCTGATGGACAGCGACTTTCATGCGTGGGCCAACCTCGTGACCTGCCTGCAGAAACTGGGAGATTCGGAAGGCGTTCGCGAGGGCGCGAAGAAAATGGTCTCCGAAGCCGAGCGCGCGCTCCAGCAGGACCCGAGCAACGGGGCGGCGCTTGGCGTGGTCGCGGGTGGATACGCGATCCTCGGCGAGCGCGAACGGGCGCGCGAGTGGATGGACCGCGCAATGCTGATCGATCCCGACAATATGAACATGCGCTACAATTTCGCCTGCGTCCTCGCCGGCTATGTCGGCGAGAAGGACGAAGCGCTGCAGCTCTTGTCCGGAGTCCTGTCGCTGTCGGGCCCGATGCATGTCACGATCGCCGAGACCGATCCTGACCTCGATCCGCTCCGCGATGACCCGCGGTTCCAAGCATTGATGGAGCGCGAACGTCGGCGGCACGGTGTCGCGCCTGTCGCGGCCGAAAAGTAAGCCGCCTATCTCCCCGCCGCTCATTCCATTCGTCGTTTCGGTCGGGGTCACCGGACATCGCGGCGATGCGCTCGGCGACCGTGATCTCGACCCGATCCGCGAGCGGCTGCGTTCGACGCTGGTGGCGATCGAAAAGACGGCCGCTGCCCTGCTTGAGGGCAATTCCGATTGCTTCGCGCCTGGCCCGCCGCTGATGCGGCTGGTGTCGCCGCTCGCCGATGGCGCTGACCAGCTCGCGGCTGAAATTGCGCTTTCCATGGGGTGGGACCTGCAGGCCATCCTGCCCTTCGCCCGCGCGCCCTACCGCGCGAGCCTGCGCGATCCTGCGGCGCGCAAATGCTTCGACCAGTTGGTCGCCAGGAGCAGCAGCCTGCTCGAGCTGCCGGGCGACATGAAGGATCCGGTTGCCGCTTACGTGATGACTGGCAGGGGGACGATCGCCCACGCCGACCTGCTGATCGCCCTGTGGGACGGTAAGCCTTCGCGCGGTCCCGGGGGCACCGCGGACGTTGTTCAGCAGGCGCTGTCGCGGGGGACGGGGATCGTCCACGTCCCTGTCGACCGGTCGGCCGAATGCCGGATGCTCTGGTCGGCCTTCGACCCGATGGTGCTGACTCTGGGCGAGCAGCCGACCGTCACCCGCCCGTTCAACCGTGCGCAGCTGCGCTCCATGCTCGGCGCCATGCTCCTGCCGCCGGGCGGCGAGCAGGAACAGAAGTTCCTGAGGACATTTCGGAATGAGCCGCTGCGCAATTTCCAGCCGCGCATCGAATATCCGCTGCTTCTGGCGGTCACCGGCGTTCGCGGTCTGCGCGCCAGGGACTTCGACCTGAAGCATTGCGATGAAGACGTTCACGCCGAATGGTCGCGGTACCGCAAAGGCTGCCTCGACGCGAACCGTGTATCCGCGCCGATCGAGTTCCTGGAACAGACCTATGCCTGGGCCGACCGCCTCGCATCCAACCTCGGGCAGACCTATCGAAGCGGCCACATTTTCAACTTCGTGCTCGGCGCCGTCGCGGTCTGCATGGGTTTGGCGACGCTGATGGCGCCTGAAATCCAGTTCCAGGAAGCTGTCGTTGAAATGCTGATCACCGTCGCAATCATCGCCAATTCGCTGGTCGGAAGCGGCCGCCAGTGGCACCGCCGCTGGCTCGATTACCGGCAGCTGGCCGAACGATTGCGACCGATGCGGAGCCTCGAGCTGCTGGGGATAGCCGCCCCCGACCTTCCCGGGTCCGCGACCAGCCCGGTGCCGCGGCGCTGGATGGACTGGTATGCGATGGCGGCCTGGCGCGCGATCGGAGTTCCCTCGGCGCAACTGGACAGCAAGGGCGTCACGAAGCTGGGACGCGCAATCGCCAAATATGAAGTCCGGCCGCAGATGGATTACCACCGCCGCAACGCCATGCAGATCCAGCTGCTCGACCAACGCCTTGGCCGCTTGGGGCTCGGGCTGTTCGGAGCGACCTTGCTGGTGTCGGTTATCACGCTGATCGGCTTCGCGACCAACGCCAGCTATGTGTCGACCTACAGCGGCCTGTTCACGCTCATTCAGGCCGGCTTCCCGGCGCTCGGTACGGCCGTCTTCGGAATCCGCTTTCAGGGCGACTTCGGCGGCGACGCGGTCCGCTCATTGAACACGGCGGCGACGCTCGAGCCCCTGGAAAAAGAGCTGAGGAAGGGCGTCGACCTGCAGCGCGCCGCCGACGTGGTGCAGCAATGCGCGCGCATCATGCTCGCCGACCTCGACGAATGGCGGCTGGTCAACCAGCAGCGCGACCTGGATCTGTAAGCTTATTCGGCGGCGTATTGCGCCGCTGCCGACAGCATCCGATCGTCAGGATTGCGGCAGGCGGAAACTGCGAGGACCAGCCCCAGGGCACCGATCGTCAGGATCTTGCGTACCATTGTCTTCCCCTTTCGTCGTCAAGCAAAGCCGATCGACTGTTGCACTTTGGTTAATCGGGCGTCGTTGCGCAATGGGTCGAGCAGCGGGTCGTTCCTGAGGCGCACCAGGCCCGCATCGCGAAGCGCGAATGCGCGTTCGATCTGCGCCAGCGCTTCATCTTTCCGCCCCCATTGGGCGAGGACCTGCGCCTGCTGGTAGTGAACGGTGTCGCCGCCTTCCTTGATCAGGCCCTGATAATCGCTGTTCGCCTGCGCTTCCTTGCCCAACTTCATGTCGATGATAGCCAGGCCACGCAGGCGCGAGGCCTGATCGCCTTCCAGCGCGAAATGCGCGCGAGCGCCAGCAAGATCGCCGCGCAGCAGCGCAATGTCGCCAAGCGCCGCATGGACGTTGCTCGACTTGGGATTGATCGAAAGCGCCGTCCGGAACTGGTTTTCGGCCGCGCTGTAATCGCGCGCTGCATATTCGAGCAGGCCGGCGTTGCGGAATACGGTCGCGTTCAACGGATCGAGCTTTTGCGCCCGCGCCATCGCTTCGCGGGCGTCCTCGAACTTGCCGATGCGCCCGGCGAAATTGGCATAAGCGGAGAGGATTTCGGCATTGCCGTAACCGAGCTCGAAGCTGCGCTGGTAGGGCGACGCGGCGCCCCGGGCATCGAGCTGGCCGTTGAACAGCACGAACCCCAGCGCCGAGTAACCCTCGGCGAGCTTGGGCGCGATCCGGATGGCCGAGCGGGCCGAATCGATCGCACGCCGGTAATAGCCGTCTATCTCCGCCTTCGAGGCATAGTTGTTGGCGATGACCGTCAGCGCTCGCGACCGCGCGGCACGGGCCGCGGCATAACTGGGATCGATCGCGATTGCCTGGTCGAAATCCTTCAGCGCCTCGAGATCGGTCTCTTCGCCTGCGGCCATGCGATAGGCCGCGGTGCCGCGCAGGAAGGCGTCGAATGCTTCCGCCTTCTTCGTGCCGCCAATGCGCTCGGATGGTCGCTGCTCGGTCGCAAGGCCCGCCAGCAGCGCGTCGGTAACGAAGGCGGCGATATCGCTTTGCACGGCAAGGCTGGCGGACGCGGGCCGGTCGAAGCTTTCCGACCATTGGTCGAAGCCCGTTTTTCCGTCGACGATGCGCGCCGAGACCCGGACCGCTTCGGGCGAGCGGCGGACGCTTCCTTCGATGAGGTAGGAGACGTTGAGCGCCTTGGCGATGTCCTTGGCGTTGGTCTTGAGGTCGCGGAAGGCTTCGGATGATTTTTGCGCGGCGACCTCGAGCTGGTCGGACTGGCTCAAGGTCGCGCGCAATTCCTCCGCCAGCCCGTCGGAAAAATAGTCCTGCTTCGGGTCGCCGCTCAAATTCTGGAACGGCAGCACCGCGATCCGGGCCGCTTCGCCGCGGCGACCGCTTCCCAACCAGCGCACTCCAGCCGCGGCGCCGACCACCAGCGCTCCGGCGGAGCCGGCGGCGATCATCGCCTGGCGGCGGGTGAGGGGACTGATCGGCTTCCGGCCCGGTTTCACTTCGTGGGATGCACCCGCGACCGAACAGATCGATTGGTACAAGCGGTCGAACGCCGGCGTGTCGCCGCGGCCGTTCCAGTTGCTGAGATCGAGGCTCTGGATCTGGCGGAAGCCGAGCGGCGCCTTGGTGCCGTCGATTGAGACTGGGACGAGCCGGTTGCGGTCGCGCCCGAAGCTGGCTTCGTCGCGCACCCAGTGGGACTTGGCGGAGCTGTGCGACCAGAGGACGACGATGACGTCGGCGGCGCTGAGGGCTTCCTGGATGCGGTCGGCAAAGGCCGACCCCCCGCCGATCAGCCCGTCCCACCAGACTGAAAAGCCCTTGTCCTGGAGCGCCGTGACGAAATTCTGCGCCTTGCGCGTATCGTCGCGGTCATAGCTGAGGAAGACGTTCAGCGCGCCCGAACGCGGTACTGCTTCCTCATGCTCGACACTCATGCGGTAAACCCCTGCCCGCGGATGGAAAATCTACGCGGTTTTGTGGGGTTTGGCCAACGGGAAGAAAGTGGTGGACGCACTAGGGCTCGAACCTAGGACCCGCTGATTAAGAGCCGCCGGTCCAAGAAAGTCAGCCAATTTCAGGCGAGTTCAATCAGCGCTCCCGTCGTCCAAAAACCGCGACTTCGCCTTGCCTTGAAGCGTCTCGGCCGTATCATCCCGTTTCACGGGGCAACAACGGAGATTGGTGACGGCGTTGCCCCAATGTTGCCCGTCGAGGGGGAAGCGCTGATGGCGACACCAAAGGAAGAACTGACGACGAAGAGGCTGGAGGCCCTCATGCCTGCGGCGGTCGGTCAACGTTATGAAATTGCGGACACTCACGTAGGCGGGCTTCGGGTCCGGGTTGGCGACGCGAAGATTGAATCCACTGATAAGCGACGCGATGGGAAGGCCGGACAGGTCAGTTTCGTGCTCCTCGCGCGTTTCACACCTAAGGCGAACCCCACCAGGCGGACTCTCGGGACCTTCCCCGAGCTTTCGCTGGGTGATGCGCGCCAGAAGGCCATCGATTGGAAAGCTCTGATCCGGCGGGGAATTGACCCTGCTGAGGAAGCTAAGCAGCTCAGAGCCGAAGCCGAGCGCCACCGGCTGGCTCGACGCACGATAGGCGAAGTGCTGGACCAGTATGAGGCGGATAGGCTGGCCAACTTGCGACGCGGAAAGGCAACGAGGAGGGCATTGGACGGCAGCTGCGGGCTTCTGGCCGATTTCAGAGACCGGGAGCCAAATTCCATAACTCGGTCAGAGATTCGGGCGGCGTTGCGCAAGCGTGCGGTGACTTCTCCGATCTCTGCGAACAGGCAGCTCGCCTACGCGAAGGCCTTTTTCAACTGGTGCGTCGCAGAAGAGATCGTCTCCACGAACCCAGCGCAGTCAATCTCAAAACCCTCAAACGAAAGGTCTCGCGACAGGCATCATTCTCTTGGGGAGCTGCAGGAAATTTGGAGAGCAGCCTTGGAACTGGGTTACCCGTTTGGCCATCTCGTCCGCCTGCTGATTGTGCTGCCCATGCGCAGGGAAGAACTGGCGGCTATGCCGATCGCAGAAGTCGATCTCGGTCCGGAAGGTGCCACCGAGGGCGTCTGGACGCTGCCTGCTGGAAGAACAAAACGAGCAAACGCATTGCGGGTGCCCCTCGCGCCGCTGGCACGTGGCATAGTTAGCGATGCCATCGTGCATGAGGCCCGGCCGAAAAAGAGTCCCTTCGTTTTCAGCACGACGGAAACGAGTTCTGTTTCAGGTTTTGCGAAAGCAAAAAGGCGACTGGATCGAACGATTGCCGCTAAACGAGCAAAGGAGGCCGAAGCTTCTGGGGCCGAGCCTGTGGCCATGCCACACTGGACCTTCCATGACCTCCGCACGTCGTTCACGACTCTAGCCTGCGAAGAATTGGGAGTGGATGCAGCCGTTGCCGATCGCATTCTTAATCATGTGGCAAGCGCGACCACCTCAAAGATCATGCGCGTCTACAATAAATCCGAATTGTTTGAGCAGCGACGGGCCGCTCTTCGCGCTTGGGAGAACCTTGTCCGCGAACGAGTGATCGGGGAGGGCAATGCGAAGGTCGTCCAGATTCGGACGGCACGAGCGTGACCCTTGACCCTGCTATACGGCTCGCTGCGCTGCACAGCGCCAGCTTGAACGAGGCGCTTTCTCTTCGGCTTCCAGCCGTGGAGATTGGCGAGCGCGAAGACCCCCACGCGATTATCGAGAATGCCATCGATGCGCTCATCGAGCAGATCGATGCGGCGCTATGCAACGGTCAGGAAGAAGTGCTTCTAAGCCTGGATGTGGCTGAGTTCATCGCAATAGCGTTGAAATCGAGAAAAAGGCCCGCCGGCAGACCTCCACTTTCGCGACATGAAAAGGCCCTGCGCGCTGCCGTTATTTCACATGGTCTCAAGGTGAAGGCTGCTCTGATAAGGGGAGGTCTGTCTCGCGGCGAGGCCGAGTTGCAAGCGGCATCTGAAGCAGCTGCGTTCGGAGGTGAGCATGGCGATCCGGCCAGCCCCTCGACCATCCTCAAGTTGATGAAGAACAGAGGCAAAAAACTCACCTAGTTATCGTTCCTGACCACACGATCCAGACGCGTCATCTGCGTGCAACCCGAGTCAGGAGGTTGCAGATGAATAGTGAATTGGATCCCTTTCTTGATCGCGCCGCCGTGCGCGAAATGACCACTCTGTCGTTTCCGACTATCAACCGAATGCAGCGCGCCGGCCGCTTCCCGAGATTTGAGCAGATCAGCGCTGGCCGGGTGGGGCTGCGGAAGTCCGTCCTGGTTCAGTTCTTGGCAGGCAAGCGGGATTGGGAAAGCCAGAGCATCGTATCGTGAGTAGCGCCGCTGCGGACTTCTCCAGCTGCTCGGTTAGTTTGCACAGCTCACCTCTGTGCGGGGGAGGGGCTGCCTGTGCGGCCGTCCATGCTTGAGCAGGCGCAGGGTCAAAGCGGATTGCCGTGCTGATACGCGAGGAGGCCCATGGGCCGGCATTCCGATTTGCGTCATCACCAGCCCGGCTTACCGAGACCTGTCACTCTGGGCGCGTGCGCTCTTAGTAGAGTTAGTTGCGGCCATGAACGGCTACAACAATGGAGAAATCGGGCGGAGCCAGCGACAGCTTGCCGACGCACTTGCCACGACAAACTTCCGGGCGATCGGCAGAGGTATTGCAGAACTGATGGAGCACGGCTTCATCGATGTCACCGCAGAGGGTCAGTGGAAGGCACGTCAGGCGCGCGAATATCGGCTAACATTTGTCTCAACGAAGACCGCAGGTGCCACCAACGACTATCGCGCTTGGGTCAAACCAGAAAAATCTTGCGCTGACACGGCGTCAACAGAATCCCGCGTAGCTGCTCAAGCCGTGTCACCAGCAGCGCGGAAGCTTGATGACGCGGCGTCAGCAAGAATTGCTGCACATCGGCGGAAAACTGCGAAATCGGCTGACGGACGCTGCTGACGCGGCATCATCACTTATAGAATACCATACCAACGCCCAATTGTAGCAGTTCGCATCGAAGGAGGCGCAGGTGTCGTCTCGATAAAGCATCCATGAAACGCAGCCATGCGCGCGCACGCGCGCGATGGTCCGCTAAAGCTCAAGTTGCTTCCGGACCGGCACCGTCATCTCACCATGAGCGACAGTCTTGCGCGCGCGCGTGCGCGTGAGTCCCAAGGCTAATTCGGAGCGCTTGTCCCGCTCACGACCCGTCCGCTTCGCCCCAGCTGCGCCGCTTGATCAAATCAACACCGGCTCGGGCCTGGTGAATCTGGACCCTGATCTGTGAAACAGGGTGGGTCTTGCCAATCCGCCGCACCGGCCATCCACGCCGCAGCTGAGACAATCTGTATTAGTCGAATTGCGGGTCCATCCGTTCTCGCCGCGCTTACGGCGCATCAAGCAAATCGAGTTATGGAACTGTGATGGATATACATGCGATAATGGTCCGGCTCTCTGACAGGCGGGGCTTGTTCTGCTCAGAGGCGGATTTTCAACATGAACTCGCCTACGAGCTTCGGCTTGCTGATCCCGAACTAAGCGTCCGGCTCGAACATCCGCTCGGGCCTGATTTACGTGGTGCAGTCGACATTTTGCTCCTCGGCCCGACCCGATTTGCCTTGGAGCTAAAGTATCTCTGCAAGGGTCTAACGGCGCAGGTTGGCGGAGAAGACATCGTCCTTCGCCACCAGAGCGCGCACGACATCCGGCGTTATGATGTCTGCAAAGATGTTCAGCGCATGGAGCGATATAGTGAGCGCACGGGACACGGTTCTGCTGTGTTAGTGCTGACCAACGACCCAGCCTACTGGCAGGTGAGAAAACGGCCTGACACCGTCGATGCTGCTTTCGATCTTGCTGAATCGCGTGTCCTCGGCGGGAACCTCTGCTGGGGAGCAGCGGCTGGAGCTGGAACGACTAAGGGCCGCGAGTGCAGCCTAGAGCTTTCAGGTAGCTATCAACTCGCATGGCGTGACTTTTCCGACGTGGGCGGACCCGCCGGTCGCTTTCGATATTTGTGGGTTCCGATTGGGCTTGGCAGCGACCTGCCAACCTAATTTACGGCGATTTGACGATGTGCGGCTCTTGGTGCGCAACCGTGACAAAAAGGGACGCTGAGAATCAATCAGCAAACCCCAACGGCGAATATCCCAAAAGTCAGCCAAAACTGCCGGGTCTGCGTCGGGCATCGAAAAATGGGGGCAACGTCAGGGCTACTTCAACCTGTGATCTCGGAGGTGAAGCGGGATCCGCTGGCCTTAGACCCTCTCCAGCTGCGCCTGGTGAGGATTGTAGCGATAGTCGCCGATCGTGCCGTCTTTGATCCGTTCCACGGCCTCATCAACAATGAAAAGCGGCATAAGAAACCATTCCTGAGGCCGACATGGCCGGCCGAACCGGTCCTCAATCTCGATGTCCAGCCGGGCCGTTTCGAAGACCCGGTGGATCAGGCCCTCGAGCTTGCTCCGGTTGATGTTGAATAGCTCGTATGTCGCGACGACTTCGACATCTGCCATCAGGAACGTTGGCTGTAGTCGCGCGCCAGCAATCCGCTGGGCGACCTTCAGGTTAGTGACGCCAATTTTGTGCACCAGTTCGCGATTGGCAGCGACGATCGGGTGATCGGATTTGCTGCGAAGGACGTAAATCGTCCCGCTGGCCTGATCACCGTCCTCCTGCTCTTCGGAAAAGAGTGGGCCGGCGACGGGATCAGTTATGCGCCGGCCGGCCTCGTCCTTGTTCAACGCGCGCTGCAGAGAGCGCATCAGCATGTTGCTCTCGGTGCCATTGTCGAAAATCACGCGAAGACGGGCGTCGGTCCGACCCTGCGCATTCGTGAACGTCTCGCCAACGTCGGCGACATAAGCCTTCTGGCCGCCAACGATGAACCAGGTGCCGGGCGCGATTTCTGCCTTCAGTTCGAATGGTCGCGTCTGGCGAACGCCCTGTTCCATTTCGGTCTGGACCTGATCAAACAGAGGCTTGAAGCGATCAAAGTCCTCACACGTGTCACGGTTGGCGATCTCTTCTGCGGCCTGCTTCTCGGCGCTCGATCTAACGTGGCGAAGCTCGCCAATCTCGGCCGGCCCGATTGCGCCCTCCAGTTCGGCCATTAACTCGTCGACGTCGAGTTCTTCGGAGCTGTCAGACGCGGTCTCAGCAGCGGCGGCGAGCAGGCCCTGATGGTCAAAGGGAGTCAGCAGGGTTCGAGCATCTGCGAGTCCGCGTAGCCGGTCGAGCCGAACGGCGTAGAGACGTTCGAAAATGTCCCGCTCCTCCCCATGCTGGGGCGCACGGCCGTGTTCGTCCGCGAAGCGCTGGATTTCTTCAAAGCCAGCGATGATGCGTTCGTCGCGAGGCGAGCGCGCCAGCTTCTTTTCCGGCTGGTCAAAGTCCGCAAGTTCAGCAGCCAGCTCGTCGAGGTCAAAGCCCTTAGTCATAGCGGCCTTCTTTCCTGAAGCGCATGAACGCGGCGGCACCCTCCGCCATGCGCTTTTCCCAAGCATCAGCGGACGTGACGGACGGCGCGCGTCCTCTTTCGCGGATGAAGCGGCGCGCACGGTCAGCAAGCTCCAGCGCCTCCTGAGGCGAGAGGCTCGTGCGTTTGGCAGCGATCGCCGCAGCGACCTGCTTGAGGCTCTCCTCACTCATCGTTTTGGCGAGGATTGCATAGGCTTCGCCAAACGGATTGATTCGATCGATTAGGTCGATGTCGAGTTGGCGAACGTCCATCGCGAACTTGCGGACGCCATCGATTAGCGCGGTGTTGGCGCTCAGTTCGTTATCATCCCCGATGGCGATCCTTGCGGCCTGCTGAGTGAGGTTAAGCGCAGCGATCGCATGCTGCCGCACCGCTTCCTGATCCTCGTCGTTCAGCTCGGGATACTTGTCCTTGATGATTTTGCCGAGGCGAACCTGCGTCAGCTCCTCGGGCACGAGTTCTTCGTCAAATAGGCCGCGCTCTATTGACGGCTTGTCCTGGACGAAGGTGGCAATCACCTCGTTCAGATCTTCACGACAGATGCGCGCAGCGTCCGGGCTTTTAGGCTCGGCAAGCCCCTTGATCTCAATCTGGAATACGCCGCGCTCCTCGTGGAAACCGACGTTGCATTTGTCAGCGTCATAACCGCCGTCGCCATAGTCAAAGCCGGGCGTGGCCACGTTCGCAGGGTTCTTTGGCTTGAACTCGAAACGAGGCGCGAGCACCTGCTCCATGAGCAAGCTGGCCGCGATGGCCTTCAGAGTGTCATTGACCGCCTCGGCAACCGCACCCTCAGAAGCGTCAGGCTCCGCGATGAGGTTGGTGAAGCGAGCGCGAGTTTTCCCGGGGGCATCGCGGGTGGCGCGGCCGATAATCTGGACAATCTCAGTCAGACTGGCCCGGTAGCCCACCGTCAGCGCGTGTTCGCACCAAATCCAGTCGAAACCTTCCTTGGCCATGCCAAGGGCGATGATGATGTCCACGTGATCACGGTTGTTCTTATTTGCGGGGTCCTTCAGCGCGGTCGATACGCGATCGCGCTTGGCGGGATCATCGTCCACCAGATCGGCGATGCGAAGGATGCGACCCTCAGGCGTTTTGACAAGCTGGAAGCCGGTGGCGGCATCGGTGCCCTGCCAGTCGCCCAGTTCCTCAATGATGTGCTCCACCTCCCTGATTTTGTCCTTCGTGCTCTCGCGCGAATTGACGTTGGGTATGTGGATGATCGTTTTCTCGGCCGGGTCGAGCACCGCGAGAATGTCGTCCACGTAGGGACCGGAGTAGAAGAAGTAACCGATGTCCAGCCGTTTGAGGTGCTCGTAGCCGTTGAGCTGCTCGTAGTAGGTGTAGGTTACGGTATCGAACCGCGCCTCGTCTTCGGGAGCAAGAACCGCCTCGGCGTCACCACGGAAGTAGGAGCCGGTCATCGCCACGATGTGCACCCGGTCCCGGGTGATAAACTCGCCAAGATGCCGGCCGAGCTTATTGTCCTCGCCTACGGAGACGTGGTGGAACTCGTCCACCGCGATCAGGCGATCGTCGAAGGCCTCTATGCCAAATCGATCGACCGCGAAGCGGAAGGTGGCATGGGTGCAAACCAGCACCTTGTCATCACTGTCGAGAAACGCACCGAGCGAATTGACCTTGCCGCCGTTGTCCGTGCCGGGCGCGTTGCAAAGATTCCATTGCGGCTCCACGCGCCAATCCGCCCAAAAGCCGAACTGACTGAGCGGTTCATCATTGAAGCTGGCACCGATCGCCTTCTCAGGGACCACGATGATCGCCTGCTTGATCCCTTGGTTGGCCAGCTTGTCGAGCGCGATGAACATGAGCGCGCGACTTTTGCCTGAGGCTGGAGGCGACTTGATGAGCAGATATTGCTCGCCTCGCTTCTCATAAGCCCGCTCCTGCATCGGGCGCATTCCCAGCGCATTCGACTTAGTCGAATTGCCATTGCGAGCGTAGGAGACTGAAACTGAGGGAACCCTACCTTCGATCGTCATGCGTCCGTCCAATTCTCCGCAGCACGGAGGCCGTGCGTCCATGCGAGTTCAATGCTTGGGGTATCGGCCAGAAAGAACTCGCCGCCCAGCGATTCTCCCGCCTGCTCCAGCCAATGCTTCATCGCGGCTTCGCCTGCTAAAGCATGGCGCGATGAGGGGAACGGATCGCGGCCGTCTGCGAATGTCGAACGCGCCACTCGCCAGTCGAAGGCACAGATCGGAAGCGCCCGATTGTGATCGGCGCAACGTGTCTCTGGGCTGCGCGAGAAGCCAACCTTCACAATCGCTCGACTACCTGCACTCCGTCCGAGCAAGTGATCAGCGTTGCCATTCAGTCGCAGCACATAGAGGTGCTTCGGTCCTTCGGCTTCGCGCACCATGTGCGGTGCTTGCGACACGGGGCCGGGACGGCTGGGCTTCAGCACCTCAGCAGCCGGGCCGGGCAGGAACCCGTCAATTGGCGGCCCACCAAACACGGGCACTTCAACTAGATCGAGTTCCAAGATCCTACGCGCTTCGGCGCTGGTGAGCTTCATGCCCTGCGCGCCGATCGCCTGCGAGCGGCCGGCCGAATATGTGTCAGGCGCGAATACCTGCACCGGCATTCGCGATTCCGGTGTGATCTGCCATGCGCGGATCGCCTGGACAGCAAGGTTCCACTTATCTCGCCGATCTGGGTTGGCTTGTTTCTCCGCCCAAGCCGCCGGCGTCATGAACTCCTGCGCGTCGCCGACGCGATCGCCCATCTGCTGAATGCCGATGATCTTGCCCCGCTCGGTGGGCTGCGCCCCCGACGCCGCATATACGACGACGAGCGCGCCTGGTTCGCTCTCACGAATGAAGCGGCTGCGCATCCACTCGATGGTGAATCCCAGAAAGCCCCAATTGCGTGGAGCAAAGCCGTAGAAACTCGTAAGCCAAACGTTTGGTGGATCGCGCTTGATCGCTTCCAGCGGGGACATGATTGCGGCCGGCATCAGGCGGCGGCCTTACCGGCGGTCATCTTGGTGTAGAGGTCGAAGAGCTTTTCCAGCCGCTCAGTGTCGTTTTTAAAGCGGCGGCCGATATAAATCCGTTCCAGCACCTCGTCGTTGCGTTCGTGGGCCTCGCGCAGATCAACTGGGATCTCCTCGCCGTCGTAGAGATCGGCAATCGTGGCAGGGAAATGAGCCTCGCGCGTCAATAGAATATCCTCGGCGCAGCGAGTCAGGTCCTCTTTGTTCTTGTCGGTCAGGTTCGGGAGGGGGAAGGTGTTCCAGCAGAGGTTTGAGCCATATCGTAAACCGTTACCATGCTTGCCGGAAAGCGTGACGGCCCAGATGTAATGCAGGCGGGAACTGATGATCGCCAAGTTATGGAGCGGGGCATCAAACATCACGTGAGCTAGGTGAGTGACGACGACATCTGGTTTTGAAAGTGCGACCGGCAGGTATCCGGCGTTAGCTGAGCAGACCTGCGGGACAATTACCTGGGACCTACGAGCCACATTTCTGAATCGAAATTGATGCGGGCGGTGGGCAAGCGTGCGTGCAACGTCACCCCCATTCTCGCGATATTCCTTCACAGCGTCGATGCGAGATTTGATAGCAGGAACGGTAAGCGCCGCTTCCAGCTGGGCGTCATCTATCCATAAACACCAGCTCGTCTGACCATTCATGATCTCGCTCGTGCCTGCCGCACGACGGAACAGAGCTGCTGTTTCTGGGTATGCCGCGCATAGCGATGCGCGCTCTCCTGATTCAATTCGTAAGTGCTGAGCATCGTAGGCAGCGTTGCCCGTGATGATGCGACACAGCTGAGAGATCGGAGCGCTTTCCTTCTCAACAACAACCTCGTCAGCTGGAATCAAATATGAGTTAATGTGTGCAACCTGCCGCTTTGTGTCGGCGTCGAACAGAAGCGCGGAGGATCGCGCGCCATTCTCGATTCCGAGGATTGTCACATAGACACCTGCATTGTTCTTCGCGTTGTTCGCCCACTTAAATGGAGCGTAAGCGAAGAAGATTTCGGTGCCGCGTTTTCGAAGGTGCGGCCAAAGCGTCGGAACGTGAGAGCCTTGGTTGATCGAGCTTGTGCTGACGAAGGCTGCGGCGTTTACTTGGTCCAGGCACGAAGATGCTTTCTCAAAAAACGCGCAGATGTAGTCCAAGTTTTTGTATGGAAAGGATGATCCAAAGACCGCCCTCATGTCGTCCTTCTGCTCGTCATCCTGCTTCTTTCCCCCGAGATATGGCGGGTTTCCGCAGATATATGTCTCGCCACCTTCATTCTCGAAGTCGATTTGGGCCTGATCGAGAGGGGTGCCGAACAAGTCGTCGGCGCGGTGCTTCACGCCGGCGCCCGTAGGTGGACAGATGCTTAGCCAGTCCAGCCGCAAGGCGTTGCCGCAGGTGATCCAGTTCTTTTGATTGAGCGGCAGGAACTCGGCCAACGCCAGCTGTTCGCCGCGATAGAGCACATCGGACTGGAACTCAGCGATGACTAAGGCAAGCCGAGCAATCTCGGCCGGAAAATCCCGCAGTTCGATACCGCGAAAATTGGTCAGCGGGATGTCCGTGGAGCGGCCGTTCTCCCCTCGTCGCCGGTTAACCTCGGCCTCGATCTCACGCATTTCCTTGTAGGCGATCACAAGGAAATTGCCGCTGCCGCAGGCCGGATCGAAGACCCGGATTCGCGCAATACGATTGCGTAAGTTCAGCAACTTGCGGGAATTGTCGCCGGCTTCTTCCAGTTGCTCGCGTAGGCTGTCGAGAAACAGCGGGTTCAGGACCTTCAGGATGTTTGGGCGGCTGGTGTAATGCATGCCAAGCGCGCCGCGTTCTTCGTCATCTGCGACCGCCTGGATCATTGACCCGAAGATGTCCGGGTTGATCTGCTTCCAGTTCAGGTTGCCGATGTGGAGCAGATACGATCTGGCGATGCGACTGAAATTCGGGACCTCAAGTCTGCCGGAGAACAGGCCTCCATTCACGTAGGGGAATGGGGTCGCCCATCGGGCAATGCCGGCTGCATCGCGTTCTTTGATGGGCGTGTTCATGGCGCGGAACAGCTCGCCGATCACCTCATGGGTGTTGGACGAGTCCCGCTCGCTCATCTTCTCGATCGTGGCCGTGAACGGATAGCTGCGGTGAAATATGTCCGTGTCTTCCGCGAAGAAGCAGAAGATCAGGCGGGCCATGAAATGGTTCATGTCCGGCCGCCGCTCGGCCGTGCCCCACTCGCGGTTGTCCTTCAGCAGCTCGACGTAGAGGCGGTTGAGCCGACTGGTGGCGCGAATGTCGAAGCTGCTTTCGCGGACCTGACGAACGGTGCTGATGCCGGCCAACGGCAGAAAAAAGCCGAAATGGTCAGGGAAATCCGGAAAGGCGCAGGCGACCGTCTCGCCTGAATCGAGATCTTCCGCCTCGAACGCGTCGCCGTCCGTGGCGAGGACGAACTTTGCCTTTGCCTTGCCGGTCGCTGGGCTGTCCTTAAGCTTAGCGAGCGTCGGGCCAACTTCGCCGGCCGCAGCAACTGCGATGTGGATGTTGCCAGTCTGCAGGACGCCGCCGAGGTCCGACTTATTCGATGTGCCGGCGCGGAGACGTTTGATCGTCGTGGCCTTGTTTCCGAACGCTTCAAGGAACGCGAACGGGAACTCGGCCGGGTCAAACGGCTGGCCGGCCAAGGCCGAGACGGCTTCTTCAATCTCAACTGCGTTCATGCCGCGACCTTAGGGCAGCGCCTCGCCTGCCGCCAAGGTGGTGACGCGGGCCAACTATTGCCGCTGGGTGCACAAAGCACCGGGGCGTGAGCGTCAGGGAAGAAGTTTCTGTTCGCTTGAACCGCCAAGCACCTACTCCTTGCGAGGAGGCAAGGCCTTAGGCATCCGCACCGGACTGCCGATGATGCGCAACGATGTGGCCAAAAAACGCAACAAACTGGTATTGTCACGCATCGACTGTGGGTATACATGCACCTTCCTAATATTCGCGAAAGGGTGTCGTGGAGAATTTTCCGATCGTGCAGGCGCTATGTCGGGCTGCGATGGCCAACCCAACGCCGGCCGTGCGCAAGCAGGTTGAGCGACTGCGCGAAGCGCTAACGAAGAGCGGCAATTCGCGTGAGGCAGGGGCTATTACCTCCATCCTGTCGAGCGCTGATCGAACCAAGGAATTGTCCCCTAGTCGGATACAGCATTCGCGGGCCGAGATGCCCGGCGAAGCACTAGGCCGCAGCACGCCCGTGCCAGTGGATCGCGAAACGGCCGCGCCGCTGGCGGAGGTCATCTACCCGGACAGCATTCAGTCGATTCCACCGGTATTCGACTCAACTATCGGTCAGGCAATCCGAACAATCGTCGAGGAGTGGAGAGATTTCGATGATCTGTCGGCAGTCGACCTTGCGCCGGCTAAAACATGTTTGATTTACGGCGCGCCTGGCACGGGTAAAACCCGACTCGCGCTGTGGATCGCGCATCAGCTCGATTTGCCGGTGGTGCTCGTCAGGCTGGACGGCCTCGTTTCTTCATTCCTCGGGACCACTGCTCGCAACATCGGCAATCTGTTCAGCTTTGCAAACCGCCATCGCTGTGTCCTTCTGTTGGATGAGTTCGACGCAATCGCCAAGGTCCGCGATGACCCTCAAGAGGTTGGCGAGATCAAGCGCGTAGTGAATGCGCTCCTCCAGAATCTCGATGTTCGGCGGAACGTCGGGTTCACAATCGGGATCACAAACCATCCGAAGTTGCTGGACCCGGCGGTCTGGCGGCGGTTCGAGGTGCAGCTTGAAATCCCGAACCCCGGTTTTGAGCTTAGAAAAGCCATCGCGGAGCGGTTCATGCCGCCGCTGAGCGCGCCGGACAGTCATCTGCGGCTCATCTCCTGGTTCACCGAGGGTGCAACGGGAGCGGAAATCGAGTCTCTCGTCCGGACCTATAAAAAGGCGCGCGCAGTTCGCGATCAGCGAGGTTTACTCGAGACCCTTCAGCAGTTCGCCACGCTGAACGCGGCGAGAATACAGAGTGAGCGAAGAGCATTGCTGTTTGGGGACGCGGCTACGCTGTTTAGGGCAATGCGGGATGATCCGATCTTGAACTTTTCGATGGCCGACATCGGTGAGATCGCCGGCAAGGACAAATCCACCGTGAGCCGACAGCTGGCCAAATCGGCGGAAGAGGAGCCGTTGGATGGCTAGTCCGATCCAAATCGTTCTCGACACGGACAACTTTCGACAAGTCCGCGTGAAGCAGGGCGGCGGCGGTCTTAAAGACTTTTACGCTCATCGCGACCGGGAGTTTCGGGAACATAAGCAAGCGTTGCTTGACCAGCTCGAAACGGTCTCGACTGTTCTATCGTCCCAGAGCCAGGGCGCTATCGGCCACGCGAAAATCATTCTTCGTCGTGACGCTTGGGCGAAAAGCCATCGCCCCATGAAGGCTCTATTCCGCCCAGACCGCGTCCGCCTGGTCGGAGGCGGTGACTTGGGAGTGATGCTAGTTGAGGTAACGCCCGCAACGTTGCGGGATGTTGCCCGACAAATCGGCGAGGCCGAAACACACACGATCATGAAGTGGGACGACTACAAAGGCGTTGAGGTCCCCCATCCCTCCGTGCGGAAGAGCGAAACCGGCGCCATTGATCGGATCGAACTCTATGGTGCCTCTGATCGACGCAGTTTCTCCCTTGAAGATGCGGTGATGTGGCTATCCAACCCGGTTACCGGCAGTAGCTATGAGGTCGAACTTTTTGACCCGCCCGCACCGCGCTCGGACTGGGATCGCTTAAGTGCCGATCGGCGGATGTTGTCGGAAACCTTCATCGAGGGCTTCGCTGCACTTGAGCAGGGTCTTTCAGTTCAGCGCTTGTCGAAAGCGTCGAGGACGCAGCCGGTCCTAGCGGTGCGGCTCGAACGCTCCTTCGAACAACCGGTGCTCCAGCTGACAGCCGGGTCCTCTCCTGATCGTCGCCGCGAAGTCGCTCCTTTCGACCCAGACCGCGAAAAACATGCTCGGCTCTTAAAGTTTCTCGATGCACATCCACTGGTCCGGAGGGTTGAGTTGCCGGGTATCGTCGTCCGGTCTGACGCGGCTCGTGCCTCTCCGGCGGCCCGGCCGATCACAGCAACAATACCAGCTCGCGATACGCGGCGAACCCATCCGAGAATGGGTATCATCGACAGTGGCATCAGCTCCGCTCTCTCTGATTGGGTTATCGATCACTGGGATGTTCTTGCTGACGAAGACGCTGACCCTGCGCACGGGACGTTCATCGGGGCGCTCGCCGTTGCAGGCGGTAGCCTGAACGGAGTTGAGACCTGTCCAGAGCCAGACGGCATCGAACTGCTCGACCTCGCCGTGTTCCCGACTGAGGAGCGGGCCGATGCATTTCCCTCTTATTACCCTGGAGGACTGCCGCAGTTCTTCGACGAACTGAGCGATGCAGTTGCTGACGCAAGGGCGCGCCACGACGTCCGCGTTTTCAATATGAGCCTTAACATTGTGCAACCCGTAACACCCGAGCGGTATAGCTTGCACGCTGGTCGGCTGGATCGAATTGCCGAAGAGAATAACGCTGTCATATTCATATCCGCCGGAAATACGACGCCGCAGGATCTTCGACCGGAGTGGCCGGCCGATGACATGGCCGCTTTGACGAACTTGGCACTGGCTCGGAACGATGGCCTTCTTACACCCGGCGAAAGCTCAAGAAACGTCACGGTTGGGGCGCTCAATCCTCCAACTCACACCGGCTGCGTTCCCTACGCTCCGTCGCGATTTAGCAGACGCGGGCCTGGACTAAGGTCGGGCGTTAAACCCGATCTGGCGCACATAGGCGGGGCAGGGACGCTTTGCCCATCGCGCGGCCACGGTCTATTCTCGATCCTTCCCGATGGCACGGTAGTTGACGGGTGCGGCACGAGCTACGCCGCCCCCCTCGTGGCGAAAACGGCAGCCGTGCTTAATCATTCGATCGAGGGTGAGGTGTCACGCGAGACCCTCATCGGCCTTCTTGTTCACAACGCATCTATTCCGCAGGCCCTGCAGTCAGAGGTCCTGAAGCCGGTTGCTCGTCATTTAGTCGGCTTTGGCATGCCACCTGCTGCCACAGAAATCCTCGAAACCGGGGACCATGAAATCACCCTCGTATTTGCGTCACGGATTATGCCGGGCCAGCAAGTTAATTTCCGCTTCCCGTGGCCTGCGTCGCTTGTCGGCCAGCAGGGCCAATGCAGCGGAAGAGCAAAGCTCACGTTGGTCTCAACCCCGCCGCTCGATCCAAGGTTTGGATCGGAGTTCGTTCGAGTAAACGTGAATGCAGTTCTTCAACAGGAACAGGAGGACGATCGTTGGAAAGGTCAGCTCGAGCCGCTCTACCTCCCCGGAAAGCGGGAGCGCCACGCCATGGAAGCGGAATTGATCGAGCACGACCTGAAGTGGAGTCCTGTCAAAGTCTTCGAGAAGATCTTTAAGCGAGGCGTAGGTCGATCATCGAACTGGCGGCTTTTTGTGGATTACCTTACTCGCGCGGGGGAGGAGATGCCCGACGAAGGCGTCCCGTTTACAGCCATCCTTACCATTAGCGATCCAAAGGCGGAGCGCCCCGTGTTCAATGATCTCAGGCAAAACCTACAGGCAATTGGCACACGTATCGCTGACATCAGGACCGCAGCGCGCATCACCCCCCGCGTCTGACGCAGCTGTGATTCTGCGTCTTGCGAGGACTTGCGTAACGTCGGCTGTTTGGCTCGCCCGGTATCTCTAGGTGCCGCAACGTTGTTGCCCCATCGGTTGCCCCGGATAGCCCACCAGCGTGACGAGCGCCGGAGAAATGCTGCTAAGTGATTGAAAAGGTGGTGGACGCACTAGGGCTCGAACCTAGGACCCGCTGATTAAGAGTCAGCTGCTCTACCAACTGAGCTATGCGTCCACTGCCGTTTAAGGCGATGCTCCGGCGGCTTCGCGCTTCGGAGCCGCGGGCCGGTAGCATGGGCCAAGATGGTGCGCAACCGCGTCGCTTCAACCCTCACGCGAGCGAGGAGGCCGATCCGCTGCGCTGGTGCCGCTCCAGCGCCATCAGCAGGCCGAGGCAAAGCATCACGGTCATCACCGCCGATCCACCGAAGCTGACCAGGGGCAGGGGAACGCCGACCACGGGCGCCATCCCCATGACCATCATCAGATTGATCGACACGTAGAAGAAGATCGTCGCCGACAGGCCCGCCGCGGCGAGCTGGCTGAAGCGGCTGCGCGCATTCTGGCTGACCCGCATCCCCCAGCGGATGACCGCGCCGAACGCGAGGATCAGGAGCACGCCGCCGAGCAGCCCCCATTCCTCGGCCATGGTCGCGAACACGAAGTCGGTATGGCCTTCGGGCAAATAATCGAGATGGCTCTGGCTGCCGTTGAGGAAGCCCTTGCCCCAAATCCCGCCCGAGCCGATCGCGATCTTCGACTGGGCGATGTGATAGCCGGCGCCAAGCGGATCGCTTTCGGGGTCGAGGAAGACGTCGATGCGCTTCCGCTGGTAGCCATGCAACATGCCGTAAGCGATCGGCGCGGCGACCGCGACCGCGACCGCGGGACCGGCGAACAGCCACCACGGCAGGCCAGCGAGGAACATTACGGTCACGCCGCACAGCACGACCATGATGCAGGTGCCGAGGTCCGGCTGGACGAGGATCAGGAAAGCGGGGACTCCGAGCAGCGCCAGCGCCGGCCAGATCGCGCGCCATCGCCGGATCTCGCCCGCCGGCACCAGCTCGTAGAAGCGGGAGAGGGTGAGGACGATCGCCGGCTTCATGAACTCCGACGGCTGGAGCCGGATCGGCCCGATATCGAGCCAGCGCTTGGCGCCCTTGCTCGCGAACCCCAGCGCCTCGACGCCGACGAGCATCACCAGGGTGACTGCATAGAGCGGGAAGGCGATGGCCTTGATCGTCCCTTCGCTGATCCACGACATGGCAATTGCGATGGCGAGAAAGCCGAGGAAGATGATCGCCTGCTTCAGTGCCCACGGCCGGATCGAGCCGCCCGCCGCCGAATAGAGGATGATCAGGCCGAACATCGCGATCCCGCTGACAAGGAAGATCAACCGCCACGGCAGCTTCGCCAGCGGGCGCGGGATGATCGCCGAGCTGATCATGCACCGTTGGCCTGCGACGTCGCCTTGAACGCCGCCAGTTGCCGCGCGTTGCGCTCGGCCAGGGTCCCTCCCCATTGCTTCTCCAGCGGGGCAAGGGCCTCGTAAGCCTTCTGCTGGTCGAACAAATAGGTCATGGAATCGCGGACGATCGGCGCCGCCGCCGAGGCGCCGAACCCGCCATGTTCGATGATGCAGCCGATGGCGTAGCGCGGCTTGTCGGCCGGGGCGAAGGCGATGAACAAAGCGTGGTCGCGAAGCGCCCAATTGCTTTGACGGCCGCGTGACGTCAGCCGAAAGACCTGCGCCGTACCCGTTTTCCCGGCCATCAGGACGCCGTCGAGCGGGAGCTTGGAACCGACTGCGGTGCCACGATCGTTGACGACGGAAGCCATCGCCTTGCGCACGAACTCCAGATGCGCGGGGTCGACGTCAAGGGGAGCATCCGGGCGCCGCTTCTCGCCCAGCAGGAGGCGCGGCTGAAGCAGCTTTCCGGATGCAATGCGCGCCGGCATCACCGCCAGCTGCAGCGGATTGACCAGCACATAGCCCTGGCCGATCGAAGTGTTAGCGGAATCATATCCCTGCCATTTCCGATTGTATTTCTTCATCAACCATTCGGGGCTTGGCATCGTCCCGAATCGTTGGTTCGGAATCGGCAGATCGAACTTCTGGCCGTACCCCAGATACTGCACCATTTCGGTCGTCTTCTGGGGGTCGGTGATCAGACCGGTGGCCCAGAAATAGGTGTTGCAGCTCCGCTCGACGGCCGAGTGCATGTCCATCGCGCCGTGGACCGCATCGCAGCTGAAAAACCGGTTGCCGATCCTCAGGCCCCCGGGGCAGTTGACGCGCCGCTTGGGGTCGATGCCCTGCTTCAGGAACGCCAAGGCCATCGCCGGCTTGATCGTGGAGCCGGAAGGGTAAAGCCCCTGCGCGACCTTGTTGAGAAGCGGGATGTGGTCGTTTTGCGACAACATCTTCCATTCGGTTTGGCCAATGCCCTCACTGAAGCTATTCGGATCGAACGCGGGCATCGACACGAACGCGAGCATGTCGCCGGTCTGCACGTCCATCGCGACTAGAGCGCCCGACTCATCGCCCATGCGCCGTGCCGCATATTGCTGCAGCCCCTGGTCGATCGTCAGCTGCACCGTGTGGCCGCTGCGATCCGGCTTGGGCTCGAGCTCCTTGACCAGCTTGCCGCGGGCGGTGACCTCGACGCGCTGTCCGCCCGGGGTCCCGCGAAGATGCTGTTCGAGCGTTTTTTCGAGGCCCTGCTTGCCGATTTTCACGCCCGGGATCAGCAACAACGGGTTCTTTTTCTCCGCCTCATATTCCTTGGCGTTGGCGCTGCCGACATAGCCGAGCAGATGTGCGACGGCCGGACCATCGGGGTAAAAGCGCGAGAAGCCGCGGGTCGCCTGGACGCCGGGCAGGTCGGGCAAGCGCACGGTAACGGCCGCATATTGTTCGTAAGTGACGTTTTCCGCGACCTGGACTGGGCGGAAGCCGCTTGATTCCGAAAGGTCACGGCGGATTCGGCCGACATCGTCCTCGCGCAGCGCAAGCAGGCGCGCGACATCGGGCACCACGTCACGCTCTTTCTCCAGCTGCTGCGGGATGATGTCGACGCGGAAGCTCGACCGGTTGATTGCGATCGGCTTCCCCTTGCGGTCGATGATCCACCCGCGCCGCGGCGGCACCGGGATCAGCTGCACCCGGTTGCTTTCGGACAGGAGCCGGTACTTCTGGTTCTGGGCGATCGCCAGCCAGCCCATGCGCCCGATCAGCGCCGCCCCGATGACCCCCTGCGCGGCGCCAAGCAGCATCATCCGGCGCGAGAAGGCGAGCGACTGGTGCGCATTGGTGAACCGCATGTGCTTCATCGTCCAAGCCTCCACGCATCCACGCGTGAAACGATCCAGGCGACCACCGGAAACAGGCAGATGGAAATGATGATCGGCGGGATAATCTGGGTCAGCGTCGGCGCGCCCCCGACCATTGCCGCAACCCGCCACTGCAGCCATTTGTCGATCCCGACCAGCAGCGCCGCGAGCACCCATTCGATCCAGTAATCGCGCCACATGGTGCGGCGGTCGATGAGGTCGAGCGCAAGCATCGTCGCGGCCCACAAGGCGACCGAGAAACCGAGCGGGTAGCCAGTGAACAGGTCGTTGGCCAAGCCCAATGGGGCGGCCCACCAGGCCGGCCAGGGGTCGGCGCGCAGCAAGCGCCAGGCGATCAGCACCAGATAGCCGAAATCGGGGTACCAGCCGCTGGTCGAAACGATCGGCAATGCCGCAAGGAAGGAAGCGGCGATGACCATCATTGCCGGAACCAGATGGGCATAGGGCTTGGCGCCCGGCCTGAACCTCTTGTGCTGCGTGAGCGCGGCGCGGACCATCAGGGTGCTCCGGCGGGCGCGGTCCCGCTTTCGGCGGCGATGGCAGCCGGCTCGAACGGGGCTTCGACGATGGCGAAGCTGATGGTGGACGGGTCGGCGAGTGGCACCGCCACCGCGCCGTCGTCCTCGAGCTTCACGATCCGAGCGATCGGCACCAAGGGCGGATAGAGGCCGCCGGTCCCGGACGTGACGATGATGTCTCCGCGCTTGAACGGGTTGCGCCCGACCTCGAGCGGTCGGACGTCGATGGTGCCGTCACCGCGGCCCTGGGCGATCACGGGGATGCCGCCGCGAAGCAGGCGGGCGGGGACGATGCTGGAACTGTCGGAAACGAGCAGGACTCGCGAGGCGAGCTCGCCCGCGTCGATGATGCGCCCGACCAGGCCGTCGGCGGCGCGCACCGGCATTCCGATCTTCACACCGTCGGAAGCGCCGACCGAGAGGATGGCGAAGCGGCGCGGGCTGTTGAACGAGGAGCCGACGACCCGCCCTGTCGCGATGGTGGAGCGGCTGCGCTCGCGAAGCTGCAGCGTAGCCTTGAGCTGCTGGTTTTCCTGCAAGATCGCCTTGGCCTCGACCATCCGCTGCATCATCGCCTTGCGGTCGCGCTTGAGCTTCCCGTTCTGGTCGGCCGCATCCCAATAATCGCCCGCGCCCGATACGAGCCCGCCGGCGGTCGCGGTCACTTCACGGAGCCCGTTGGAAACGGAGCCGGTAAGGTCGAGCGCCGCGCCGCGGACGCCGGCAAAGCTTTGCGGCGCGACCAGCGACATGGCGAGAAGGATGAGGCCGACCACGACCCCGGCGATCACGCCCAAAAGAGTGAAGAACAGGCCGTATTGCGCGCGGCGCGACCAGCCGGGGCGCGCGGTCGCCACCGCTCAGTCTTTCCTTACGCGGTCTGCAGGACGCCGCGGAACTGCTCTTCCTCCAGCGCACGGCCGGTTCCGAGCGCAACGCAGGTCAGCGGATCGTCGGCGACCGTGACGGGAAGGCCGGTCTCGTCGCGAAGCACTTCATCGAGACCCTGGAGAAGAGCGCCGCCGCCGGTCAGGACAATGCCCTGGTCGCAAATGTCTGCGGCAAGTTCGGGCGCGGTATTCTCGAGCGCGATGCGCACGCCTTCGACGATGGTTCCGACCGGTTCGGACAGGGCTTCGGCAATCTGGCCCTGGTTGATCGAGATTTCCTTGGGCACGCCGTTGACGAGGTCGCGGCCCTTGATGTGGACGGTCTTGCCGATGCCGTCGACGGGCGGCTTGGCGATCCCGACTTCCTTCTTGATCCGCTCCGCCGTGGCTTCGCCGATCAGCAGGTTGTGATTGCGGCGCACGTAGGAGGAAATGGCTTCGTCCATCTTGTCGCCGCCGACCCGGACCGAGGTGGTGTAGGCGAGGCCGCGGAGCGAGAGCACCGCGACTTCGGTCGTGCCGCCGCCGATGTCGACGACCATCGATCCGATCGGCTGGGTCACCGGCATATCAGCGCCAATCGCCGCTGCCATCGGTTCCTCGATCAAATAGACCGCGCTCGCGCCAGCATTGGAGGCGGCGTCGCGGATCGCGCGACGCTCGACGCTGGTCGAGCCCGACGGCACGCAGATCACGATTTCGGGGAAGCGCCAGGCACGCATCTTGCCGCCGTGCACCTTGTGGATGAAGTGCTTGATCATCTGCTCGGCGACATCGATGTCGGCGATGACGCCGTCACGCAGCGGGCGGATGGCCTCGATCTGGTCGGGCGTCTTTCCCATCATCAGCTTGGCGTCGTCGCCGACCGCCTTGACCTTCTTGACGCCATTGATCGTCTCGATGGCGACGACCGAGGGCTCATTGAGGACGATGCCGCGGCCGCGGACATAAACCAGCGTGTTGGCGGTCCCGAGATCGATCGCCATGTCGTGGGACATCCATTTGAACCAACGCGTCCAGAACATTCCTACCCCGTCTCTCGCCTTTGTATGAGGAAGCCGCAATTCCACGCCGCGGCCTTAATTAGTGATTGAATTCAGACCATTGAATGCGCACTGAATTTCCAAGAAAAATCAGTGCTTCGCCGGCTGTCTCGGATTGGGATAAGACCCTTAACATGTCAATAAGAAGGCTGCCCGCTGAGCTGATCAATCGAATCGCTGCCGGCGAGGTCGTCGAACGCCCGGCGAGCGCGCTCAAGGAGCTGCTTGAAAACGCATTGGATGCGGGAGCTGGCTCCGTTTCGGTTCGGCTCTATGCCGGCGGGCTCGAATTGATCGAGGTTTCCGACGACGGCTGCGGCATGAATCGCGAGGAGATGGGGCTCGCGCTCGAGCGCCATGCCACCTCGAAGCTTCCTGACGACGCGATCGACCGGATCACCAGCTTCGGCTTTCGCGGCGAGGCGCTGCCGTCGATCGCCAGCGTGTCGCGGCTGACGCTCGACAGTCGCGTCCGCCCTTCGACAGGCTCAGGACAGGCGGGCCGGGACGGCTGGCGAATCGAAATCGACCATGGCCAGCCGGCGGGCGAGGGGCCGGCGGCACTTCCGCCCGGCACCAGGATCAAGGTCGAAGGCCTGTTCGACAAGGTCCCGGCGCGCCGCAAGTTCCTGCGCAGCCCGCGCGCCGAATATGCCGCCTGCCTCGACGCGGTGAAGCGGCTGGCTATGGCGCGGAGCGATGTCGGCTTCACCCTCGACCATGACGGGCGGCGGATCCTGACGCTGCAGCCGGCCGAAGCGCCGTCGCGCGTGGCGGAGCTGCTGACTCACGAGCTTGAACGCCACGGCGTTGGGGTCGACTGCACCCGCGAGGGGCTCCGTTTGACCGGCGTGGTTAGCCTGCCGACCTTCAACCGCGGCCTGCCCGACCAGCAATATCTGTTCGTCAACGACCGCCCAGTGAAGGACCGGTTGCTCGTCGGCGCGCTGCGGGCCGCCTATCGCGACCTCATCGCCCGCGACCGCCACCCGATTGCGGCCTTGTTCATCGAGGTCCCGCTCGATGAGGTCGACGTCAACGTCCATCCCGCCAAGACCGAGGTCCGCTTCCGCGATGCGGCTGCGGTGCGCGGGCTCATCGTTGGCGGGCTTCGCGCCGCGCTCGACGCCGATAGCCAGCGCAGCGCCGCTCGCGAGCAATCGGCGGCGCCCGTCATGTGGACCAGCGGCGTGGACCTCCCCTACCGCTTGCGGGAGGGGATAGCCGAGCGGAGCGAGGTAGGGGTGGGTTTGTCCTATGCCCACCCCCTGACCCCCTCCCGCGAACGGGAGGAGGAAGGCGTCGCGGAAGGGCAGCGACTTTTCGAATCCGCGCCGGTCGCGCGGGCCGAACCGGCCGCCGATCCGGTCCTGTCCTATCCGCTCGGGGTCGCGCGCGGGCAGGTGGCCGCCACCTATATCGTCGCAGAGGCCGAGGACGGGCTGGTGATCGTCGACCAGCACGCCGCCCATGAGCGGCTGGTGCTGGAGCGGATGCGCGCTGCCCGCGAAGGCGGAGAGGTAGCTCGGCAGGGCTTGCTGGTGCCCGAAGTGGTCGAGCTCGACGAGCCCGATTGCGACCGGCTCGAAGGCGCGGCCGCTGAGCTTGGCGGCATGGGCCTGGAAATCGAGCGTTTTGGTCCGACCGCAATGCTGGTGAGGGCGGTGCCGGCGGCGCTTGGGCGGACCGATGTCGGCGCCTTGCTCGCCGACCTCTCGGCTGAAATCGCCGAGCTCGGCGGGCCGTTGAGCCTGCGCGACAAGCTCGACCTCGTCGCCGCCACCATCGCCTGCCACGGCTCGGTCCGCGCCGGCCGCATCCTCTCCGTGGCCGAGATGAACGCGCTGTTGCGCGAGATGGAAGTCACGCCGCATTCGGGCCAGTGCAATCACGGTCGCCCGACTTGGGTGAAACTCGGCCACGGCGAAATCGAGAAGCTGTTCGGAAGGAGATAGGCGCTGCCCTATTTGATCGTTTTCCTCGGGGCCGGGATCGGCGGCGCCTTGCGTCATGGCGTCAACGTCGCGAGCAGCCGCTTGTTCGGGCTCGGTTTCCCCTTCGGCACGCTGATCGTGAACATCGCCGGATCGTTCCTCATGGGCCTGCTCGCCGGCTACTTCGCCTTTCGTCCCGGCGTCGACCAGCACATGCGCCTGTTCCTCACCACCGGCATCCTCGGCGGCTTCACCACCTTCTCCGCTTTTTCGCTCGACACCATGCTGCTGATTGAGCGGAATCGCTACGCGCTCGCCGCGGGTTATGCCGCGGGATCGGTGGCGTTCAGCGTCGCGGCATTGTTCATCGGCCTTGCCCTGTTTAGGGGCGCTGCATCATGAACATCGACCTCATCCCCGTCGGCGCCGACCCGCCGAACAACGTCAACGTGATCATCGAAGTGCCGGTCGGCGGCGAGCCGGTGAAATATGAGTTCGACAAGAAGTCGGGCGCATTGTTCGTCGACCGCATCCTGCACACGCCGATGCGCTATCCAGCCAATTATGGCTTCATTCCGCATACCCTGTCGCCCGACGGCGACCCGATCGATGCCTTGGTCATCGCCCGCTCGCCGTTCGTCCCCGGCTGCGTCGTCCGCGCCCGGCCGATCGGCGTGCTCCACCTCGAAGACGAACATGGCGGCGACGAGAAGCTGATCTGCGTGCCGGTGGATTCGACCTTTCCTTATTATGCCGACGTCGGCGAGCGCCAGGACCTGCCGTCGATCGTGCTCCAGCAGATCGAGCACTTCTTCACCCACTATAAGGACCTCGAATCCGAAAAGTGGGTCCGCGTCGGCCATTGGGGCGATGCCGAGGACGCGCGCAGGGTGCTGGCCGAGGCGATCGAGCGCGCCGGGCAGAAATCCGCCATTCCCGCCTGACTTTTCGCCCCAATAATGTTATGACGTCCGCTGAAGCAGTGGAGGGCGGCATGGCGACGGAAGATCGTATCTACTTCGCCCGGCGGGCGGCCGAAGAGCAGGAGCGGGCTGACGCCGCTTCCAATCCCGATGTCGCGAGCGCGCACCGCAAGATGCAGCGCGCCTATCTCGAGCGCGCCAGCACCGGCGACCGCATGCCCGAACCGAACGACCCGATCGGCTGATCTTCAGTCGCCGCCGAGCTTGCGGCGGGCAGTCTCGACCTCGCTTTTCCTGGCTTCTTCGCGCGCCTTTTCCAGCCGCGCGTAGCCGCTCGCTTCCTCGGCCCGAAGCTCGGCAGCGAACTTGCCGGCCCGCACTTCGGTCAGCACTTCGGCCATCCGCTCGCGGATGCCGGAATCGATGATCCGCGTCCCCCCGAGGGTCGCGCCCAGCTCCGCAGTGTTCGAGATGGCTTCGCGCATCCCGGCGATCCCGCGCGCTTCGATGAGCTCGGCGATGAGGTGCAATTCCCCGACGCATTCGAGGTAGGCCACCTCGGGCGAGACGCCGCCGGCAACCAGCGTGTCAAAACCCGCGATCAGCAGTTCGGGGACGCCGCCCCAGACGACGGCCTGCTCGTTGAACAGATCGGCCTCGGCTTCCTCGGCAAAGCTGGATTCGATCAGCCCGGCGCGGCCGCAGCCGATCGCGCGGCCATAGGCGAGAGCGATTCCCCTGGCGTTGCCGGTGGCATCTTGCTCCACCGCCCAGAGCGCAATCATCCCCTTGCCCTGGGTGTAGAGCGAGCGAAGCGCAGTGCCCGGCCCCTTGGGCGCCAGCAAATAAACGTCGAGGTCCGATCGCGGCTCGATGAAGGCGAAGCGCACGGACAGCCCGTGGCTAAAGCCGAGTGCCGCGCCCTGGCGGAGGTGCCGCTCGATCTCGGCATAGAGCGCGGCGTGGACCTCGTCCGGCGCCAGCATCATCACCACGTCGGCGGAGGCCACCGCATCCTCGAGCAACGCGGTTTCGAGCCCTGCCGCTTCGGCCTCGAACCTGCTGCCCGACCCGCCGCGCAGGCCGACGACCACGTCGACCTTGCTGTCGTGGAGGTTGAGCGCCTGCGCTCGACCTTGGTTGCCGTAGCCGACGATCGCGACCCTTTTGACCACCAGCGGCGCGGGATCGATGTCGGCGTCATGCAAGAACTTCATAAATCCGTCCGCCCTGAGCTCGTCGAAGCCTGTCCTGAGCGGCCTGCCAAGGCAAGCCGAAGGGGGCCGTCCTTCACGTTCTGCGGTCAAGAAACAACAGGCCTTCGACAAGCTCAGGCCGAACGGGTATAGGTATGTCCCTGTAGCGTGCCCAGTCGGCCGGCGGCTGGTGCGCGAACCAGGTGTATTGGCGCTTGGCATAGCGGCGCGTCGCCTGCTGGCCCGACGCAATGGTCTCGGCGAGCGAGGCGGTGCCGGCGAGATAGGCTGCGATCTCGCGCACGCCGATGCCGCGCATGACCGGCAGGTTTGGGTTGAGACCGCGCGCCAGCGGCGCCTCGACTTCGGCCACGGCGCCCTGCTCGATCATCGCCGCGAAACGCTGGTCGCAGCGGGTGTAAAGCCAGGCGCGCGGCGGCAGCAGGACCAGCGCGCGGAGGTCGACGCTATCGCCGATCCCGCCGCTTCGCTCCTTCTGCCATTCGCCAAGCGTCCGCTTGGTCGACAGCACCACCTCGAGCGCGCGCGAAGTGCGGGCCGCGTCAGCAGGGTTGAGCCGCGCCGCGGCGTCCGGGTCGAGCCGCTCGAGCTCCGCGCGATTCTCTTCCACCCCCGCGTCGCGCACGCGCGCGCGTATCGCTGGGTCAATCGCTGGCACGGGCGCGATGCCGTCGAGCAAGGTGCGGAGGTAAAGGCCGGTCCCGCCGACCAGGATCGGGGTCCGGCGGCTGGCGTGGATGTCGGCGATCTCGGCCTTCGCCATCTCCGCCCAGTCCGCTGCCGAGCAGGGCAGGGCGCCGTCGAGCACGCCGTAGAGGCGATGTTCGGCGCGTTTCCGCTCTTCCGGCGAGGGAGCCGCACTCAATATCGGCAAGTCGCGGTAGATTTGCGCGCTGTCGGCGTTGACGATCACGCCGTCGATCTGCTCAGCGAGGGCAAGGGCCAGCGCCGACTTGCCGCTCGCGGTCGGCCCGGCAATGAGGACGAGTGGAGGACGGGAAGCGGCGATGGCCATTGCGACGCTGATAGCAGCGGGACGGCTCGATGACAGGCTGGTCGACCGCGCGCTCGGCCTGCTGCGCGAGCATGACCCGAAGGCGCGCTTTCTCCACTGGATCGACGAGGGCGATGCCGCGGACCTCGTCTTTGCCGGGGATCGCAAGGCGGCGCGTTGGGCGTTGGCGTCTCTCGATCGTGTCGATCTCGTCATCCAGGATGAGGAGCCGCGCTGGAAGCGGCTGTTCGTCGCCGACATGGATTCGACCATCATCGGCCAGGAATGCATCGACGAGCTCGCGGATTATGCCGGGCTCAAGGACCGCGTTGCCCGGATCACCGAGCGGGCGATGCAGGGCGAGCTCGATTTCCCTTCGGCGCTGAGGGAGCGGGTGCGGTTGCTGGCCGGGCTCGACGAGCGCGAGCTTGCACGGTGCCTGAAGGAACGCGTCCATTTGACCGCCGGCGCGGAGACTTTGGTCCAGACGATGCGCGCGGGCGGTGCGAGTTGCCTGCTCGTTTCCGGCGGCTTCCTCTCATTTGCCGAGCCCATTGCGAAAATGGTCGGCTTCGACCGGATTAGGGCGAACCGATTGGTGTTCGCCGGCGGCAAGCTCTCGGGCGAGGTCGGCGACCCGATCGTCGACGCCATGGCTAAGTACGAGGCGTTGGTCGCTGCCCGGGATGAGCTTGGGCTGACCAATACCGACGTGCTGGCGGTCGGCGACGGTGCCAACGACAAATTGATGATCGAGGAAGCCGGCCTGGGGATCGCCTTCAAGGCCAAAGCCGCCTTGGCCGAAGTGGCCGATGCCGAGCTCAAGCATCATGGGCTGGACGCTTTGCTCTGGGTGCAGGGCGTCCGCCGCCGCGACTGGTATCGCGTCTAACCTATTTGCCGGGCGCGACCGGGAAGCAGGGCACGTGCACGGCGCTGCAGGCCGACGCCGCAGCCGCGCGCGACGCGAATGGACCGACGCGCAGCCGGATGAACTGCTGGAACGGGATATATTGCGGGCTGCGGCCGGCGAGCGCGGAATTGCCGGCAAGCTTACGATAGGCGGTTTCCGCGGCCGACCGGCCATTGAACGCGCCAAGCTGGATACGCCACTCGCCACTAACCGGGCCGGATGAGACGGCAGGTTTCGGCGTGGGTTTGGCGGGTGCGGGCTTTACGACTGACTTTGCAGGCTCGGCCGCAGCCGTCTGGACCGGCTCGGGCTTGGGCTTTGGCTTCGCGGCCGGCTTGGCGGGCGGCGTCTTCTTGGGCTTCGGGGTTGCGGTTTCGACCGGATTGCTCGGGCTGAAAAGCGCCTTGGCCGCGGCCTTTTCCTGGGCCTGCACCATCGCCAGCGCCTTTTTCTTGTCGGCGCCGTTCATCAGCTGGTCGATCTGCGCCATGATGTCCTTCGCCGCCGCCAGCCCGCTCGCGTTCGCGCGATAGACATAGGCATAACCCATGATCGGGTCCTGCGTGACGCTGTCGCCGTTGAACAAGGCGGTCCCATAAACCAGCATGGCCCGCGGCTCGCCCGCCTCGGCGGCCAGCTTGAGCCACTTGAGCCCGGCTGCCTGGTCGCCGTTCTGGAAGAGAAGCAGGCCGAGCGTGGTCTCCGCATCGACATGGTTCCGGCTCGCAGCCCGTTCGAGCCAGTCCTTGGCAAGGGCGAGGTTGGTCGGGACGCCGCGGCCGAGGCGATAGGCCTGGCCCAGGTTGAACTGCGCGTCGGCGTCGCCGGCCTGAGCAAGCGGCCGCCAAATCGACACTGCGCCTGCATAATTGCCGCGCTGCCAGGCTTCGATTCCGGCGTTGACCGACTGGGCCGAGGCCGGGATCGCGCCTCCAAGGACCAGGCCCGCAGCAAGCAAATATCTGAGAATCATGCCTTACCCACCCCTGGCTGGCTATTTAGCCGAGCTCCGCCGCCGAGGAAACGGGCGCGAACAGGGTCGGGGCGCCGTTAACCAGATTTTAGAGCCTCTGGTGTCACTCCGGGTGCTGAATTGACGTCATTTGAGGCGAGGGGAAAAGCATGCGCGTCCTGGCATTGGCATCGCAGAAAGGCGGATCGGGTAAGACAACCCTGTCCGGGCATCTTGCGGTGCAGGCGCAGTTGGCGGGCGCCGGCCCGGTCTGCCTGATCGACATCGATCCGCAGGGCAGCCTTGCCGACTGGTGGAACGAGCGCGAGGCCGACATGCCGGCCTTTGCCCAGACCACTGTCGCGCGCCTCGCATCCGACCTTGAAGTACTTCGTCAGCAGGGCTTCCGCCTCGCCGTCGTCGATACGCCGCCTGCAATCACCATGGCGATCCAGAGCGTTATTGCCGTTTCCGAGCTGATCGTCGTTCCGACCCGTCCGAGCCCGCACGATCTTCGCGCGGTCGGCGCCACGGTTGACCTCTGCGACCGCGCCGGCAAGCCGCTGATCTTCGTCGTCAACGGCGCTACGCCCAAGGCCAAGATCACCTACGAAGCCGCGGTTGCACTGTCGCAACACGGCACCGTCGCCCCGGTCACGCTCCACCATCGCACCGACTTCGCCGCCTCGATGATCGACGGCCGAACCGTGATGGAAATCGACCCCAACGGCCGCTCCGCGTCGGAAGTCACCGAGCTTTGGGAATATATTTCTGATCGTCTCGAGAAGAATTTCCGCCGGACCGTGTTCGCGGCGCCGGGTCAGGCGCCGGGCATCAGCCAGGCCAGTCCGCGTCCGGTCGGCGGCTTCGGCCGCCGCGTCGTCGGTCAGTGAAGGGGGGAGCGATGACCAGCGAACCCAAGCCCTTTGCTTCCCTCTCTTCCGGGCTGCTCGCCCGCAAGGGTGCTGCTCGTCCCGCAATGCGTCCGCAAGGCTTCGGCCAGGCCGGCGCCGCGCTCGAGGACCTTGGCTGGAACGACATGGGTTTCGAGCCGCCCAAGCCGGCCTCCGCGCCCCGCGACGCGACTCACGATGCGTTCGGCGAGGACGTCGTCGAGCATCCGCACGCTCATCCGACCGGCCTGACGCCGGTTACTTCGCCGGTTCACAGCCAGCAGGCCGAGATTGTCGACCGCTTCGTCGCCGAGGAAGGCGATGAGGAAGAAATCGACGAAACCGCCGAGATCTACGACCCCGAAGCCGAAACCGAAGCCGAAGTGGAAGAGTATGAGGTGGAGGCCGTTTCCGAGCCCGAACCCGCGCTCGTCCTTCAGGTCAAGCCGGTCCGCGCGGTCAAGCCCGCGGTCGCGGCGGTCACGCCCACTCCAGCTCCGCGACGCGAGCCCAAGGCCCGGTCGGTTGCCGGTGCCAAGGGCAAGGCTGCGTTCACGCTTCGCCTCGACCCCAGCCGCCACCTCAAGCTGCGGCTCGCCTGCGCGGTCAACGGCCGCTCGGCGCAGCAGCTGGTGACCGATGCGCTCGATCAGCTCCTCGAGCATATGCCGGAGCTCGACGCCATGGCCGAAACGGCCAAACGCAAGGGACAAGAATGATGACGAAGGCCAAAAGCTTCGGAGCCGCCATTTCCCTGGTCGCAATGGCGTCCAGCCTCGCTGCCTGCGCCACTCCGCAAGTGCGGGGCGACCTGGTGAAGCGGACCGGAGACGATATGGGCCTCGCGACCCGCGCTGCGGTCGCGCTCAGCAACAAGGATTATCCCGGCGCCGTCTCCTACGCGGAGCGGGCCGTCGCCAAGACTCCCGACGACGCCGGTTTCCGTTCGCTCCTCGGCAATGCTTATTTCGCGGCCGGCCGCTTCCAGTCGGCCGAAGCGGCCTACAAGGACGCGCTGTCGCTCTATTCGGACCAGCCGCAGGTCGTCCTGAAGCTGATCCTGGCCGAAATCGCGCTCGGCAAAACCAATGACGCGCTCAACTATCTCGACGCCAGCCGCGGTGCCCTGCCGGCCGCTGATTTCGGCCTGGCGCTGGCGCTTGCCGGCAAGCCCGGTGAAGCGGTCGAAGTGCTCCAGGCCGCAGCCCGTGAACGGGGCGCCGACGCCCGTCTCCGCCAGAACCTGGCGCTTGCGTACGCCCTGAGCGGCGAATGGGTCGAGGCGCGCACCGTTGCTGCCCAGGACGTTCCCGCCGACCAGCTCGACGCCCGGATCCAGCAGTGGATGCAGCTCGCCAAGCCGGGCAAGCCGTCGGACCAGGTCGCTTCGCTGGTTGGGGTCAAGCCCGCCGCCGATTCCGGCATGCCGGTGCAGCTCGCGCTGGCGAAGCCCGATACGCGCCTTGCGCAGGCCGCTGCGGCACCGGCACCGGCGGCCCCGGTTGTTGTCCGTCCAGTTGTGGCCGAAGCGGCTCCGCCGCCGCCGCCGGCCGCTGAGCTGGTCCTTCCGCCGGTTCCGCCGGTTCCGCAATTTGCCGAGGCCGTTGCGCCGGCTCCGCCGCCGCCCAACCCGGTGCGCCATGCCGCAGCCCAGCGCCCCGCGCCGAAGGCGGTCGAGGCTGCCTCGCCTGCGCCCGTCACGACCGCGCTCCTGACCGCGGCCGCCAACGTCCAGACGGCGTTCAACAATTTCATCAGCCCCAAGCCGCGTCCCGTCGCCGCCAAGCCCAAGAAGGTCGCTGCCCAGCTGCACCAGGCTGCGCTTCGCCGCGGCAACAGCTCGGCGGTCGTTCAGCTTGGCGCCTATGGCTCGCCGGAGCGCGTGGCCGCCGCCTGGTCGACCAGCGCCCGCAAATATAGCCTCCTCAAGGGCTATATGCCGGTGAGCGCCCGCTTTGAGAGCAGCCGCGGCACCGTTTATCGCCTGTCGGTCAAGGGTTTCGCCAGCGCTGACCAGGCCAAGGACCTGTGCGTCGCGCTGCGCCGCTCGGGCGGCAGCTGTTTCGTCCGCAGCGTCGCCGGCGATGCGCCGGTGCAGTACGCCGCGCGCTAAGCGCTGCTGACTAGCATCTCCAGGCAGGCCATCCTGACGGCGACGCCCATTTCAACCTGGAGCGCGATCAACGACCGCTCCGGATCGTCGGCGACCTGATCTTCGATCTCGACCCCGCGGTTCATCGGGCCCGGGTGCATGACGACCGCGTTCGGCGCGGCGCTGGCCAGCCGTTCGGCAGTTAGCCCATAGCTTTGCAGATATTCACCCGGCGCGTCGTCGAGGTCCTGCTCGAGCCGCTCGCGCTGGATCCGAAGCATCATCACCACGTCCGCGCCGGCGATCGCTTCGTCGACCGATAGCGGCGGGATACCGTCCGGCATCAGTTGCGGCGGGCCGGCGAGCCGGATCTCGGCGCCGAGCCGCGGCAGCAGCCTGGCGTTCGACCTGGCAACGCGGCTGTGGCGGATATCGCCGCAGATCGCGACCTTCAGCCCTTCGATGCGCCCCACCCGCTGGCGGATGGTCGCGGCGTCGAGCAGGGCCTGGGTCGGATGTTCGTTGGTGCCGTCGCCGGCGTTGATCACCGGCGCTTCGACGATCAGCGCTACCGCTGCGGCAGCGCCATTCTCGCGGTGGCGAATGACCAGGGCGTCGGGCCGCATCGCGTTCAGCGTTCGCGCCGTATCCTCCAGCGTTTCGCCCTTCTTGATCGAGCTGTGCTCGGTCGAAAGCGAGATCGATGAGCCGCCGAGCCGCGCCACGGCGGTCGAAAACGACATCGCGGTGCGCGTCGAATTTTCGTAGAACAGGTTGAAGACGATCTTGCCGGTCAGCGCCTTGCCCGGCCGCCCGGCGCGGTTTTCCGCGAACCAATGATCGGCCCGGTCCAGGATGCCGGCGATCTGGCCGTCGGTCAGGCTGTCGATCGAAAGAAGGTCCACGAGCGGGTGGACTAACCCGCGCCGTTCAAATTGACCAGCGCGTCGATTGCGCCCTGCAGGATGTGCGCGGCGGCAAGCGCATCGACCTTCTCCGCCCGCCTGGCGCGGCTGACGTCGGCATCGATCATTGCCCGCTCGACCGCCTGGGTCGACCAGCGTTCGTCCCACAGCAGCAGGGGCAGGCCAAGCGCGCCGAGGTTGCGCGCGAAAGCGCGGACCGACTGGGTGCGGGGGGAATCGCTGCCGTCCATGTTGAGCGGCAGGCCGACGACCAGACCGACGACATGTTCGCGGGCGACGAAGGCGCGCAGGGCTTCGAGGTCGGCGGTGAACTTGGTCCGCTTCAGCGTTTCGCACGGTCCGGCGAAGTGCCAGCCGGCATCGCAGATGGCGAGGCCGATCGTCTTTGTGCCGACATCGAGCCCGGCGAGCTTGCCGCCTTCGGACAAGGCGGCGGCGAAAGCGCTAGTGTCGCTGGTCATTGGTATTCCATGTCGACAGTCTGTTGCTGGCATCGCGCCGGATCGCGCCCCAGAACAAGGCATAATCGTACACGTGGTAATTGTTGCCGGGCAGCGTGAAGGGCCCGAGCGGCGGGATATTGCCGTCGAGGATCAGCAGGCCATTGCTGCAATGCGCGCCGACCGAGGCCGGCTGCAGGGTGGCCGACTTGAGGTCGCCCGTCGGGACCAGCGTGCCCGGATTATCCGCAGGCGCCGCCGCGCCGTCTTTCGCGCCGCTGATCGGGTTGACGCAGAGCACGTCGGCCTTTCGCCGCTCGCCGCCGTTCAGTCCGCTGGTCTTCTGCCAATCGTCGAAGATCAGGTCCGAATTGGCGGGCTCGCCGAAGCTCATCCACGACAGGATGCACCCTGCCTGATCGGCGCTGGCGCAGGCGGGCAGGCCGAGCTTGGGCAGGTCCGACGCAGTGCTGATCGGCCAGCCGACGACGTAAGCAGCGACGACGCGCTTCGCGAGCGGCTTGCCGGCGACCCTATCCTTGAGCAGGCGCTCGAGGTGGAGCGCGCCCTGGCTATGCCCGGCGAGGATGATCGGCGCATCGGCCGGCGCTTCGGCAAGGAAGCGATCGAAAGCCGCGGCCACGTCGGCAAAAGCGAGGTCGAGCGCCTTTTGCGCGTCGGCGCTTTTCAGGAGGAACGCGCCATAGGCCGCCTGGCGGTAGCGCGGCGCCCAGACCTGCCCCGAGCCATTGAACGCGCTCGCCTGGCTTTGCGCGAACAGCTGGGTGCGGAATTCACTGTCGCCGCCGGGCTGGAGCTGCGCGTTCCACCGATCGGTGTAGAGGTAGGTGGTCGGGTGGACGTAGAAAATCGCTGCATTGCCGCGATACGCCTGCGGGACGAAACGGTCCGGCACCCATTGGGCGGGATCGCCGGTCATCCCCGGCCGTGCGAGCCAGCTCGCCGCATTTGCGTAATCGGGTCCGCCGCCGGCCTTCGCCGCCTCGAAATGCCCCTTGGGCACCGCCTGGCTGATCAGCACTCGTCCGCCATATTGGAAAATGGCGAACGCTGCCGCCACGACCAGCAGGATCAGGACGAATACGAACATCAGGAAGCGGCGGGCGCACATTCAATGCCCGCGTCTATTGGCGGCGAGGAGGCGGGGCAACCGCCAGCCGATCGCGAAAGCCGCGGGACGCTTTGCAGTGAGCACCTCAAATCGTAGTCTGCCATTGAGCAGGCTGCTGAAGGGGGGGGCGCAATGACCGATTGGTTTTACGCGATGCCGATCTGGGCCGCGACGATCGTCGTCCTCGGCGCATCGTTGGGGATCGGGCTTGCAGCGAGCTTAGGCGTCAAGCGGGTCCTACGCCTCAAAGTAAACAACGAGGAGCGCGAAGTAGCGATCAACCTGATGCAGGTGGTCGCGGCCTATGTCGGGATCATGATCGCCTTTGCCGGTGTGCAGGTCTGGCAGGACTTCACGGATTCGAAAAATGCCGTTTCCCAGGAAGCTGCCACGGCCGCGGAGCTTTACCAGGACCTGACGATCTTCGGCCCGGAGACGCTACCCGCGCGCCAGGCTTTGAGAGACTATGTCGCGAGCGTCAATCGGGACGAATGGCCGATGCTCAGTCGCGGGGAGGGCAGCGGCGCCACCTTGCTCAAGCTTCACGCGGTCTTCAACGAGATCGGCAAGCTGAGCCCGACCGACAATCGGTCTACCGCGATCTATTCGGAGATGCTGGATAAGCTTAACAGCCTGGTGGATTACCGCCGCCAGCGCATCGTCGACAGCCGCGACGGGATTCCCGCCATTCTCTGGGCGATCGGAATTGTCGGCGGCCTGTTGACGGTCGCCTATGCGTCGGCGTTCACGCCGACACGCTACAACGTGTTCATGACCGCTGGCATCGCCCTCACACTAGGGCTGCTGTTCCTGTTCATTCTCACGGTCAATTATCCCTACAAGGGCGAATTTAGCGTCGGCAATCGAGAGCTTGTAGAATTGTCCGCCGAGTTCGAAGAGCTCGACCGGGTCGGGTTGCACGGCCAGGCAACGGAGCTTCGCTGACCGTTCGAGGTTATTGTCTGTGATGCGCTTGATTCCCTTGGTCCTTGCCGCCGCAGTCCCGGCGCTTTCGGGCTGCGTCGCCTCCATGGCCATGTCGGCCGCCAGCTTGGCCGCCAGGGCCGCGCAGGGCCAACCGGTCAGCAACGAAGCGCTTGCCCCCCAGGCGCGCGGCGCCTGCACCGCCCAGGCCGCGCAGTACGGTACGGTCAACATCATCGACGTCGAGCAGAACAGGGTCGACAAGATCATCGTCTGGGGCACGGTCGACGACGGCAAGGCGCGCCGGTCATTCGAGTGCGACTATGGAACGCGCATCACCGGCTTCAAGCTGAGGGCGATCAAGACGGCGCCCTGAGCGCTTGCCGCCCTCGGGAGCGGCCGCTAGTTGCCCGCTCATGTCCGTTTCCCCCGAACAGGTGCGCCACATCGCCAAGCTGGCGCGCATCGCCATGAGCGACGAAGATCTCGATCGGCTGCTGCCCGAGCTCAACAACATCCTCGGCTGGGTCGAGCAGCTGGCCGAGGTCGACACCGACGGCGTCGAACCGCTGACGGCGGTCATCGACCAGAAGCTTCGCCTGCGCGACGACGTCGTCAACGATGGCGGCATCCGCGAGGACGTGCTCGCCAATGCGCCCGAAGCGCAGCACGGCTTTTTCGCCGTGCCCAAGGTGATCGAATGATATTCGCCCCTCACTCGTCATTCCCGCGAAAGCGGGAAGCTAGATTTTTCTTTGTTGGCTGGGTCCCCGCTTTCGCGGGGATGACGAAGTAAATGTCTGAACTGACCTCAAAAACCATCGCCGAGCTTCGCGACGGCTTCCGGTCGCGTGAGTTCACGGCGCGCGAGATCGCGGAAAGCTTCAACGCCGCCGTGGCGGGCGCGAAGGCGCTTAACGCCTACACGGTCGAAACCCCCGACGACGCGCTGGCGGCCGCAGAGGCCGCGGATTCGGGCAAGGTCACCGGCTCGCTCGCCGGCATTCCGCTCGGCATCAAGGATCTGTTCGCGACCGAGGGCGTCGACACGACCGCCGGCAGCAAGATCCTGACCGGGTTCAAGCCGCGCTACGAAAGCACGGTCACCGCCAACCTCCGCAAGGCGGGGGCGGGGATGCTCGGCAAGCTCAACATGGACGAGTTCGCCATGGGCTCGTCGAACGAAACCAGCACCTACGGCCCGGTGATCAGCCCGTGGCGCCGGAAGGGCAGCAACACCGGCCTGACCCCGGGGGGAAGCTCGGGCGGATCGGCGGCGGCGGTTGCCGCCGGCATCGCGCCGGGCGTCACCGGCACCGACACCGGCGGCTCGATCCGCCAGCCCGCGGCCTTCACCGGCATCACGGGGATCAAGCCGACCTACGGCCGCTGCTCGCGCTGGGGCGTGGTCGCCTTCGCCAGCTCGCTCGACCAGGCCGGGCCGATGGCGCGGACGGTCCGCGATTGCGCCATCATGCTCGAGGCGATGGCCGGGTTCGATCCGAAGGACTCGACCTCGCTGGACCTTCCCGTGCCGCAGTGGGAAGCGGGATTGTCGAGTGATCTCAAGGGGAAGCGCGTCGGCATTCCCAAGGAATATCGGATCGATGGAGTCCCCGCCGAGATCAATGCGCTCTGGGACCAGGGCCTCGAATGGCTGAAGGACGCGGGCGCGACGCCGGTCGAGATCAGCCTGCCGCACACCAAATATGCGCTGCCGACCTATTACATCATCGCGCCCGCAGAGGCGTCGTCGAACCTCGCCCGCTATGATGGGGTTCGCTACGGCCTCCGCGTCGAAGGCGTGAAAACGCTCGACGACATGTACGCCGCGACCCGCGCCGCCGGCTTCGGGGCCGAGGTCAAGCGGCGGATCATGATCGGCACCTACGTCCTCTCGGCGGGCTTCTACGACGCTTATTTCACCAAGGCGCAGAAGGTGCGGGCGCTGATCAAGGACGATTTCCGCAAGGCATTCGAGCAGTGTGACGTGATCCTGACGCCGACTGCGCCGAGCGCGGCCTTCGGCATCGGTGAGACGACCGATCCGCTGGCGATGTATTTGAACGATGTGTTCGCGGTCCCGGCCAGCCTTGCCCGGCTTCCGGCGATGAGCGTTCCCGGCGGGCTCGACGGGCAGGGGCTGCCGCTCGGCCTGCACCTCATCGGCAATGAACTCGACGAGCAGGGCGTCCTGAACGCCGGCCTGGCGATCGAGGAACGCGCCGGGTTCACGGCCCGCCCGGAGAAGTGGTGGTAAAGCTTCGGCTTCAAGATGAGGGCGAGGAGCTCGATCGGCGGATCGACCTGGTCAACGTCGTCTTCGGCGCCGCGCTCGGCGGCTATATCGGCGTTGTGATGACCCAGCGCGACCTCGATGCCTATCGCGGGCTGGTGCTGTCGCTGCTGCTCATCATCGTGGTTTGCATGCTGGTTGCAATCCGCAGCCTGATCCACATCCTTCGCGGCACGCGATCGGGAAGCCTGAAGGTGCCTGCGACCATCTTCCTCGTGGCCGTCGTCTTCTTTGCGCTCGTTCGCGGGGATACTTATCTGGACATGGCGGTGCTCGTGCCGATTGCGATCGGCTGGGTGTTTGCCTTCGTTGTCGTGGTTTCGTCCCACGTCATCGTTTGTAAGGAACTCAAATTTTGACCGCACCTTTTCGAATCAAGGGGGAAACCGGCGAGTGGGAGGTCGTGGTCGGGCTCGAGGTCCACGCCCAGGTCGTGAGCAACGCCAAGCTCTTCTCGGGCGCTTCGACCAAGTTCGGAGCAGAGCCGAACACGCAGGTCAGCTTGGTCGACGCCGCGATGCCGGGAATGCTCCCGGTGCCCAACCGCGAGTGCATCCGCCAGGCGGTCCGCACCGGCATGGCGCTCGACGCCAAGATCAACGCCTGGAGTCGGTTCGACCGCAAGAATTACTTCTACGCCGATCTGCCGCAGGGCTATCAGATTTCGCAGCTCTACCACCCGCTGGTGGGCGAGGGCGAAGTCGAGGTGCTGGTCGACGAGAAGGACGAAAGCACCGCCAAGACGATCGGCATCGAGCGGATCCACGTCGAGCAGGACGCGGGCAAGCTGATGCACGACCAGCATCCGACCATGAGCTACGTCGACCTCAACCGCTCCGGCGTCGCGCTGATGGAGATCGTGTCGCGGCCCGACATGCGTTCTCCAGCCGAAGCAGGCGCTTACCTGCGTAAGCTGAGATCGATCCTCCGCTATGTCGGCTCGTGCGACGGCAATATGGAGGAAGGTTCGATGCGCGCCGACGTCAACGTCAGCGTGCGCAAGCCTGGCCCAAATGGGGAAGAGACTCCGTTCGGGACCCGGACCGAGACCAAGAACGTCAATTCGGTTCGCTTCGTCATGGCCGTCATCGAGCATGAGGCCAAACGCCAGGTCGAGCTGATCGAGGGCGGCGGCACGGTTGCGCAGGAAACGCGGCTCTACGACCCCGACCGCAACGTCACGCGCTCGCTCCGCTCGAAGGAAGACGCCCACGATTACCGCTATTTCCCCGACCCCGATTTGCTCCCGCTCGAGCTCGACCAGGCCTTCCTCGACGACTGCAAGGCGAGCCTGCCCGAGCTGCCCGACGCCAAGCGCAAGCGCTACGAAGCGCACGGAATTACGCCCTACAATGCGAGTGTGCTGACCGCCGAGGTCGAGACCGCGCGCTGGTTCGATGCGCTGCTCGAGGCTGGCGCCGAGCCCAAGCAGGGCTCCAACTGGGTAGTCGCGGAGCTGTTCGGCGCGCTCAACCGCCGCGGCGAGAGTATTACCGACACGCCGATTTCGCCCGAAGAGGCCGCCGAGCTGCTGAAGCTGGTCGCCGATGGGACAATCAGCGGCACCATCGCCAAGCAGGTGTTCGAGATCATGCTCGAAACCGGCGAGGCGCCGTCGAAGATCGTCGAGGAGCGCGGGCTCAAGCAGACCAGCGACACCGGCGCGATCGACGCCGAGATCGACAAGATCCTCGCCGCCAACGCCGACAAGGTCGCCGAATATAAAGCGGGGAAGGAGCCGCTGTTCGGCTTCTTCGTTGGGCAGACGATGAAAGCGATGGCAGGCAAGGCCAATCCGCAGATCGTCAACGAGCGGTTGCGGGCCAAGCTGTCATAATCGCGTCACTGCCAGCGGAGTATCGGCGGACCATGCGCAAATTCCTCCTGGCCGCCGCTGGAGCGGCGCTGTTCGCTGCCCAGGCCTCGGCTATTCGGCCGGTCCCGCCGCCGCCCGCGCCCAAGGCCCCACCGAAGCTTCTGGTGGTGATCGCCATCGACCAGATGTCCGCGGACCTGTTCGATGAGTATCGGCCGCAATTCACGGCTGGTTTCGAGCGCCTGGCGTCCGGAACGGTCTTACGCAACGGCTATCAAAGCCACGCCACGACCGACACCTGCGCCGGCCATTCGACGATGCTCACCGGCGATCGCCCGGCGCGGACCGGCATCGTCGCCAACGCCTGGCTCGACCCGACCGCCGCCAGGGCGGACAAGACGATCCAGTGCGCCGAGGACGAGAGCGCGCCCAAACATGCCGTGTCGGCCAGGCATCTGCTGGTTCCGACGCTGGGCGAGCTGATGAAGCGGCAGTGGCCCGCCAGCCGCACCGTCGCGGTCAGCGGCAAGGACCGCGCCGCGGTGATGATGAGCGGGCAGCGGCCCGACCAGCGCTGGTACTGGACCGGAAAGCGCTTCGAGACCGACCTCTCTTCGGCCCCGGTCCCAACGGTCGTTCCCAAGGTCAATGCCGCTGCAGCCGCGGGGTTGGCGCAGGCGCGTCCGCCGCTGGACCCGACGCCCTTCTGCGCGGCAAAGGCGACACCCTACACCGTTGCGCCCGGCAAATCCGTCGGCCGGGGCCGACTGGGGCGCGCGGCCGGCGACGACGGTGCGTTTGAAGCCTCCCCCGAGTTCGACGGCGACACGCTCGCGCTGGCAGCCGGCCTGGTCGACGAGCTGCGCCTCGGACGCGGGCCCTCGCCGGACCTGCTCGCGATCAGCCTCTCGGCGACCGATCATGTCGGCCATGCGTTCGGTACGGAAGGCGAGGAAATGTGCCTTCAGCTGACCGAGCTCGACCGTGAGCTTGGCGACTTCTTTCGCGTCCTCGATGCGCGCGGCATCGATTATGCCGTGGCGCTGACTGCCGATCATGGCGGCAAGGACATTCCCGAGCGCGAGCGACAGCGCGTTGCCGGAGCCGTGCGGGTCAGCGCCGCGCTCCGCGCCGAGACGATCGGCACGCGACTGGCGAACGCGCTCGGCGTGCCCGGCAAGGGCCTGTTCGGCGGCGCCAATGGCGACATCTATGTCGACCGCAGCCTGCCTGCGGCGACACAGCGCAAGCTCATCGATCAGGGCGCGGCCGCCTTCCGAGCCGATCCGCAGGTCGAAGCCGTGTTCACCGCCGCGCAGATTGAGGCGACACCGCTGCCGACCACGCCGCCCGATCGGTGGAGCCTGATCGAGCGGGTTCGCGCCGGTTACGTTCCGGGTCGCTCGGGCGATTTCTACGTGATCCTGAAGAAGGACGTCACGCCGATTACCGACCCCGGCAAGGGATCCGTCGCGACCCACGGCAGTCCGTGGGACTATGACCGGCGGGTTCCGATCATCTTCTGGCGTCCGGGAATCCCCGGCTCAACGATCCAGCAACCCGCGGAAACCGTCGACATCATGCCGACGCTCGCGGCCACCGTCGCGCTGCCGGTCGCGGTCGGTTCGGTCGACGGGCGATGCCTTCCGCAAGCGGCGCCCTGCGCCTCTTACGCGGCTTCCCCGAGCGATCCAGGTCAGCGCTAAGCATCTAAAAATACGGGCTTTTCTTTCATCTCCCATTCAGGCACAACAAGCCAGTCGAAGGATGGGGAAGGGCGCCAGCGTGCCCTTTTTGGAGGAATCCTCATGCGTAACCGGGGTATGGTCCTTGCCGCCGCGGCTGGCCTGACGCTGGCTGGATGCGTCCAGTCGCGGCAATATGCCGACGTCCAGTTCACGCCGCCGCAGGGCAATTACAAATTGCTCGTGCTCCGGCCTGATGTGACGGTCGGCTCGCTGACCACCGGTGGAATGGTCGAGCCGCGCGCCGACTGGACCAACCAGGCGCGCAAGAGCATCACCGACGCGATCCGCGCGCAGCAGGCCACGCGCGGCGGCACGATCACTGTGATCGAGCGCCGTAACGAGCTTCCCGGAGTCACCGCTGACGAGCTGGCCGAGATCGAGCGGCTCAATGCCGCGGTCGACCAGTCGATCGTCATCCACAAATATCTCGGCGATTATCTGCCGACGAAGCGCGGCCGTGGGCTCGACTGGACGCTCGGCGCTGACGCGGTCCGGCTCGGACAGAAGACCGGCTACGACTATGCCCTGTTCCTCCATGCCGAGGACGAAGTGGCTTCGGGGGGCCGAGTCGCGCTGGGGATCCTCGGTTTTGCCGGCTGCTTCATCGGCTTTTGCGCGCCCAACGTCGGCGGCGCGACCCAGCTCAATTATGCCTCGCTGGTCGATCTCAAGACGGGCGAAGTGGTCTGGTTCAACGTCGTCCAGGCGGGCAGCCAGATCCCGGGCATCAAGTTCGGCGACCTGCGCACGCCCGGCGGCGCGCAACAGATGGTCGAGCGGCTCCTGGGGCGAATGAAGCCGGGCCAGGCGGTCCGCCGCCAGCAAGGAGCGCGCTGATGTGCGCCCGCTGCCTCGAGCTTAGCCGCCGCTCGCTGTTGATCGGTGGCGGCGCTGCCGCAGCGGCGCTTGCCGCCGGCACCGCCCAGGCGCGGGTCAAGCCCAGCGACATGGTCCCGCTTGTCGGCCCCGGCTACAAACCGACCGAACGTGACGAGATCGGCATCTGGCAGCTGATGGAGCGCGCCGAAGAGGAAATCTCGGGCTCCAACCTGCTCATCCAGGACCCGAAGCTCACCGGCTACCTCAAGGATTTGATCGGCACGGTCGGCGGGCCCGCGGCGAAGGATTTCCGCATCTATTTGGCGCGGATCCCTGAGTTCAACGCGATGATGTTCCCGAGCGGGTTCGCTGTCGTGTTCAGCGGCCTTCTGCTACGGATGCGCAACGAGGCGCAGCTGGCCGGCGTCGTCGCCCACGAAGCCGGCCATTTCCTGCGACGCCACCAGATTCGGTCGTGGCGCGACCAGAAGCGCAAGAGCGACATCTTCTCCTTCGGGGCGATGCTGGCCGGAATCGGGGGCGCGGGCATTGGCGCCTACCTTGGCGATTATGTGCAGCTGGCCCAGCTCGGCACGCTCATGTCGCTGTTCAAGTACAGCCGCACGATGGAGGCGGAAGCCGACGCCATGGGCGTCAAGCTGCTCGCCGAGACGGGCTACGAGCCGATGGAGATGGCGCGCGTCTGGTACCAGCTGATCGGCGAAGAGGAAGCGAGCGCGCGCTATCGCCGCAAGCGCCGCGATCGCGGCTACGATATCTTCGCGACGCACCCGTCGTCCGAAACCCGAATGGCCGATCTCAAGCTCAGCGCGGCCGAGGTGAGGGTGCCCGGCAGGCGCTACACCACGGGGCGCGATCGCTACCTTTCGACCATCGGCGGCTTCCGCCAGACCATGCTCGACGACCAGGTGAAGCTCAACGACCCGGGCGCCAGCGAATATCTGATCCGAACCCTCGCGCAGGACGGCTGGAACGGCCTGCTCCGCTTCTACGAGGGCGAGGTCTGGCGGCTGCGCAACCAGCCGGGAGACGACGTTCGCGCGGCGCAAAGCTATTCGGCGGCGGTGCTCTATCCCGACGTGCCCGCCGACGCCTGGCGCTGGCACGGCATCACGCTGCTGAAGGAGGGTCGGACGGGGGAGGCCAAGGCCGCCTTTGGCCGCTACCTGACGATGAAGCCCGACGCGCCCGACGCGGCCTGGGTCCGGCAGATGATCGGGTGAGGGGAAGCATGAGGAACATTGCACTTGCCGCGCTGGTCGCGGCCTCCGCCGGGCTTTCGGCCTGCTCGACGCTGGGAACGGGCGAGAGCGGCTCGAGCGCCTATGCGCTTGCGCCCGTACGCCGTGCCCAAGTCGGCGATGGAAGCATGACCGTGGTCGCGCCGCAGCCCTGGAACCGGCACCGTCGGTCGATGCTGAGCGACATCAGAGAGGTCGAGGATTGGACCCTCAATGGCCCGATCCTCGATTCGATGAGCTTCGTTACCGGTGTGAAGAGCGGCCGCACGCTTGTGCGCCAGCGCAGGAAAGCCGACCAGCAGGTCCCGAACTTCCGCAGCGACATGACCCCGCCCGAAATCGCGGCGATGGTCGAGAGCCTCTACCGGGTGCGCGGCGGGGCGGTCGATTTCCGGATGCTGTCGCTCAAGCCGCGGCCGTTCCTCGGCGCCAACGGGTTCCAGCTCGATTACGAGCACCTCGATGACGACGAGCTGTGGCGCAAGGGCCGGGTCGTCGGCTCGGTCGTCAACGGCCGGCTCTACATGATCCTGCTCGATGCTGCGCGAAACCATTATTACGCGGTCACTCTGCCCGATTTCGAAGCCGTGGTGGCTTCGGCCCAGCTGCGCCGCTAGCCGGTTCGTCAGCCCACTGGCGAAATCGGCGTCGGCGAAGGGTCGGTGCCGGGCGCCGAAGGCGAGGGCACGTCGATGTCGGGGGCCTGCGGCGGCGTTTCGACCGGCGCTTCGCTGGGCTGGCCCGGCTGCGAGGGCTGCGGAATCTCGGGGGCAGGGGTCGACGGCGGCTCGTTCGGGGTTAGCTGCATTTGCGTATTTCTCCTTGGTTTGGGAGAACGCGCGGGTTGCCCAATCGGCCCCGACTGTTATAGGCCCCCGGCCTTTCAAGGCGGCCGCGCGCGCGTGGCGGAACTGGTAGACGCGCTGGATTTAGGTTCCAGTATCGAAAGATGTGGGGGTTCGACTCCCTCCGCGCGCACCAGCCCTCATGCGTCGTGATCCTCTAATCTCGGATCGCACCGCCGCCTTCGAGTTTTTGTTTGGGAATTCTGACCGTGATCAAGACCGTTGAGACGCAGAACGAGGGCCTGAAGCGCGCCTTCATGCTGACCATCCCCGCCGCCGATATCGAGGCCCGGGTCGAACAGGAAGTGAAGCGGATCGCGCCGACCGTGCGCATGCCCGGCTTCCGGCCCGGCAAGGTGCCGCCGAACCTCATCCGCAAGATGCACGGCGATTCGCTGCGCGGCGACGCGCTCAACACCGCGGTCCAGGACGGCGTCCAGCAGCTGCTCGTCGAGCAGAACATCCGCCCCGCGCTCCAGCCGCAGGTCGAGCTGAAGAGCGATTATGAGCCCGGCAAGGACGCCGAGGTCGAAGTCACGGTCGAAGCGCTGCCGACGGTCCCGGCGCCGCAGGTCGACAAGCTGAAGCTCGAGCGGCTGACGGTCGAGGCCGACGAAGCTTCGGTCGACGAGCAGGTCAAGCAGCTCGCCGAGCAGAGCAAGCGCTGGGAAGACGCCCCCGCCACATATGCGGCGAAGACCGGCGACCTCGTCGTCATGGACTTCGAAGGCAAGGTCGGCGGCAAGGCGTTCGACGGCGGCAAGGGCGAAGGCATGCAGAGCGAGCTTGGATCGGGCCGCCTGATCCCGGGCTTCGAGGAGCAGCTGGTCGGCGCCAAGGCGGGCGACGAGCGCGAGGTCAAGGTCACTTTCCCGGCCGATTATCCGGCCAAAAACCTGGCCGGCAAGGAAGCCGTTTTCAAGGTCAAGGTGACCGCTGTGAAGACCGCCGGCAAAACCAAGATCGACGAGGATTTCGCCAAGTCGCTGGGCCTGCAGGGCCTCGACCAGCTCAAGGAGCTGATCCGCAACCAGCAGGCGCAGGAGCTGAACGGGCTGACCCGCACGCACATGAAGCGGCAGCTCCTCGACCAGCTCGCCGCGCGCCACGACTTCAATGTTCCGGAATCGATGGTCGAAGCGGAATATCAGAACATCCTGCGCCAGCTCCAGCATGAAGCGAGCCAGGAAGCCGACCCGGCCGGGGCGCTCGCCGAAATCGAGCAGGACGCGGCCGAATATCGCAAGATCGCCGAGCGGCGCGTGAGGCTCGGCCTGCTGCTGTCGGAGATCGGCGCCGCCAACGGCATCGAAGTCAGCGAGCCCGAGATGAACCGACTGATTGCCCAGGCAGCTTCGCAATATCAGGGCAAGGACCGCGAGAATTTCATCCGCTACGTCCAGCAGGAGCCGATGGCGGCCGCGCAGCTGCGCGCCCCGCTCTACGAAGACAAGGTCGTCGATTATCTGTTTTCGACTGCCGACGTGACTGACCGCACCGCGACCCGCGCCGAACTCGAGGCCGACCTCGAGTCCGAAGAAGGCCATGTGCACGGCCCTGGCTGCGGCCACGACCATGCGGTTCCCGCCAAGGGTGCGAAGGCGGCCAAGAAGCCGGCCGCGAAGCCTGTCCTGAGCAAGGCCGAAGGCGCAAAAGCCAAGGCCGAGCCCGAAGCCCCCGCCAAGGGCCCGGTCGAGGACAAGCCTGCCAAGGCGAAGCCGGCCAAGCCGGTAAAGGAAGCCGCTGCCGCCAAGGCTCCGGCCAAGCCGGTCAAGGCGGAGGCCAAGCCGGCGAAGGCCGAAGCAAAGCCGGCCAAGGCCAAGGCTGAAGCCAAGCCCGCGGCCAAGAAGGCGCCGGCGAAGAAGAAATAAGCGCGGCCGGAGGGGGGGAACATGGCCGCACCGAAGCAACCACGCATCGCCGTCCTGCTTCCCTGCTACAATGAGGAAGCGGCAATCGGGCGTACCGTCGCCGGCTTTAAGAAGGCGCTGCCGGGCGCCGTGGTCTACGTCTACGACAACAACAGCAGCGACGGCACGGTGAAGGCCGCGACCAAGGCCGGCGCAATCGTCCGCAGCGAGCGCCAGCAGGGCAAGGGCCATGTCGTGCGCCGCATGTTCGCCGACATCGACGCCGACATTTACGTCATGGCCGACGGGGATCTGACCTACGACCCCGCTGCCGCGCCGAAGATGGTCGAGCTGCTGCTCGGCGACGGGCTCGACATGGTCGTCGGCACTCGCCGCCACGAGGAAAAGACCGCCTATCGCGGCGGCCACGTCGCGGGGAACAGGGCCTTCACCGGGCTTCTCTCGAGCCTGTTCGGGCGCAGCTTCAGCGACATTTTCTCAGGGTACCGCGCGTTTTCGCGCCGCTTCGTGAAGAGCTTCCCGGTGCTTTCGTCCGGGTTCGAGATCGAGACCGAGATGAGCGTCCACGCCCTCGAGCTCAGGATGCCCGTCGGCGAGGTCGAGACCGCTTACGCCGCGCGCCTCGAAGGCTCGCATTCCAAGCTTTCGACCTTCTCCGACGGCGGGCGGATCCTGCGCACCATCGTCACCCTCTATCGGGTCGAGCGGCCGGTCCTGTTCTACGGCGGGCTTGGCGCACTGCTGCTGATCGCGGCGCTGATCCTCGCCGTTCCGCTGGTTGTGACCTACGCCCACACCGGGCTGGTGCCCCGCTTCCCGACCGCGATCCTGGTCACCGGAATGACGATCATCGCTGTCCTCTGCGTCTTCGCCGGGCTGGTCCTCGACACTGTCACCCGCGGCCGCCGCGAAGTCCGCCGCCTGGCCTATCTCTCGGTGCCCGGCCCCAACAGCTGATTGCGCGCGGCTTGAACCTTGCGGCCATCCGCCCGATGTAAGCCCACGCCAAACAAATAAGGACTTCATTCCCGTGATCGACCATCAGGATATCGTTTCGCAACTCGTCCCCATCGTCATCGAGCAATCCAACCGGGGCGAACGCAGCTTCGACATTTATTCGCGGCTGCTGCGCGAGCGGATCGTGTTCATCACCGGCGCGATCGAGGACCATATGGCGAGCCTGGTCACCGCCCAGCTGCTGTTCCTGGAATCGGAAAATCCGAAGAAGGACATCTTCATGTACATCAACAGCCCGGGCGGCGTGGTCACCGCCGGGCTCGCCATCCACGACACCATGCAATATATCCGGCCGAAGATTTCGACGGTGTGCATCGGCCAGGCCGCGTCGATGGGCAGCTTCCTCCTGGCCGCGGGCGAGCCGGGAATGCGGGTCGCGCTGACCAACAGCCGGATCATGGTCCACCAGCCGTCGGGCGGGGCCCAGGGCATGGCCGCGGATATCGAGATCCAGGCGCGCGAGATCCTGCGCATGCGCCAGCGCCTGAACGAGCTTTACGCCAAGTACACCGGCCAGAAGATCGAGGACATCGAGAAGGCCATGGACCGCGACAAGTTCCTCGAGGCCGACGAGGCCAAGGCCTTCGGTATCATCGACGAGGTCTTCGACACGCGGCCGGATGCGGGCGACGATGCGGGCACCGGGCAGGGCGAGGTTACGCCGGCTTAAGGGGCCGGCGGGGGCGTCAGCGCTCCATCCGGTACAGCAGGTTCAGCGACACGCTGGTTTCGAGTTGGCCTGGTGCCACGATCCCGGCGTCGCGTTCCGGCGCAGGCGGCGGTGGCGGCGGCGGCGGCGCTGCCAGCTGCACGACCCGAGCGCCCGTCACCATGACGTCGGTGCCGCGGTATGACGCGCCTTCCTCGACCGAGAGAAGCCTGACCGACGTGTAGCCGTTGTTGCGGGCATATTCGGTCGCTTCGGCCTTGCCGCGTTCCATGGCGCGAACACGCGCTGTACGGCGCAGCGGAGCCGGATCGGAAATGCCGAAGTTCGGCCCGTAGACCGAATCGGCGCCGGCCGTGGTCAGCGCATCGAGCAGCGTCGTCAGCGCGCCAATGTTCCGCGTTTTGATCTGGATCGAGTTGCCGGCGATGTAGCCGATCAGGGTCTGGTGCCCGCGACCATTGGGCTCATTGTCCCACCGATAATCGGGGGACAACTGAATGCCCTGCGTCTGGATGTCGCGCTCGCGGATGCCGGCGGCTCTGATCGCGGCCAGTAGCTTCTCGGTCTTGACCTTGTTGGCCGCGACCGCCGCCGTTGCCGTCGGCGCCTTGGCCTGCGTGCCGACGGTCATGCTCGCCTCATCCGGCGGAGTGCGCAGCGCTTCGGTGATGTTGACGCGCACCAGCGGGGTGGTCGCCATTTCCGCAATGCTGGCGGTCGGCGCCTGCTGCGCCATGGCCACCCCGGCGGGCATGACCAGCGCCGCAAAGACGGCCAGCTTCAACGATTTTCCAAACGCCATGCAACGCTCCCTCGAATGTGTCCTGCTTGCCCTACTAATGGATCTTTGACGCTTAGCTGAACGCTAACCTGTTCCCCTCTTGTTCTCATAGAACAAATGCGATACGCATACTCTTCTAACCGGCGGTGCTCGGCCGCGCATTGACGAGGAGACAGGGGTCATGGCAGCGCAGTTGAAAGTGATCGGCAGCGGATTGGAATCGGGCAAAGTGAATTCGGGTACGGACCGGCAAAAGGCGCTCGATGCGGCGCTGGCACAGATCGACCGGGCGTTCGGCAAGGGCTCGGCGATGAAGCTGGGCAGCCGCGAAAAGCTGGAGATCGACACGGTTTCGACCGGCAGCCTCGGGCTCGACATCGCGCTTGGCGTGGGCGGCCTGCCGCGCGGCCGGATCGTTGAGATCTACGGTCCGGAAAGCTCGGGCAAGACCACGCTTGCCCTCCACGCCATTGCCGAAGCGCAAAAGGAAGGCGGCACCGCGGCCTTCGTCGACGCCGAACATGCGCTCGACCCTGTCTATGCGCGCAAGCTGGGGGTCGACATCGATGAGCTGATCGTGTCGCAGCCCGATACGGGCGAGCAGGCGCTCGAGATCGTCGATACTTTGGTTCGGTCGAACGCGATCGACGTGCTGGTGATCGATTCGGTCGCTGCCCTGGTGCCGCGGGCCGAGATCGAGGGCGAGATGGGCGATAGCCACGTGGGCTTGCAGGCGCGCCTGATGAGCCAGGCGCTGCGCAAGCTGACGGGCTCGATCAGCCGCTCGCGCTGCACCGTCATCTTCATCAACCAGGTGCGGATGAAGATCGGCGTGATGTACGGCAATCCCGAGACCACGACCGGCGGCAACGCGCTGAAATTCTACGCCTCGGTCCGCCTCGACATCCGCCGCACCGGCCAGATCAAGGACCGCGACGATATCGTCGGCAATGCGACCCGGGTGAAGGTCGTCAAGAACAAGGTCGCGCCGCCTTTCAAGCAGGTCGAATTCGACATCATGTACGGCCAGGGCATCAGCAAGACCGGCGAAATCCTCGACCTCGGGGTCAAGGCCGGACTGGTCGAGAAGTCGGGCAGCTGGTTCAGCTACGACAGCGTCCGCATCGGCCAGGGCCGCGAGAACGCCAAGATCTACCTGAAGGAAAACCCCGAGATTGCGCAGCGGATCGAAAATGCGATCCGCGGCCGCACCGCGGAGGTGGGTGAAGCGCTGATGGTCGGCGCGTCGGAAGACGACGACATCGGCGACGCAGAATAGTCCCCAGCCGTCCCCGGCGTTTCTCGCCTAGCCGAGATCGTCGGGGATGCAGGGCTCGAGCGGGTTGACCTCGCGAGTCCCAATCGCCGCGAACAGTTTCCTGGGTTCGGTCAGGACGACCATCAGGAAGCCGCCGGCGGAGCAAAGCGCAACGCCGATCAAAAAGGGCTGGACTGTGCCGTCAAAGGCCTGACCGATCAGGAAGCCGATGATCGCCGCGCCGATGGTGCCGACTACGCCCTGGACCGACGAAGCGGTGCCCGCGATCGGCGCCATATTCTCCATCGCCAGCGTGCCGAGGTTGGACGAGGTGAAGGCGAAGCAGGCCATGGTCAGGCCTTGCATGACGATGAACACGGCGAGCGTTTCATGGCCGCTGAGCCCGATCGTGGCGTGGATCGCGGTGATGATGGCGAGGGCGAGCGAGGCGGTGTGGCCGACGCGGCGCAGCCCGAAGCGGCCGACGAAGCGTGAATTGAGCCAGGACGCCAGCGCCATCGGCGCCGCGATCGAGGCGAAGACGAGGCCGATCAGCTGGTCTTGGCCGAACGCGTCGAAGACGATTTGCTGGATCGAGCTGATGTAGGCGACCAGCGCCGAGAAGCTGATCGTCGTTGCCAGCGTGTAGCCGCGCGACAAGGGATCGCGGATCGTCTCGGCCATCGCCTTGCCCATATCGCCGAAGTGGAGCGAGCGCCGGAAGTCCGGGTGAAGCGTCTCGGGCAGCCGAAGCTGCGTCCAGGCCAGCATGACCAGCGCATAGACTCCGAGCAGCAGGAAGATCGCCCGCCATGAAGCGAACAGCAGGATCGCCTGGCCGATGTTGGGGGCAAGCACCGGGATCAGCATGAACACCATGAAGACCAGGCTCATGACCCTGGCCATGGCTTCGCCTTCGAAGAGGTCGCGGACCATCGCGACGACCAGCACCCGGGTGACGGCGGCCGACGCGCCCATGGCGAAGCGCCCGGCGATCAGCAGCGGGAAGCTCCAGGCGAAGGCGCACAGGCAGGCAAAGATGCCGTACAGCACAACTCCCGCGGCGAGCACCGGCTTGCGTCCGAAGCGATCGGCCAGCGGGCCCCAGATGAGCTGCGTCGAAGCGAAGCCGATGAAGTAGGCGACGACGACGAGCTGGCGCTGATTGTCCTCGGCGACGTTCAGCGACCGGCCGATGTCGGGCAGCGCCGGGATCATCGCGTCGATGGCGAAAGCGTTGAGCGCCATCAGCCCGGCGAGCAGGACCGTCATCTCGCGGGTGCCGGGGCGCTTCACGCCGTCATGAGCCATCGAATCGAACATGGGAGCGCGCCTGCTGGCCGATGCGGCGCGGGCGTGCAACATAGCCCCTATGATTGAACCCCGGATTCGCCGCCGCTCCTTCCTCGCCGGAGTTGGCGCGTTCGCCGCTGCCTCGGCGCTGCCGGCGCGGCTGATCGCCCAGGCCAAAGACGAGCTCGCGCCCGTGACGCCGCCCCCGCCGATTTCGCCCGCCGAGCGGACCGAGCGGCTGGTTCGGGCGAAGGCGCTCATGCAGCGCGCGGGGATCGGGGCGGTCGTGATCGAGACCGGCCCAAGCCTCGAATATTATACCGGCGTCCAGTGGTTCCGCTCGGAGCGGCTGACCGCGGCGGTAATCCCCGCGCAGGGCGATCCGATCGTCGTCACGCCCTTCTTCGAGCGGCCTTCGGTCGCGGAGACGCTCGACGTCTCGGCCGAAATCCGCACCTGGAACGAGGATGAGGAGCCGCTGAAGCTGATTGCCGACTTCCTCAAGGAGCGCGGTGTCGCCGGGGGCCCGGTCGGGTTCGAGGAGACCGATCGCTTCTTCATCCTCGACCGGCTGCGCCAGCAACTGCCCCGCGCAGCGATGGTCAGCGCGGATCCCGTCGTTCGGGCCCAGCGCATGATCAAGTCGGCGCACGAGCTGCAGCTGATGCAGGCCGCCAACGACATTACGGCGCGCGCGATGCGCCACGTTGCGGCCAGCGCAAAAGAAGGGATGACCCCGCGCGAGTATAGCCGCGCCATCGATGCCGCGACGGTCGCGCTTGGCGGAAGCCCGGATTTCGCGCTGGTGCTGATCGACGAAGCGTCCGCCCAGCCGCACGGATCGAAGAAGCCGCAGCTGACCAAGCGGGGAAGCACGATCCTGTTCGACTGCGGCTGCGCGGTCCACGGCTACCAGTCGGACATCTCGCGCACCTTCGTCTGGGGCGCCGACCCGACCGCGGAGCAGCGCAAGGTCTGGGCCCAGGTTCGCCGCGGCCAGCAGATCGCCGTCGATACGGCGAAGGTCAGCGTGCCCGCGGGCGCGGTCGATGACGCGGTCCGCCGGGCGTATGAAAGCTGGGGCTACGGGCCGGGCTACAAGCTACCGGGCCTCAGCCACCGCACCGGCCACGGGATCGGCATGGAGGGGCATGAGCCCGTCAATCTCGTGCACGGTGAACTGACGCCGCTGGCGCCGGGCATGTGCTTTTCCGACGAGCCCGGCATCTACATTCCGGGCAAGTTCGGGGTCCGGCTCGAGGATTGCTGGCACGTGACCGCGACCGGGCCCAAATTCTTCAGCCAGCCGCCGCCGAGCATCGACCAGCCCTTCGGGTAGGGAAGAACGGCACAGGGTTCCACTTATCGTCACGCCCGCGAAAGCGGGGGGCCAGCCAACTAAAGAAATCTGGGTTCCCGCTTTCGCGGGAATGACGAAGAGTTGTTTCTGACGTTAGCCCTTCGGCTAAGCCCTGACGTTCTCCTCCGCGCCAGGCGGGAGCGGCGGCCGATGCGCCGGCGCATGGCTTGGTTCGATGTCCGCCGGCTCGGTCGGGTCGAGCACGCCTTCCCAGCGCGCCACCACCGTCGAAGCAACCGCATTGCCGACGACGTTGGTCGCTGAGCGGCCCATGTCGAGGAAGTGATCGACGGCCAGGATCAGCAGCAGGCCGGCTTCGGGGATGCTGAACATGCCCATCGTCGCAGCGATCACGACCAGGCTGGCGCGCGGCACGCCGGCCATGCCCTTCGACGTGATCATCATCACCAGCAGCATGGTGATTTCCTGGCCGATGGTGAGGTCGATGCCATAGGCCTGCGCGATGAAGATCGTCGCGTAGGTCATGTACATCATCGACCCGTCGAGGTTGAACGAATAGCCGAGCGGAAGGACGAAGCTGGCGATGCGCGGCGGCACGCCAAACCGTTCCAGCGCTTCGAGCGTGCGCGGGTAGGCGGCTTCGCTCGACGCCGTCGAGAAGGCGAGGACGACCGGATCGCGGATGTAGCGGATGAGGTGCCGGGTGCGCGCTCCGACGAACAGGAAGGCGGCACCGATCAGGACGCACCACAGGATGATCAGCCCAAGATAGAAGCTGCCGACGAACTTGCCGAAGGTCGTGATGATTTCCGGCCCGCGCTCGGCAATGGCGCTGGTGACCGCGGTGAAGACGGCGAGGGGGGCGAACCGCATCACGTAATTGGTGACCTGGAGCATCACCCGGACCAGGGATTCGACGCCGCGGACCAGCGGCTTGCCGGCGTCCCCGACCGCGGTCAGCGCGACTCCGAAGAAGAGCGAGAAGATGACGATCGGCAGGATTTCGTTCTTGCTCATCGCTTCGAAGATCGAGGCGGGGACCAGGTGGGTGACGAAATCCTTGAGGTTGAAGGCGGCGGCCTCGACTCCACTCGCGGCGGTCGGCGGCGGCAGCGGCAGGTTCAGGCCGACGCCGGGCTGCAGGGTGTTCACAAGGATGAGGCCCAGCGTCAGCGAGACGAGGCTGGCGAGGATGAACCAGGCGAGGCTGCGGATGCCGATGCGCCCAAGCGCGGCGACGTCGCCCATGTGGGCGATTCCCGCAACCAGCGTCGAGAATACAAGAGGCGCGATGATCATCTTGATCAGGCGCAGGAACACCGCCGTGACGATGCTGAGGTAATCGGCGATTTCCTTCAGGCGCGCAGCGCTTGCGGTAGTGCCGTCGTCGATCGCGGCGTTGATCGCCCAGCCGGCGATGACGCCGAGCACCAGCGCGACCAGGATGAACTGGGTCAGTCTTTTTGCCATGGGCGCAGCCAAGCCTTTGCCTGCGCGCCCGTCAAGCTATGGCGTCAGGCCACGCCCCGGCTTCAGGCCGGTTCAGGCACCATTTGCTGGATCACCTTGTCGGCCAGCGGGCCGTTCAATTCGGCCAGATGGTCGAACTCGGCTTCATAGGTCGCAAGACCCTGGCTCTGGGCGCGAAGCTCGGCTTCGAGCCCGCTCAGCTCGGCCTCCGGGATCAAGGCGTCGACCCGATCCCACCCGGTCCAGCCTTCGCGCGGGGCAAGGCCAAGCATCTGCCCGCGGCGCCCGGCAATGGCGGAGGTGATGCGACTGGTCGCGCTGGACGGACTGACGACCGTCAGCTTGTGCATCGGCTCGAGCAAATGCGGCTGGGCCGCGCCCAGCGCTTCCTGCATCGCAATCCGGCCGGCGAGGCGGAATGCCAGCTCGGAGCTGTCGACGCTGTGATAGCTGCCGTCGATCAGGGCGACCGAGCAATCGACGACCTGGAAGCCGAGCGGTCCCTTGACCATGGCTTGGCGGACGCCTTCCTCGACCGCGGGGATCCACTGCCGCGGCACGGCGCCGCCCGTGATCTTCTCCTCGAACACGAAACCCGAGCCGCGGGGCAAAGGCTTCACTTCGATGATGACGTCCCCGAACTGGCCGTGGCCGCCGGACTGCTTCTTGTGGCGGCCCTTCTGCGTGACCGGTTTCCGGATCGATTCACGATAGCCGATGGACGGCGCGTGGCTCTTCACCTCGACTCCATAGCGCCGCTTGAGGCGGGCGATGACGGTGTTCAAATGCTCGTCATTGACGCCGCGCAGCCGCATTTCGTGATTGGCCTCGTCATGCTCGACGATCAGCGCGGCATCCTCTTCAAGCAGCCGCTGCAGCGCTCCCGACAGCTTGACGTCGTCCTTGCGGTCGGCGGGCTCGATCGCGATCGCGCAATTGCGGGCCGGGATGGACACCTCGACCTGCGGCGGAAGCTTGCCGACGCCGAGCCATTCGCCCGAATGGACGCTGTCGATCTTGGCGACCGCGACGACGTCGCCGTTCTGCCCTTCGCCGATCTTTTGCGTCTTTTCGCCCTGGGCCCTGAACAGCGATCCGACGCGGGCGTGATCGCCGGATGCGGTCTTCAGGTCGGAGCCTTCGGCGATGCGGCCGCCGAGCACACGGGACATGGCCAGCCGGCCGATCGACCCGTGGACGACCTTGAAGATGTACATGGCCGGATCGCTGACCTCGAGCCGGTTGGCGGTTGCTTCGGCGCCGGGCGCTTCGTGACGCAGCGCCTTCAGGAGACGGCGGACGCCCCAGGAGCTGCTGGCCGATCCGAACAGGATCGAGACGCCGAGGCTTTCGCCAGTCTCGCGGGCGAGGTCCTGGAAGACTTTCTCGGGGCTGGGCGCCTGGTCCATCAGCAATTGTTCGAGGAGCTCGTCGTCATGGTCGGCGAGCTGTTCGAGCATGTGGGTGCGGGCCTCGACCTCGCGGTCGTGGAGGTCGTTCGGGATTTCGATCCGCTCCGATTCCTTGCCGGCGCGATATTTGAAGGCGCGTTCCAGGGCGAGATCGACGAAGCCGTTGACCTTCTCGCCGTCCCAGATCGGAATCTGGCGGGCGATCAGCGGCGACACGCTCATCGGCTGAAGCGCCGTCAGCAGGTCGCGGACTCGGCCATGGGCCTGGTCGATGCGGTTGACGAAGATGAGGTGCGGGATGCCGAGCTCGTCGAGCGCGCGAAGGGCGGGGGCGGCGAGCGGGGCCCGCGCCGGGTCGGGATCGACCACGACGATGGCGACGTCGGCGATGGCAAGCGCGCGAGCGCCATCGGGCGCGAAGCCGATCGATCCGGGGCAATCGAGAATTGCGAACCGGTCGCAGAGATATTCGAAATTATAGAGGTTGAGTTCGGTCGAGCCGCCGCGCTGGCGCGCTTCCGGGCTCGAATCGCCGATGCTGGAGCCGTTGGCCGTCGACCCCAATCGGTCGCTGGCGCCGGCTGCGAACAGCATCGCTTCGGCCAGGCTTGTCTTTCCCGCGCCGGCGGGTCCCACCAGCGCGATTACTCGTGTGCCTTTGGATGGTTGTCCGGCCATACGACTCTCCCTTCGTCCGGTTCACGGGCGCGCGAGTCGCTTGGCAGAGGCGCTCGGGCGCCCAACAGCAAACGATCACCGTCTTCCTGTTTTTTGCGGAAGGCAAGAGGGGTCATTACGGTCCCGGCGCGGTTCGTCGCGGAACGGGGCGCGGACTGTCGAGGTTTGAACGCAATGGTCGATCGCAAGGGACATGATGCCGCCTCGCCCGCCGAAATGCCTCGGCGTGCCTGGAAGGATATTCTGGCGCGCACGTACAAGCGCACGTGGGACGACAATGTCGGGCTGGTGGCGGCAGGCGTCGCCTTCTACGCCTTCTTTGCGTTGCTCTCGATGCTCGCCCTGATCGTCCTGTTCTACGGCGTGGTGGCGAAGCCCGTGACAGTGATCGAGCATATCCGCGTCCTCACCACGATCCTGCCGGGCGACGTCGCGCTCCTCATTCGCGACCAGCTCCTGAACATCGTTCATTCGTCGGGCGGCACCAAAGGCTTCGGCATCCTCATGGCGTTCCTCGTCGCGGCCTATGGCGGGACCAACGGAGCAGCGGCGGTGATCACGGCGCTCAACATCGCCTATGAAGAGAAGGAAAAACGGAGCCTCGTCAGCTTCTATCTTCTGGCGGTGGCGATGACGCTGACCGCGCTGGTCGTTGCACTCATCGCGATCGCCGGGACAGCCTTCCTCGCCTATCTGCAAAAGCTGCTTCCCCAGGCCTCTCCGGCGACGCTGCTGGCGGCGAAGATCGGGGGCTACGCGGTGCTCCTCCTCGCTGCCTCGGCCGTTGCCGCGACGCTCTATCGCTATGCGCCGGCGCGCGAAGATGCCCAGTGGCGCTGGATCACGCCCGGTTCCGCCTTCGCCGCAGTCGCGTGGCTCGTGCTGACTTCGCTGTTCGCCGTCTATCTCGCGAGGATTGCCGACTATCACGCCAGCTACGGCTCGCTGGGCACCGTCGTTGCGATGCTGACCTGGATGTATTTGTCAGCCTACACTTTCCTCATCGGCGCCGAGCTCAACAGCGAGATCGAGCATCAGACCGCCGAGGACAGCACTACCGGCGCGCCCGAGCCGATGGGCGCGCGCGGGGCCTGGGCCGCGGACAATGTCGCGACTGACGATACGGTACAGGATCGCCCCGAGGAAGCGCGGGAAGGCGAGAAGCTGACCCAGGCCGGGCCCGAAATCGGGAAAGATTAGGCGGCGGGCAGTAGCCTGCGCTCGCCGGCGAGGCGCAGCAGCGCCGCCTGTAGCTTCTCGAACGCGCGCACCTCGATCTGGCGGATGCGCTCGCGGCTGACGCCATAGACCTGGGAGAGTTCCTCCAGCGTCTTGGGGTCGTCGGCGAGCCGCCGCTCCATCAGGATATGCTTCTCGCGTTCGTTGAGGCTCTCGAGCGCCGTCACGAGGAGATCGTGGCGGACCTGGTTTTCCTCATCCTCGGCGATCAGCTCGTCCTGCAGCGGGCCGGTATCCACCAGGAAGTCCTGCCACTGGTTCTCGGCGCCCTCATCGCCCTTGAGCGGGGCATTGAGGCTGGTGTCGCCGCCCATCGCCATGCGGCGGTTCATCGACACGACTTCGTCCTCGGTGACGCCAAGGTCGGTTGCGATCTTGGTGACGTCCGCGGGCTTGAGGTCGCCGTCTTCGAACGCGTCGATCTGGTTCTTCATCCGCCTGAGGTTGAAGAACAGCTTCTTCTGGGCGGCAGTGGTGCCCATTTTAACCAGGCTCCACGAGCGCAGGATGAATTCCTGGATCGAGGCGCGGATCCACCACATGGCGTAGGTCGCGACGCGGAAACCGCGATCCGGCTCGAACTTCTTTACGCCCTGCATCAGCCCGATATTGCCTTCGGAAATCAGCTCGCTGACCGGCAGTCCGTAACCGCGGTAGCCCATGGCGATCTTGGCCACGAGGCGAAGGTGCGAATTGACCAGCTTGGCGGCCGCTTCGGTATCGCCATGCTCCCGCCAGCGCTTGGCGAGCATATATTCTTCCTCAGGGCTGAGGATCGGGAATTTCTTGATTTCCGCGAGATAGCGGTTGAGCCCGGCCTCCCCGCCGGACGAGGGGAGCGAGACGATCCCTTTTTGCTGAGCCATATTCCTTCGTCTTCTCCCTTTGGCGGAGACAGCGCCCATTGCTCGGGGCGCCGCCCTACCTTGTTAAATCCTATACACCAAGTGCGTTGAACAGTTCCTGCATGTCGGACGGCATGGGACTTGAGAACGACAGGCTGTTCTTGGTCACCGGATGGGTGAACCCAAGCTCGGCCGCGTGCAGTGCCTGGCGCTGAAAGCCAAGCTCCTTCAATATCTTCCCGTGCGTCTTTCCCGAACGACCGTAAACCGGATCGCCGAGCAGCGGATGGCCGATCGAAGCCATGTGGACGCGCACCTGGTGAGTGCGGCCAGTTTCCAGCCGGCATTCGACCAGCGCCGCATCGCGCAGCGGCTTGAGCCGCGTCCAGTGAGTCACTGCCCTTTTGCCGCGGCTGCCTTCGACGATCGCGATCTTCTTGCGGTTGGTTGCCGAACGGGCGAGTGGCGCATCGACCGTGCCTTGGTTGGTCTTCGGCAGGCCGTGGACGAGGGCGAGATAGCGCCGGTCGATCGAATGGGCGGCGAATTGCCTCGCCAGCCCTTCGTGGGCAACATCGGTCTTGGCGACGACGAGCAGGCCCGACGTATCCTTGTCGATGCGGTGGACGATGCCGGGCCGGGCGACGCCGCCGATCCCGGATAGCGAGCCGCCGCAATGGTGAAGCAGCGCGTTGACCAGGGTCCCGTCGAAATTGCCCGCTGCGGGATGGACGACCAGCCCGGCCGGCTTGTCCACTACGAGCAGATGCTCGTCCTCGAACACGATGGTCAGCGGAATGTCCTGCGCTTCATTGTGCGCGGGCGTGGGCTCCGGCACGGCAACGCGCAGGCTCTCGTCCCCTTTGACCTTGATTGCAGGGTCACGAACCGCGCCGGTTTCGGCTTCCACGGCACCGCTTCGGATGAGGCTTTTGAGGCGTTCGCGGGAGAGGGTTGGAACGGCGTCGGCAAGCGCGCGGTCGAGCCGCCAGCCGGCATGGGCGGGCGCCAGTCGCACGGCGATCGTCTGAATTCCCCCCATCCTGACTAGAATATGGGTTTGCGCCCGCGCTGTTCAATGGTGGCGGCGGAGGTGGGAACCTTGCGTGAGGTTAAACTTCGGCCCATTGGGACCGGGCGATGAACGCCGTCGATCTCGCCAGTCTGCTTTGCTCGCGGCTTTGCCACGACCTCATGTCGCCGGTTGGCGCGCTCAACAACGGCATCGAGTTGCTCGCCGACGAAACCGATCCGGACATGCGCGACAAGTGCCTGGAGCTGCTGTCGGACAGCGCCCGGGCGTCGGCCAACAAGCTCAAGTTCTTTCGCCTCGCCTTCGGGGCTGCCGGCGGGTTCGGCGAGGCCATCGATACGCATGAGGCGCAGGCCGCGCTCGAGGGACTGTTCGGTCCCGAGCGCCGGATCGAGCTCGGCTGGGCGATTGCCGACGGCAAATTGCCCAAGGGCGCGGTCAAGCTCCTGCTCAATCTTGGACTGATAGCCGGCGACGCGCTCGTGCGCGGCGGACGGCTCGACGTTGGCGCCGAAACCCGGGACGGAGAACTGGAACTGGCGGTTCGCGCCGAGGGGCCACGGATCCTGCTCGATCCGGTCCTTCGCGAAACGCTCGCGACCGGCGGCACCGGGACGATCGAGCCGCGGGCAGCGGCGGCCTGGCTCGCGCACAGCCTCGCGGCGGACGCGGGGGGGTCGATCAGGCTGTCGGACCCTTCCGCAGAGGTTTTGATGATCGGGGCGTCTCTCCCCGCGCACGGATAACGCCGCGTTAACTCCTCCCCGGCATAAGCGCTCTTCGAAGCATTGCTGAGGGGCTGGCCAGGCCAATGGACGATCTGATTGCCGATTTCGTAGCGGAATGCCGCGAAATGCTGGAAGCGCTGGGCGGCGAGATCGTCGCCTGGGAAGCGCAGCCGGACGACCGCGCCCGGCTCGATAACATCTTCCGCTTCGTCCACACCGTTAAGGGCAATTGCGGCTTCTTCGATTTTCCACGCCTCGAGGCGCTCAGCCATGCCGCCGAGGATGCGCTTGCCGACGTTCGCGCCGGCCGCCGCGCGCCCGATGGGCCGCTGGTCAGCGCCGTCTTGGCCATCATCGACCGGATCGCCGAAATGATCGCGGCCATCGACGCCGGCGAGGACATGCCGGCGGGGGACGATAGCGCGCTGATCGATGCGCTTGCGCCCGGCGCGGAAGCAGCCACACCGGTCGTTGCGGCCAGCGTCGAAGGACAGGGCAAGGCCAGCGCCGCGCCCCGCACCATCCGCCTCTCGGTCGATCTGCTCGACCGCGTCATGAGCACCGTCTCCGACATGGTGCTGGCGCGGAACGAGCTCGCTCGGCGCCTGCGTGAATCGCAGAACGTCGTGCCAGTCGACGGCGCCTTCGAGCGCCTCTCGTCGATTATCGCCGAAATGCGCGACGCCATCACCCGCACCCGGATGCAGCGGATCGAGAACCTGTTCGTCGGCCTGCCGCGCATGGTCCGAGACCTCTCCGCCGAGCTCGGCAAGCAAGTGCTGGTCGATATCGAGGGCGGCGACGTCGAGCTCGATCGGGAAATGATCGAGATGATCCGCGATCCTCTGACTCATATCGTCCGCAATTCGGTCGACCACGGCATCGAGACGCCCGCGGAGCGGCTCAAGGCGGGCAAGCGCGAGATCGGCATCCTGTCGGTCATTGCGCGCCAGTCGGGCAACCAGATCCTCATCGACATTGCCGATGACGGCCGCGGCATCGACGGCAAGCGCCTGGTCGAGAAGGCGATTTCGGCCGGGATCATCGACAAGGCGGACGCCGCCCAGCTTGCTCCGCGCGAGCAGCTCGCACTGATCTTCGAAGCGGGCCTCTCGACCGCCAAGCAGGTTACCTCGATTTCCGGCCGCGGCGTCGGCATGGACGTCGTCCGCTCCAACGTCGAGCGGATAGGCGGCATCGTCGAAGTCGACAGCAAGCCGGGCGAGGGGACGCGGATGACGTTGCGCGTGCCGCTGACGCTGACCATCATCCCGGCGCTGACAGTCTCGATCGCGGGCCAGCATTTCGCGATTCCGCGCTCGGCGATCGACGAGATCGTCCGCGCCAACGGTGAATCGGTGGTTCTCGAGCAACTCGGCGGGGCTGGGGTCGCGACCATTCGCGGCCGCCGGGTCCCCGAAGTGTCGCTCGCCTCGATCCTCGGCATCGAGAGCTCGGTCGACGAAACGGACCGGACGCTGGTCGTTCTCCGGCCGGCCGGCGGCGACGTCTATGCGCTATCGGTCGATCGCATCCATGATCATGAAGAGCTGGTCGTGAAGCCGGCTGCTCCCGCCGTGATGGCGACCGGCCTTTATGCCGGCACCACGCTTGCCGACGACGGCAGCCCGATCCTGCTGTTCGACCCTGCGGGCCTGGCTCAGGTCGGCGGCGTCAAGCTCGAAGCGCAGGAGCGCGCGGCCCGCATCGCCGAAGGTCCGGCCAAGGCCGAAGCCAAGGCGACGGAAATGCTGCTATTCCGCGGTCTCGACGGCGGTCGCCGGGCGCTCCGCCTCGCTATCGTCGACCGGATCGAGGAAGTGCCCGTCAGTGCCGTCACAGAAGCGGCCGGCCAGCTTCGTGTCCAGGTCGGCGAAGCAATCCTTCCGCTCGCCGGCGGCAGTTTGGCCGACCTTGGCGACGACAAGGTACGGCTGTTCCGCCTGAACGACGGCAGCTACGAGATCGGTTATGCCTTCCGCGAGGTCATCGACTTCGCCACCATCGACAATGAGATCATCGCCGCCGAGCGCCCGGGCGAGGTCAGCGGCGTGTCGCTGATCAGCGGCGAACCGGCCGAGCTGCTCGACGCCCACTGGCTGTTCGCAAGCCATGTCGGCCCGGCTGCTCGCCAGACCAGCGAGCTGGTCTGCCGGATGCCGACCGAGGATCCGTGGATGCAGAACATGCTGCGCCCGATCATCGAAGCTGCCGGCTATCGCGTGGTCGGGGAGGAGCATGACGGCGCTGCAGATCTCGTCATCGCCTCACAGGGGGCAGAGATCGACGAAGGCCAGGCCGCCAAGACGATCTGGCTCCGCGCCGAGCCCGAGCCTGCGAACAAGAAAGATGAGAGCATCTATCGCTACGACCGCGCGAGCCTGCTGGTTGCGCTGAAGTCGGGCACGGGGAGGGGCAAGTGAGCGAGCTTCTGCTGGTCGTGACCATCGCCGGAGCGCGGGTCGCCTTGCCCGCTGCCGCGGTCGAATCGGTGGTTGAGCTCGATACGTTGATCCCGGTGCCGCGCGCCGCTCCGCATGTCGCGGGCCTGTCGGCGCTGCGCAGCCGGGTGTTGACCGTTATCGATTGCATGCGCTCGCTCGAACTGGGCGAGACCGACTGCTCGGACGGGATCCGCGAGGCCGCGGTCGTCGAGCTCGACGGTCATCATTACGCATTGATCGTGGATTCCGTCGAAGACGTCGTCGAATCGCTGTCCGATCCGGTGGCGGTGCGTGCCGCCATGGGTCCTGGCTGGGAGCGGGCGTCCGAAGGAATGGTCGAAACCGAAGCCGGACCGCTGCTGCTGGTCGATGTCGCCGCTTTGATCGCGGGCGTCGAGGTGAAAGCGGCAGCTTAAGGTCTTCGTTACCCTTAACGTTTAGTAGGGCACGCATAGAAGCGGGAAAGCCGAGCCATGAAAAGTTGTTTGATCGTCGATGACTCCAAGGTGATCCGCAAGGTCGCCCGGCACATCCTCGAGACGTTGAATTTCGAAGTCGACGAGGCCGGCGACGGCCAGGAAGCCCTGTCGCGTTGCGAAGCCAAGATGCCGGACGTCGTCCTGCTCGACTGGAACATGCCGGTCATGAGCGGGATGGAATTCCTGAAGCTCCTCCGCCAGGCGGGCCATTCGGACCAGCCCAAGGTCGTCTTCTGCACCACCGAGAACGACATGGCCCACATCCGTGCCGCCCTCGAAGCCGGTGCGGACGAATATGTCATGAAACCCTTCGATCGAGAGACGCTTCACATCAAGCTTCAGCTCGTCGGCGCCGCCTGAGTTAGCTGGAGTGGAGCGGGCGCTCGCCAGATCGCGGGAGGGCCTGCCTGACCCGCGCGGAGCTGTCCGCTCCGCCGGCCGCCGAATCCGGCTGATGATCGTCGACGATTCGACGGTCGCCCGCGCGGTTCTCTCGCGGATGATCGAAAGCGATCCTGCGTTTGAAATCACCGGCGTCGCCTCGAGCGGCGAAGCGGCCGTCGAGGCGCTTGGCGAATGCCACGTCGATATCGTGCTGCTCGACCTCGAAATGCCCGGGGCAGGCGGCCTCAAGTCGATCCCGCGGATTATCGGCGCTGCCGCCGGCGCCAAGGTCATGATCGTCTCCTCGCTTGCCGAGGAAGGCGCTGAGCAGACCGTGGCCGCGCTTGCGCTGGGCGCCGCCGACACGCTTCCCAAGCCCGGCACGGGCCGTTTCAACGGCAAGTTCTCCGAGGTGCTGCTGAGCAAGCTGAAGGCGCTTGGTTATGCCAGCGACCTCGCTCCCGTGCCGGCCACGCCGGCGGTCGGCAAATCGCAACCCATCGTCCTTCGCCGAAGCCCGACCGATCCCATCGAGTTGCTGGCGATCGGTGCTTCGACCGGCGGCATCCACGCGCTCGGAACCCTGTTCCAGGCGCTGCCCAAGCGAATTGGCGTGCCGATACTTATCACCCAGCATTTGCCCGCGCCCTTCATGAGCGTGTTCGCGCGGCAGATCGGCGCCATTGCCGAGCGCGAGGCCGTCGTTGCCGAGGATGGCATGCCGCTCGTTCCCGATCGCATCCTGATTGCGCCCGGCGACGCCCATTTGACCCTCGAACGGGTCAGGCACGGCGCAGTCGTTCGGCTAACCCATGCCAAGGGAACCAGCGGCTGCCTGCCGTCGGTCGATCCGATGCTGGCCTCCGCCGGCGCGGTCTATGGCGCAGGCGCGGTCGGCGTGGTCCTCACCGGAATGGGTCGCGACGGGGTCGAGGGCGCTGCCCGCCTGGTCGCCTGCGGCGGGTCGATCATCGCCCAGAACGAGGCCAGCTGCGCCGTCTGGGGCATGCCGCGCGCGATCGTCGAGGCAGGCCTGGCCTGTGCCGCGCTTCCGCCCGACAAGATCGCGCGGCGGATCATGTCGCGTATCGAGGAGCAGGCTGCGTGCAAATAAGCGATAGCTCGAGCCGAATCCTTGCCGGTCTGCTCGAGGCCCGGACCGGCCAGCAACTGACGATGAGCCGCCGCTGGCGCATCGAAACCGCTCTATCGAAGCTGCTGCGCGAACGCGGCATTTCCACGCTCGACGAGCTGATCACCATCCTGGTCATGGGTAAGGAACCGAGTTTGTCGCAGCAGGTGGTTGAAGCGCTCCTCAACAACGAAACCTATTTCTTCCGCGATCGCTCGCCGTTCGACCTGCTCCAGCGCCACACGCTGCCCGAGCTTGCGGTAAAGCGCGCCAAGACCAAGCGGATCAAGATTTGGTCGGTCGGCTGCTCGACGGGCCAGGAAGTCTATTCGCTGGCCATGATGTTCGCCGAAAGCCCCGAACAATGGCAGGGCTGGACCATCGACATCCTCGGCACTGACGTATCGACGGCGGTCGTCGATCGGGCGCGGAACGGGAGCTACAGCCAGTTCGAGGTCCAGCGCGGGCTCGGCATCAACCAGATGATCAAATGGTTCGAGGAATGCCCCGACGGCTGGCGCGCGGTCGAGGCGCTGCGGCGTCCGGTCCGCTTCCAGGTCCACAATCTGCTCGAGCCGCCGCCGCATCCGGGCGGGTTCGATATCGTGCTGTGCCGCAACGTCCTCCTCTACCTGAGCCATGACAAGAAGGCGCTGGCGTTCGAGCGAATCACCAGCGCCATGGCCGAGGACGGCTGGTTCATGCTCGGTGCCGGTGAAACCGTGATCGGCCAGACCAACAAGCTCGGCGCGGACGTCAACGCGCGCGGCCTGTATCGCCTGACCGAGGGTTCGGCGCCGGTCGAAAAGCGCGCTGGCGTCGACCGCCGGACAGCCGCCGGGGCTTGACCCAAAGCCAAAGCTGGTGCGCCATGCGCCGCTGATGGACTTTGTCGAGCGGCCTTCACCCAATTTCGACGAGCGCAAGCTGCCCGTCTCGATGATCGTGCTCCACTATACCGGAATGCCCGATTGCGAGGGCGCAATGCAGCGCCTGACCTCGCCCGAAGCGCAGGTTTCGTCTCATTATTGCGTCGATGAGGACGGCACCGTTTATCGGCTGGTCGACGAGTCGAAGCGCGCCTGGCACGCCGGCAAGGCACGCTGGCGCGGCATCTCAGACGTCAATTCGGCCAGCGTCGGGATCGAGATCGTCAATCCCGGCCACGAGTTCGGCTATCGCGAATTCCCCGATGAGCAGATGGCCTCGGTCATCCCGCTCGTCGCCGACATCAAGGAACGGCACGGCATCGGCCGCGGCAATGTCGTCGGCCATTCGGACGTCGCCCCGGCGCGCAAGGAGGATCCGGGCGAGCTGTTTCCCTGGTGGGAGCTGGCCAAGCGCCGCCTCGCCCTGCCGAGCCCGTCGCGCGACCTGGTCGATCCCTATTGGACCGACGCCGGCTTCCTGCTCGCACTCGAACGCTTCGGCTATGACGTGACCGACGAGCAGAAGGCGGTGATCGCCTTCCAGCGGCGATTCAGGCCCGACATGATCGACGGCATCATCGACGGGGAGTGCCGCGCCAAGCTCCTCGCGCTGCTGTTGCCGAGGCCGCAGTGATCGAAACCAAGGATATACCGGGTGGCGTCGTCCATGATCTTCCGGAGGACCTGAAAAAGGGCCTTACCGAGGGGCCGAAAGCGCTGGCGACGTGGCGGGACATTACGCCGCTCGCCCGAAACGAATGGATTTGCTGGATCGAGTCGGCAAAGAAGACCGAAACGAGGGCCAAGCGGATCCGTTGGGGCTGCGAAAATTTGAGCGTTGGCAAGCGCCGGCCGTGTTGCTGGCCCGGCTGCCCGCACCGCTGATTCGCAAGCTCCCCCGGCTTCCCCTATATCGCCCCCGCCAGAGGGCCGGGCGGCCGCGCCCTTCGACAAGCTCAGGATGAGCGGGGAGAAGGTCGAGGAAAGTCCGGGCTCCATGGAACCACGGTGCCGGGTAACTCCCGGCGGTGCCCTTCGGGACATCAGGGATAGTGCCACAGAAAGGATTCCGCCGGGCTTCGGCTCGGTAAGGTCGAAAGGGTGCGGCAAGAGCGCACCGCGTCTCCGGCAACGGCGGCGGCACGGCAAACCCCACCGGGAGCAAGATCGAATAGGGGCGGCACATGGGCCTGGTTCCGGCTCGTCGCCCGGGTTGATTGCTTGAGGGGCGGGGTAACCCGTCTCCTAGAGGAATGGCCGCACAGTCACGTCCGCGAGGACGCGATGGACAGAACCCGGCTTACAGGCCCTCTGGCATTTTTTCTTGAACGCGCGGGTCGCAACCGCCGCAATCGCTGACTAGTTGGGACGCAATGACTCGCCAGAAGAGAACTGACGATTGGGGATTTCCGCGCTGGCGCTCCTATGGCGACAAGGGGCGCCATGCGGCGAAAATCCGCCTGTGCGACCGCCAAGGGTGCAGCGAAGTCGGCGATCGTCCCGCGCCCAAGGCGCCCAACACCCCGGAGCGCTGGTATTTCTGCGAGAGCCACGCCGCCGAATACAACAAGAACTGGAATTACTTTGCCGGGCTAAGCCCCGAGGAAGCGGCGCGCCGCGCAGCCGAGGAGGAGCTCGGCAACTCCGGCTTCAAGCAGTCTGCACAGTGGAAGTGGGCCGGTCCGGGCGACGGCAGCCGCAGCCGGGACGAAATGCGCGCGCTCGATGCACTCGAGCTCGACAGCGACGCCGATTTCAAGGCGATCAAGGCCGCGCATCGGCGGCTGGTCAAGGAAACTCACCCCGACGCCAATCCGGGCAATGAGGAAGCAGCCAAGAGGTTCAAGCAGATCCAGGCGGCTTACGACGTCCTGAAGAAGTCGGAAGAGCGCAAGAACGGGGTGACTTCGGCCTAGCTTTTCTTGGGCGGCGGAGAGCGCCGGTCGCCCTGCCGTCGGTCGCTCTTTCGCCGATCCATTCCCGGCGGTCGCGGCTGGTTGCTCTTGCGGCGGTCGCCCTTGCGCCGTTCGATCCCCCGCCGATCTCCGCTTTTGCCATCCGGACGCGGCAGATCGCCGGCATCGAGGTTGATCGCGTCGCTGTCGCCGCCCAGCGCGCGAAGCCGCCGGCCTGCGGCAATCACCAGCATCGACAAATTATTGCTGACGAATTCGCAACGGTCCGCCTCCGACAGGACATCGGCCTCGTCGAAGCCGAGGTAGGTGCCGATCGCCGCCTGGGTCACGCTGATCGAGCGCATCTTCCCGTCGACCCACATGTCGACGACGGTATTGCTCTTGCTGGACCGGATCGAGTCACTTTCCACGTGTGCTCCTAGCTACGTTTGGGTGGATGCTTACACGCCCGTCATGGACTTTCCAGACCGCGAGGCTCAAGCGGCGGCGGCGTAGCGCTGGGCGGTCTGCTTCACGAGCGCGATCATGTTGGGCACGCCCTGAGTGCGATTGGCGCTGAGGTGCCTGGCAAGGTGGAAGGGCTCGAGGGACTCGGCGACGTCCATTTCGGCGACTTCGGCGGCGGGCTTGTCCTGCACCGCGGCCAGCACCAGCGCGACGACGCCCTTGGTGATCGCGGCGTTGCTGTCGGCCAGGAAGTGCAGCCGGCCGTCGCTGGAGGTCGGATAGACCCAGACGGAGGCCGAGCAGCCCGGCACCTTGGTGGCGTCGGTCTTCAGCGCGTCGGGCATCGGCTCGAGCTGGCGCCCGAGATCGATCAGCAGCCGGTACCGGTCTTCGGCATCGACCAGCTGATATTCCTCGAGGATGTCGTTGATTTGCGGAAGCCCGGCCATCGCGGACGCCCTAGCAGGACTAGCGGTCGCGGAGCGACTCGATTTCCTTCGACAGGCTATTCTCTTTTTCGACCGTGATCCGCTCCAGCACCTTGAGCCGCTCCTTCAATGAGGAGACTTCCTCGCGCAGCCGAAGCGTTTCCTGGCTGTCCTCGGCCGCCGGCCGCTCCCAGCGATTGCGCACCACCATCCGCTGCCGGATCAGCGAGAAGATTCCGGTGATGACAATGATCGCAATTACGAACTGGAAGGCGGGGTTCATCGACTCTGGTCCTCCAGCGGGATTTTGGCCTGCTCGCGCAGGGCTTCGATCTGGTTTGCGGTCTGGGCGCCGCCGTCAGTGACGATTTGCTCGACCACGCGCAAGCGAGCTTCGATGCGTTCGACGTGGCTCGCGTATTGAGCGCTCTTTTCGGCGGCGAGCTCGGTCTGGGCGAGGATCTGCTTTTCCTTGATCTTCAGCCACATCTTGAACGGCGCGATGCCGATCGCTGTGAGCGGGATAAGGACCCAGATCCAACTTGCGATATTGTCCATTCGAAGGCCCCCTTGACCGCTATCTCGTGCGCGGCATTTGCCAATTCAAGCGTCGCCGAGTGGCTGTTCCTCGCGCACCGGGATGCGGCGCGTCGGCGCCGAGCGAAGCGCCTCGATCTGCGCGGCCGTTTGGGCCCCGCCGTCGGTCACGATCTGCTCCAGCACGCGGATTCGGTCTTCGAGGTCGCGCGTGCCGGAGGCATATTGCGCGGCCTTCTCCGCAGCCATGCCGGCTTCGACCTCCAGCCTCTTCTCGCGCAGCCTGAACCAGCGGTTGGCAATGTACATCACCACGATTGCCGGAAGGATGACGGCAATCAGTACGGATATCGTTTCACCCGGGCCCATCATTACGCATTCCCTCCCTTGTCGATCGCAAGCGCGTCGATCTCGCGAGCGAGCTTGGACGGCTGGTCGGTTGCAATTCGCTCGAGCGTTTCGAGCCGGTCCTTGAGCGAGCCGAGCTCGGCCCGAAGCTGGGCGTTCTCTCCGGTCAGAAGCTTGATCCGCTCGACGGTTTCCTGGTCATGCTTCGGATGGATCGGAAAGCCCCAGCTGTTCTGCAGCGGATATCCGTTCTTGATCTTGAGCCAGTTGTTGAGGAGCGATCCACCGACGCCAAGCGCAACGATGACGGCGACGATCGGCAGGATAGAGCCGAGAAACTTGAAGACTTCGAGCATGCCGGGATCCATCGCCTATTTCCCCTTATTCTCGATCGCGAGCGCGTCGATCTCAGCGGCGAGCGAGCGGTTTTGTGTGGTCACATAGCTTTCCATGTCGGCAAGGCGCCGGTCCATGTCGCGGAAGCGCGAGCGGATGTCGCGCGCGGCGCGGGCCGGCGAAGCGCGAACGCCCTGCCAGAATTGCTTCTGCTCCCTGTCGCGGGTCTCAAGCACGTGCGGCTTGTTCGGGCTGACCATCGCCGCAATGACGTAGAAGGGCAGGACCGAGCCGCCGCTCATGAACACCGCGGCCAGGAAGGCCACGCGCACCAGGCTGACGTCGAAGCCGGTGTAGTCGGCGATGCCGGCGCAGACGCCCATGAACTTGCCGTTGCGCTTGTCGCGATAGAAGCGGGTGCGGCTGGCCGGCTGTTCGCTCCGATAGCTGCGCTCGCGATAGGGATCGGGGCGGTGCTCGGGAACAGGATAATCGTCGTGGGCCATCTCACTCACCGTCCGAAAGCATACGCTGGCTGACATCGCGGTCGGGCAGGCACTCCTGGCGCCATTGTGGGTTTTCCGCGGTCATGATCCGCTCGATCGTGCAGATTCGGTCGTCGAGGCGGCGGGCGGCGTCGTGAAGCTCATCGAGCAGTTTCTCGTCGCCGCTGGTCAGCGTCGCCGCCGTCTTCCACTTGGTGATGTAGTGAAAGATCAGCCACGGCAGGCCGATGAACAATGTGACGATCGCAACAAAAGGCGTGATGTCATCCATCTAATTACTTTCCCCTGGCCTTGAGTGCGGCCTTCATGGCTTCGAGCTCGGCGTCGACCGACTCCGAGGCCCTCAGATCTGCAATTTCTTCTTCGAGGCTCTTGGGCCCGGTCATTCCGAGCGCTTCGGCGCGGCCTTCGGCAAAGTCGGCGCGCCGCTCGAGCAGCTCGAACTTGGAAAAGGCATCCTCGGTGCGGCTGCCGTTCATCAGCTCGCGGGCCTTGGCCCGGGTGACGGCGCTTTCGAAGCGCGTCGCGATCGCATTCTGGCGGGCGCGGGCTTCGCGCAGCTTGCCCTGGAGCTTGGCGATGTCGCCTTCATAGCCCTTCAGCGTGCTGTCGATGCCGCTGATCTCGTCGCTGAGGCCGCCGGCCATGTCGGCCGCCTTCTGGCGCTCGATGAGTGCGGCCTTGGCAAGGTCCTCGCGGCCCTTGCTCAGCGCCAGCTCGGCCTTCTCGGTCCAGCTCGACTGAAGTTCGTCGAGGCGGGAGAGGGCGCGGCGCATTTCCTTGCCGTCGGCAATGCAGCGCGCGGCCGAGGCGCGGACCTCGACCAGGGTCTCCTCCATTTCGAGGATCACCATCCGGATCATTTTCGCCGGGTCTTCCGACCGGTCGAGCATCTCGGTGATGTTCGCCGCGAAGATGTCCCGGGTTCGGGAAAAGATACTCATTCAAGCACTCCGATAATCGTCGTTAGGGCCCTAAACCTGCAAACCACCATTCAAGTGTCGTGCCAGAATCGCGAAAATGTCACAGTTAGGCGGAATTCGACTTTTTCTCCTTTGAAAACAAGCAAAAATCCTTGCCAAATGGTGGGATTTACCACCAACAGTCGGGCAGTTTTAGGCGGGATAGAGCATGGAGCGGGCGGACCAGTTCATCGGCCAGAGCCTGGCGTTCCTCGACGCGGTCGAGCGGGCGAGCCGTGCCGCGCCCCTCAATCGCCCCGTGCTCGTCATCGGCGAGCGCGGCACGGGCAAGGAATTGATCGCCGAGCGCCTCCACCACTTGTCCTCCCGCTGGGCCGGGCCGCTGATCATCATGAACTGTGCCGCGCTGCCCGAAAATTTGATCGAGGCCGAGCTGTTCGGGCATGAGGCGGGCAGCTTCACCGGCGCCGCCAAGACGCGTCATGGTCGTTTCGAGGAGGCCGACAGCGGCACCTTGTTCCTAGACGAGCTCGGCACCCTGTCGATGCCGGCGCAGGATCGCCTGCTGCGCGCGGTCGAATATGGCGAGATCACACGCATCGGCGCCTCGCGACCGATCAACGTCGACGTCCGCATCGTCGCTGCCACCAACGAAAGCCTGCCCGTGCAGGTCGATAAAGGAAAATTCCGCGCCGATTTGCTCGATCGCTTGTCCTTCGAAGTCATCACCCTTCCGCCGCTTCGGGCACGCGAGGGTGACGTTCCGCTACTCGCCGAGCATTTCGGGCGTCGCATGTCGGCCGAACTCGAGTGGACCAACTGGCCGGGGTTCAGCGCCCGCGCGATGGGAGCGTTCGAGGCCTATCACTGGCCGGGCAACGTGCGCGAATTGCGCAACGTCGTCGAACGGGCCGTCTATCGTCACGACGACCCCGAACGGGCGGTCGACGAGATCCAGTTCGACCCCTTCCATTCACCCTGGGCGCCGAGCGGGCAGGCCGCTTCTGTGGCGACGAACGCCACGCCGCCGCCGATCTCAGCGGATGACGAGGCGCTCGCCGAACCCGTCCCGGCAATGACCAGCGCGAACGGCAGCGCCGATTTCCGCGGCGCGGTCGCCGCTTACGAGCGCCAGCTGCTCGAGGAGGCGCTTGCCAAGAACCGTTTCAATCAGCGCGCGACGGCGACTGCGCTCGGCCTAAGCTACGACCAGCTCCGCCACGCCCTCAAGCGCCACAAGCTGACCGACGCCGGAGCCTGAAGCTCAGCGGAAGTTGGTCATGCAAAGCAGCATCGGGATCGACAGCAGGGTGTTGGTCCGCGATGCGATCAACGCCGCCTTGCCGGCCCTGGCCTTGGCCGCATCGTCGGCCGGCGCCAGGCCCAGCACTTTCTTCTGGTTGGGCCAGATGATGAACCACACGTTGAAGGCCATGATCAGGCCAAGGTAGGCGCCGATCCCGATGAGCCGGAAGCCCGGCTTCAGGGTCAGGACCTCGACGAGCTCGCCGTAGAGATAGGCGAGCACCACGCCGGCAAGGACCGTCAACAGCGCGGACCAGCGGAAATAGAAAAGGGCCTTGGGCGCGATATATTTGGAGACGCCCGGTTTCAGCTCGGCCGGTATCTCCGGCATCGTCGGCACCTGCACGAAGTTGAAATAATAGAGCAGCCCGATCCACAGGATTCCGAACCAGACGTGGAGCCACTGGAACACGCCGGTGGCGATCCCGGCGGAGGTCACGCCCGGTGCGAGAGCATAGTCGGGCAGCATCATGATGACGAAGGAGAGGGCGAAGCCGGCAACCAGCACCGCCCACAGGTTCGCGAAAAACTTGTCCATTGGATTTCCCCCTTCGTCGCAAACGATCGTTGCGCCGTCGTTTCTAGGGTTGAAATTCTCGGCACGGCAAGCATTTCGGAAGGTAGCGGGCGGGGGCGCGTATCCGGCGATTGGCTGCTTCGGCGGCAATTGGCCGGAAGATCAAGGAGTTGCTCGCACCATGCCCTTCCAGCTTCCCGAATTGCCTTTTGCCAAGGACGCGCTTGCGCCGGTCATGTCGGCCGAAACGCTTGAATTTCACTGGGGCAAGCATCACCGCGCCTACGTCACCAAGACCAACGAGCTGGTCGGCGACGACCATCAGCTTGGCCGCGCTTCGCTCCTCCAGGTCGTCCGCGAGGCCAAGCGCGCCGGGAACAACAAGCTCTTCAACAACAGCGCTCAGCTGTGGAACCACAGCTTCTTCTGGCAATGCCTGGCGCCCTCCGAGGGTCAGAAGCCCGACGGCAAGCTCGCCAAGCTGATCGAGGATGGTTTCGGCAGCGCCGAGGCGCTCGTCCAGAAGTTGCAGGAGGAGGCGGTGAACCATTTCTCCAACGGCTGGGCCTGGCTGGTGCTCGACCGCGGCGCGCTCCGCGTGACCTCGCTTCACGATGCCGACACGCCGATCGTCCATGAAGGGATGGTGCCACTGTTCACGCTCGATGTGTGGGAGCACGCCTATTACATCGATTATCGCAACGAGCGCCCGCGCTTCGCAAGCTCGGTCCTGTCGAGGATCGTCAATTGGGACTTCGTCGCCCAGAACCTAGACGGGAACGGGTTCGAGCGTGCCAATCAGCAGGGCGCGGAGACGCCGGAGCTGACCGCCTGAGCTACTGCTTCAGGCGGTAGCCGGTGCGGAAGATCCATGCGATCCCGGCAAGACAAATCAGGAAAAATGCGAAGGTCGCGGCGAGGCTCGTCGCGACCGGGACGTCGGCCTGACCGAAGAAGGTCCAACGGAAGCCGTTGATCAGATAGACCACCGGGTTGAACAGGGTGATGTTGCGCCACGGCTGCGGCAGCATATCGATCGAATAGAAGGCGCCGCCCAGGAACGTCAGTGGAGTGACGATCAGGAGCGGAATGATCTGCAGCTGCTCGAAGCCCTTGGCCCAGATGCCGACGATGAATCCGAACAGGCAGAAAGTAGCCGCGACCAGAACCAGATAGAGCAGCATCAGCAATGGATGCGCGATCGTCACGGGCACGAACAGGTTAGCAGTCACGAGGATGACAAGGGCGACCGTCATTGCCTTGGTGGCGGCCGCCCCAACATAGCCGAGGACGGTCTCAAAGGCTGACAGGGGCGCCGACAGCAGCTCGTAGATGGTCCCGGTAAAACGCGGCATGTGGATGCCGAAACTGGCGTTGAAGATGCTCTCGTTGAACAGCGACAGCATCATCAGTCCGGGCACGATATAGCTGCCGTAGTTGATGCCGCTGATCTGGCTCATGCGGCTGCCGATGGCCGAGCCGAACACCACGAAATAGAGCGAAGTCGTGATCACCGGCACGGCGAGGCCGGTCCACAAGGTCCGCCGGAAGCGGTGCATTTCGAACTTGTAGATGGCCCAGATGCCGCGCCAGTTCATGAGCTCGCCTTTCGGCGATCGTGAATCAGGTCGACGAAGATATCTTCGAGGCTCGATTCCTTGGTGTCGAGATCCTTGAAGCCAATCCCCGCGTCCCGCATCGCGCTCAGCAAGGACGGGATGCCGGTGCGGTCCGCCCGCGTGTCGAACTCATAGGTCAGAAGGTTGCCGTTGTCGCTGAGCCTTGGGGCCCAATCAGCGAGCGCGGCGGGCACTTCGCTCAGGGGCTCAATCAGCTGGAGATGCAGGATCTTCCGCCCAAGCTTTTGCATCAGCGCATGCTTTTCCTCGACCAGGATCAGCTCTCCCTTGTTGATCACGCCGACGCGGTCGGCCATCTCCTCGGCCTCCTCGATGTAGTGGGTGGTGAGGATGATCGTCGTCCCGAGATCCCGGAGGCGCCGGACCAAACCCCACATGTCGCGCCGCAGCTCGACGTCAACGCCGGCCGTCGGTTCGTCGAGGAACAGGATGTCCGGTTCATGCGCGAGCGCCTTGGCGATCATGACACGTCGTTTCATCCCGCCGGAAAGGTCCTTGAGGATCGACTTGCGCTTGTCCCAGAGCGAAAGGTCCTTGAGAATCTGCTCGACACGTGCCGGATCTGGTCGGCGCCCGAATAGCTCGCGGCTGAAGCTGACCGTGCTGAGCAGCGGCTCGAACACGTCCATCGTCAATTCCTGCGGGACGAGCCCAATGCGGGTGCGGGCTTCGCGGTAATGCCGCTGCCAGTTCTTGCCGTCGACCAGCACTTCGCCACCGCTGGCAGTGACGATCCCGCAGACGATGTTGATCAGCGTCGTCTTGCCCGCGCCATTGGGCCCCAGCAGTGCGAAAATCTCGCCGCGGCGGATGTCGAGGTCGACATTTTTCAACGCCACCGTGCCGCTCCCATATGCCTTGCGAAGGCCGCGGATGGAAAGGATCGGATCGGTCATTCGATGGGGCCCGGTTCGACCGGTTCCGCATGGTCCTTCATCAGCCCGTGCTTCATCAGCATCGGGACGTTGGCCGCGGCGAAGAGAAAGGTGAGGGGGATCGCACCCCAGAGCTTGAAGCCGATCCAGAAGCTGGTCGTCGAATTGCGCCACACCGCCTCGTTGAGGATCGCCATGCCGGCAAAGAAGATCGCCCAATTGCGAGTGAGCTTCTTCCATCCCTCGGCGTCCAGCCCGGGATAGGTGCTGCCGAGCACCCGCTGCAGGAGCGGCCGGTCGGTCGCCAACCCGAACGCGAGCAGCCCTGCCACGAGCGCATAATAGATGGTCGGCTTCATCTTGATGAAGACCTCGTTGTGCAGCCAGATGGTGAGCCCGCCGAGGATGACGACCATGATCCCGGAGAACCACAGCAGGGGAGAGATGGTGCGGTAGCGGATAGCCGAGAACAGCATGGCGGCGATCATCGCGACCATGAAGGCGCCGGTCGCGACGAAGATCTTCATGACCGACGGCACCGGCGCGACGAAATTCACCAGGAAGAAGACCAGCAACGGGCCAAGGTCGATCAGCAGCTTGGTCGTGCCCTGCGGCTCGGTTTTCCTGGCGGTGCTCATTCGGGCGGCAGGCCAGCGATTGCCCGGGCTACTGCGCGCGGGTCGAACGGGCGGAGGTCGTCGGCCTGCTCGCCAACGCCGATGGCGTGGATCGGAAGACCGAACTTCTCCGCCGCCGCGACGAGGATGCCGCCGCGCGCGGTCCCGTCCAGCTTGGTCATGATGAGCCCCGTCACTCCAGCGGTCTCGCGGAACACCTCGACCTGGGCAAGGGCGTTCTGTCCCGTGGTCGCGTCGAGCACGAGCAGGATGTCCTGCGGCGCTTCGGGGTTGAGCCGGCCGAGGACGCGGCGGATCTTCGCCAACTCGTCCATCAGATGCGCCTTGTTTTGCAGCCGGCCGGCGGTGTCGACGATCAGCACGTCCTCGCCCTCCGCCGTGGCCTGCTTGACCCCGTCGAACACGATGCCCGCGGCGTCCCCGCCCTCCTTGCCGCAAATGACCGGGGCGCCGATGCGGGCGCCCCAGATCTGCAGCTGCTCGATCGCGGCGGCGCGGAAGGTGTCCCCCGCGGCGAGCAGCACTCCGTAATCCTGCTCCTTCAGCCAATGACCGAGCTTCCCGATGGTCGTCGTCTTGCCCGAGCCGTTGACGCCGATCACCAGGATGACGTGGGGGCGGGGGAAACCCCACACCTCCAGCGGCTTGGCGACCGGAGCGAGGATCTTCTCGATTTCCTCGGCGAGGATCGTCCGCAGGCCACGCTCATCGAGCTGTTCGAAACGGCGGGCCGCGATCGCCTCGCGGATGCGATGTGACGCTTCGGGACCGAGGTCGGACGCGATCAGCGCCTCCTCGATGTCGTCGAGCGTGGCCGTATCGAGCGCGGCACGGCTGGTGAGGCCTGTCAGATTGTCGGCAACCCGCTCGGCGGTCTTGGAAAAGCCGCCACGCAGGCGGTCGAGCCAGCTCATGCCCACTTCGCCTGAAGCCGCTCGCCGTCGCTGGCGGTGATGCGGGCATGGCCGGACGCGCCGAGCGGTCCGGAGATGGCGACCGGCGCAAAGGCGTCCGTGTGGCCGATGTCGTCGCCCTCGACGAGAACCGGCTGGACCGAACCGACTTGGGCTTCGAGCCAGCGGGCGCGCCGTTCGCCGGCAGCACTGCGCAGGCGTGCCGCGCGAACCTTGATCAGCTCGCGCTCGAGCTGAGGCATGCGCGCCGCGGGGGTGTCCGGGCGCGGCGAGAAGGGGAAGATGTGCGCGGCGACAACGTCGCAGTCATCCAGCAATTTCAAACTATTTAGTGCCATGTCTTCAGTTTCTGTGGGAAAACCCGCGATGAGGTCGGCGCCGATGGACGCGTCGGGACGGACGGCCTTGATTCGCTCGGCGGTGCGCACGGCTTCGGCGCGGCTATGCCGCCGCTTCATCCGCTTGAGGATCATGTCATCCCCGGCCTGCAGCGAGAGGTGGAAGTGCGGCATCAGCCTTTGTTCGCCCGCGATCAGCTCGAAAAGCGCCTCGTCGATCTCGATACTGTCGAGCGAGGAGAGGCGCAGGCGCGTGAGCCGCGGCTCGGCGGCAAGCAGCCGCTGGCAGAGCTGGCCCAGGCCACCGTCCCTTCGACTTCGCTCAGGACAGGCGTAATCGGTGATGTCGACCCCTGTCAGCACGATCTCCTTCGCGCCACGGTCGAGTTCGCGCGCAATCGCGTCGCGGACTGCCTCGAACGGCAGCGAACGGCTCGGCCCGCGGGCCTGCCAGATCGAGCAGAAGGTGCAGCGATGGTCGCATCCGGTCTGGACCGCGACGAAGCTCTTTACCTTGGCCAGCATCCCTGCTGGCGCCATGACGCCGCGATCGGAGAAGGCATTGAGTTTATTATCGTTTCCGACGACCTGCGACACGCCCGGCATGGCCGCGAAAGTTCCAGGATCGAGTTCGGCGGCACATCCCGTAACGAGGATCTTTGCATTCGGGCGCTGGCGATGAGCGCGGCGAATGGCCTGGCGCGTCTGGCGAACCGCCTCGTTGGTGACCGCGCAGCTGTTGACGACCAGCCAATCCTCCCCCGCAGGCGCTGACCGCGCCAGCGTCTCGCTCTCGGCATAGTTCAGCCGGCAACCGAGCGTGATCGTCTCGACGCTCATGCCAGAGCATCCAGGTCGAGCTCGCCTTCGAAGACGTGGACCGCGCCGCCTGTCATCCGGATCGGCCCGCCCGGCGGCCAGTCGATCATCAGGCTTCCGCCGGTCATGTCGACGCGCACCGGCGATTGCGCCCGCTTGGTCGCGATTGCCGCGACGGCCGTTGCGCAGGCGCCGGTGCCGCAGGCGAGCGTTTCGCCGGCGCCGCGCTCGAAGGTACGAAGCTTGAGCACGCCGTCGACATTGGTCGCGACGTTGACATTGATCCGCTCGGGGAAGGCCGGATCGTTCTCGATACTGGGGCCGACCTCGTCGAGATCCACTCCGCGGGCATCGGTCACGAAAAAAACCAGGTGCGGATTTCCGACATTGACCGCGAAGGGCTGCTTCAGCTCGTCCCAGGCCATCGGCACCGCGGCGGTGTCCATCGCATAGGCGAGCGGGATATCCTCCCAGCCGAACCGCGGCGCCGGGAGGATGACGCTGATGTCATTTCCCTCCGCCGAGGCGTCGAGCACGCCGCCGTCGCTGTCGATCCGCGTCGCGCCGGTCAGCTGGGCGACGCAGCGCGTGGCGTTGCCGCACGATTCCACTTCGCCACCGTCGCTGTTCCAGATCCGCATCTTGAGGTCGGCACTGTCGCTCGGCTCGAGCACGATCAGCTGGTCGCAGCCGACGCCCGTGCGACGGTCGGCAATGGCGCGGGCAAGCGACGGCGTGACGTCAAACACCGTTTTCCGCGCGTCGATGATCACGAAATCATTGCCGAGACCGTGCATCTTGTGGAAGTGCCGCCGCATGGCCGCGACTTAGGGAGCGGCCGGGTCCAAGTCTAGCGAGGCGAAAATGCAGCGAGCCGCAACCGATGTCATGCAATCGATCATCTTTTCGGCGGTGATCGATGCCCTGCAGGCGCTGAAGCGCGCCTCGGGCGGGCTGCCGAACCAGCTTTTGCGGGACGTGCAGGCGATTCATCCGAACGTCGTCTTCGCGGATTTGCCCCAGGAACTGCAGGACCAGATCGCCGAAAGCACGCGGACCGCGTTCAACAGCCTGTTGAAGGAAGGCTATGCAGTCGGCCCGCGCCAGCAGATGCAGCAGTCGCGGCCGATGGACCGCGTGCCCGAGCGGCAGCGCCCGGGATCCGGTGATCGCCGCGGTCCGCCGCGTGGCCCGTCGACCGGCCATCGCCGTGGCGGCCGCCCGCCCAAGGGCGGCGGCGGTGGTAATGGTGGTGGAGGTGGCGGGAGGCCGCCCAAGAGCTGAGAGTTGATTGTGGCGGGCAGATCAGCTACCCGCCGCACCGTCTTCGGACAGACATCGATGTGAGCGTCCACGGATGCACGCTGGCCGGCGAGGTTTCGCCCGCCGGCGTATTTTGCGTTTTGCACCCCATATGGGCGCGCAGCATCGTTGAGGAGAATTGAATGTTCGACACTCTGAGCGATCGGCTCGGCAGCGTATTCGACCGGCTTCGCGGGCGCGGCGCGCTCAGCGAGGCGGACGTGCGCGCCGCGATGCGCGAAGTGCGCGTCGCCTTGCTCGAGGCGGACGTCGCGCTCCCCGTCGCTCGCGACTTTGTCGACCAGGTCACCGAAAAAGCCGTCGGCCAGGAAGTCCTGCGCTCGGTCACGCCGGGCCAGATGGTGGTCAAGATCGTCCACGACGCGCTCGTCGAGACGCTGGGCGCAGAGACTGCCGAGCTGAACCTCAACGCCAGCCCGCCCGTCGTCATCATGATGGTCGGCCTGCAGGGCTCGGGAAAGACGACGACGACGGCCAAGCTCGCCAAGCGCCTGACCGAGCGCGAGCGCAAGAAGGTGCTGATGGCGTCGCTCGACGTCGCTCGCCCAGCGGCGCAGGAACAGCTGGCCGTGCTCGGCCGCCAGGCAGGGGTCGAGACTCTCCCCATCGTCACTGGGCAGCAGCCGGTCGATATCGCCAAGCGCGCGCTTCAGTCGGCCAAGCTCCAGGGCTTCGACGTCGTCATGCTCGATACGGCCGGGCGGCTTCACGTCGACGACCAGCTCATGGCCGAGATGAAGGCCGTCGCGGCCGCTTCGACGCCGACGGAAACCCTGCTCGTGGTCGACAGCCTGACCGGCCAGGACGCGGTCAACGTCGCCAAGGGTTTTGCCGGTGAAGTCGAGCTATCGGGCGTGATCCTGACCCGCTTGGACGGCGACGCCCGCGGCGGCGCTGCGCTTTCGATGCGGGCGGTCACGGGCAAGCCGATCAAGTTCGCCGGTGTCGGCGAAGCGATCGACAAGCTCGAAGCCTTCCACCCCGAACGCGTTGCCGGCCGCATCCTTGGCATGGGCGACGTCGTCAGCCTGGTCGAGCGCGCCGCCGAGACGATCCAGATGGACGAGGCGGAAAAGCTTGCGGCCAAGATGGCCAAGGGCAAGTTCGACCTCGACGATCTCTGGGCCCAGCTGCGCCAGATGCAGCGCATGGGCGGCCTTGGTGCGCTCGCGGGAATGATGCCCGGCCTCAAGGGCATGAAGGGCGCAATGGACAAGGCGCAGGACGACAAGGCGCTGACTCACATGGAAGCGATGCTGTCGTCGATGACCGCCAAGGAGCGCGCCAAGCCCGAGCTGATCAACGCCAAGCGCAAAATCCGCGTTGCGAAGGGCAGCGGGACCACCGTCCAGGAGGTCAACAAGCTCCTCAAGATGCACCAGGAAATGGCGACGGCGATGAAGCGGCTCAAGAAGATGGGCGGCTTCGGCAAGCTGGCGGCGATGTTCAGCAAGGGCGGCCTCGAAGGGGCGCTCGGCGGACTTGCGCCTCCCGGAGCGCTTCCGCCCGGGGGGCTAGGCGGTGGCGCCAGCCTTCCCGGACTTGGGGGCGGCCAGCCGTTCAACCTTCCACCCGGTTTCGACAAGTTTTCAAAAAAGTAATCGAATATACTGAAAGGACTATAGAAAATGGCAGTTTCAATTCGTCTCGCGCGCGGTGGCGCGAAAAAGCGTCCCTATTATCGGATCGTCGTCGCAGACAGCCGCAACGCGCGTGACGGCCGCTTCATCGAGAAGGTCGGCACCTACAATCCGCTGCTCGCCAAGGATTCGCCCGAGCGCGTCAAGCTCGACGCCGAGCGCATCTCGCATTGGCTGAGCGTCGGCGCCCAGCCGTCGGACCGCGTGCTTCGCTTCCTCGACGCCGCCGGCATCAAGGAGCGTCCGGCCCGCAACAACCCGAAGAAGGCGGAGCCGGGCGAAAAGGCCAAGGAGCGCGTCGAGCAGCGCGCCGCCAAGGAAGCGGAGGCCGCCGAGGCTGCTGCCGCGCCGCAGGAAGAGCCGGTTGCCGAGGATACCCAGGTCGAGGCCGAGACCGTCGTCGCCGAGGAAGTCGAGACCGCGACGGCCGAGCCGACCGTCGAAGGCGAAGCGGTTGCCGAGGAAGCCGCAGAAGAGACTGTGCCGGTCGAAGCCGCTGAAGAGCCGGCCGCCGAGGAAGCTCCTGCTGAAGCGCCCGCAGGCGAGGAAGAGGTCGTCGAGACCCCGGACACTGCCGAGGCTCCTGCCGAGGAAGCCGCTGCCGAGCAGCCCGACGCCACCGGCGAGGGTGAATCGGCTTCGGCTCCGGTCGAAGGCGCCGACGAAGTCGCTCCCCCGACCGAGGATTCGCCGCAGGCCGAGGCCGAAGAGAAGGCCGAGTAATTGGCCGCTTCCAGCGACCGTGGTGAGCGCCGGATTGCGCTGGCCGCGGTCGCCGGAGCTCATGGCATCAAGGGCGAGGTTCGCCTGAAATTGTTCAGCGACAGTGCCGAGAGCCTGTCGCGCCAGCCAGACCTTTACGTCGCGGGCACGCCTCGACGGCTGCTGTCGGTTCGCGACAGTGGCAAAGGCGCGGTCGCGCGGATCGAAGGGATCGGCGACCGCTCCGCCGCCGAAGCCCTGCGCGGCTCGCTCATCGAGATCGACCGTGAAGCGCTGCCGGAGCTCGAAGACGGCGAATATTATCATGTTGACCTGATCGGCCTGCCCGCCGTCGATCGCGAGGGAGCGCAGGTCGGGACCGTGGTCGCGGTCGAGAATTACGGGGCGGGCGACCTGCTCGAAATCGAAACGGAGAGCGGCAAGCGGTCGTTGATCCCGTTCCGCGACGGCGTCGCCGACCTTGAAGAGGGGCGGATCGTCCTCGACCCTGACTTCCTGGCCTAGCTGCCGCTTTCGGCTTCCTGCATTGTCTGCTCGGGCGGCTCGCGCCAGCGGGGTTCCTTGGCGAACAGATCGTTGCGGATGGTGGTGGCCGCGACGCCGCCTTCGCCCATGGCGTGGCTGATCTGGTCCAGCCCGATGACTACGTCGCCGGCAGCATAGAGGCCGGCAACATTAGTTCGCTGATGGGTGTCGATCTTCACGCAGCTGTCCTTCGACAGGTCCGCGCCGACCATTTCGGCAAGCTGGGTATGGGTGTCGCTGCCGAGCGCGGGATAGATGGTGTCGAAGCTGTGATGCCCCTCGGCGGTATCGACGACGATGCAATCGCCGGGGATGGCGACGGCCTGGGTCGGCCCGTCCACGCAACCGATCCCCGCGTCCTTCAGGCGTTGCTGGTCCTCGGGCTTGAGGCTCAGCGCCTTGTCGGGGGCGATCAGGGTCACGTCGGCGGTGTAGCTGCGGATGAACAAAGCCTCGGCGACGCCATGGCTATCGCTACCGATTACGCCGACCTTCTTGTCGGTAACTTCGAAGCCGTCGCAGATCGGGCAGTAACGGACGAGGCCGCGGGCGAGGGCGTCGTCATGGAGTTCCTCGTCCATTGGCGGGCGGCGGTTGGTGACTCCGGTCGCGAGCAGCACCGTGCGCGCGGTCGCAGTGCCCGAGCCCCAGGTTGCCGTGAACAGCCCGCTTTCGGGGTCGCGTTCGAGCTTCGTCACGAACTCGGTGACAATCTTCGCGCCGTACTTGCAGGCCTGCTCGCGCATCCGCTGCAATAGCTCGGTGCCCTTGATGCCATCGGGGAAGCCCGAGACGTTGCGCGTGCAGGGGATCCAGCTCGCGCGGCTCTTGCCGCCATCGACGACCAGGATGTCGAGGTGGAAGCGGGCGAGGTAGATTGCGGCGGTCAGCCCTGCGGGGCCGCCGCCGATCACGAGGCAGTCGAGTATCGGCTCATCCATGCGCAGCCCAATGGATTGTGATAGCGGCGGTTCCAAGATGACCTTCAGAGCATCCGTCCTGACCCTTTACCCGGACATGTTCCCGGGGCCGCTTGGGCTGAGCCTTGCCGGCAAGGCGCTGGAGGAGGGGCTGTGGTCGCTCGAAGCGGCCAATATCCGCGACTATGCGACCGACAAGCACCGGAGTGTCGACGATACGCCGGCGGGCGGCGGGGCGGGGATGGTGCTTCGGCCCGACGTGCTCGCCGCCGCGCTCGACAGCGTCGCGGACGGCCGGCCGATGCTCGCGCTCACCCCACGCGGAGCACCGCTGACGCAGGCGCAGGTCAGCGAACTGGCGAGCGGCGAGGGCGTGATCCTGCTGTGCGGGCGTTTCGAGGGATTCGACGAGCGAATCTTCGAGGCGCGAGCGCTCGAGCCGGTCTCGATCGGCGATTATGTCATCTCGGGCGGAGAGCTTGGCGCGATGGTCGTGCTCGACGCTTGCGTGAGGCTGCTTCCCGGGGTAATGGGCGCGGCCTCCAGCGGAGAGGAAGAGAGCTTCAACGACGGGCTTCTCGAATATCCGCACTATACCCGGCCTGTTCAATGGGAAGGGCGCACGATCCCCGAAGTGCTGCGGTCGGGGGATCATGCGAAGATCGCGGCGTGGCGACACGAACGCGCGGTCGAAGATACACGGCTAAGGCGGCCGGACCTGATCGAGCGCCACGGGGGCGCATCGCAGGCACCGCCCTCTGGCGCGCGGCAACGAGATACGAAGGCGTAATTGAAATGAACCTGATCCAGACTCTCGAGCGCGAAGCGATTGACGCGCTCACCGCGGACAAGCCCGTTCCCGAATTCCGTCCCGGCGACACCCTGCGCGTTGGCGTCAAGGTGATCGAAGGCGACCGCACCCGCGTGCAGAACTTCGAAGGCGTTTGCATCGCCCGTTCGAACAGGGGCATCAATTCGAACTTCACGGTCCGCAAGATGAGCTTCGGCGAAGGCGTCGAGCGCGTCTTCCCGCTCTATTCGCCGATCATCGACAAGATCGACGTCGTCCGCCGCGGCGACGTCCGCCGCGCCAAGCTCTATTATCTGCGCGGCCGCACCGGCAAGGCGGCCCGTATCGCCGAGCGCCGTACGATCCAGCGCGACGTTCCGGGCGGCAAGGGTGCCGAGACCGAAGCGACCCGCGCCGACAACGCGCCCGAAGCGACCAAAGCTTAAGCTTTAGCTTTTCCGCTGCTGGCGGGCCGGATCGCATCCCGGTTCACCAGCCGCGTCTACAGGTGCGAGTCGGGCGCCTTTTCTACCAACCGACATGGCGAAACTGCAGCGAGTCTTGCAGCGCGGGATGGCGCCCTTTTCAATTGCGCGATGATGGGCGATGAAGTGCGCTGGCCGGTCTCCTCCGGCATCCCGTTTCCTGCTTGAAAGACATTGCCTGTGCGCATCGCTCCTTTTCTTGCCGCCGCCATGTTCGTCTCTCCGTCGCTTGCCGCGGCCCAGCTTCCAGCTCCTCCAGGCGTTCCCCAGCAGCAGCTGACGATCGAACGCGTGTTCGAAAGTCCGTCGCTAAATGGTTCGGTGCCCAAGTCAGCCAAGCTGTCGCCGGACGGACGCTACCTCGCGGTGCTTCGCAACCGCATGACCGACCTTCAGCGCTATGATTTGTGGGCGTTCGACCGCACCACGGGCCAATGGCGGATGCTGGTCGATTCCGAAAAGCTCGGCGGCGGACAGGCCATGTCCGAAGCCGAAAAGATGCAGCGCGAGCGCACCGGGACCGTCAGCCTGAAGGGCATTGTGACGTACGACTGGTCGTCGGACGGCAAGTCGATCCTCGTTCCGCTCGAAGGCGTGCTCTACTTGGCCGGCGTCGACGGCACCGTCAAAGTCGTCAACGGCATCGGCAAGGGCGAAATGCTCAACTCGGTGCTGAGCGAGACCGGCAAATATCTCTCGTTCGTCCGCGACAACCGCTTGTGGGTCGCCCCGGTCGGAAGCACGATGAAGCCCGTCACTCCCAAGGAAGGGCCGCTGGTCCACTGGGGCGAGGCCGAGTTCATCGCGCAGGAAGAGCTCGATCGCCTGACCGGTTATTGGTGGTCGCCCAAGGACAATCGCATCGCCGTCCAGCGCTATGACGACAAGCCGGTCGATGTCCTGACCCGCGCCGCGATCGGCGCCGAGGGCACCAAGACCTTCGAGCAGCGCTACCCCGCGGCCGGCACCAAAAACGTCGACACGTCGCTCTACGTCATCGATCCGGCTGGTGGTCGCAAGGTGAAGGTCGACCTCGGCCCCGACCGCGACATTTATCTCGCGCGGGTCGACTGGGCCCCCAACGGCAAGAAGCTCTATGTCCAGCGCCTCAACCGCGTGCAGGACCGGCTCGACGTCCTCAACGTCGATCCGGCGACGGGCAAGAGCAGCGTCATGTTCAGCGAGCTCGCGGCTCCACAGCACTGGATCAACCTCGCCGACAATTACAAATTCCTCGACGACGGCAGCCTCATCTGGGGTTCGGAACGCGACGGCTTCAGCCACCTCTATCGCTACGCCGACGGCAAGTGGACGCAGCTGACGCGCGGCCCGTGGGTGGTGAAGGACCTCGCCGGTGTGGACCAGGATTCGCATCGCTTGTTCTTCAGCGCGACGAAGGACGACCTGCTCGCAACGCAGGTCTATTCGGTCGATTACCTCAATCCGGGCGAGCCGGTTCGCCTGACCGATCTCGCCTTCTCCAATGGGGCGTCGATGGACAAGAAGGGCAAGAACCTGCTCATCGGCCGCTCTTCGCCCGCGCAGCCGAGCCAGGTCTATCTCGCGGACTCGACCGGCAAGCTGCTGACCTGGGTCGAAGAGAACCGGCTCGACGGCAAGCACCCCTATGCGCCCTACCTCGCCAGCCACCAGCTGCCGACCTACGGCACGATCAAGGGGCCGGACGGAACCACGCTCTACTGGAAGATGACCACGCCGCCGCTGCGTCCGGGCAAGCGCTATCCGGTGCTGTTCGAACATTATGGGGGCCCGCATTCGCAGAGCGTGTCGAAGGGCTGGGGCGGTGCTCTCGAGCAGGCCATCGTCGACAAGGGCTACATCTATTTCCAGATCGACAATCGCGGCGGATCAAATCGCGGCGTCGCCTTCGAAAAGCCGATCTATCGCGCGATGGGCTCGGTCGAGGTCGAGGACCAGAAGGCCGGCGCGCTGTTCCTGAAATCGCTGCCCTTCGTCGACCCGAAGCGCATCGCGATCGATGGCTGGTCCTACGGCGGCTACATGACCTTGAAGCAGCTCGAGGCTGATCCGGGCCTTTACGCGGCGGGCATTGCCGGCGCTCCGGTCACGAAGTGGGAGCTGTACGATACGGCCTACACCGAGCGCTACATGGGCACGCCGCAAAAAGACCGCGCGGCCTACGACAAGTCGAACGCTTTGGCGGAAGCCGGCAAGATCAAGGATCCGCTGCTGATCATCCACGGCATGTCGGACGACAACGTTTTCTTCGAGAACAGCTCGGTGCTGGTCGCCAAGCTGCAGCGCGAGAATGTGCCGTTCGAAATGATGCTGTACCCGGGCGAAACCCATCGCTCGGGCGTGCCCAAGGTGCAGGCACACCGCTGGAACACGATCTTCGACTTCCTCGAAGAAAACGGAGTGCCCGGCGGGCCGCGTTGACAAGCGGGCGGGGCAAGCCCAACTCGCCCCGCTCAACAGCAAGCGTGGATTGGAAAATATGGGCTATCGGGTCGCGGTCGTCGGTGCGACGGGCAATGTCGGGCGCGAGATGCTCAACATCCTCGCCGAACGGCAATTCCCGATCGATGAGATCGTGGCGCTCGCCTCGGCGCGCTCGACCGGCGACGAGATCGATTTCGGTGACAGCGGCAAGACCCTGAAGGTCAAGAACCTCGAGCATTTCGACTTCGCCGGCTGGGACATGGCCCTGTTCTCGGCCGGGTCGGAGGTTTCGAGGCTCTATGCGCCCAAGGCGGCCGCGGCGGGCTGCACGGTGATCGACAACAGCTCGCTTTACCGGATGGACCCGGATGTCCCGCTGATTGTGCCCGAAGTGAACAGCGAGGCGCTCGCCGGCTACGCCAAGCGCAACATCATCGCCAATCCCAATTGCTCGACCGCCCAGCTGGTCGTCGCGCTGAAGCCGCTTCACGATTTTGCCAAGATCAAGCGCGTCGTCGTTGCCACCTACCAGTCGGTATCGGGCAGCGGGAAGGCCGGGATGGACGAGCTGTTCAACCAGTCGCGTAATATCTTCGTCGGCGATTCCAACGAGCCCCAGGTCTATCCCAAGCAGATCGCGTTCAACGTCATCCCGCAGGCGGGGGACTTCCTCGACGACGGCTCGACTACAGAGGAATGGAAGCTGGTGGTCGAGACCAAGAAGATCCTCGACCCGGCGATCAAGGTCACCGCGACCGCGGTCCGGGTCCCGGTCTTCGTCGGCCACAGCGAAGCCGTGAACATCGAGTTCGAGAACGAGATTTCGGCCGATCAGGCGCGCGAAATCCTGCGCGAGGCGCCGGGCGTGATGGTCGTCGATAAGCGCGAGGATGGCGGCTATGTGACGCCGGTCGAGGCCGTCGGCGAATATGCGACCTACGTCAGTCGCATCCGCGAGGATTCGACGGTCGACAACGGCCTGTCGCTTTGGGTCGTCAGCGACAACCTGCGCAAGGGCGCGGCGCTGAACGCGGTGCAGATCGCCGAGCTTCTCGGCCGGAAACACCTCCAGAAGGCGGCGTGATGGCGGAAGCGATGACCGGCGGCTGCGCCTGCGGGCGCGTCCGCTTCACCGCGAAGATCGCCAGCGACGACGCCTATCTTTGCCATTGCCGGATGTGCCAGCGCGCCTCGGGCTCGGTTTCGCTGGCGATGACGGGCGTGCCGATCGCCGACGTGACCTGGGACCACCAGCCCGACTGGTTTGACAGTTCGCCGATCGCGCTTCGGCCCTATTGCCGCGAGTGCGGCACCTCCCTCGGGTTCAAGTTCAAGGGCGAGGGCGACAATATGGACCTGACGGTTGCCGCTTTCGACGATCCCTCGCGCTTCAAGCCGCGGCACCATTTCGGCGCCGAGAGCATCCACCGCGAATGGCTCAACACCGAAGGCCTGCCCGAACATCGGACCGAGAATTATCCCAAACTGGTCGACAAGTGGATCGAGGCCACGGGCAAGTTCCCGGGATGACCGAAGCCAGAGTTACACGCTGGACCGCGTCCGACGGGGTCGAGCTCGCCTATCATGAGCTAGGCGAGGGGCGGCCGCTGGTGCTGCTCCACGGTCTCTTCTCCGACGCCAACATGAACTGGATCAAGTTCGGTCACGCAGAGCGGATCGCCCGCGAAGGCTTCCGAGTGATCATGCCCGATCTTCGCGCGCATGGGCTCAGCGGCCGGCCGCACGAGCCGGAACATTATCCGAAGGGGATTCTGGCGCGCGACCTCAAGGAACTGATTGCGCATCTCGGACTGGCGGAGTTCGACCTCGGCGGTTTCTCGCTCGGCGCGCGGACGACGGTCGAGGGCGTGGGCGAGGGGTTGACGCCGCGCCGCGCAATCCTTGGCGGCGCCGGGTTCGAAGGCCTGAAGCATTGGGAGCGTCGCAAGAATTTCTTCCTCGATGCCATCGCGATGTTCGATCGGCGGCCGCCGCGCGACGACCCGCACTGGCTGTCGATCCAGTTCATGAAGAGTCAGAAGATCGATCGGATCGCCGCGGGCCTGTTGCTCGAAAGCTTTTCCGATGCCTTCCTCGATTGGCTGAAGGCCTTCACCATGCCGACCCTGGTCGTGTGCGGCGCGCAGGATGACGACAATGGCTCAGGCCGGGAGCTCGCCGCGACCCTGCCCGATGCAACCTTCGCCGAAGTGCCGGGCACGCACATGAGCTCGATCACCAAGCCCGAGCTTGGCGAAGCGATCGCCAGCTTCCTGGCGCAATAAAAAGGGGCGCCCGAAGACGCCCCTTGGTTGGTCCTATGAAGCGGACGGTCAGGCCGTGGCCTTGCCCGTTTCCTTCAAGGTCAGCGCTTCCGCCGAAATGTCGGCCTGGCTCTTGCGCCCGCGGCCCCGGTTCGGGCTCGAGCTCGCCATGAAGCTCTCGCTTTCGGTCTGATTGTCGCCGGCGAACTGGCCGTCCGACTGGTAGCCTTCGCGCCATTCGCTGATCTGGTCGGACAGGTTCGAGAGCTGGTCGGTGATCTGGTTTCGCCGCGACCAGAGGAAAACGCCGGCGGCAACCGCGCCCCCGACCGCAGCCGCCGCGGTCAGCGGATTCTCTCGGGCCGAGCCCATCCATCCGCTGGTGTACTGGTTGTTGCCCTCGGGGTTGTTGTTGCGGCCGCGATTGCTGCGGTTGCCGCCACGATTTCCACCTCGATTGTTGGTCGCCATGTTATGCTACTCCTTTACTGAAACACACCTCGACAACGCCCGGGACGACCGGGCGTTTCGAGCGAGCGGCAAGGGGAGCAGCAGGCGCGGCGAGTCGCCTTTGGCCGTCAGGCGGTGGCCAGCTGGTCCAGCATATATTCGGCGCTGGAGGCGCGATATTCGCCGGGTCCTTCGACGTTCAGCTGCTCGACGGTGCCGTCGTTGACGACCATCGAATAACGCTGCGAACGCTGGCCCATGCCGAACTTGCTGCCGTCCATGGCGAGGCCGGCCGCATCGGTGAAGGCGCCATTGCCGTCCGCCAGCATGGTGACCTGGTCCGAACCGTCACGCTGGCCCCAGGCGGCCATGACGAAGGCGTCGTTGACCGAGATGCAGGCGATCTCGTCAATTCCCTTGCCCTTCAGCTCGTCGGCCTTCTCGACGTAGGAGGGCAGGTGCTTCGCCGAGCAGGTCGGCGTGAAAGCGCCGGGGACAGCGAACAAGGCGACTCGCTTGCCGGCGAAAAATTCGCCGCTGGTGGTCGGCTGCGGCCCTTCGGCGCCAGCGAGGGTCAGGGGCACGTCAGGCAGCTTGTCACCGACTTGGATGGTCATTGCGGGTCTCCTCGGAGGAAAGATGAAACGGCAGATAGGATCGCTGAAGGGGGCGCTCAAGCCCGTCCTGAGCGACGCCGCAGGCGGCGTCGAAGTGGCCTTGCCCGCCCCGCTCGCCGGGGCCATGGTGAGGGGCGTGTCTGATCAACCGAGCTTCCTGTCCGGCAAGTTGCTGCTGGCGATGCCGGGCATGGCCGACCCCCGCTTCGAGCGGGCGGTCATCGCGCTGTGCGTCCATGACGAAAATGGCGCGATCGGTATCGGCGTCGGGCACAAGCGCGCCGGAATCACCTTCCGCGGACTGCTTCGCCAGCTGGAGATCGAGCCGGGCGAAGCGCGCGATTGCGCCGTCCACCACGGTGGTCCGGTCGAGCCCGGACGAGGCTTCATCCTGCATTCGGCCGACTGGGGCGGGCAGGACACGCTTCACGTCAATGGAGAGAATGGCGAGCTGTTTGCGATGACCGGGACGATCGACGTGCTTCGCGCCATTGCCAAGGGGCGGGGCCCAAGCCAGTGGATCGCGGCGCTCGGCTATGCCGGGTGGGGTGAAGGCCAGCTCGACGAGGAGATGACGCGCCATGGCTGGCTTGCCGCCAAAGGTGAGGCGACGATCCTGTTCGATACGCCGACCGACGAGCGCTGGGCGGCTGCTTTCAAGGCCGAGGGGATCGATCCGCGCCTCCTGACCAGCGAGACCGGAGTCGCCTGAAACCGACATATAAAGATTTCTTTATATTTGCTTTGAGGAGCCGCAGCGGCTAGGGGCGGCGCATTGGCGCCCGGCCAATCGTTCAGGGCGCCGCGGTCATTCATTCATCCGGAGAATTTCGACGTGGCGACGCAGGCTGAAACCCGTTTCAACGACTATGTCGTGAAGGACCTCGGCCTTGCCGATTTTGGTCGCAAGGAAATCGAGATTGCCGAGACCGAAATGCCCGGCCTGATGGCGCTGCGCGAAGAGTTCGGCGCCTCGAAGCCGCTGAAGGGTGCCCGCATCACCGGTTCGCTCCACATGACGATCCAGACCGCGGTCCTTATTGAAACCCTGATCGAGCTCGGCGCCGAAGTGCGCTGGGCGAGCTGCAACATCTTTTCGACCCAGGACCATGCGGCCGCTGCAATCGCTGCGCGCAACATCCCGGTTTTCGCGATCAAGGGCGAAACGCTCGAAGAATATTGGGACTATGTCGTCCGCATCTTCGACTGGGGCACCGACACCACCTGCAACATGATCCTCGACGATGGCGGCGACGCCACGATGTTCGCTCTGTGGGGCGCGCGGGTCGAAGCCGGCGAGACCTTGTTCGCGCCGTCGAACGAGGAAGAGGAAGTGTTTGTCGCGACGCTGAAGCGCTTCCTCGCCGAGCGTCCAGGCTACCTCACCAAGACCGTCGAGAGCATCAAGGGCGTCTCGGAAGAGACCACCACTGGCGTCCACCGCCTCTATGAGCTCGCCAAGACCGGCAAGCTTCCCTTCCCGGCGATCAACGTCAACGACAGCGTCACCAAGTCGAAGTTCGACAACCTCT